>NZ_JMPR01000089.1 GCF_000735525.1 Tatumella ptyseos ATCC 33301 | reverse complement strand
GCGGCAGCCGGCGACACCGTCACTATCCTCGACAACGGTAAAGCCATCGGCACCGCTACGGCAGGCAGCGACGGCAGCTGGAGCAGCACCCTGCCGGCCCTGGCCGACGGCAGCCACAGTATCACCACCACCGTCACCGATGCGGCCGGCAATACCAGCCAGCCTTCGGCAGCGATTCCTGTCACGGTCGAGACCACGGCA
>NZ_JMPR01000088.1 GCF_000735525.1 Tatumella ptyseos ATCC 33301 | reverse complement strand
TCTGACATAAAGAATGCATCCGTTTCCCGGTTATCTGCTCTGAGCAGATTCCGCCCGTCATACGTGAAGTAGTTTCAGTTGCCGCGTGGCGGCGGCCGGGTTAAGACCCGAAGGCGCGGGCCTTAACAATCCGCGCCTGGCGCAGGTCCTCGCTGTCCCCTCACTTATCACTCCGGCCTGACGGCCCGCCCGGATCCGCCGTCCT
>NZ_JMPR01000087.1 GCF_000735525.1 Tatumella ptyseos ATCC 33301 | reverse complement strand
TGATACCGTCACCATTCTCGACAACGGCAAAGCCATCGGTACCGCTACTGCGGGCAGCGACGGCAGCTGGAGCAGCACCCTGCCGGCCCTGGCCGACGGCAGCCACAGTATTACCACCACCGTCACCGATGCCGCCGGCAATACCGGGCAGCCTTCGGCGGCGATTCCTGTCACGGTCGATACCACGGCGCCGGCAGCAGCCGTGATGTC
>NZ_JMPR01000086.1 GCF_000735525.1 Tatumella ptyseos ATCC 33301 | reverse complement strand
GGTAGGCAAGAACACGAAAAAGATACAGGAATATATAAAGCACCAGCTCGAAGCGGATAAAATGGGAGAGCAGTTGTCGATCCCTTATCCGGGAAGCCCGTTTACGGGCCGTAAGTAATCCAAAATGCAAATGTCAGATTGCGATGCGCCTGTTAGGGCGCTGCTGGTAAGAGAGCCTTACAGGCGCATTTGAAAAACCTCCGGCTATGCCGGAGGATACTT
>NZ_JMPR01000085.1 GCF_000735525.1 Tatumella ptyseos ATCC 33301 | reverse complement strand
TGCTGAGCAGGAGCGAATCATGACCGGTCCGTAAAGGACATATGAGTGAGTGAAGGTACCGCGCAGCGGCGGGCAGGCTTGTCGCAAGGCCGGGAGTGCAGAGGGCGCGGCCATGCGCCCTTTGCCCGGTCGCCCACGGCGGATTACAGGCAGCAAGCCTTATTATAAAGCGAACGGAATATTCACGGTCTGAGATAAAAATTACAGATGAGTTTAAAACCCGAAGACCGTCTAACG
>NZ_JMPR01000084.1 GCF_000735525.1 Tatumella ptyseos ATCC 33301 | reverse complement strand
TGACCTTCCCCCTTTATTCAGTACCGTTGTAAAGTAGAGTTTTCGGCCTTTCTTTTCCTTCCCAAAAGAGGTCATTCGTTATGAAAAAGACACGTTATACCGAGGAACAAATCGCTTTTGCACTCAAACAGGCTGAAACCGGCACTCGCGTCGAGGAAGTCTGCAGAAAGATGGGGATTTCTGAGGCGACGTTTTACAATTGGAAAAAGAAATTTGGCGGTATGGGCGTGACAGAATTGCGCCGTCTGCGGCAACTTGAAGAC
>NZ_JMPR01000083.1 GCF_000735525.1 Tatumella ptyseos ATCC 33301 | reverse complement strand
GTCTCAGGGTTGTGGGTAGTGAGTCTGGCTGTTGTTTTTTCTATCTCAGACCGTGAATATTCCGTTCGCTTTATAATAAGGCTTGCTGCCTGTAATCCGCTGCGGGCGACCGGGCAGAGGGCGCATGGCCGCGCCCTCTGCACTCCCGGCCTTGCGACAAGCCTGCCCGCCGCTGCGCGGTACCTTCACTCATTCATGTGTCCTTTACGGACCGGTCATGATTCGCTCCATGCTCAGCATGACCTCTCGCCGCGTCCCTGCGGCTCGTCCTGGACG
>NZ_JMPR01000082.1 GCF_000735525.1 Tatumella ptyseos ATCC 33301 | reverse complement strand
CGCGGTGGACGTGGCCTGCCCGTCCGTGACCGTGTAGGTTGCAGACGGGACTGTCCCGGTATAACCGTTCACCGGGGTAAAGGTGTACTTACCGTCACTGCCGATGGTCAGGGTGCCCACACCACTGATGGTCGCGGTTTCACCGGCTTTCACCGTGTGGCCTTGCACGGTGAACTGCGTCACCGTCAGCGTGTCGCCGTCTTTATCCGTGTCATTGGTCAGCACATTACCGTTCACCGGCGTATTTTCTTTCGCCACCGCCGTGTCATTATTTGCCACCGGCGGGGTG
>NZ_JMPR01000081.1 GCF_000735525.1 Tatumella ptyseos ATCC 33301 | reverse complement strand
ACCAGTCAGAAAACAGGGCTGAGGAATCATTAACATCATCACTGCCGATAAAGCGGATCATCGGTGCGTCGGCAGTGCGTACGGCATGTACCGGCACTTTGGGCTTTTTGGCTTTGGCATCCAGCGCGGCAGCCGTTCGGGAAGGGGATGCATGTACCGCCCGGCTGTCGAGGATCACGCGATTAATACCGCGATCAGCCAGTCCCCGGTTCAGGGCCCGTTCTGCTTCCCCCCGCGCAAAAAATTCCGGGTGACGGACTTCCACCCCGTAGTTAAACGTGTCGGGCAGGG
>NZ_JMPR01000080.1 GCF_000735525.1 Tatumella ptyseos ATCC 33301 | reverse complement strand
CCGGGTTAAGGCCCGAAGGCGCGGGCCTTAACAATCCGCGCCTGGCGCAGGTCCTCGCTGTCCCCTCACTTATCGCTCCGGCCTGACGGCCCGCCAGGATTCGCCGTCCTGGCTCAACCGTGCTTTCGCCGGCGTCCCTGCCGGCTCAGCCTGGCCGTCACTCTGCGTTCGGCGCTGCGGATAGCGCCCCAAAACCTGCTCTCCGGGCATCGCCACTGTTTTCCGGTTTTAAAACAAAACCACAATCCGCTTTTCCGCGGATGTTTGCACCGTTGGTCGGGCGACATCGCACCGCTG
>NZ_JMPR01000079.1 GCF_000735525.1 Tatumella ptyseos ATCC 33301 | reverse complement strand
GGTCCCTTTGAGAACCGGAGTAGAGTCATTTGTCTCCGCTCCGGACAGGTTATTACCGTTACCGTCGGTCAGTTCGACATCACTGGCTGCTGCCGGCGCCGTGGTCTCGATCGTGACAGGAATAGCCGCCGAAGGCTGACTGGTGTTACCGGCGGCATCGGTGACCGTGGTGGTGATACTGTGGCTGCCGTCGGCCAGGGCCGGCAGGGTGCTGCTCCAGCTGCCGTCGCTGCCCGCGGTGGCGGTGCCGATGGCTTTACCGTTGTCGAGAATGGTGACGGTGTCGCCGGCTGCCGT
>NZ_JMPR01000078.1 GCF_000735525.1 Tatumella ptyseos ATCC 33301 | reverse complement strand
TCTTTAACTTGGCCCCGCAGAAAATACAAGGACTAATTGTACAAAAAATAGAAGAGTTATTTTCTCATATTGATGCAGGTGTTGTAGAGCTAAAACAAGCAAAAACTAAACTACAACAATACCGTCAATCGGTTCTAAACGATGCAGTAACAGGGAAGTTAACAGCGCATTGGCGTGAGCATAATTCAGACAAATTAGAACCTGCCGACAGGTTACTAGAAAACATTCTTGATGATGACCCCTCCCCAATTTCCGTACCAGGCTAAATCAGAGATCTGGGCCTTCTGACCCCTCCCCAATT
>NZ_JMPR01000077.1 GCF_000735525.1 Tatumella ptyseos ATCC 33301 | reverse complement strand
CCGGTTTTAAAACAAAACCACAATCCGCTTTTCCGCGGATGTCTGCACCGTTGGTCGGGCGACATCGCACCGCTGAGCGAGTGAATGTGGCCAGGACGAGCCGCAGGGACGCGGCGAGAGGTCATGCTGAGCAGGAGCGAATCATGACCGGTCCGTAAAGGACACATGAATGAGTGAAGGTACCGCGTAGCGGCGGGCAGGCCTGTCGCAAGGCAGGGAGTGCAGAGGGCGCGGCCAGGCGCCCTTTGCCCGGTCGCCCGTGGCGGATTACAGGCAGCAAGCCTTACCACAAAGCGAACGGAATATT
>NZ_JMPR01000076.1 GCF_000735525.1 Tatumella ptyseos ATCC 33301 | reverse complement strand
TTAAAGAGAGCAGTAATCTTCTGCAGGCTTGTAGCTCAGGTGGTTAGAGCGCACCCCTGATAAGGGTGAGGTCGGTGGTTCAAGTCCACTCAGGCCTACCAATTCTTTCTCATACGGCGTTATGACTCCGGCTCGCATAGCAGGCTATGCGTCGCGAAGCCATGCCTTGTCTGAAAAAGAATAGGACACTTCAGAAAATTACCATCGATGGGGCTATAGCTCAGCTGGGAGAGCGCCTGCCTTGCACGCAGGAGGTCAGCGGTTCGATCCCGCTTAGCTCCACCATCATTCAGCAGTGCCTGCTGAAAC
>NZ_JMPR01000075.1 GCF_000735525.1 Tatumella ptyseos ATCC 33301 | reverse complement strand
CGTCCGTTGTTTTTCATCCCGGCACGGTGAATATTCCGTTCGCTTTATAATAAGGCATACTGCCTGTAATCCGCCGTGGGCGACCGGGCAAAGGGCGCATGGCCGCGCCCTCTGCACTCCCGGCCCTGCGACAAGCCTGCCCGCCGCTGCGCGGTACCTTCACTCATTCATGTGTCCTTTACGGACCGGTCATGATTCGCTCCTGCTCAGCATGACCTCTCGCCGCGTCCCTGCGGCTCGCCCTGGACACATTCCCTCGCTCAGCGGTGCGATGTCGCGGTAAGTCACCGGGTGGGTGGCCCGGAGAAAAACGAG
>NZ_JMPR01000074.1 GCF_000735525.1 Tatumella ptyseos ATCC 33301 | reverse complement strand
CGCCGAGGTCTCGACCGTGACAGGAATAGCCGCCGAAGGCTGGCTGGTATTGCCGGCGGCATCGGTGACCGTGGTGGTGATGCTGTGGCTGCCGTCGGCCAGGGCCGGCAGGGTGCTGCTCCAGCTGCCGTCGCTGCCGGCAGTGACTGTGCCGATGACTTTACCGTTGTCCAGAATGGTGACGGTGTCGCCGGCTGCCGCGGTCCCTTTCAGGATCGGGGTAGAGTCATTTGTCTCCGCTCCGGACAGGTTATTACCGTTACCGTCGGTCAGTTCGACATCACCGGCTTCTGCCGGCGCCGTGGTCTCGACCGTGACA
>NZ_JMPR01000073.1 GCF_000735525.1 Tatumella ptyseos ATCC 33301 | reverse complement strand
AGCGAGTGAATGTGGCCAGGACGAGCCGCATGGACGCGGCGAGAGGTCATGCTGAGCAGGAGCGAATCATGACCGGTCCGTAAAGGACATATGAGTGAGTGAAGGTACCGCGTAGCGGCGGGCAGGCTTGTCGCAAGGCAGGGAGTGCAGAGGGCACGGCCTGGCGCCCTTTGCCCGGTCGCCTGTGGCGGATTACAGGCAGCAAGCCTTACTGCAAAGCGAACGGAATATTCACCGTGCTGATAATAAAATATGCATCTGTTTCCCGTGGATCAGCTCTGAGCCGGTTCCGCCCGTCATACGTGAAGTAGTTTCAGTTGCCGCGTGGCGGCGA
>NZ_JMPR01000072.1 GCF_000735525.1 Tatumella ptyseos ATCC 33301 | reverse complement strand
TTGGCATCCGCGGAAAAGCGGATAAGATTTTTGTCTCTGGTTTGTGGGTAAAGAGTTCGTCCGTTGTTTTTCATCCCGGCACGGTGAATATTCCGTTCGCTTTATAATAAGGCATACTGCCTTAGCCACGCCACGGGGGACCGGGCAACGGGCGCAGGACCGCGCCCTCTGCACTCCCTGCCTGGCGACAAGCCTGCCCGCCGCTTCGCGGTGCCTTCACTCATTCATGTGTCCTTTACGGACCGGTCATGATTCGCTCCTGCTCAGCATGACCTCTCGCCGCGTCCATGCGGCTCGTCCTGGACACATTCATTCGCTCAGCGGTGCGATGTCGCC
>NZ_JMPR01000071.1 GCF_000735525.1 Tatumella ptyseos ATCC 33301 | reverse complement strand
ACGGCTTTACCACTTTTTTGCCATGGCTTCCTGAATGATTTCAGACTTCAGCCGTTCTTCGGCATACATCTTCCTGAGACGACGATTTTCCTCTTCCAGTTCTTTCAGGCGGGACATAAGGGCAGCATCCATCCCGCCAAACTTCGAACGCCATTTATAAAAACTGGCACTGCTGATGCCATGTTCCCGGCACAATTCAGGTACCGGAGTACCCGCTTCCGCCTGCTTAAGAATGGCGATGATCTGGCTGTCAGTAAAACGTGATCGCTTCATAGAGATCCCCCTGAATTCAGGTTAGTAGAGAATTCTACTTATGAACACACCGATTTTTCGGGGGGATTACC
>NZ_JMPR01000070.1 GCF_000735525.1 Tatumella ptyseos ATCC 33301 | reverse complement strand
TACCTGGCCGTCACTCTGCATTCGGCGCTGCGGATAGCGCCCCAAAACCTGCTCTCCGGGCATCGCCACTGTCCTTCGGTTTTAAAACAAAATCACAATCCGCTTTTCCGCGGATGTCTGCACCGTGGGTCGGGCGACATCGCACCGCTGAGCGAGTGAATGTGGCCAGGACGAGCCGCAGGGACGCGGCGAGAGGTCATGCTGAGCAGGAGCGAATCATGACCGGTCCGTAAAGGACACATGAGAGAGTGAAGGTACCGCGCAGCGGCGGGCAGGCTTGTCGCAAGGCAGGGAGTGCAGAGGGCGCGGCCTGGCGCCCTTTGCCCGGTCGCCCGCAGCGGATTACAGGCAGCAAGCCTTACCACAAAGCGAACGGAATATTCACCG
>NZ_JMPR01000069.1 GCF_000735525.1 Tatumella ptyseos ATCC 33301 | reverse complement strand
CGAAATGTTGCGGTGCCTTTGCCTGACTATCCGGGAACCGCAAGTGTTCCGCTGACGGTTCATTGTGGCTCCACTAAGGCTCTGTCGTATTATCTGACCGGTACAACAAGCAACAGCGCGGCCACTATATTCACGAATACCGCCTCCACCTCTCCGGCAACGGGGGTAGGGGTTCAGTTATCCAACAGTAGCGGTGTGCTGGCGACAAACCAGACGGTATCGCTGGGGAATGTCGGAACCACCCCGGTCAGTCTGGGATTAACTGCCTCCTATGCCCGAACCAGTGGTCAGGTTGTGGCAGGAAAGGTTCAGTCAATCGTCGGTGTGACGTTCGTTTATCAATAGTCTTATCCCTGGTGTAATTTTATCCCCGTCATCTGGCGGGGATTTTTT
>NZ_JMPR01000068.1 GCF_000735525.1 Tatumella ptyseos ATCC 33301 | reverse complement strand
CCTGTCACGGTCGAGACCACGGCACCGGCAGAAGCAGGCGATATCAGCCTGACCGATTCCGCCGGGGACGATCTGAGCGGGAAGACCAGTAACGATGCCACCCCGATCCTGAAAGGGACTGCGGCAGCCGGCGACACCGTCACTATCCTCGACAACGGTAAAGCCATCGGTACCGCCACGGCAGGCAGCGACGGCAGCTGGAGCAGTACCCTGCCGGCCCTGGCCGACGGCAGCCACAGCATCACCACCACGGTCACCGATGCCGCCGGCAATACCAGCCAGCCTTCGGCCGCCATTCCTGTGACGGTCGATACCACGGCGCCGGCAGCAGCCGGTGATGTCGAACTGACCGACGGTAACGGTAATAACCTGTCCGGAGCGGAGACAAATGACTCTACTCCGG
>NZ_JMPR01000067.1 GCF_000735525.1 Tatumella ptyseos ATCC 33301 | reverse complement strand
CTGATATCGCCTGCTGCTGCCGGTGCCGTGGTCTCGACCGTGACAGGAATCGCGGCCGAAGGCTGCCCGGTATTGCCGGCGGCATCGGTGACCGTGGTGGTAATACTGTGGCTGCCGTCGGCCAGGGCCGGCAGGGTGCTGCTCCAGCTGCCGTCGCTGCCCGCAGTAGCGGTACCGATGGCTTTGCCGTTGTCGAGAATGGTGACGGTGTCGCCGGCTGCCGCGGTCCCTTTGAGGATCGGGGTGGCATCGTTACTGGTCTTCCCGCTCAGATCGTCCCCGGCGGAATCGGTCAGGCTGATATCGCCTGCTTCTGCCGGTGCCGTGGTCTCGACCGTGACAGGAATCGCTGCCGAAGGCTGGCTGGTATTGCCGGCCGCATCAGTGACGGTGGTGGTGATACTGTGGCTGC
>NZ_JMPR01000066.1 GCF_000735525.1 Tatumella ptyseos ATCC 33301 | reverse complement strand
GGGACGGCGGATCCGGGCGGGCCGTCAGGCCGGAGCGATAAGTGAGGGGACAGCGAGGACCTGCGCCAGGCGCGGATTGTTAAGGCCCGCGCCTTCGGGTCTTAACCCGGCAGCCGCCACGCGGCAACTGAAACTACTGTACGCATGACGGGCGGAACCTGCTCAGAGCGGATCCACGGGAAACAGATGCATATTTTATTATCAGCACGGTGAATATTCCGTTCGCTTTGTGGTAAGGCTTGCTGCCTTTGCCCCGCCGCGGGCGACCGGGCAAAGGGCGCCAGGCCGCGCCCTCTGCACTCCCTGCCCTGCGACAGGCCTGCCCGCCGCTACGCGGTACCTTCACTCGCGCATATGTCCTTTACGGACCGGTCATGATTCGCTCCTGCTCAGCATGACCTCTCGCCGCGTCCATGCGGCTCGTCCTGGCCACATTCCCTCGTT
>NZ_JMPR01000065.1 GCF_000735525.1 Tatumella ptyseos ATCC 33301 | reverse complement strand
AGCATGACCTCTCGCCGCGTCCATACGGCTCGTCCTGGCCACATTCACTCGCTCAGCGGTGCGATGTCGCCCGACCACCGGTGCAAACATCCGAGGAAAAGCGGATAAGATTTTGTTTTAAAACCGGAAAACAGTGGCGATGCCCGGATAGAAGGTTTTGGGGCGCTATCCGCAGCGCCGAACGCAGAGTGACGGCCAGGCTGAGCCGGCATGGACGCCGGCGAAAGCACGGCTGAGCCAGGACGGCGAATCCGGGCGGGCCGTCAGGCCGGAGCGATAAGTGAGGGTACAGCGAGGACCTGCGCCAGGCGCGGATTGTTAAGGCCCGCGCCTTCGGGCCTTAACCCGGCCGCCGCCACGCGGCAACTGAAACTACTGCACGTATGACGGGCGGAACCTGCTCAGAGCGGATACACGGGAACCGAAGAATTTGTTTGTGTCAGCACGGTA
>NZ_JMPR01000064.1 GCF_000735525.1 Tatumella ptyseos ATCC 33301 | reverse complement strand
TTTTGTATCCAGAAAACCCCCAGCTAGGCTGGGGGTTCCGTAAAGCTTTCAGCTTTGGGCCGTATATAAAAACCCCTTTTGATTTGTTAAAACACCTTGCGGTCTGGCAACTGCAAAGGTTCAACAGGAAATCAAAAGGGGGTCCCAATGAGGGACGAAAAGAGCTTAGCGCATACCCGATGGAACTGTAAATATCACATAGTTTTCGCACCTAAGTACCGAAGGCAGGTCTTTTATGGAGAGCGGCGAAGGGCAATAGGGAGCATTTTAAGAAAGCTGTGTGAATGGAAAAATGTGAATATCCTGGAAGCGGAATGTTGTGCTGATCATATTCATATGCTTTTGGAGATCCCGCCGAAGATGAGTGTATCGGGCTTTATGGGGTATCTGAAGGGCAAAAGCAGTCTGATGCTGTATGAACAGTTCGGGGATTTGAAATTTAAGTATAGAAACAGGGAGTTCTGGTGCCGTGGATACTATGTAGACAC
>NZ_JMPR01000063.1 GCF_000735525.1 Tatumella ptyseos ATCC 33301 | reverse complement strand
TGCCGCTCTGACGGAGTCACATAGCGTATTCCGCTGTGACGGTGCGTTTCGTTATACCACCGGGTAAATTTATCCACCCACTGGCGGGCATCCGACAGCGTTCTGAACCCCGATGACGGCCACTGCGGCACATACTTCAGCGTCCGGAACAGTGACTCTGCATACGCATTATCGTTACTGACCCGCGGACGGCTGTGAGACGGCGTGATATTCAGTTCGTGCAGTTTCATCTGCAGCGTCTGTGATTTCATGGCTGCGCCGTTATCTGCGTGCAGGACCAGCGGATGCCGCCAGCAGCCTTCACGCATGACACTGCGTTGCATTAAGGCAGCAGCCTGTTCACCGCTTTCTGTCTCATGCACTTCATAACCGGTGATTTTCCGGCTGTACAGGTCAGTTATAATATACAGGTAATACCAGCGTCCACGTACCACCGACGGTAACCCGGTGATGTCCCATGACCAGACCTGACAGGGGCCGGAAGCCGTATAAGTTGTCGGGACAGTGACCTTCTGTTGCCG
>NZ_JMPR01000062.1 GCF_000735525.1 Tatumella ptyseos ATCC 33301 | reverse complement strand
TGCTGTAGAAAATGATGACTTGAAATCAAAATTGTTATCCTGCCGACAAATCAGTCAATCCCTCGGTTACTCTTCACCCCCGGTGGCGTATTCTACAACCTGGATCACCCAGGGATGAATACTGACAGGGAATTTACTCATATGACTGGACGCTCTCACGCTCCCATGACGTTGCATCCCGATCGCCTTTTCTCATCGGTCGGTACATGCGGCACCAATGCACCCGCAGAGGTAAAAAAAATCCAGCAACTCATTTCCGGGGCGGGTTACCGACAGAGCACCGGGCGAACTTTGAAGATTGACGGCCAGTGCGGACAAGGCACGATAGAAGCTATTCGCTGGTATCAACGTCTGCTGAATATGTCGCCTTCAGGGCTGATAACATCCGTTGATACTTATTTTATTCAGGCGTTAAGCAATGCATTAAGTCCACATTGGCGGCCACGCAATACCCGGGGGGCGCTCCGGGTATATGAAGGACAAATAACTTTTGATGCAGAAGGCTCAGACTATATCACCGCAGTGGAACCGTTCAGGCAGCACCGTTATCCCAACTTTTCCCGTATTCTTCACTGGCCCGGGGGGCGATCCGGCGTTACGTTAGGGCGCGGTTATGATATGCGCGAACGCAGCACCGGAGAAATCTATGCCACGCTCAGACGGGCCGGGATTGAAGAATTCAAAGCGGTTATTTGCTCCAGGGCTGCGTATCTTAGAAATCACCTGGCCGCTCAGTTCGTTAAGGTCTACGGGCCACTGGTTGGCGAAATAACCCACGAGCAGCAGATCCGGCTGTTTGAAATT
>NZ_JMPR01000061.1 GCF_000735525.1 Tatumella ptyseos ATCC 33301 | reverse complement strand
GCAACACTGGCAAAACTGTTACCGCCTTACAATATGACCGTGGCAGCCGTTGCACAGATGGAAGGAATATCGGAAGCTACCCTCTATAACTGGCGTAATCAGGCTAAATCAGAGGGGAAACCGGTGCCCGGTGCAGAAAAGAACAGTGAACAATGGTCGTCAGAAGCACGCTTTGCCGCAATAGTCGAAACTGCCACGCTTTCTGAAGCTGAAGTAGCAGAATACTGCCGTAAAAAAGGACTCTATCCGGAACAGCTGGTTCAGTGGCGGCACGGATTTTTACAGACGGAGAATCCTGGTGATAAAGCGGCGCTGAAACAAAGCCTGAAAGAAAATAAACAGCTGAAGAAAGAACTGCTCCGCAAGGAAAAAGCCCTGGCGGAGGCGGCAGCCATACTGGTGTTGCGAAAAAAGCTCACGGATTACTACGGGGAAACAGACGCGGACGACTGACCCCTGAAAGCGAACGACAGCAGTTTATTCTGTGGATAAATGAAGCGGTAACGTCGGGTGCACGACGGGCCATTGCCTGCCGGGAAGTCAGCATCAGTCTGCGTACCTGGCGACGATGGATGAAAAATCCGCGTGACGGCAGACCTGAAGCCCTCAGGCCGGTACCGTTTAACCGGCTATCTTCTGAGGAAGAAAACCGGATACGGGATGTCTGCCATCAGCCGGAATATGCCAGCCTGCCACCGTCACAAATCGTGCCACGGCTGGCGGATAAAGGTATTTACCTGGCAAGTGAATCCACGTTTTACCGGATACTGCGACGCAGTGGTGAAGTACACCGCAGGGGGCGTCAGGGG
>NZ_JMPR01000060.1 GCF_000735525.1 Tatumella ptyseos ATCC 33301 | reverse complement strand
AAGAAAAAGCACGTGGTATTACCATCAATACTTCACACGTAGAATACGAAACCCCGACCCGTCACTATGCACACGTTGACTGCCCGGGCCACGCCGACTACGTTAAAAACATGATCACCGGTGCTGCACAGATGGACGGCGCTATCCTGGTTGTTGCTGCAACTGACGGCCCTATGCCTCAGACCCGTGAGCACATCCTGCTGGGCCGCCAGGTAGGCGTTCCTTACATCATCGTGTTCCTGAACAAATGTGACATGGTTGATGATGAAGAGCTGCTGGAACTGGTAGAAATGGAAGTCCGTGACCTGCTGTCACAGTACGATTCCCAGGTGACGACACGCCAATCGTTCGCGGTTCAGCGCTGAAAGCACTGGAAGGTGAAGGCGAGTGGGAAGAGAAGATTCTGGAGCTGGCTGGCTTCCTGGATTCTTACATCCCTGAGCCAGAGCGTGCTATCGATCAGCCGTTCCTGCTGCCAATCGAAGACGTATTCTCAATCTCCGGTCGTGGTACAGTTGTTACCGGTCGTGTAGAGCGCGGGATCATCAAAGTCGGTGAAGAAGTTGAGATCGTTGGTATCAAAGATACTGCGAAATCAACCTGTACCGGTGTTGAAATGTTCCGTAAACTGCTGGACCAGGGTCAGGCGGGTGAGAACGTTGGTGTTCTGCTGCGTGGTATCAAGCGTGAAGAGATCGAACGTGGTCAGGTTCTGGCTAAACCAGGTTCAATCAAACCACACACCCAGTTCGAGTCAGAAGTTTATATTCTGTCTAAAGACGAAGGCGGCCGTCATACTCCGTTCTTCAAAGGCTACCGTCCACAGTTCTACTTCCGTACAACTGACGTGACCGGAACCATCGAACTGCCGGAAGGCGTAGAGATGGTAATGCCTGGTGACAACATCAAAATGGTTGTTACCCTGATCCA
>NZ_JMPR01000059.1 GCF_000735525.1 Tatumella ptyseos ATCC 33301 | reverse complement strand
GAGAATCATCGCCTCAAACGCCTGGTGGCAGATCTGAGTCTGGACAAGGAAATGTTGCAGGATGTCATCCGAAAAAAGTTCTGAGGCCGCTCCAGAAGCGTGAGGCGGTGGAATATCTGCTGGCGGCATACCGAATCGGTGTACGCAGGGGGTGCAGTCTAATGATGCAGAGTCGCACAGTGTATCATTACCGCAGTCGTCGGGATGATCGCGCGATCACACAGCGAATAAGAGAGATTGCTGAAACCCGGATCCGTTACGGCTACGAGCGTATTCATATTCTTCTGCGCCGTGAAGGTTGGTTGATTAACCGTAAGAAAACACACCGTATTTACTGCCTTGAGGGTCTCAATCTGCGCTCGAAGCGCCCTCACCGACATGTGACGGCCAGACACAGGAAAGGAAGGCCGCAGGTACTTGCTGCAGATCAGTGCTGGAGCATGGATTTCGTTGCTGATAATCTGTTCAACGGGCGTCGGATCCGGGCGCTAACTATAGTGGATAATTTTAGCCGGGAATGTCTGGCGATCGAGGTCGGACAGGGGTTACGCGGCGAGGATGTGGTGGCTGTCATGGAACGATTGAAAGGGTCACTGGGGCGAGTCCCGCAAAGGCTGCAGACGGACAATGGCAGCGAATTTATCTCGAAATCGATGGACCGGTGGGCGTATGAAAATCAGGTAACGATGGACTTCTCACGCCCCGGAAAGCCTACAGATAATGCCTTTATCGAGTCATTTAATGGAAGCCTGAGAGATGAATGTCTGAATGTCCATTGGTTCTTATCTCTGGAAGATGCTCAGAAAAAAATTGAACACTGGCGGCAGGAATATAACCATTTTCGTCCGCATTCTTCGTTAAATAACCTGACTCCGGCAGAATTTGCACGAAGTCATCAAAAAGGCCCAGATCTCTGATTTAGCCTGGTACGGA
>NZ_JMPR01000057.1 GCF_000735525.1 Tatumella ptyseos ATCC 33301 | reverse complement strand
TGAATATCCCAACTGACGCAGCTCCTTTTCGGGTGCTTCTGGTTTGGGGTTGTCATCGGTATAAATCATGTCCTCGTCAGTCATGCTGTCGATGCTGCGGATCGCATCTTTCAGCGCACCACCGGCGGCAATGAAACGCAGCTTGTGAACTTGCCGAAAATATTCGAGCGTCCATTCCTGGTCAGCTTCCAGCGTTTCGGGCTTCACGGAATACGTGAACGTCTTCACCGTCTCAAGGATCGCCTTATCGACGCCTCCCTTAACCGCCCGAATATCTACAGACGGCACGACATCAAGACGCATACACTCGCCCCATATCTCCGCCCAGCGCGATTGCTTAGTGTAGTTTTTCCCATTGAAAAACGACGGCGGCACCATCAGCAGGCAGTGGAAGTGCGGATGCGCGTAACCTTTGCGCTTTGCCTCCCGTGTCACCTCTGTCGTGCGTATCCAGCCCGTGACGGCTTTAAACTCTTTTCGCTTAACGAACCGCTGCCATGCAGCGTTCATCGACTTCAGAGTGTCTCTGAGCGATTCAACGGGCACATTAGGGATTGTCAGCGTAAGGAATACCCAACGGGCTTTGGGGTGCTCTGAGAGCGTCTGAGGCAGAAATTCAAGGAACCGGCTCCGATACACGATCTCTCTCCGCTTCTGGCACATAGGGCAGTGTCTGGCGTGGCAGAACTCCGCATAACGTAATTTTAGGCTGATTTCACCGGTTGTTGTGTCGGCCAACTCTGCGAAACGCAGCAGGCCGGTACAATCGTGCATCCGGTGTGCCCACTTCTCGAAGTCACCCGCGCGATACAGGAACTGGCTTACCCGTTCAGTACTCGCACGGAGTTCGTCCCATTTGGCATCCTTGGGACTGTGATCAGACAGAGCAGGGTCTTGGGGTTGGAAATTATGATCATTTTCAGTAGGATAGGACATGCAGCTTCCTTTCAAGGCGGGCTGTGAAGATAACCCGGTGTTTATTGATCTCGACAATCACTAAACTACGGGTTTTTTTTCGACCTGTCAAAACCCCCTCAAACCCGCGCCACGCCTGGCCTAAACCCCTAAAACCAATCCGCGATTTATATTCTATATTATCAAGACAAGGGAAAACCCCGAATTTCACCCCCAAAAATCGCCTCACCAACGCACCGAATTCTGACCCCCGATCACACAAAAAAAATCAAAAACGTTTTATCAGGGCGTTGGCTCACTCTGTGAACCAACACCCTCAAACAGTTTTTTTAACGGGGTGTCGTCAATCAATAAATCGGAACCCTAAAGGGACCCCCGATTTATCGTTTGACGATTTCAGAGAACGGCGAGTAAATCGGATTTTTAAATCGGATTGGCGAGTCGTTTACAGGGTGTCGGGATGTAATCCTGACGACAAGAATGTGTGGCGGTATAGCAAGCACACATCTTGTCCTGACAGGATGTTTGGAGTGCGCCACAGAGTGGCGGTAATACAAACTATATCCTGTCCCGTACTTTAGTTTTGTGAATCGACACATCGTGGCGGTGCTACAAAACATTTCCTGTCCCGTAATTAACACGCATCAAATACCCATCAGGGATCCAAAATATATCCGATAGGGATCCATGAGGTATCCATGAGGTATCCATGAGGTATCCCAAAAAACGGCATAATCAAAGACAGCTTGCGTGCTTAAAAACAAATAAAAAAACCGCCCTGGTAAGCGGTCATTTTCAAAACTCATCGAAAGACAGGACAAGATGTGTGTTTGGCGCACCGCCATCACGATGGCAGCACTCAACACCACTTGGTCAGGGCAAGCCCCGACACCCTAGTTTATTCATCGGCTGCTCTGTCAGCCTTGGTGAATCTTCGATACTTCAACTCGTGCCTTCGCCA
>NZ_JMPR01000056.1 GCF_000735525.1 Tatumella ptyseos ATCC 33301 | reverse complement strand
CAATCCGGAACTTCGCTGAAAATTCTTTTGCGTCTCTCGCAAAACGCCTCTGGCGTTGTAAGGTTAAGCCTCACGGGTCATTAGTACCGGTTAGCTCAATGCATCGCTGCACTTACACATCCGGCCTATCAACGTCGTAGTCTTCAACGTCCCTTCAGGACTCTCAAGGAGTCAGGGAGAACTCATCTCGGGGCAAGTTTCGTGCTTAGATGCTTTCAGCACTTATCTTTTCCGCACTTAGCTACCGGGCAATGCCATTGGCATGACAACCCGAACACCAGTGGTGCGTTCACTCCGGTCCTCTCGTACTAGGAGCAACCCCCCTCAATTCTCCAGCGCCCACGGCAGATAGGGACCGAACTGTCTCACGACGTTCTAAACCCAGCTCGCGTACCACTTTAAACGGCGAACAGCCGTACCCTTGGGACCTACTTCAGCCCCAGGATGTGATGAGCCGACATCGAGGTGCCAAACACCGCCGTCGATATGAACTCTTGGGCGGTATCAGCCTGTTATCCCCGGAGTACCTTTTATCCGTTGAGCGATGGCCCTTCCATTCAGAACCACCGGATCACTAAGACCTGCTTTCGCACCTGCTCGAACCGTCACTCTCGCAGTCAAGCTAGCTTATGCCTTTGCACTAACCTCACGATGTCCGACCGTGATTAGCTAACCTTCGTGCTCCTCCGTTACTCTTTGGGAGGAGACCGCCCCAGTCAAACTACCCACCAGACACTGTCCGCAACCCGGATTACGGGTCTACGTTAGAATATCAAACATTAAAGGGTGGTATTTCAAGGTTGGCTCCGTACGAACTGGCGTCCGTACTTCAGTGCCTCCCACCTATCCTGCACATCAAGGCTCAATATTCAGTGTCAAGCTATAGTAAAGGTTCACGGGGTCTTTCCGTCTTGCCGCGGGTACACTGCATCTTCACAGCGATTTCAATTTCACTGAGTCTCGGGTGGAGACAGCCTGGCCATCATTACGCCATTCGTGCAGGTCGGAACTTACCCGACAAGGAATTTCGCTACCTTAGGACCGTTATAGTTACGGCCGCCGTTTACCGGGGCTTCGATCAAGAGCTTCTCCTTACGGATAACCCCATCAATTAACCTTCCGGCACCGGGCAGGCGTCACACCGTATACGTCCACTTTCGTGTTTGCACAGTGCTGTGTTTTTAATAAACAGTTGCAGCCAGCTGGTATCTTCGACTGGCTTCAGCTCCGGGAGCAAGTCCCTTCACCTACGCGCCAGCGTGCCTTCTCCCGAAGTTACGGCACCATTTTGCCTAGTTCCTTCACCCGAGTTCTCTCAAGCGCCTTGGTATTCTCTACCTGACCACCTGTGTCGGTTTGGGGTACGATTTCGTGTTACCTGGAGCTTAGAGGCTTTTCCCGGAAGCAGGGCATCTGTCACTTCAGTGCCGTAGCACCTCGTCATCACGCCTCAGCCTTAAGAGATCCCGGATTTGCCTGGGATCTCAGCCTACACGCTTAAACCGGGACAACCGTCGCCCGGATGACATAGCCTTCTCCGTCCCCCCTTCGCAGTAACACCAAGTACAGGAATATTAACCTGTTTCCCATCGACTACGCTTTTCAGCCTCGCCTTAGGGGTCGACTCACCCTGCCCCGATTAACGTTGGACAGGAACCCTTGGTCTTCCGGCGAGCGGGTTTTTCACCCGCTTTATCGTTACTCATGTCAGCATTCGCACTTCTGATACCTCCAGCAGCCCTCACAGACCACCTTCAACGGCTTACAGAACGCTCCCCTACCCAACAACACTTAGTGTCGCTGCCGCAGCTTCGGTGCATAGTTTAGCCCCGTTACATCTTCCGCGCAGGCCGACTCGACCAGTGAGCTATTACGCTTTCTTTAAATGATGGCTGCTTCTAAGCCAACATCCTGGCTGTCTGAGCCTTCCCACATCGTTTCCCACTTAACTATGACTTTGGGACCTTAGCTGGCGGTCTGGGTTGTTTCCCTCTTCACGACGGACGTTAGCACCCGCCGTGTGTCTCCCGTGATAACATTCTCCGGTATTCGCAGTTTGCATCGGGTTGGTAAGCCGGGATGGCCCCCTAGCCGAAACAGTGCTCTACCCCCGGAGATGAATTCACGAGGCGCTACCTAAATAGCTTTCGGGGAGAACCAGCTATCTCCCGGTTTGATTGGCCTTTCACCCCCAGCCACAGGTCATCCGCTAATTTTTCAACATTAGTCGGTTCGGTCCTCCAGTTAGTGTTACCCAACCTTCAACCTGCCCATGGCTAGATCACCGGGTTTCGGGTCTATACCCTGCAACTTAACGCCCAGTTAAGACTCGGTTTCCCTGCGGCTCCCCTATACGGTTAACCTTGCTACAGAATATAAGTCGCTGACCCATTATACAAAAGGTACGCAGTCACACCATAAAAGGTGCTCCCACTGCTTGTACGTACACGGTTTCAGGTTCTTTTCACTCCCCTCGCCGGGGTTCTTTTCGCCTTTCCCTCACGGTACTGGTTCACTATCGGTCAGTCAGGAGTATTTAGCCTTGGAGGATGGTCCCCCCATATTCAGACAGGATACCACGTGTCCCGCCCTACTCTTCGAACTCACAATGTGTGCATTTTCATGTACGGGACTATCACCCTGTATCGTGCGACTTTCCAGACGCTTCCATTAACACACACACTGATGATGGTTCCGGGCTCCTCCCCGTTCGCTCGCCGCTACTGGGGGAATCTCGGTTGATTTCTTTTCCTCGGGGTACTTAGATGTTTCAGTTCCCCCGGTTCGCCTCGTTAACCTATGTATTCAGTTAACGATGATGCACTGAGTGCACCGGGTTTCCCCATTCGGAAATCGTCGGCTGTAACGGTTCATATCACCTTACCGACGCTTATCGCAGATTAGCACGTCCTTCATCGCCTCTGACTGCCAGGGCATCCACCGTGTACGCTTATTCGCTTAACCTCACAACCCACAGACGTCTTGCAACGACTCTGAATCGTAAAAGTTTTTGAGAGACTCTGAATAACTTAACGTTATTCATTGTTTTCAAATTTTCAGCTTGTTCCGTATTGTTAAAGAGCAATATCTTAAACATGACTCGTAAGTCATCTTTAAGATAT
>NZ_JMPR01000055.1 GCF_000735525.1 Tatumella ptyseos ATCC 33301 | reverse complement strand
GCCGGAGGAAATCCGGGAGCTTATCGATGCCTCCCCGTATGCCAAAAAGTACACCTCTGGTGTCCTTTCCTTCGCCGAACAGGACTTAGTGCCCGGCCAGCGTGAAGAACTGATGGCGAGCTTCGAGAGGGTTCTGATGCCCGGACTCGATAAAGACCAGTACAGCGTGCTGTGGGTAGAGCACCAGGACAAAGGGCGGCTGGAGCTGAACTTCCTGATCCCAAACACGGAGCTGCTGACCGGCAGACGACTCCAGCCGTATTACGACCGTGCCGATCGTCCGCGCATTGATGCTTGGCAGACTATCGTGAACGGCAGGCTGGGGCTGCACGACCCGAACGCGCCGGAGAACCGGCGAGCGCTGGTCACGCCATCTGCGTTGCCGGAAGCGAAGCAGGAAGCCGCTCAAGCGATTACGCGAGGTTTGCTGTCCTTAGCCTCGTCCGGGGAGCTGAAAACGCGTCAGGACGTTACTGAGGCGCTGGAAGACGCAGGTTTTGAGGTGGTACGCACCACAAAAAGCAGTATCAGCATTGCCGACCCGGATGGGGGTCGAAATATCCGACTGAAGGGAGCCATTTATGAACAGTCTTTTAACGCTGGCGAAGGACTTAGAGCAGAAATCGAAAGCGCAGCAGCAGAGTACCGGCGAGATGCTGAAAGCCGCATTCAGCGAGCACGAGCAGTCTGTCAGAGCGGAATTGAGCGAAAGCGAGAAGAGAATCAGCGCCGCCATCCTCGACCACGACCAGAAGCTGTTCTCAGCCATGAGTCAGCGTACGAAAGGGATGCTGCGCATGGTCAGCCAGACATGGCTGACCATCGTCCTAGTTTCCGTCCTGCTGATCGCGTCGAGCGCGGGCATTTTGTGGTGGCAGGGGCAGCAGATGATCGACAATTACACGAGCATCCTGGAGCAGAAGGACGCGCTGGAGAAGCTGAACGCGCGGACGTGGGGCGTGAGGTATCAGGAAGACAATCAGGGGCGTTTTCTGGTGCTTCCGGAAGGCGTGAAAGCGGACACGAACTGGACGTTCGACAACGGCAGGAAGAACGGCATCAGACTGGTGCAGGAGTAGAGCAGCATGACGGAGCTGGAAAAACAGTTGCTGAGCGCATTAGAGCAGCTACAGCAGGACTACTCGAAAAGGCTGGACGAGTGGGAGAATGCCTTCGCGGAATGGCGGAGGATGTCTGGTCTTATGCAACGGGAGAACGCTGCGTTGAGCGAGCGCGTCACGGCCTTGAGCAGGCAGGTGCAGAGTTTGAGCGAGCAGCTACGCCGGTTGTCGTAAAGCTGAACAGTATTGAGGCACTTCGGGAGCAGGAGCGTATGGAGCAGCACGAGAAGGAGTTGGAGCTTGAACGCTCGCAGCGTCAGCAGATGTATGAGGGACCGTCGCTATGATAAACCGGAGAAAACAGCGATTTCAGGGCGGGTTTGTTCTGAAATCAGGCGTCAGTCATGTGGATGCATAACGATTCATAGCCTATGAAATCACAGGAGCGATTCTGGGCGGTTTTCTGGGGGTAAGGCAGCGTGTTTCATGGCTTTGGCCTCAGGATCGCTCTGAGGCCGTTTGAGCGGTGCGCGCAAGAAGGGCTTATGTTAAATGAGAGTGTCCGGGCTGTTGTGCCTGAAACCAGATGGAGCAGAAATGAGAACGCAAAAGCGATGCATGGGATACGTGGCGATTGTGGTTGATGATTACGACCGCGCGATTGAGTACTACACCGACAAGTTGGGCTTTACCTTGGTTGAAGACACGCCGCAGCCGGGTAAGCGCTGGGTTGTGGTGACGCCGAACCCGGAAAGCGACTGTAATCTTCTCCTGGCCCGCGCTTCAAATGAACGGCAGGAGGGATTCATCGGTAACCAGTGCGGCGGGCGGGTATTCTTGTTCCTGCAGACCGACGACTTCTGGCGCGACTACAACGCCATGAAGGAAAAAGGCGTCCACTTCTGCCAAGAGCCGCGGGAGGAGGAGTACGGAATGGTGGTGGTGTTTGAGGACATCTACGGCAACCGTTGGGATCTCTACCAGAACGCGCAACCCTGACCGCCCTGAGGCTGCGCACGCCGAGGTGTTATGGTAAATGCGCCTGCTAATCAGGCGAAAAAAACCGCCACTAGTGGCGGTTTTTTTTCGTGTGAAAGTCAGACCTCTGGAGGCAGCTGACCCTGTGGCTGAAACTGCGGGACATTCAGTTGTAAGTGCAGCAAAATCCCTAATCCATTTCCAGTCTCTAAAGCATTTGACCAGCCAGCAGATAAAGCCTCACCAATAAACCAATCCTTTGCCCGTTGGCAGTAATTTGCTACTGCAGTTGCTGTATTTGATTGATTGTAGAGACTTACTACGAGATCTCGTGAAGCTAAAAAAGTTGGGTTGCCAACAGTAACATTGCGTGGGTCCGGGAAGTTAAAAGGTCGTCCCATTTGAGGTGTAGTCATGTTTTTTCCTGTTTTTTCTACTTGTTTCGCATGATGCGGCGGGCCTTAATGGCACCGCTCAATACAGGTGTGGGTAAAACCAATGAAAACAAGTAACCCCATGAGTGAGCGTCTTTTTTTTGTTCAATTTATTGAGTTCAACATTGGGATGTTATGGTAAATGCCTGCTAAGGAAGTAAGGTAGATGCGCAATAATTTTTTTATTTTGCTTTATAGCAATGCTATCTTTGCCATCTGATGTGGGAGTGCATCATTTTTTGAGGGTTATAGTTATGCCTCCAGTGGCTAAAAGGGCTAGTGTAGAAGCGCTCGACTTAATAAATAGAGCTATAAAAAATAAGCGCAGCTTGTCTGATTTTGAAAGAGTAAAGATAGAATCTCATCTGGTCTCAGCTAAGAGGTCGGAGATAATGGCTTATTACACGGTGTCTGCTTGTTATTATGCTCACATTGCAGACATTGAAAATCTATTCCTGTGCGCAGATTATGTTTTTTCGCATGATTATGATCTATCTAGTGCAATGAATATTTTGTTTGCATTATATAATACATGCCAGTACGAGAAGATCGTTGCCATCCTTAAAGGAAGTGGCTTTGAATCTCTTGATAATCATCATTTTATCGATATATCAGTTACTGCCTATTCTGTATGTGATGAGTTCGGCGAGGTCGAGAGCATTATGGAAAATATGGATAGTGGATTATTGGAAGAAAAAATTGTTAGAAATGCGTTCTTTTTCTCAAAAAGAATGCAGGAGAATTTTTCTTCCAATGAAGATAGAGCTGAGTTGTCACAATATTTGTTATCTGCATTATCCCTATATGGCAAGTGCGTTGGGGATACTTATCGTGACGAAATTGGTGAGGCTAGTTTAGAATACACCTTCTTTGAAGATGAGGGTGAGAAGTTATTTGATTTGAAGTTTACATTCGATTCTGAAAATGAAGATGCTATTTTTGACGCTGAGGATGATTTCCTTAGTAAGGTCTCTAAGTTAAATTACAAACCTTCTGTTAGGTCAAGGGTTTCTTTTTCTTTTGATTCGACTGCTGGGGCCGGCAATGATAAATGAAGTTAGCCTGTTGGAGTTTTCAAAAAGTGAGTATGCTCGATTTAATGATGCGTCGTACTCAAGCAATAACCCTGAAGTGGAATACAGGAATTGCGCACGGGTGGCTTACTACTCCTTGTATCATCTTTTGAAAGATATTGCTGATGGTCTACCTGGTCAGTATGAGCAAAATATCGGTAGTCATGAAAGGGTTATTCGAAAGCTAATGACCTTTGGTGATGACAATCAGAAGTTATTTGCTGAAAAACTTAAAAGTCAAAGAGCTATTAGAGTCAGCGCTGACTATAATTTAAAACATCCTTTTAGGAAATCCGAAGCATATAAATCATTACGATATGCTGAAAGTGTGTTTGCTCTCGTCGCTGAATCTAGTGAAAGTGCTACTGGTTAGTCTTGACCTATGCTGAGCAATCAGCGTAGTCTTTTGTCCTGAAACGAAAAAAACCACCCTGGCAGGTGGTTTTTTCGAAGGTTAGTTAATCCTGGCAGATTGTCTAACCTAGGTAACAGTCTATGTGCGAGACGTGTCACCAAATCTGTCCTTACAGTGTAGCCGTAGTCAGGCCACCACTTCAAGAACTCTTACTGCATCTCTCGCACATCCTGCTTACCAATGGCTACCGCCACTGGCGATTTGTCGTGCCTTTCCGGGTTGGACTCAAGTTGATAGTTACCGGAGCGGGCGTGGTAGTCGGACTGAACGGGGGGTTCGTGCATACAGTCCAGCTTGGAGCGAACTGCCTACCCGGAACTGAGTGTCAGGCGTGGAATGAGACAAACGCGGCCATAACAGCGGAATGACACCGGTATACCGAAAGGCAGGAACAGGAGAGCGCACGAGGGAGCTACCAGGGGGAAACGCCTGGGATCTTTATAGTCCTGTCGGGTTTCGCCACCACTGATTTGAGTTCCGAAAACGCATTGTTTTTGTGAAACTCGTCAGGGGGGCGGAGCCTATGGAAAAACGGCAACGCCGCATCCTCCTTCTCGCTCTTTCTGATTCTCGTCCCCCTTTGCTTCATGCCTTTCTTTGTGAGCAGGTAACGCCCGCCGCAGTCTCACGTCAGGAGCGTAGCGACCGAGTGAGCGAGGAGGCGTCATTTCATCGTTACTCGTATTCTGCACTTACGCCCTGCATCCGCATTTTTCCTCTTCCACATGAAGCACTTTCATAAATTACCACTCCGAACTAACATAGGAAGCCAGTATACACTCCGCTAGCGCTACGTGACTGGTTCAGGGCTGCGCCCCGAAACCGGCTAAAAGCGACTGACGCGCCTGCGGCTTGTCCAACACCGCACCGACCGGGAAAAGATTCCCCGTCCGCCTTGGCGTTATCAGGAGGCCAGATTGGCAGACAAACGCAGCAAAATGCTCACAATGTGGGTGACTGAAGATGAGCACCGTCGTTTGCTAGAACGCTGTGACGGAAAACAACTTGCTGCTTGGATGCGGCAGACGTGTCTTGATGAGAAACCCGCCCGCACTGGCAAACTTCCTTCGATTTCACCGGCTCTGCTTCGTCAGTTTGCTGGCATGGGTAACAACCTTAATCAGATCGCCCGGCAGGTTAACGCCGGTTCAGGCAGCGGACATGACCGTGTGCAGGTTGTCGCTGCGCTGATGGCCATTGATGCCGGACTGGAACGGCTACGGCACGCCGTATTGGAGAAGGGTGCTGAGGATGATCGTTAAGTTCCACCCTCGAGGCAGTGGCGGTGGCGCCGGTCCGGTAGATTATCTACTGGGCAAAGACCGGCAGCGCAACGGTGCCAGCGTTCTACAGGGGAA
>NZ_JMPR01000054.1 GCF_000735525.1 Tatumella ptyseos ATCC 33301 | reverse complement strand
CCCGCGGTAGCGGTACCGATGGTTTTACCGTTGTCGAGAATGGTGACGGTATCACCGGCTGCCGCGGTTCCTTTGAGGATCGGGGTGGCATCGTTACTGGTCTTCCCGCTCAGATTGTCTCCGGCGGAATCGGTGAGGCTGATATCTCCTGCCGGGGCCGGGGTAGCAGGGCCGACGGTGACAGTGATGGCGGCTGAAGGCTGGCTGGTATTACCGGCCGCATCGGTGACCGTGGTGGTGATACTGTGGCTGCCGTCGGTCAGAGCATGCAAGGTACTGCTCCAGCTGCCGTCACTGCCCGCGGTGGCGGTGCCGATGGCTTTACCGTTGTCCAGAATGGTGACGGTGTCGCCGGCTGCCGCGGTGCCCTTCAGGATCGACGTGGTATCGTTGGCCGTTTTCCCGCCCCGTTCGTCCCCGGCGGAATCGGTCAGGCTGATATCGCCTGCTGCAGCCGGCGCCGTGGTTTCGATCGTGACAGGAATAGCCGCCGAAGACTGACTGGTATTGCCGGCGGTATCGGTGACGGTGGTGGTGATACTGTGGCTGCCGTCGGCCAGGGCCGGCAGGGTGCTGCTCCAGCTGCCGTCGCTGCCTGCCGTGACTGTGCCGATGACTTTACCGTTGTCCAGAATGGTAACGGTGTCGCCGGCTGCCGCGGTGCCTTTGAGAACAGGGGTGGCATCGTTACTGGCTTTCCCGCTCAGGTTATCCCCGGCGGTATCGGTTAGTTCGACATCACCGGCTGCTGCCGGCGCCGTGGTATCGACCGTGACAGGAATGGCGGCCGAAGGCTGGCTGGTATTGCCGGCGGCATCGGTAACGGTGGTGGTGATGCTGTGACTGCCGTCGGCCAGGGCCGGCAGGGTACTGCTCCAGCTGCCGTCGCTGCCGGCAGTGACTGTGCCGATGACTTTACCGTTGTCGAGGATAGTGACGGTGTCGCCGGCTGCCGCGGTCCCTTTGATAATCGGGGTGGTGTCATTAGTAGTCTTGCCGATTAGAGAGTTACCAGAACTATTGCTAATTTCTATATGACCTGCGGGGGGATTGTCTTCCTCAGAGGGAGATGAATTATCCGAAGAAGTTATATTGTCATGATGATTGGCACCTAAAAGCATAGCGCCTACACCCAGTAATGCAGCACCTACGGTGGCTATTTTTTCAAAACTTCCGGTTGCAGCATTATTTGCCGAAGATATTGAATCTAAACTTGTAATTGATGATAGGTGGAAATTATTATCATTATCATTTAACCACCATAAGTTTCCATGATGATCCTCAATAACTAAATCACTATGCTGCCCGTTACTGTATGAAAGGAAAAAGTTTTTCAGTTTTAGATGATCTCCTGATGTGGTAACGATGACCAGATCATTTCCATCTCTGCTAAAAGAGGAAATCTGTTCACGGTTCAAATGAAGGAGAATTGTGCTAGGGCCTGAAATATTCACATTTGATGTATTCAGCGTAAGTTTCTGGCCGGTATCTTTTATCGTAACGGAGACATTTTCCATAGGATCATAATTACCTTTAAAAATATTTATTGAGGTGGATATTAACCAGCATCAGTAGGATCATATTTTGGTCACATGAACACAGGTTTTGATTTCGATGGTCTGAACTTGGTATTGGGCAAAAATTAACCAACAGATGGAATATATCAGTTCCCAGATATTTTCCATCTGTTAACCAGGTCAGTAGTTTGCTTTTAATAGTACAAGATTGTAAAGATTAACTTATATTTAACTATTTTTGGAAGCAAGGTTGTTTTTATTAAATGGATGAATAAATCGCAATTGCATATTTTTATCCTTATAAAACATAGTATTACATTGAGAGCCTGTTTGTTTCAAAATGTATATTATGTGTTTTTTCATTAATAATTATTAATGGTATTTTTGATTATCACGCTTCTTACAAGATAAGGAAATTTAAACTTAAACCCTATATTTTGGAGGGTTTTTTTCATATTGCTACATTAGTCTGTTATAGAGTCGCTGATTTTTTGGCGTCGTTTTACAAGCAGGCAGGCCTTGGATATCACGCTTTTACTCGGAAGCTACCTTAATAAATCATGATAAATTAACTCTCATCATTACATTACAGTTGAATATTTCGAAAGAGAGTGAAGGGGATTTTAGAAACACTATAATCTGCCAGGTCGTTTATTTAACCTTTATTCCTGTGTGGTTATTTTTCTGTTGGAATAGTAATCATGATTATTATCTTGCTAAGAATACAACAGAGCTCATTTGGTATCAGTGCGTGGAGTAACATGGAACGAATAGGGGGTTATAATACTTATCGGTTGGTAATATGACTCTCTATATTATCCTCCCCGAGCCAGAAGATGATGTATAATAAGTTGGAAATTAGCACGATCATGTATTTAAGAGGGAACGTTTTATATCATAAGACGTTCAGAATGTTATTGTCAGTAGCCTACAAGCACACGACATTTTACAGGCAGGGCATAGGAGCAGAAGATGGCGCAGGGTCCACTGACTGAGAAAGAGCTGGAATGGCTGGATGATATTTTTATGAAGTACGGGGATGACGATTCAGTGCTGGATGTTTCCGGGCTGGATGGTTTCCTTACGGCCATTCTGTCAGGGCCGGTCATGGTTGAGCCGGAAAGATGGCTGGTAGAAGTGTGGGGCGGAGCAGGTAAGGTGCCGCGCTGGAGTTCTGAACGCGAAATGGAACGGTTTATGAACCTCACTTTCCAGCATCTGGACGATATCGACCAGCGTTTATCGGACTACCCTGAACAGTTTGAACCGCTGTTTGGCGCCCGTGAAACAGAAGGTCAGGAGTTCACCATCGTTGAGGAATGGTGTTTCGGCTATCTGCGCGGAGTGGCACTCGGGGGCTGGCCGGAATTACCGGCGGCATTACAACCTGCGCTGGATGCCATTGCGTTACACGGACAGGAAGAAAAATTCCCGCTGCTGGAAACCTTAAGCCCGGAAGCTTACGAAGAAAGTATCGACGCGATTTTACCGGCAGCACTGGCACTGCACAGCTACTGGCTGGAGCATCGCTGTGACGAAGTGGTCAGTCAGCCGTTTATCGCAGAGGTCAAAGCCGGACGTAATGACCCTTGCCCTTGTGGCAGCGGGAAAAAATTCAAACAGTGTTGCCTGCACTAATCACCGGTGATCTCACGGGGAGAACCCCGTAACATCACCGGAGGGTATTAGTGGCTAATCACCTGTAGCTGATCACCCACGGCTTTGTAGTCTTTCTGATTGTCCGGGCCGATAAAGTCAGCGGCCGGGGCATTGACGTGAAAGGCAGCAAACGCCTCTGATTTTACCGGTTTCCAGGAAGAGGCCAGGTTTTTATCGCCTTCCCCTTTGTAGACCGCAATGTAAGGGTAAGGGTACACCGGACGGGTAGCTTTCAGTGCCGGCATCGCGCTGGCATAAGGCTTGCCGGGACGCTGAACCCCATGGAACGCCGTCTGAGCCGCACTGGCTGGCGATGGCGGAGGGCCGGGCGGCATCTCTGCCCCGGCATTCAGTGTTTTACCAGTGATCAGTGCCTGAGGTGCTTTACCGTCTTCTGTCCAGGCCATTAGCGGTGTCAGTAAGTCGACCTGATCGTAACCTTCACCCCGTCCGCAGTGTGCCACGCCCGGTAACAGGAACAGCTTCATGAACGTATCCGTCTCCTTCTGACCGAGCGTTTTGACCACGCCCTGATAATAGGCCAGCGAGAAGGCCGGGCTTACTGAGTCATCAGCCAGCCCGTGCCACATAATCAGTTTACCGCCCTGCGCACGGAAAGGTGCCAGATTGGTATTCGCTGCGTTATACAGCGGGGCATAACGGGCGACTTTTTCAAAATTCGCCAGGTTGAGCGGGAAATCACGCATAGAGCGGATAGTGTTTTTACCCGGGGCCAGCAATACAGATTGCAGTGCCGGTAACACCATCGATTCGGCCGGAGATGTGCCGTTGCGGGTGGCAGGTACAGGCCAGCGGAGTTCCGAACCGACAGGGAAGCCGCCCGGCACAAACTGATGACCCTGACCATCATTTGCCCCTTCATAGTAGCGACTGACGACGCCCAATTCTTCGCGGGTCAGGCAGGCTGAGTGATCTTTGTCACCGGGCTTACATATTTTGAACCAGGAAGGTGAGAAAGGGCAGGCATACGGGTTCTGCAGAATGCCGTCATTGACACCGGATAAGGTCGGGCAGTGGGCAAGCGCCGTTTTGTGGATCAATGGCAGGCGATCCGCTAACAGGATGGCAGAGCCGTCTTTACGTTCGTTGGCCACCACACTCCAGCCATGGAAGAAGGAGTTCTGGAAAGAGAAGAAGGCTGCCGGTGCGCCGGCACTGATCCCGTCGAAGTCTTTCGGAAAACGCTGGGCTTCCATCAGGGCCTCGCGGCCACCGTCAGAGCATCCCATAAAGTAGGCATATTTCTGTGGCTGATGATAGAGCGCAGAGATCAGTGCTTTGGAGAGCAGCGCAGTCAGGTGATTGGCTCGCCAGGCAAAATCAATCCGCTTTTGCGGATCTTCAGCCCAGGTGGCATCCATCATACTGCCGCTGTGGCCCATATCGGTAGCGGCAACCACAAACTCACCATTCATCGCAGGAATGCAACCGCCGGTATTCGAGAGCCTGAGATTGATCGTGCCGCATAATCCGCCACAACCTACCTGCAGAAAGCGCTGGGTCCAGTGTTCTGTCGGAAGCGCAACCTGCACGCCGATATCCGGCGCGATGCGGGCAGAAACTTTACAGTACGTCCCTTTTTCACTGTTTTCATTGCGGGCAGACAGGATTGTCACCGCCGCACCGGTTTGTGCAGAAAAATTCTGCTGCGCCAGCGCGCTACAGTCAATCACCGGTTTGACCACCGGTAATGTGGCCGCTTTCGTCAGCGGGCTGAAGAGAGAGAACAGCAGGCCGACAGCCAGCAGTCTGCAAACGATCATCAAAGATTTCATTACCTGAGTATCCGTTATTGGCAAGCGGGTATCCGTCCCGACAGACATATGCCTGGGAAACTGCGGGTGCTTCAGGACGGAGGATCCGCAGCAACGCATTAGCCGCATTGCTGCTGAATAAGCTTAGCAACCGGACGGCAGAAATGTATATTCACTGAAGCGTAAAAGAAGTGTTAAAACGCCGCACTTCTGTCACGTTCCGGCGGATGATGCGGCCTTCGGCCGAATAAAGGAGTCCTGATGAGCGAGTTTATTTTCTCTGTGTTACCTGCAGCCGTGGAATTTTATGACCGGCAGCAACATCTCAAGGCCAGGCTAGAGGGCGGCTACCAGACTACCGCGGCCGGGTTATTCAACACCGGACAGGCAGATGCACTTGCGACCGAAACGCTTATTTACCGGATTGAAGAAGTGCTGGAATCCGAAGGCAGAATTGTTTCTCCGGGCGGCATTGCGATATGCCATGACCCGTTATTGGGCAGGGTGTGCGGGGACTTTCTGGCGGGCGAAACAACCATTACGCCCGCGGGCGTTGAGGTGGCCTTTAATCGTTTGTCTGAACAACTTTCTTATGCCCCTCTGGCGCTGACCGGCCTGCAAACGGGGACGTTCTGTTACTTCGTATTCATCCGCGAAATGATCCATCATCTGCAGATAGCTCACCTTTACTACCAGCCCTGAAAATATCTGAAATATTTTTAATATCCTCCTGAACAGAGGGTAGCCAGCGGTCAGGGGATTATGTAATATGACGTCTGGACATCCAGACGGATATACGTGCAGACGCATAATATTATCCGGCAGGGATCAGGGAAAAACACCGGTCGGCACCGGTAAACCGCAGACACTGAGCCGCAGGTGCGACATTCCGGGCGGCAGCACTATTACAATAATCAGCCTGATCACAGGCGGGTATACAGGACAGAACATGAAAAAAATTGCATTCTCATTACTGGCATTAAGCCTGTTCAGCACCGCTCCCGTTTTTGCCGACACTATGACTCCGGTGCCTGCGGCCATTGCCAGCCACCACGGTCCAATCCGTATTGCGGTTATCCGTAACCTGGGGTCAGATGATAACACCACCCAGTTTGTCGCCGGGGCTATCAAACAGGCGAGAAAACTGGGCTTTAAGGTCAATACCTTCCTGAGTAACGGGGATGATGCGCGTTTCCAGGACTTCGTGAACCAGGCGATCACCCAAAAATATGACGGGATTATCCTGTCACAGGGCCGTGCACCTTACTCAGAAGATCTGGTGAAACGCATCACTCAGGCAGGGATCGCAGTCTCTGTCTTTGATACGGCGGTGCCTGACAATATTCCGGGCGTGACAGTAACCCGTCAGGATGATGCTTCCCTGACGGATATGTCTTTCGGACAGCTGGTGAAAGATTTCCACGGTAAAGCGAATATCGTCAAGCTATGGGTCGCCGGTTTCCCGCCGATGGATCGTCGTGAAAAAGAGTATCAGAAGTTACTGAAGCAGAACCCGGGCATTAAACAGCTGGAGTCTCTGGGGGCAGTATCCAGTGATGTTCAGGGCGATACCGCGAACAAAGTCGGTGCCATCCTGGCGAAATATCCGAAAGGAAAAATCGATGCTATCTGGGGATCATGGGATGCGTTCAGCCAGGGTGCTTATAAAGCCTTACAGGAAAATGGCCGGACAGAGATCAAGCTTTACAGCATTGATATCTCCAACCAGGATCTGCAGATGATGCACAGCAAAAATAGCCCGTGGCAGATGACGGCGGCCGTCGATCCGCAGTTGATCGGTGCCACTAACGTCCGCCTGGTCGCGCTGAAAATTGCCGGCGAAAAAACGCCAGCGACCTATGAATTTAAAGCAGCTTCAGTCTCGCAGGCACTGCTGAAACAGCAGAGCGGTGATGTCAACATGGCCAGCCTGCCAAAAATTATTCCGGGCTGGGGAACGACGCAGGATTTCGTCGCACCATGGTTTGCCACCCTCGAAGCAAAAGCGAAATAAGACAGCGATGAGCGCGCTACCACCACCGGAATACAGCCGCAATATGCGGCTTATCGGGCACAGTGATCAGGGGGGGCGGCCGGACGGCGTCCAGCTTATGGTTCATCGCGGGTTTGCCTATATCGGTCATATGGTCTCCTCCGGGTTTTCGGTGGTGGATGTGCGGGATCCCTCCCGACCGAAAACGGTGAATTATATTGCCGCACCGCCCGGAACCTGGAACATACACCTGCAGGCCCATGACGATCTGTTACTGGTGATCAATGCCCGTGACCTGTTTGCGGATACGCGTTTTGCCGATGAGAAAGTCTATTACACCCGACAGGTCGGTGAGACGGTCAGTGATGTGCAGGATAAAGGCTGGAGTGCCGGTCTGCGTATTTTTGATATCTCGGTGCCGCAGAGTCCGCGTGAGATAAGTTTTCTGTCACTCGGAGGCATTGGTATCCACCGCATCTGGTATGTGGGGGGACGCTGGGCCTATGTCTCGGCGTTGCTGGACGGTTTTAGCGATTATATCTTCCTGACCATTGATTTAGCGGATCCGCGCCATCCGACGGTCGCCGGTAAATGGTGGCTGCCCGGCATGAATCAGCAAGCCGGTGAAGTGCCTGACTGGCCGGAAGGTAAACGTTATGCCCTGCATCACGCGATCATCAGCGGAGATACGGCCTATGGGAGCTGGCGTGACGGGGGACTGACGTTACTGAACATCAAAGATCGCACCGCCCCGGAACTGATCAGTCATCGCAACTGGAGCCCGCCTTTTGGTGGCGGTACGCATACGGCGCTGCCTTTACCGGACCGGGATTTACTGGTCGTTCTGGACGAAGCGGTGCTCGATCAGCAGCAGGATGGAGAGAAATTGATCTGGCTGTTTGATATTCGTGACCCGGCGAACCCGGTCAGTATTTCGACCTTTCCGCCGCCGGACGAAGCCGATTATATTGCCAAAGGAGCGCATTTCGGGCCACATAACCTGCATGAAAACCGGCCAGGCAGCTTTATCAGTTCCACGCTGATCTTTGCGACCTATCAGAATGCCGGGGTACGTGCGTATGACATCAGCAATCCTTACCGGCCGGTAGAAACGGGTGCGCTGGTGCCGGCGGCCCCCGAAAAAATGATGGATACCCGGCCCGGACGTCCGCAGGTGATCCAGTCCTGTGATGTCTTCGTGGATGCACAGGGGATCATTTACAGTACGGACTACAACGGCGGCTTGTCGGTTATCGAATATCTGGGCTGATGGCTCAGGCCGGTCGTTCAGACCGGCCCGGATCCTGTTGCCGTTTTCCTCCCGCCGGGGACCGGACTGACCCGGAGTCAGTCGGCGGATTATCATCCTCAGCAATTACCGTCCGGAGGCGTACGGGTGCCAGGGGGATATGATCGCCCGTCGCAACCGGAGGTGCAGGCGGCCTTCCCTTTAGCAGATAGCCGGTAGTGCCGTGACCTGGCGGATCAGCGTTTCTCTGGCGTTATCCAGCAGTTGCGGGTTGGTTTGCCGGGATAACTCTGCCCGGGATTTTTTACCCAGGAAGTAATGGATCCTTTCACTGTTCGCACCGGAAGGGTGTGGTAATCCCGCCAGTACCCGCGCCGGATCGATCCGCTGTTGCTGAACCAGTAGCGCCACACCTTGTGTTGCCACCGGCCCCAGCGGGACAAAGACCGCCTGCGGAAGTTGCGCAGCTTCTGCCGCGAACCCGCGTTCAATGCTGTGTCTCAGCAGTGCTGACTGGCGGAAAGACGGGGTATTGTTATAATTTTTGCCGTTCACAAACACTGGCTGATTAAACAGCGAGGTAAAATGCACCAGTGACAGATGGTCCCCGAATAATGCTCTGCAGGAAGGGAGGGCCAGCCAGTCAGCCAGCCCGACAGCATCCAGTAGCTGGATCAGATTATTGCGGATAGCACCGCTGAACGCACCCTGCTGTTTTGCGAGTAATAACGCCTGCTCATCACTGCTGCCCGCCAGCAAAGCCTGCTGTGCCGCAGTGACCGCATCCCGCCATTGCTGGTAACCCGGGGTGATCCCGACCAGCACGATGCGGGCAGCCGGATTCAGGTAGTCAAACGGGATGTAGTATTCAGCCAGAGCGCCTTCCTGACCCAGTAAAAATTCCTGAGGGAGCTGTCGGCGGACAGAGGGGGTAAAGTCTTTAATGGCCTGACGGAACTGGCTGAACATCATGAGCATTATCCTGAACAAATTTCACGAGATATTCCGGCTCCCCGCCCGTGGAGGTCAGGGTTAATTCTGACTGGCCGGTATGGCAATCATAAAACAGCATTAACCGGGCACCCGGCAGGGGGAATAAACTCACCCTGTGGAACGGGTCATGCATAGGCTCCGCTGTGGAGACCGGTATCCGGGTACAGATAAAAAAAAACCTCACCCGTCAGGTGAGGCTTTCTGAGACATCAGTACGGCGACGGCTTAGTCATCCAGGAAGCTGCGCAGAACTTCTGAGCGGCTTGGGTGACGCAGTTTACGCAGTGCTTTCGCTTCGATCTGACGGATACGTTCACGGGTAACATCAAACTGTTTACCCACTTCTTCCAGGGTATGGTCAGTGTTCATATCAATACCGAAACGCATACGCAGAACTTTTGCTTCACGGGCAGTCAGTCCGGCCAGAACATCATGGGTTGCTGAACGCAGGCTCTCAGAGGTTGCAGAGTCCAGTGGCAGTTCCAGCGTGGTATCTTCGATAAAGTCGCCCAGATGTGAATCTTCATCATCCCCGATCGGTGTTTCCATCGAAATCGGCTCTTTAGCGATTTTTAATACCTTACGGATCTTATCTTCCGGCATCAGCATACGCTCAGCCAGTTCTTCCGGAGAAGGCTCACGACCCATTTCCTGCAACATCTGACGCGAAATACGGTTCAGTTTGTTGATGGTTTCAATCATGTGCACCGGAATACGGATAGTCCTTGCCTGGTCTGCAATCGAACGGGTGATTGCCTGACGGATCCACCAGGTTGCATAGGTAGAGAATTTATAACCGCGACGGTATTCAAACTTATCAACGGCTTTCATCAGACCGATGTTACCTTCCTGAATCAGATCCAGGAACTGCAGACCACGGTTGGTGTATTTCTTAGCAATGGAGATCACCAGACGCAGGTTCGCTTCAACCATCTCTTTTTTCGCACGGCGGGCTTTCGCTTCACCGATGGACATACGACGGTTAATGTCTTTTACCTGCTCAATCGTCAGGCCGGTCTCTTCTTCAATCTGTGCCAGTTTCTGCAGGCCACGGGAAACATCTTCCTGAACTTCCTGCAGTTTTTCGGACCATGGTTTCTTCAGGGCCAGAGCCGCTTTGAACCAGGTATCGTTCGTCTCGTTACCGGTGAATAACGTGATGAAGTTCTTCTTCGGCATCTTGCAGATTTCAACACACAGTCGCATGATGGCGCGTTCCTGACCACGGACACGATCCATCATTTCGCGCATATTGTTGACCAGATAATCAAACTGTTTAGGCACTAAGCGGAACTGCTTAAAGACCTCTGACAGGTTCTGGATTTCGACAATAGCGTCAGCATGGCTGCGGCTTTTGCTTTTGATGACGTTACGGGTGACTTCATACTGAGCACGTAATTCAGTAAATTTCTCGCGCGCCAGTTCAGGATCGATAGAGTTATCGTCATCTGAATTGTCGTCGTCGTCTTCTTCGTCTTCATCATCGTCACGATCTTCTTCTGAAAGTTCAGACCCGACGTGTGTTGCTGTCGGTGCCAGATCTTCTTCAGCATTCGGATCGACAAACCCGGTAATGATATCGGAAAGACGGGTTTCACCGGCTTCAACTTTGTCGTACTGCTCAAGCAGGTAGGTGATTGCTTCCGGATATTCTGCGACGGAGCACTGAACCTGGTTAATACCATCTTCAATGCGCTTAGCAATGTCGATTTCGCCTTCACGGGTCAGCAGTTCTACTGTCCCCATCTCGCGCATATACATGCGGACCGGGTCTGTCGTCCGGCCAATTTCGGATTCTACGCTGGATAATACCTGCGCAGCGGCTTCTGCTGCATCTTCATCAGTATCCGAACTGTTTTCATTCAGCATCAGATCATCAGCATCCGGGGCTTCTTCCACCACCTGGATGCCCATGTCGTTGATCATCTGAATGATGTCTTCAATCTGATCGGAGTCGACAATATCTTCCGGCAGATGGTCATTGACCTCAGCATAGGTCAGATAGCCTTGCTCCTTACCACGGGTGACAAGTAGCTTCAGCTGTGACTGCGGGTTTTGCTCCATAAGACGGTATCCACACTTCTGTTAATGAGATTGGTGTTGGCCGGGGCTAACCGGCAATAACAGTAAAGGCGTTCAATAGCTGCGGCCTTCATCGCAGCAATGGGCATCTGCCCTCAGTAATCGGCAATTAAGCCGCGAGTAATCTTTTTGTCATCTTTCAGGTTTCAGTATAGAAGAACCTGGCAGAGTCTGTGGTCTCTGATGATTTTTTCATCAGTATTTACATTCGTAATCGCACACCCGCGTGCAGCGAATGTGCTAATGACTATTTTTTCGCTAATGCGGTCAGCAGCGACTGTAGTTCCCGCCGTTCTTCACTGTTCAGTCCGCGGGTACGATCATAGGCAATTAACTGCTCAAGGCGTTGTTCCAGTGCCGAGTCATAGAGACTTGCCAGTGAATCGCTGAAGACGGCTTCAACTTCTTCATCCACTATCATGTGGTTCCAGATAGCCAGAGTTTCAAGGGACTGGCCGGTTTTTGTATCGCGATAGCTTTCCAGCAACTGAGCGGTTGTCATACCCGGTTGCTCATTGCAACGTTGTACCAGTTCAGCGAACAGGGGGAGGCCGGCAATGCCTGTCTCCATCAATCCGTCAAGTGAGGGTACCTGCGCGGCAAGTTCAGGATGCTGCAATAGCAGGGCAACCAGTACCCGCATGGTCGTCTTTTTCATCACCGGGCCCGCAGGGGCGGCTTTATTCTCAGCCTGTGCCGGTAACAGCTTCTCCAGCTGCCGGTCATCCAGAATACCCAGTTTATTCCCTAGTACCTGACGCAGATAAATTCGCAAGGTTTCGCCAGGGATTTGACTAATCAGCGGCAGTGCCAGTGTGCTCAGTCTCGCTTTCCCTTCACGGCTGCTTAAATTGGTCTGCGGCAGTAAACTTTCAAATAAAAAGTCTGACAACGGCACGGCCTGAACCATACGCTGCTCAAAGGCCTGTTTACCTTCTTTACGTACCAGCGTATCCGGGTCTTCCCCGTCCGGCAGGAACATAAAGCGCAGCTCCCGTCCGTCGGTCATATAGGGCAGGGCGGTTTCTAAGGCCCGCCATGCTGCATCCCGGCCCGCCCGGTCTCCGTCGTAGCAACAGATCACGGTATCGGTATTTCTGAATAATAACTGGATATGTTCGCTGGTGGTTGAGGTACCTAACGAGGCAACGGCATAATCGATGCCAAACTGTGCCAGCGCAACCACATCCATATACCCTTCAACGACCAGCAGCTTTTCTGGCTGCGGATGCTGACGGGTGACTTCATAAAGGCCGTATAACTGGCGTCCTTTATGGAAAATCGGTGTTTCAGGTGAGTTCAGGTATTTAGGGGTATCATTCCCCAGCACCCGTCCCCCGAAACCAATGACTCTGCCGCGTTTGTCGCGGATAGGGAACATGATCCTGTCACGGAAACGGTCGTAACTCCGGCCATTATCATTGGTGATGAGCATTCCGGCCTCAGTCAGGGAGTGTTTATCCTCCTGCTGTTTTCCGAAACGCTTCAGGGCATTGTCCCAGCCCGGCGGAGCATAACCTATTGAAAAATGGTCGATGACCTGCTGGCTTAACCCCCGGCTTTGAATATACTGGCGTGCGGGTTCGGCCTGTTGTCCGGTGAGCGATGTCTGATAGAAGCTGTTCAGGCCATCCATCAGTTGATAAAGACTCTGACGCTGATGGCGTTCCAGGGGGCTATCGCCGCTGCCACTTTCATAAGGGACTTCCAGTCCGTTCATGGTGGCGAGTTCTTCGATGGTTTCCACGAATTCCAGACGGTCGAAATTCATCAGAAAGTCGATAGCATTACCATGGGCACCACAGCCAAAACAGTGGTAAAACTGTTTGTCGCCGTTAACGGTAAAGGACGGTGTTTTTTCGTTATGGAAAGGGCAACAGGCGTGATAATTTTTGCCTTGCTTTTTTAACTTTACACGGGCATCGATCAGATCCACGATATCTGTGCGCGCAAGCAAGTCATTGATAAATATACGCGGTATTTTCCCAGCCATAGACTCCGGATCTTTAGCTCATAAACGGCAACAAGCCGCGCTTCCTTTCGGAAAGCACGGCCTTTCACTTAACTCAGTCTGCGCATAACACGCAAGGGAGCGGACTCCCTAAGAAATTAGTACAGACGAGTACGGCGTGCGTTTTCGCGAGCCAGTTTCTTGGCATGACGCTTAACAGCAGATGCTTTAGCGCGTTTGCGTTCAGTCGTTGGTTTTTCATAAAACTCACGACGACGCACTTCAGCCAGAACGCCTGCTTTTTCGCATGAACGTTTGAAGCGACGCAGTGCAACGTCGAAAGGCTCGTTTTCACGTACTTTGATTACCGGCATGTAACTCTCACCTCGATAAAATTCGGTTTTTGCAGCTGGCTGCAGCGCCAGCTTATTTCAAAATGGTGCAGTATTTTACTCCAGCGTAGGCTGACTTGTAAAGCACCATGAACAATTTCAAACCAACGAGCACTCTGCGCTGCGGCTGCCGGTTTTTTCAGACCGCGAAGTATAGCCTATTCTTTGGCCGGTAAAAAATGTTTTTAATGAAATCGTGCAGCGTAGGTCTGAATTACCACCTGTGGTACACTCCTGCAGCGAAATCAGAGGTGAGTGTGATGCGAGTTTTGGGTATAGAAACGTCTTGCGATGAAACCGGAATTGCAATTTATGACGATGAATCCGGTCTGCTGGCTAACCAGTTGTATAGTCAGGTAAGTTTACATGCGGATTACGGCGGTGTTGTGCCGGAACTGGCCTCACGGGACCATGTGCGTAAAACCGTGCCCTTAATCCAGGCAGCCCTGGCAGAAGCAGGCCTGACCCCGAAAGATATTGATGCGGTCGCTTATACCGCCGGTCCCGGACTGGTCGGCGCTCTGATGGTCGGGGCGACGGTCGGACGTTCGCTGGCGTTTGCCTGGCAGGTTCCGGCTATCCCGGTTCATCACATGGAAGGCCATCTGCTGGCTCCTATGCTGGAAGATAACCCACCGGAATTTCCGTTCGTTGCGTTACTGGTTTCCGGGGGACATACCCAGCTTATCAGTGTGACCGGCATCGGTGAGTATCAGTTACTGGGCGAGTCCATTGATGATGCTGCCGGTGAAGCGTTTGATAAAACGGCGAAGCTGCTGGGCCTGGATTATCCGGGCGGGCCGCTGTTATCTAAAATGGCGATGCAGGGCGTGGCCGGTCGTTTTACCTTTCCGCGGCCGATGACGGATCGCCCCGGACTGGATTTCAGCTTTTCCGGGCTGAAAACCTTCGCGGCGAATACCATTCGTAACAATGACGATGATGAACAGACGCGTGCGGACATTGCCAGAGCCTTTGAGGATGCCGTGGTTGATACGCTGATGATTAAGTGCAAAAGAGCGCTGCAGCAGACCGGCTTCCGGCGGCTGGTGATTGCCGGCGGAGTCAGCGCCAATCGTACTTTACGGACACGTATGGCGGAGATGATGCAGCAGCTGGGGGGCGAGGTATTCTATGCCCGTCCGGCTTTCTGTACCGATAATGGTGCCATGATCGCCTATGCCGGGATGGTGCGTTTTAAAGGCGGAACCGAAAGTGATTTGGGGATAACGGTCCGTCCCCGCTGGCCATTATCAGAACTGCCCCCGCTGAACGATTAAAAAACGGTCAGCCGTTCTGAGGGCGGGTATGCCCGGAGGTCAGGGCTGAGTTATTCTGACTTCCGGCGTTTGCCTCTGCGTTTCCAGAGTCTGGGTTCCAGGCCGCGCCACAGGCGCTGAATATTATCATGGTGGCGCAGCAGGATAAGACAGGACAGCATGGATACCGGAAAGGTGAACTGCGGTTTAAACCACCACACATAGAAAGGTGCGATCAGCGCACTGATAATCGCTCCCAGCGACGAGTACCCGCTGAGCAGGACGGTCAGCAACCATGTCCCCATCATCAGCCCCGTCAGATCCCAGCCAATAGGTGCGATTGCACCCAGCGCGGTGGCAACGCCTTTACCGCCCCGAAAATGAAAAAATAACGGATAGATGTGTCCCAGACAGGCTGCGATGGCCGTGAGACCTAAAAAGAACGGGGATACGTGCAGGGCATAGGCCAGCCAGACCGGTAACATTCCTTTTAAAACATCAAATAACAATACCGCGACCGCAGCGAGTTTGCCGCCGAAGCGCAGAATATTCGTCGCACCCGGATTACCGGAACCTTGTGTCCTGGGGTCAGGGTATCCGCATATTTTACACAGCAGTATTGCTCCGGAAACGGAGCCACAAAGATAGGCAAAAAGGATCATTCCTGCGGCAATTACTGTCATAATACCCTCTATACCCTGTCCGTTATCCTGGTCGCTGACAGAGGATAATACGCATAAAGTGTCGGAAGTGGTATCGGTTCACGGCAAAAATACAGAGAGTGTCACTATGGATATAGTTTTTATTGAGCAACTGACGGTATTCACTACCATTGGTGCTTACGACTGGGAACAGACGATTCAGCAAAAACTGTTGCTGGATATTGAAATGGCCTGGGATAACCGTAAAGCCGCAGCCAGCGATGATGTTGCCGACTGCCTGAGCTATGCGGATGTTTCTGAAGCGGTGCTTCACCACTTGCAGGGACAGCGTTTTGCCCTGGTAGAGCGGGTGGCGGAAGAAATTGCCGGGTTACTGATGCAGCGTTTCGGGCTGGAAGGGGTAAGGATCAAAGTGAGTAAACCTGGTGCGGTAGCGCAGGCGACTCAGGTCGGTGTCCGTATTGAACGGGGTAATATTCCGAAATAAAAGGTAATACTCTTGCGGTGATTGCCATCTTAATGAAACCCAACCACATTACCAATGTCATAAGTCCGGTTCATTTATTACGTTACGGAATTTTCAGACATTCCGCAGCCGTGGTAACCGGACCCTGGCAGTTGTATACCGTCTGAAAATCAGACGGTGATGGGGAGTTTTTAAGGGCAGAATAAAAAAGAGGGTAGTCCCGGATGGCAGATATGCATCACCTGTTTGTTGCCGCTATTTTAGGCATAGTGGAAGGGTTAACAGAGTTTTTACCGGTGTCATCGACGGGTCATATGATCATCGTCGGTCACTTGCTGTGTTTTGAAGATAAAACCGCCGAAACGTTTGAAGTGGTGATCCAGCTGGGGTCAATTCTGGCCGTGGTCGTCATGTTCTGGCGGCGACTGTTTGGTCTGATAGGTATCCGTTTTGGTCAGGTTCCCCATGAAGGTGAAGGTCAGGGGCAGCTGACGCTGATCCATATTTTACTGGGGATGATCCCTGCGGTAGTTATCGGTCTGCTCCTGCACGACAGAATTAAAGCGTTATTTACGCCGATGAATGTCATGTATGCGCTGGTCGCCGGGGGGGTGTTACTGATTCTGGCCGAAAAACTGAAGCCGGCACAACCGAAAGCCGTCGGTCTGGATGATATCACCTACCGGCAGGCTTTTATGATCGGTCTGTTTCAGTGTCTTGCGCTCTGGCCGGGTTTCTCGCGGTCAGGCGCAACCATTTCCGGGGGAATGCTGACGGGAGTCAGTCGCTTTGCCGCCTCAGAGTTTTCTTTCCTGCTGGCGGTTCCGATGATGATGGGGGCAACCGCGCTGGACTTATATAAAAGCATGGGCTTCCTGACGGTCAGTGACATACCGATGTTTGCTACCGGATTTATTATGGCATTTATCGTCGCTCTGGTGGCGATCAAAACCTTCCTCGGCGTGATCAAACGGATGTCGTTTATCCCGTTTGCGATTTACCGTTTTATCCTGGCAGCGATCGTGTTTGCGATTTTCAGCTAATCCGGCAATGACGCGGGTGCCGGGCCACAGAGGGTGTGGCCCGGCATCTTTTAACTATTCACCTGGTGGCTGACAGTACGGGATTAACGCCTCCGTCCGTTTCTTTGTCAGTTCCTGACGTATCTCCGGCCCTTTAAATCCTGCCTGAACAATCGCCGCGACCGGTACGGCGGCGGCAATCTCATACATCTTTCTGACAAAAGCCCCCTGGGGGTAAGGATTAGCGGTTAATCCTGCCCGGCCGCGGGCATCAGCTTCACTGGCGAGCGTCAGTTGCAGAATACGTTCGGGTTTTCGCCAGCCGTCGATACTGTCAAACAAACCGATAATCTTCTCTGCCGGCTGGCGCTCAATCGTGTGCAGTACGTCATGAAACTCAGTGATCAGTAACGCAAGATCCCGGTAATGGTTCGGGACTTTCAGGCGCTGGCACAGGGCGGTGATCAGTGGCAGTCCAGCCACGCCATGACCCGGGTGTGACGGCCAGAGGGCCGGCGGGGTCAGGGCTTTCCCGGCGTCGTGAAACAGCGCGGCGAAACGCACGGCGGGATCATCGGTGAGTGACGCCGCCATTGCCAGCGTCATCAGGCTGTGGATGCCGGTATCGATCTCAGGATGCCATTTGGCCGGCGCGGGGACGCCGAACAGATTATCCAGCTCAGGGAACAATACCTGCAGAGCACCACAGTCACGCAGCACCTGAAAATAGACCTCCGGAGCGGGTCCGCTGAGCACCTTTTCGGTTTCTTTCCACACCCTTTCCGGGGTCAGGTGTGCCAGTTCACCGCTGGCGGATAATTGTTGCATCAGGGAAAGGGTTTCGGGGGCGATGGTAAACCCCTGCGCCGAGAAACGGGCGGCAAAACGGGCAACTCTCAGAACCCGTAACGGGTCATCGATAAAGGCGGGGGAAACATGACGCAGCAGACGCTGGTTCAGATCCTGCCGGCCCAGCCAGGGGTCGATAATTTGCCCGTCGCTGTCCTGAGCCATCGCATTGATGGTCAGGTCCCGTCGTTGCAAATCGTCTTCCAGCGTGACATCCGGGGAAAAGCGGGTGGTGAAACCGGTATAGCCATGGCCGGCCTTACGTTCGGTGCGTGCCAGTGCATATTCTTCATGGCTGACCGGGTGCAGAAATACCGGAAAATCGCGTCCGGCCTGTTGGTATCCCTGTGACAGAAGCGTGTCGGGGGTTGCTCCGACCACCACCCAATCCCGATCTTTCACCGGTAACCCCAGCAGGGCATCACGGACGGCACCGCCGACCAGATATGTTTTCACGGCATAACTCCTTTATCACCCACGTATACCTGCCAGAGTATACATGACTATGACAATTCAGAAATTATCTGCCGGAAATCCTCTGCCGGGGCAGTCGTGTCCCCGGCAGAGATCAGTCTGTCGCGGCTAGCGCATCCAGCGGTCACTGTTTTTGCGACGCGGGATCATATGAGGCAGCAACAGACCGATCAGCAGACCGATCCCCAGCACCCCGCCGCCATACATAAACCACTGCATAATGATGGCGCGTTGCTTATCATCCAACTGAACGTTCGCGGCACTGACTTTTTTCTGTGCGACGATCAGCTGATTTTTCAGATCCTGGTTTTCCTGCTTCAGCGTATTGATAGCCGTATCACTGCCGGCCACTTTCTTTTGCATATCAGCCGTACGCTGATTCCAGCTGTTATCGATATTTGCCAGTTTATCGGTCAGATCTTTCACTTGTTGCTGCAGTTGCGGTACCTGGGTACGCAGGCTGGGGGTATCACTCAGTTGTGACAGCGGGATCCAGTTAGTCCGACCCTGGCCATCACGAATTTCGGCGTAGTGGGTATTCTGATCCGTCTGTAACAAGGTGACCTGGTCTCCGGCATTCAGCTTGCCGACCAGACGGTATTGATCCCCGGGGCCACTGCGGACCCAGGTGGACAGCTCATCAGAAATATAGCGGGTGGTGTCTGCATGGACGACCGGCGCAATACCGGTGAAAGCCAGCAGAAAAATACCTGTACGAGTAATTTTATTCATTCGACGTCGTTTTTGCATATTATAGGGGTCAGTTCAATGCCACAGTCTGGCGAGGGGCCGTAGAGATATAAATGAGAACTTTCCTGTTCTCGGCGATGGTAAAGCCTAACAAATCCAGGACATTGAGTCTTTAGTCGATTACTCTGGTTAAGGAGTAATTCTCCGGTTAATTGATAGCAATTGTGATACTCAGAGATCCTATGACCATAGAAACAGAATTAAAGTTCATTGCCAGTAAAGAAGCCGTGACCCGTCTGGCAGAACGCCTGAATAGCTGCCCGGGCCAGCATTTCGAACCCCGCGCGTTGGCAAACATCTATTTTGAAACGTCTGACAACCAGCTGCGTCGCTGGGATATGGGGTTACGCATCCGTGGCGTTGATAACCACTATGAGATGACGCTGAAAACCCGCGGACAGACGATCGGCGGCTTGCATCAGCGTCCGGAATATAATGTCAGCTTAACCTCGAATGCTCTGGATATCCGTTTATTGCCTGCAGATGTCTGGCCGGAAGGCACGGATGTTGAGGCATTGCAGCAACAATTGCACCCGCTGTTTCAGACCGACTTTGCCCGGGAAATCTGGCTTATCACCTATGCCGGCAGTGAAATCGAAGTAGCGTTCGATCAGGGTGCGGTGATAGCCGGTGAACTACAGGTGCCATTATTTGAAGTCGAACTGGAACTGAAACAGGGAACCCGTCACGATTTAATGGCTTTTGCTTTTGAACTGATCCGTGACGGTGGGCTGCGTCCTGGCAGCCTGAGTAAAGCTGCACGCGGTTATCATCTGGCTCAGGGCAATCCGCAGAAAGATGTCCATCCGTTCCCGCGTCTGCAGTCGGATAAGAAACTGAACTGCGAGCAGGGCTTACAGGCGATGCTCTCCACCTTACTGGCGGAGTGGCAGTACCATGAAGAACTCTGGCTGAACGGTGATCGCAAAGCGGCAGCCCGGGTACAGGAAATTCTGCTGGCGATCCGTGAAGTGTTTACATTATTCGGTGGCATGCTTCCGCGCAAAGCCAGCGGGCAGTTGCGCGAACAGTTGCTGGCACTGGAACAGGCGATGACGGGTGACATTGCGGCTGAAACGCTCTGTTTCTCTGCCGTTTCTGCAGAAACTCAGCTGACACTGACTCACTGGTTAATCGAACAACCGTGGAAAGCTCTGCTGGAAGAGAAACACCGTAAAAAAATGGAAGGTTCGTTTAAACGCTTCTGTGATGTGATGCTGGGGCGGGTTTTCGCTGAATTAAAACAGATCACCAGTGGAGTTAATCAGGTGTCTGAATATCAGGACAGGGCTCTGAAAATTCATAAGCAGTTACTGGCTGTCTGCCTGCTCTGCGGTGCCTACCCGCTGTCGGCGGTCGATGAGTGGCTGGCACCCTGGTGGCTGGCACTGAAAAAAATTAATGAACAGCAGTACGACGATCTCCCCTGGACCTTACGTTCGCTTCACCGGCAGGCCCCTTTCTGGCTGAACGGTAACGAGGCGGCCAGAAACAGAGAATAATCGCTGCAGACTACAGGCAGCCCTTCAACAGAACTCACAGGAAAAGTGTATGTTGCCGTTACCTTCGTTGTTGCAGGATCTGGCCGGTAAAGCGGCCGCTACCCTGGCTCCGCCGCTATCACCGGATACCCTGCCGGCGGCCGCGCTGGCATTCAGTGACTTTATCTGCGAAAGCTTACAACAGCACCCCGGCTGGTGGCAGCAGATACAGCAACAGCCGCCTCAGGCGGAGGAATGGCAACAGTATTCGTCGTGGCTAAGCACCGCGTTACAGCCGGCTGACAGTGAAGCTGCGGTGATGCAGATATTGCGAGAGTTCCGGCGGCATATGCTGGTACGTATTGCCTGGATGCAGACACTTTCTCTGGCCGGTACGGAACAAAGCCTGCGTCAGTTGAGTGAGCTGGCGGAGGTCCTGATCGTGGCGGCCCGCGACTGGACCTACCGCCAGTGTTGTCTGGAATGGGGAACCCCCTGTAATGCCGATGGAAAACCCCAGACCCTGTATATTCTGGGAATGGGCAAGCTGGGCGGCGGCGAGCTGAATTTCTCGTCAGATATCGATCTGATTTTTACCTGGCCTGAAAACGGGACGACCCGCGGGGGGCGACGGGAACTCGACAACACGCAGTTTTTTACCCGCATGGGTCAGCGTCTGATAAAACTACTGGATCAGCAAACCCCCGACGGCTTTGTGTATCGGGTCGATATGCGTCTGAGGCCTTTCGGCGACAGCGGACCTTTAGTCATGAGTTTTGCGGCCATGGAAGACTACTACCAGGAGCAGGGGCGTGACTGGGAACGGTATGCCATGGTCAAAGCGCGGATCATGGGGGCCGCGGACGATGAAGGGTACCAGGAGCTGCAGCAGATGCTGCGTCCGTTTATCTACCGGCGTTATATTGATTTCAGTGTGATCCAGTCGTTACGCACGATGAAAAGCATGATAGCCCGTGAGGTCCGCCGTCGCGGGCTGACGGATAATATTAAGCTGGGCGCCGGAGGGATCCGTGAGTGTGAGTTTATTGTTCAGGTCTTTCAGCTGATCCGTGGCGGACGTGAGCGTTCTCTTCAGCAGCGTTCCTGGCTTGCCGCACTGGAGGCTATTGCTACGCTCCATCTGTTACCGGCAGAGGAGGCTGAGCAGTTACGGACGGCCTACCTCTGGCTGCGCCGGCTGGAAAACCTGTTGCAAAGCATCGGTGATCAGCAGACGCAGACATTGCCTTCGGATCCCCTGCAGCAGGAAAGACTGGCCTGGGCGATGGGAACTGACGGCTGGATGCAGCTTCGTACGGCACTGGCACAGCATATGTCGCGGGTGCGGGCCATCTTTGATGCACTGATCGGCGAAGACATTCCCGATGCGCCCGGGCAACATGCGCCGGGTGATTATAATGAATTATGGCTGGGTGATTACACCGGCGAAGAACTTAGCCCGTTGACACCGGCACTGGATGAAGAGCAGCGCCGGCAATTACTGCACCACTTACACCACTTCCGTCACGATGCTAACCGCCGTACCATCGGCCCCCGGGGCCGCCTGGCGCTGGACCAGCTGATGCCGCGTCTGCTGGCAGAACTCTGCCCTCGTCCGCAGGCGGATACCGTGTTGCAGCGACTGCTCCCCCTGCTGACGGGAGTGCTGACACGAAGCACGTATCTCGAGCTGCTGACGGAACATCCCGGTGCACTGTCTCACCTGATCCGGTTATGTGCAGCGTCTCCGATGGTGGCCGATCAGCTGGCCCGTTATCCGTTATTACTGGATGAATTGCTGGACCCGGCGACACTTTACCAGCCGACGGCCACGGATGCTTATCGTGATGAATTACGTCAGTATCTGATGCGCATACCGGTGGATGATGAAGAACAGCAACTGGAAGCACTGCGCCAGTTTAAGCAGACTCAGCAGTTGCGTATTGCCGCTGCCGATATTGCCGGGGCATTACCGGTAATGAAAGTCAGTGATCACCTGAGCTGGCTTGCTGAAGCGATCCTTGAAACTGTGGTGCAACAGGCCTGGAATGTGATGGTTCAGCGCTATGGCCGGCCTTCGCACCTCAGTGATATGCAGCAGCGGGGATTTGCGGTGGTCGGTTACGGAAAACTTGGCGGACTTGAACTGGGTTACAGCTCTGATCTGGATCTGGTTTTTCTGCATGACTGTCCTGAGGATGCCTTTACCGATGGCGGGCGCAGCATTGATGGCCGTCAGTTCTATCTGCGGCTGGCCCAGAAAATTATGCATTTATTCAGCACCCGCACCGCGTCGGGCATTTTGTATGAAGTGGATGCCCGTCTGCGTCCGTCAGGCGCGGCCGGTATGCTGGTCAGTACGTTCAGTGCTTACCGGCAATATCAGCTGGAAGAGGCCTGGACATGGGAGCATCAGGCGCTTGTCCGTGCCCGTATCGTTTATGGTGATCCCGGGCTTGCGACCTGTTTCGATGAAATTCGCCGGGAAGTCCTCTGTCAGTCACGCATGTTGCCGGCTCTGCAGAAAGACGTGCGGGAAATGCGTGAAAAAATGCGTCAGCATCTCGGCAGTAAGGTCAGACACCGCTGGGATATTAAGACAGATCAGGGCGGGATCACGGATATCGAATTTATTGCCCAGTATCTGGTGCTGGGACAGGCGGCAAGTCAGCCGGCGCTGGCCCGCTGGTCGGATAATATCCGTATCTTTGAAGCTATGGCACATCACGGCGTGATGCCTGCTGAGGAGGCAGAGCAGTTAAGCGCTGCTTACGTCTCACTCCGGGAGGCGCTGCATCATCTCGCACTGCAATCCCTGCCCGCGACGGTGGATGAAGATGCCTATCTGCCGCAGAGGAAAAGGGTGCAACAGAGCTGGCAGCACTGGCTTGAACAGCCGACGTAACCCTTTTAATACCCTGAGTGGCTGGCAACTTTTTTTCGTCTATGTTGCCTTAACTTCGGGGTATTTTGCTGGCTGATGTGTCAGGCCAGCGCTTTAGGTCTTGCAGATAGCAAACACTGAAGGGTGTTTGTGGTATTATCGGCAAAAATTTTTGGTCTGGTTAATTGCTGTCTGGAGTCGTTTGAATGAAAGTAACGCTGCCTGATTTTGGCCGTGCGGGTGTACTGGTAATTGGTGACGTGATGCTGGATCGTTACTGGTATGGGCCGACACAACGCATATCTCCTGAAGCGCCGGTGCCCGTGGTTAAAGTGGAAACCGTGGAAGAGCGGCCTGGCGGCGCGGCAAACGTCGCAATGAATATCGCGGCCCTCGGGACGGCTTCACGCATTATTGGTCTGACCGGGGAAGACGAAGCGGCTGACACATTATGCCGGACACTCGAAGAGGTACAGGTCGGGTGTGATTTTGTCCGCCTCAGTACCCATCCGACCATTACCAAATTACGGATCCTGTCGCGTAACCAGCAACTTATCCGTCTGGACTTTGAAGAAGGCTTCGGGGACATTGACCCGGAACCTATCCGTCAGCGTATGAAAGCCTCTGTCGATCAGGTCGGTGCGGTGGTGCTTTCTGATTATGCGAAAGGAGCCCTGGCTGACGTACAAACGCTGATCCGTCTTGCCCGCGAGGCCGGAGTCCCGGTACTGATCGACCCGAAAGGGACTGATTTTGAACGTTATCGTGGCGCAACGTTACTGACACCGAACCTGTCAGAGTTTGAAGCCGTGGTTGGCAAATGCCGTGATGAAGCCGAAATTATCGGCCGCGGTATGACTCTGATGGAAAAATATGAACTGTCTGCGCTGCTGGTGACCCGTTCCGAACACGGCATGACCTTATTGCAGCCAGGCAAAGCACCGGTACATTTACCGACTCTGGCGCAGGAAGTTTACGATGTCACCGGGGCCGGTGATACGGTGATTGGTGTGCTGGCAGCCTCACTGGCGGCCGGATGCAGTCTGGAAGATGCCTGTTTCCTGGCCAACGCCGCGGCAGGGGTGGTTGTCGGTAAGCTGGGTACCTCGACGGTCAGTCCGGTAGAGCTGGAAAATGCCATTCATGCCCGTCCGGAAAGCGGATTCGGGGTGATGGATGAACAGCAGCTGAAACAGGCAGTCGCGCAGGCCCGTGCCCGCGGAGAGAAGGTCGTCATGACCAACGGTTGTTTCGATATTCTGCATGCCGGGCATGTTTCTTATCTGGCTCATGCCCGTAAGCTGGGTGACAGGCTGATTGTGGCCGTGAACAGTGATGCTTCTACCCGTCGTCTGAAAGGCGAAAGCCGTCCGGTGAATGCGCTGATGAACCGTATGATTGTGCTGGGCGCTCTGGAAGCCGTAGACTGGGTTGTTGCATTTGAAGAAGATACCCCTCAGCGACTGATCAGCGAAGTATTACCGGATTTGCTGGTCAAAGGTGGCGATTACCGGCCGGAAGAGGTTGCCGGAGGCGAAGAGGTGATTGCCAATGGCGGTGAGGTTCGCATTCTGAATTTTGAAGATGGTATTTCTACCACGAATATCATTAACACCATTAAAAGCCGTCAGTCCTGAGTTTTAACGGGCAGTTGACGGACTGAAAAACGGGAGCCTCTGGCTCCCGTTCTTTTATTCTGCTGCAGACGGTTTGTGGTCTTCTGCGTCAGCATCAGCCACGACTACAGGAACGTCGGGGGTACTCTGACTTTCCAGAGCGGCCAGACGTTGCTCCAGTGCAGTCAGTTTTTCACGGGTACGGAGCAGAACCTGAGTCTGAATATCGAACTCTTCGCGGTTCACTAAATCCATCCGGCCCAGTTGCGCCTGCAATACCTGACGAATTTTCTTTTCGACATCATCGCCCAGAGTACGGATCCCCTGCGGCATCGCGTCATGCACCTGGCGGGCAAGTTGTTCAATTTTCTTCGTATCTATCATGACTGTTTCCTGTAATGTACGCCCGAAAGCGGTTTCGGCACCGCCGGTGGCTGTCCCGGATAAGATTAAGTGTAATGCTTCAACGGTCAACGGGAAACCATAAATTAAAAGCAATAAATGTTAATAGCTTTTGCCTTTCGCCTGATTGCCGTTTTTTCGGATTGGGGATATAGTGGATCTGCTTATTCTCAGGGCGGGGCGAAATTCCCCACCGGCGGTAAATCAGTGTCTACTGAAAGCCCGCGAGCGCTTCAGCCAATGGCGGAAGGTCAGCAGATCCGGTGTAATTCCGGGGCCGACGGTTAAAGTCCGGATGGGAGAGGGTAACGATAATCCAATGGCCCCGGGTGGGTCCATGCCGTTATTTTTTATGTCTTGCTGACATTCCTCCTAAGCTGCCCTGATTCTGGTAACGTTGATAATCAAAGGATTTTTACCATGAATCAGACTCTTCTTTCTGAATTTGGCACGTCTGAACAACGTGTAGAGCGTGCACTGGCTGCACTCCGGGAACATCGCGGCGTCATGGTGCTGGATGACGAAAACCGGGAAAATGAAGCGGATATGATCTTCGCCGCAGAAACAATGAGCGTGCCACAGATGGCGCTGACCATTCGTCACGGCAGCGGTATTGTCTGCCTGTGTCTGACCGAAGAACGCCGCCGTCACCTGGCGTTACCGATGATGGTGGATAATAATACCAGCGCTTACGGTACCGGGTTCACCGTGACTATCGAAGCTGCTCAGGGGGTTACCACCGGCGTTTCGGCACAGGATCGTATTACGACAGTCCGTGCGGCTATCGCCGATGATGCTCAGCCTTCAGACCTGAACCGTCCCGGCCATGTGTTTCCGCTGCGCGCCCGTGAAGGGGGAGTTCTTACCCGTGGCGGCCATACGGAAGCGACTATCGATCTGGTCCGTCTCGCAGGCTTTAAACCGATGGGTGTGCTGTGTGAGCTGACCAACGATGACGGTACCATGGCCCGAGCACCGGAAGCCATTCTGTTTGCAAAACAACATAATATGCCGGTTGTCACTATCGAAGATCTGATTGCCTGGCGCCAGGTGCACGATAACCGTCAGGCGGTTTAATTCCGCGACGAACTCCCTCAAAAGCTGACATTTTGTCAGCTTTTTTTATGGCTCACGGCGGGTGGGCCATTCTTCCTTATTCAAATTCATTGAAAATGATCATCACCGTTATCCGGGTGTAATCCGTGATGGAAAGCGTATCGTGTCATGCATTAGCCATCTGAATTGCGGAGTAAATATATGACAGCCTCACGTATGCCGGCGGTGTTTCTCGGCCATGGCAGCCCGATGAATGTACTGGAAGAAAACCGTTATACCGAATGCTGGCGCGAGCTGGGGGAACGGTTACCCCGACCTGACGCCATTCTGGCGGTGTCTGCCCACTGGTATACCCGCGGCACCGCGGTGACGGCGATGGCACAGCCACGCACTATTCATGATTTCGGGGGCTTTCCGCAGGCGCTGTTTGATACGCAGTACACTGCTCCGGGCGCGCCGGCACTGGCCAGAAAAGTGGCCGACGTATTGTCACCGGTCCCGGTAGCGCTTGATCAGCAGTGGGGGCTGGATCATGGGTCATGGGGAGTGCTGATTAAAATGTACCCGGATGCTTCTATTCCGGTGGTGCAGCTCAGTATTGATGGTACGCAACCGGCCAGCTATCACTTTGTTCTCGGACAGAAACTGGCAGCGCTGCGTGAGCAGGGGATCATGATTGTTTCCAGCGGGAATGTGGTCCATAACCTGCAGAAAGCGCGTTGGGGAGGCGATAATGAAGTGTACCCGTGGGCAGGATCCTTTAATCATTTTGTCCGTGAGAACCTGAACTGGCAGGGCGAGCCGTCTCAGCATCCGCTGGTGAATTTTATGCAGCATGAAGGGGCCGCCTTATCTAACCCGACGCCTGAACACTATCTGCCATTACTTTATATTCTGGGCGCATTTCAGCCGGGTGATAAGATCTCTGTTCCGGTCGACGGTATCGAGATGGGATCTCTGAGTATGCTGTCGGTGCTGATGGAATAACGTTACGGTGGCGGGGATCGCCGGGATCCCCGCCGGTGCCTCTCTCCGGTCAGCTTATCCGGTGAAATAGTGCGGGTAAAAGCGCGAGAGATCCTGCGTGATCATTTGCTTATCTTCCCTCAGTCCGATACCTGCCGGCGCATCATCTATCAGCCAGCTACCAATCACGGTGTAATTGCCGTCAAATACCGGGAGCGGATGAAATTGCTGAATAATATAGCCTTCTTCGCCGTACGGGCCATCGGCACGGGCAACTTCGCCCCGGGTATCCATAATACGGATATTGGCTCCCTCGCGTGAAAATAAGGGCTTGATAACATATTTCTCCGGCAACGGCGGATTATCTTCAGCAAACCACGCCGGTAACAGATTCGGGTGGCCGGGAAACATCTCCCATAACAAGGGCAGGATGGCTTTATTCGAGATAATGCTTTTCCAGGCCGGTTCCAGCCAGCGAACCCCGGCATCGGCCAGTTTCATGGAAAAGGATTCCCTGAACATATGTTCCCAGGGATAGAGCTTGAACAGATTACTGATCACTCTGTCGCCGGTATCGGTGAACTGACCTTTTTCACCCAGCCCGATATCATCAATGTACAGAAAATCATTATCGACACCGGCCGCGCTGGCACAGTCCTGCAGATACTGTACTGTTGCCCGGTCTTCGGCGGTATCACGACAGCAACTCAGGTGCAGCAGTTGTATGCCGGAATGTTGTTGTAACTGACGGAAACGCTCGATCAGTTTTTCCTGCAGACTGTTAAACTGATCACTGCCGGCGGGCAGATGCCCGGCCGCCACCTGATCCTCCAGCCAGATCCACTGGAAAAAAGCGGCTTCATACAGTGAGGTCGGTGTATCGGCATTATTTTCCAGCAGTTTAGCATCGCCTTCGCCTCCCCAGGCCAGATCCAGCCGGGAATAAAGTGACGGTTGCCGGTTTTTCCAGGCATCGGCGACAAACGGGCGGACATGTGCCGGAATGCGGAATTTATCCAGCAGTGCTTCACTGTGGATCACTCTGTCGACGGCCTGCAGACACATCTGATGCAGTTCTGCCGTCACTTCTTCCAGATAGTCAACCTGTGGCAGCGTGAAGCGGTAACAGGCTTCTTCACTCCAGTAAGGTTCGCCATACAGAGTATGGAAACGGAAGCCATATTCTTCGGCTTTCCTGCGCCAGTCAGGGCGCTCGGTGATCAGTTGTCGTTGCATTCCAGGCATCAGCCTCCGAAGGTTCTGCCGCTGCGGGCAGCGGGTGCAGCGCTATGACGCTGCATTGGCATCTGACGCGCCACGGACTCTCCGAAACCGCCACGGGTAATGGTGGTGGTGGTTGCCGGTTTCGGTGCCATGGCGGTTTTCGGCACGGTCGCACTTCGTCCGCCCGTTGCCGGACCGTAGCTCCGGCCGGAGGCATCCACAAATTGTCCCCGGGCCGGGCTTGCCGCATTACGCGGGCTGAACAGCGGCTGGGCCATCCCCCCACCCATCATGCGCCCCATCATGTAGCCCGCCATCAGTGGCATCCAGGGGCTGCTGCTGTGCTGAGGTTCAGTCCCTGCGGCAGCCGGTACCTGCTGGCACTGATTTTCACCGAATTCGGCGACACAGTCTTCGCGGGTAGCATATTTCGGGGCAGTACGGGCGGCTTCTTTGACGGCGCTGTTATAAGCGCTGGTACATTGTGCGGACTGCCCGGGATTTGACTGACTGCACTGGTCAGCATTCATGTACATTGAGACTTTCTCGTCTTTTTGTTCGCAGCCACTGACCATAAATACTGCGGAAAAAGCCATCGCCACCGGCGTCAGATGGCGAGGCTGCCAGCCTTTTCGAAAGGCAGCATGACGTATATTTTTTGTCCGTTTCATTTTATTTTTCCTGAGCCCAGAGATCAGGGCTAAGAATAGGGGATGGCTGGTCGAAAATGAAGCAGAAGCAGGGAGCGCACGGGGATCTTTACGTTGTTATACGTTTCGCCGGGGAACGGAGTTGTCCCCGGCGGATCAGGGCTAGTGGCGGAAAGGGTTACCACTGCGTTGTGATGTGACGTTCTGACGTGCTGCGGCCGGTGTCACTGCAGCATTACCTTGTGCGGAGGTGTCGCCATCTGCCGCAGCATCCTGTTGCGGATTTTCAGGCGCAACGGTATCCGGTGAAGTAGATACGTCTTTACCCAGCTGAGCATTCAGTGTGGCCAGGTCCTGTTCATTCAGGGTTCCCAGTGCATACTTGATATTCAGCTGATTAATCAGATAACTGTAGCGTGCATCTGACAGTTGCTGTCTTGCGTTGTACAGGGTAGTGGTGGCATCCAGTACATCGACGATAGTACGGGTACCCACCTGGTAGCCTGCTTCCATCGCATCCAGCGAGCTTTTGGCAGAAACGACGGCCTGTTTGTACGCATTAATGCTGCTGATGGAGGCATTCACGTTATTAAACGAGGAACGTACGGTCTGGACCGCGGAGCGATGTGCACTTTCCAGTTTTTCGCTGGCGCTGACAAAGCTGTATTCTGCCTGCTTCACTTCTGAGGAGACGGCACCGCCGCTGTACAACGGAATAGAAAGGCTGAGGCCGACCTGAGTTGTTCCGGCAATCGAGTCCTGAGTGGACGACGTGGTATGTGCACGGTAGCCATCATACTTACTGTTAGACATTCCGGTAGATGCCGTCAGGCCCAGCGTAGGCATATGACCGGTTTCAGCATATTTAATCTGTTCACGGGCCAGATCCTGCGATAAGCGCGCCGACAATAAGGTCAGGTTGTGATTATCCGCTTGTTTCAGCAATGCATTCACGGCTTCCGGTTTCTCGGTCCGGAAACGGGACATATCCAGCGAGGCCAGCGAGTAATAGTCATTCCCTGTGACCTGACGTAAGGCTTCAACCATATTATCAAGATTATTACGGGCAGTGACTTCATTCGCTAATACACTGTCATATTGTGCACGGGCGTTCTGTACATCAGTAATCGCGACCAGGCCGACATTGAAACGCTGAGTTGTTTGATCCAATTCGCGATAAATGGATTGTTTCTGCGCTTCAGTATAAGAAAGCGTATCAATAGCCTTTAACACATTGAAATAGGCTGTTGCCGTATTCAGGATCAGATCCTGTTGTGCAACCTGATAAGTAACATCCTGAATACCGGCGGTTTTTTCCTGTAACGTCAGCGCACGCCATTTAGACATATCAAAAATAGTCTGTGTCAGCTGTAATGAGGCACTGCCGGTGTTGGAGCGAACACCGCTGTTATCACGATAGCCACTGTTGAAAGTGTAATCGCCACCCAGACCTAACTGAGGTAACAGAGGGCTGCGTGATTCATTGATTTTTTCGAATGCGGCATCACGATCGGCAGCAGCACTGCGCAAGTCAGGGTTAGAGGTACGGGCTTGCTGGTAAACCTGGAGAAGATCTTCTGCCTGGCTAAGCTGTGTGAAGCCGGCAAGGCTCATGCCAATAATAATGGGGAGCAATTTTTTCATTTGCATTCCTTGTATTGCAGCGAAATTGCATAAATAGTGCTATCGGGTGCCAAAAAATAATCAGCGATTCTATCAGAGTAAGATGGCATGTTAAGTTGGCTTAACGTGCCATCCGGGTTGGATAGCGCGAAATAAGGGCCAAATATGTACCTGCAACGGGGTGTAACATTTGCAGTATATAACGTTATACCGGGTTGTCATTATAGGTTATCAGGAGTAACGCTATGGCGGAGATAAAAAAATCGCCCCTGACTTTCGGGCATCACGATGTAGAAATTATGACACGGGAAAGCCGGTATAAAGGTTTTTTTTCTTTGATTAGCTACCGTTTTCGGCATCGTTTATTTTCCGGCGGGATGAGCCCGGTGATTGAACGTGAAGTTCTGGAGCGGGGACACGCCGTTGCGGTGCTGCCTTATGACCCTATCCGTGACCAGGTTGTGCTGATAGAACAGATACGAATTCCGGCCTATGATACCAGTGAAACCCCGTGGCTCCTTGAGATAGTGGCGGGTATGATAGGTAAGGATGAATCTGATGAGCAGGTGGCACGGCGCGAGGCAAAAGAAGAAACCGGTTTAACCCTGGGCCGGCTGAAACCTGTGATCAATTATTTGTCGAGCCCCGGCGGGAGCAGTGAGCGGATCACTGTGCTGGCCGGAGAGGCTGATGCTTCGAAGGCTCAAGGAACTCACGGGCTGGCAGAGGAAAACGAGGATATTCTCGTCAGGGTGGTGAGCAGGGAGCAGGCTTATCAATGGGTAGAAAAGGGGATTATCGATAATGCAGCCACAGTGATTGCCCTGCAGTGGCTTGAGCTGCATCACAGACGACTGAAAGAAGAATGGAAGGCCACATGACACAACGCTACACTCCCGATTTCCCTGAAATGATGCGTCTTAACGAGACGAACTATGCGCAACTGCGCCGGCTGTTGCCCCGGGAGGAGCGGGAAGGGGAGAGCATAACGTATCAGATTAACAGTGCACGTTATCGCCTGACTATTGAAGAATCCACGCGCTACACCACCCGCATTAATCTTTGTCAGACCGCGCCTGCCGTCAGCTACTGGAGTCTGCCTGCGATGTCTGTCAGGCTTTATCATGATGCACGTGTTGCGGAAGTGTGTTCAACACAACAGATCTATCGTTTTAAAGCGCGCTATGATTATCCGAATAACAAATTGCATCAGCGTGATGAAAAACATCAGATTAATCAGTTCCTGGCCGAATGGCTCCGTTACTGCCTGCTGCAAGGTACGATGGCCGAAGCGATGTGTTAACCCCGGGCCCTTTCCCGATAATCGTGTGCTCACAAAGGATATCTCTTGGATAGTGTGCTAACCCCCCGGATCGCCGACAATGCACAGATACGTGTGCTGCAATTAACAGATACCCATCTGTTTCAGGGCAGGCACGAATCTCTGCTGGGCGTGAATACCTGGGCAGGCTTCCAGGCGGTGTTAGATGCTATCCTTGAGCAACAGGATCATTTTGATTTGATCATCGCTACCGGTGATCTGGCTCAGGACCATTCGGTACAGGCATACCGGAATTTTGCGGAAGGTATTTCCCGTCTCCCCGCCCCCTGTGTCTGGTTACCGGGGAACCATGATTTTCAGCCAGCCATGTATGATACGCTGGCCAGTGCCGGTATCAGTCAGTGCAGGCATGTACTGCTGGGTGATGACTGGCAGATGTTGCTGCTGGACAGTCAGGTGTATGGTGTCCCCCATGGCATGCTGTGTGACTTTCAGCTGGAATGGCTTGAAACGACACTTTCCCGCTCACCGGAACGTGATACGATCATCCTGCTGCATCATCATCCGGTACCTTCCGGATGCCGCTGGCTGGACCAGCATAGCCTGCGTAATTCTCACCAGCTGGATGCCGTACTGCAGGGCTATCCCCGTGTCAGGGCGCTGATTTGCGGGCATATCCACCAGGAAATGGATGAGGATTGGCAGGGCCGTCGGGTACTCTCTTCGCCTTCCACCTGTGTCCAGTTTAAACCCCATTGCAGCGGTTTTACTATTGATGCCCTGCCACCGGGCTGGCGCTGGTTAACTCTGAAACCGGGCGGAGAAATAGAGACTGCCGTTTGTCGTCTCAACACGACCGATTTCCTGCCCGATCTGGAATCTGAAGGATATTAATCCATGTCTGTTTTGCTTTACCTGCATGGTTTTAACAGTTCCCCCCGTTCTGTGAAAGCCACCCTGCTACAGCAATGGGTGCAACAACATTACCCGCAAGTCACCATGATCACGCCACAGTTACCGGATTATCCCGATGACGCCGCCAGGATGCTGGATGCACTGGTCCCGGAATTTGCCGGAGAGCCTGCGGGCATTGTGGGGTCGTCTCTCGGCGGGTATTATGCCACCTGGCTGTCACAGCGTTTTATGCTGCCTGCGGTGGTGATAAACCCTGCGACCCGGCCTTTTGAACTGCTGCAACACTATCTTGGCGATAACCGGAACCCGTACACGGGCCGGGAATATGTGTTAGAGTCTCGCCATATCCATGACCTGAAGGCAATGCAGGTCGACCCCCTGGTTGCACCGGATCTTTTATGGCTGTTATTACAGACCGGCGATGAAGTGCTTGATTACCGGCAGGCGCTGACCTGTTACTCAGCCTGCCGCCAGACAGTCGAGGAAGGGGGAGACCATGCCTTCCGCGGTTTTGAACGCTATTTTCCACAGTTGATTGATTTCCTGGGATTAGCCTGCGACTGACCATGCAGCGCGAACCAACCTAATTCAGAAAAAACGAAAAGAGAACAATGACCCAATCAAGTTATAACGCGGATGCTATTGAGGTACTGACCGGGCTTGAGCCTGTCCGTCGGCGACCAGGCATGTATACGGATACTGCGCGTCCTAACCATCTTGGCCAGGAAGTCATTGATAACAGTATCGATGAAGCGCTGGCCGGGCATGCAAAACGCGTTGAAGTGATTTTGCATGCGGATCAGTCGCTGGAAGTGATTGATGATGGCCGGGGAATGCCGGTCGATATCCACCCGGAAGAAGGGGTGCCGGCGATTGAATTAATTTTCTGTCGCTTACATGCCGGGGGTAAGTTCTCTAATAAAAACTACCAGTTTTCGGGCGGCTTACACGGGGTCGGGATATCGGTCGTAAACGCACTGTCGACCCGTGTTGAAGTCTCTGTTCGCCGTAACGGTGAAGTCTTTGCGATGGCCTTTGAAAACGGTGAAAAAGTTGAAGACTTACAGGTGGTCGGCACCGTCGGTCGCCGTAACAGCGGGACACGGGTTCACTTCTGGCCGGATGCGTCATTTTTTGACAGCCCGCGCTTTTCCGTCACCCGGCTAACCCATTTACTGAAAGCAAAAGCGGTTCTCTGCCCCGGCGTGGAGATTATTTTTCGGGATAAAGCGGCGAATACCGAGCAGCGCTGGCGCTATGAAGACGGCCTGACAGACTATCTGAAAGAGGCCGTTGATGGCCTGATCACCTTGCCGGAACAACCGTTTGTCGGGACTTTTTCCGGCGATACGGAAGCCGTGGACTGGGCATTGCTCTGGTTACCGGAAGGCGGAGAGTTACTGACCGAAAGTTACGTTAACCTGATCCCGACAATGCAGGGAGGCACGCACGTTAACGGATTGCGTCAGGGGTTGCTGGATGCGATGCGTAACTTCTGTGAGTACCGCAATATTCTGCCGCGGGGTGTCAAACTGTCCGCCGAAGATATCTGGGATCGCTGTGCCTATGTGTTATCGGTCAAAATGCAGGACCCGCAGTTTGCCGGTCAGACAAAAGAACGTCTTTCTTCGCGCCAGTCAGCGGCCTTTGTTTCGGCAATTGTTAAAGATGCCTTCAGCCTGTGGCTGAACCAGAATGTTCAGCAGGCGGAACAACTGGCAGAAATGGCCATCAGTAGTGCCCAGCGCCGTATGCGTGCTGCCAAAAAAGTGGTGCGTAAAAAAATCACCAGCGGCCCGGCGCTGCCAGGCAAGCTTGCAGATTGTACGGCCCAGGATCTGAACAAAACCGAACTGTTTCTGGTGGAAGGGGATTCCGCGGGGGGGTCCGCTAAACAGGCCCGGGATCGCGAATATCAGGCGATTATGCCGCTGAAAGGGAAGATCCTGAATACCTGGGAAGTCTCTTCCGATGAAGTGCTGGCCTCACAGGAAGTTCATGATATTTCTGTGGCGATTGGTATGGATCCGGACAGCGAAGATTTGAGCCTGCTGCGCTATGGCAAAATTTGTATCCTTGCGGATGCGGACTCCGACGGGCTGCATATTGCCACCTTACTGTGTGCCTTATTCGTCCGTCACTTTCCGGCACTGGTCCGGGGCGGCCATGTTTATGTCGCGATGCCGCCATTGTACCGTATTGATTTAGGGAAAGAAGTTTACTATGCCCTGGATGAAGACGAAAAAGCCGGTGTTCTGGAGCAACTGAAACGCAAGAAAGGGAAAGTGAATGTTCAGCGCTTCAAAGGGTTAGGTGAGATGAACCCGATGCAACTGCGTGAAACGACACTGGATCCTAACACCCGTCGACTGGTTCAGCTGTCTGTTGATGAGAATGATCGGGATGAAACCCTGAAAATCATGGATATGCTGCTGGCGAAAAAACGTTCTGAAGACCGTCGTAACTGGTTGCAGGAACGGGGTGATAAAGCGGATATCGAAGTCTGAGTCCCGGCCAGGCAGGCAGGTGTCTGCCTGGCGTTAAACTGCGGTGAAATCCCCCGTTATCTGTGGCGATTACAGTTCGGTTAATCGTCGTGCTGAGCGGTTGGGATCCGGCGCCAGAGAGATAAGCACGACGGAGAAAAGAATGAGCAGAGAGCCTGTCCATTCGGGCAAGCCAAAAGGAACGCCCAGCAGTATGACCGACAGGAAAGCACTGCTCAATGGCTCCGCACAGCTCAGAATACTGGCATTCTGGCTTCCGGTCAGATAAGCCCCCTTCAGAAACAGACTGAACGTCAGCGCGGTCCCTATCAGGATCAGATAACCCAGAGCCAATCCGCCGGAAATGCCCAGCATACGCAGGTCCAGACCCGGCAGATAAAACGGTACCAGGGCGACACCGGCAATCAGCATACTTATCCCCGTGACAGACAATGTGCCGAACCGGCGTATTAATTCTGAGGAATACCCGGCGTTAAATGCCGCCGCGCAGGCGGAGATCAATCCCCAAATCAGACCTGAAGCAGAAAGCTGTAAGGATGTCAGATGGCCCTTTGTTGCCATTAATAATGTTCCTGCCAGTGAGGCCAGTACAGCAATACAAATCATCATTCCCGGCAATTTCCGGCGGGTAACGACGGTGTACAGGACCAGCACGACAGGGGCCAGAAACTGTAATACGGTCGCGGTCGCGGCGTTGGTCTTCTCTATAGTGATCAGGAAGGAGAGCTGTATCATCAGCGTCCCGAACACACTGAAAATAATCAGCCTGATCACCGTCGACCTTTCACGAAACATTTTCCCCGGCTGGCTGCCCTGTAGCAGACCGAGTGCTGTCAGGATCAGACCGGAAAACAGTAGCCGGATCATGGTGACAGCGCCGGGGCTCAGAGCATAAGACCGGAAAAGATACTGGGCACTGACCCCGGAGCTTCCCCACAGTGTCGCGGCCAGCAGTACCAGATAAACTCCCTGACGAGATGTATTCATTAATTTCAGACAAACCATGGCGATAAAACGTATAGAAACCATTTTTTGACGTCAGTGTCACGTGAGCGTCAGCCGTTCTGATAAATACAGAATTTGGTTCTGCGTATCCGGATTCTGTTAAACAATTATTGTCCTGATGGCGAGCCAGGGACAGTCTGCGATCACCGCTCCGGCTCTTTTTTCTCAGGGATTGTCTGTCTTTCCGGGGCTGCTGTGAGTTTTGTCGGATACGCTAGCAGGACGGAAATTCACGGGCAAAGAAATCGATAAAGGCACGTAACTTAGGTCCTGTATGACGGTTATCCGGCCAGACAATATTTACCGTGCGGGTGGATGTTTCACTGCCGGCTAAACGGATAAGTTTTCCTTCCGCGACGGCTTCCCGGCAAATATATTCGGGCAGATACGCAAGTCCGGCCCCCGCAAGGCATAACTGATGGATGAGCGGCACCGAGTTGAACGCGGATGCCTGTCTGACTTCCCGCGGGTCGAACGGGATCGCGCCATCCCATCGTTCAATCCGGCCAGTGGAAGGATAACGGTAAAACAGAAAACGATTCGCATTCAGCTTTTCTGCAGGCGCGTAGGCCGGGGAATGGAAAACAGCCATGGATAATGTGCCGATACTTCTGGCATATAATCGCGAATCATGACTTTCGCCAAAACGTATCACCGCATCAAAGCCATCTTTAATAATATCGCTGTGATCATCACTGACATCGACGTCGAGCTCAGTCTGAGGCCAGGCCTGCATAAATTTTGCCAGCAGTCGGCTGAACAGACCATCGATATTCGGTACGCTGATTTTCAGTTTTCCCCGGTAATTCTGTTTAAGATCACTGAAGGCACTTATGGCATTATCAAATTCACTGACGATAGTCGTGGCATAATGTAAAAGAAGTTCACCTTCCTCCGTCAGAGAAATATGCCGGGTACTGCGCCGGAACAGCAGAATATTATGACGGTGTTCAATTTTCTGAATCACTTTGCCCACGGCGGAAGGCGTCATACCGAGTGCACTGGCCGCTTTGGCAAAGCTCTGGCTGTTCGCTGCCTGAATAAAAACAGATAAATCCTTCACAGAATACATGTACGCTCCGGGTCTGATTACGGAATAATATTCCATTCACTGTATCCGGATTGTAAGTTAAACACTTCGCAGACAGAAGATATGATGACCCGGTAGACAGGAAGATCTTAAATCATGATGTCCTGTGATCCCGGACGACAGCGACGTAATATCAGTTACGCAGTCCGATAACCCTAATGATTAACGGAGAATAGCAATGGCAACACTTTTCCCTCATTCAGGCCAGAGTTTTACCTTAACGATGGATAATGGTCTGCAGATTATTAACAGTTATCATGCCGAGAACGATCTTATTCGTGTGGAGTTTTTATCGGGCGACTTAACCGGGACCGTGATGGAAATTCCTTTCCAGTGGCGTGAACTGGCGGATGGCAGCTTTCTGCTGAGCTGGCAGGAGTCAGATAATAATACCGTCGTGCATTGCGATAATTTTAAAACCGGTATTTCTTATGCTTATTACACCACTATGACCGGGGATTTTTATGTGATGGAAGGAAAAATCCGACCTACCGGCGGGGAGTAAAGGGAAGCATTTAGCAGGTATATTGTGCGGGCTCTCTGGTCATCGCGGGCCTGCTGATGGCAAACTCGGCACAATAAGTCACAATGGCAGCCTGTCAGGTCTCTCCGGCCGGTGATAAGGCTGGGAACCTGCCGGGAAAATAATTGATGAAAGTTACTCTTGAGGATATGCGGATCTGGATAGCTGTCGTGGACAGTGGCTCCATCACGGCCGCCGCCTCACAGCTGGATATGACATCGTCGACAGTCAGCAGAACACTGAGCCGCCTGGAACGTAAACTTGAAACCGCCCTGATGTTGCGTACTACCCGCAGAATGGCACTGACGCCGGAAGGGACATTATTTCTGCAGCGAGCCCGGGAAATTCTGGCTGCCATGGCGTCTGCCGAAGATGAGCTGGCGATCCGCCGGGAAACCCCGGCAGGCAGATTACGCATCAACACCGCCCCTTCATTTATGCAGCATGTCATTGTGCCGTTTATTGGCGGATTTATAGAACAATACCCGCAGATTGAACCTGAACTGGCCACTGACGATTTACCTATTGATCTGCTTGAGCAGCAAACGGATATCGCTATCCGGATGGGGGTATTGCAGGACTCAGGGATCCATGCACGGTTGCTGGGGTACAGCCCGTTACGTTTATTTGCCAGCCCGGACTATCTCCGCCGCTATGGTACGCCGCGTCACAGTGATGAACTCAGTCAGCACCGGACACTGGGATTTTCCCAGCCGGCGGTACACAATCACTGGCCGGTGATGAATGCGCAGAATGAACTTTTACAGGTCACTCCCACGTTACGGGCTTCAAGCGGGGAAACTATCCTGCAGCTTGCCATTGCCGGGCAAGGTATCGCCAGGCTCTCTGATTTTGCTTCTGCATCTGCACTGCGTCAGGGGCTGCTGGTACCGGTACTGGAACAGGTTCTGCACCCGATGCAGCTTCCGGTGCATGCCGTGTATTACCGGAATACCTCTCTGACGGCACGGGTACGCTGCTTTCTTGATTATCTGCAACAGACCGTGCATCAGCACGGTCTGTTAGTGAACCGGTAGTGGTCAGTTAAATACTTTCTGTAAGTGCTGCTGATATTGCGAGATATAGAACGGCACTTGCGGATCTTTAATCACATCATTGCAGATAAAGGTCGGTAACGGGCTCATACCCAGGAACTGACAGGCTTTATGGGAATGCAGATACACGCCATCGACCCCGACACCTTCAAAGAACTGCTGCGGATCGGTAAAGGCTTCCAGCGGAGCATTCCATGTCAGAGATAACATATATTTTTTACCCTGCAGCAGGCCCCCTGAACCGTATTTTTTGGTGCTGTCTTCGCGGCTGCGTCCGTCACTGGCATACAAACGGCCATGACCATAGGTAAATACTTCATCGATATATTTTTTAACGGTCCAGGGTTCACCCATCCACCAACCCGGCATCTGGAAAATGACCACATCATGGCTGACGAATTTATCGATCTCTGCCTCGATATCGTAGCCCTGATCGATACGCGTGACGGAGACCTGATGCCCAAGACGGCGAAGTTCTGCGGCACCTTCTTCACTCAGGGTGTGGTTTAATCGTCCGGCGGAGTGACCGAAAGTGGTCCCTCCATCAATAATCAGTATCTGGCTCATCGCTGTTTCCTCATTAAGTATTTTTACGCATTATGATCTCTGAGGATGAGTAAAAAAACCCTGCAGTGAGCAGAAGAATGTTGCTGCCGATGCAATAATCGCTCAGTGCCCGGGGTATCGGATAGCCGTTGCGGGCTGTGATCTCTGACCGGGGCCCGGGAAGAAAACATACGGGCAGGAAGGCCACTTTTTTGAACATCGGGAATGGCCGGGGCTGAGTACATTGTGCAGGCCGGGAGCGGTTGCCGGGAAAACACCCGTTATTTTCTGCAGTCAGCGACACTGACAGCGATAATATTGACCCGGGGATCGCGGAACGGGTGACGGATCTGAGTATGGCGGAGGGACTGAGCGTATCATTATCCCCCGTCCGGGAAATAAAAAGGCAGAACAAGCATCGTCATCGGCCGGGTATCGCTCTCAGGTCGGAGATACCGCGAGAGCATACCGGCGGGGCAGGCGGTGTTGGTCACGCTATTTTCAGCCACTCACCGGTTGGTCATAAAAAATCTTCCGGTGCTGCGTCCTCTTCGTCCCTGTGACTAAGCCCTGTGAATAATGTACTATCCCCGCCAGATAACCGCCAAAGACTGGTGTCTGGCTGGCCGCGAAGTGAGGATTGATTAAGATGAGCGACATGACCCGGGACGGAACTGAACGTCTCGCATTGCATAAATTTACGGAAAACGCGTACCTGAACTACTCCATGTACGTCATCATGGACAGGGCACTGCCCTATATCGGTGACGGACTGAAGCCTGTTCAGCGACGTATCATCTATGCAATGTCTGAGCTGGGGTTAAATGCCAGTGCAAAATTTAAAAAATCAGCGCGTACAGTCGGGGATGTTTTAGGTAAATATCATCCGCACGGTGACAGTGCCTGTTATGAAGCGATGGTGCTGATGGCACAGCCGTTTTCCTACCGTTATCCGCTGGTGGACGGTCAGGGGAACTGGGGGGCACCGGATGATCCTAAGTCATTTGCAGCCATGCGTTATACCGAATCACGCTTATCGAAATATGCTGAAATCCTGCTCAGTGAACTGGGGCAGGGGACGGTCGACTATGTCCCTAACTTTGACGGTACGCTGGAAGAGCCGAAAATGCTGCCCGCCCGGTTACCGAATATTCTGCTGAACGGGACGACCGGTATCGCGGTGGGTATGGCCACTGATATTCCGCCACATAACCTGCGTGAAGTTGCGAATGCCGCTATTGCACTGATTGAACGCCCCTCCACAACGCTGGATGAGCTGCTGGACATTGTTCAGGGCCCGGATTTCCCGACCGATGCGGAAATTATTACCCCGCGCAGCGAGATCCGTAAAATTTATGCCAACGGACGCGGTAGCGTCAGACAACGCGCTGTCTGGAAAAAAGAAGACGGCGAAATCATTATCTCTGCGCTGCCTCATCAGGTATCCGGGGCCCGGGTGCTGGAACAGATTGCGACACAGATGCGTAATAAGAAGCTGCCGATGGTGGAGGATTTACGTGATGAGTCAGATCATGAAAATCCGACCCGGCTGGTGGTTGTCCCTCGTTCTAACCGTATCGATGCAGAGCAGGTGATGAACCATCTGTTCGCCACCACGGATCTTGAAAAAAGTTATCGTATTAACCTCAATATGATAGGCCTGGACAACCGTCCGGCGGTGAAAGATCTGCGGGAAATCCTGAGTGAATGGCTGGTTTACCGTCGTGAAACCGTCCGTAAACGTCTGAACTTCCGGCTGGATAAAATCCTGCGCCGGTTAAATATTCTGGCCGGTTTACTGGTTGCGTTCCTGAATATCGACGAAGTGATCGATATTATCCGTACAGAAGATGCCCCCAAACCGGTACTGATGTCGCGTTTTGAGCTGAATGATATTCAGGCAGAAGCCATTCTCGAGTTAAAGTTACGCCACCTGGCAAAACTCGAAGAGATAAAAATTCGTGGAGAGCAGGAAGCGCTGGAGAAAGAGCGTGATGAGCTCCAGGCCTTACTGGCGTCAGAACGTAAGATGAATACGTTACTGAAAAAAGAACTCCAGGCCGACAGTAAAACCTATGGCGATGATCGTCGCTCTCCGCTGTGTGAACGTTCTGAAGCGAAGGCTATCAGCGAGACCGACCTGGTGCCTTCAGAGCCGGTGACTATCGTCCTTTCCCGGATGGGGTGGGTCAGAAGTGCAAAAGGTCATGATATTGATCCGGCCGGGCTGAATTATAAATCCGGTGACAGTTACCTGGCTTCCGCGCGGGGTAAAAGTAATCTCCCTGTCTCCTTTATCGATTCCAGCGGACGAAGCTATACCCTTGACCCGAACACCTTACCTTCCGCGCGAGGCCAGGGAGAACCCCTTACCGGGAAACTGACGTTGCCGCCGGGGGCGACCATGGAACACGTACTGATGGAGGCTGACGATCAGCGTTTACTGATGGCCTCGGATGCCGGTTATGGCTTTATCTGTACCTTCAGTGACCTGCAGTCGCGTAACCGTGCCGGTAAAGCCTTACTCTCTCTGCCGGCCAATGGCAAAGTAATGACCCCTCTGGCCGTCCATCATGATGATGATATGCTGCTGGCGATTTCTGCGGCAGGACGGATGCTGATGTTCCCGGTGACTGATCTGCCAGCATTGTCTAAAGGTAAGGGCAATAAAATTATCTCTATCCCGGCGGCTGAAGCGGCCGAAGGGAAAGATACTCTGGCCTGGTTACTCCTGCTGCCGCCAGGAAGTGTGGTGACGTTACATGTCGGTAAACGCAAACTGACTCTGCGTGAAGAGGATTTACAAAAATTCAGAACCGAACGTGGTCGTCGCGGTACGCTGTTACCTCGCGGGTTACAACGGATTGATCGGGTGGAAGTGGATGCGCCGTCACGGGCAGAGGCCGGGACTAAGGATGACAGCGAGTCTTCTGAGAATTAACCGATTGATATTTCTGCCGGCAGATTCTGCGAACTGAAAAAAAAACGTTATACTTGCCGGCTGAAAAGTATATCAGGGTAACCACAGCGATGACCTACGGCCAGCGTTGTGATATTCAGGCCTGTCTTCAGGATGCTCCGGAGCAGGCCACTATTAAGAGGTTGTTATGCTGTTAGTTCTGCGCGCCCTTTTCGTTTTTGTTTATTCGGTTATCGTCTGTGTAGGCGGATGTCTGTGGTGTTGCTTCTCTCCCCGCAACCCTCGCCATGTGGCGACTTTTGCCCATGCGTTTGGCTGGCTGCACAATATTTTTGGTCTGCGGATCGAGTCCCGAAAACCGGAAGGGGCTGAAAAAATCGGTAATGCTATCTATATTGCTAACCACCAGAATAATTATGACATGATCACCGCGGCCAATATGGTCCAGCCACCGACAGTTACCGTCGGCAAAAAAAGCCTGGTATGGGTCCCTTTTTTCGGACCGCTTTACTGGCTGACCGGTAATTTGCTGATCGATCGCAATAATAAAAGTAAAGCCCACGACACCATCAGTGATGTGGTCGAACAATTTAAGAAAAAAGAGATCTCTTTCTGGATGTTCCCGGAAGGAACCCGTAGCCGTGGCCGTGGTCTGCTGCCGTTCAAAACCGGGGCATTTCATGCTGCTATCGCCGCCGGCGTTCCGGTCATCCCGGTGGTTGTTTCAGATACCCATGATAAAATTAAGTTTAATCGCTGGAATAATGGTCTGGTGATTGTTGAAATGCTGCCACCTGTCGATATCAAACAGTTTGAAGGTCAGTCCGCCAGGAAGCTGGCGACTCACTGCCGTGAATTAATGGCGGCAAGACTGGAAGAGCTGAATGCAGAGGTTGCCCGTCGTAGTCAGGAAGAAAAAAGATAATCTGACCGCTGGCTGAAGTGGTCAGAAAAAATGTGGGTCGTTTGTCGTGGGGCGTTAATAAGTATAAGGTCAGAAGCATTATGTCTTTTAGCAGGCGTCAGTTCCTTCAGTTATCCGCTGCAGCCGTCGCGGGTACGACATTATTACCGCAGGTAGCACAGGCCGAGGAACGCGGAGAGAATCCCTTACCGGTACCGCCTTTGCTGGAATCCCGGCGCGGACAACCACTATTTCTTACCCTTCAGTCGAGTCACTGGGCCTTCAGTGGCGGGAATAAAGCGCCGGTATGGGGCTTTAACGGCCGTTATCTGGGGCCGACCGTACGAGTAAAAAATGGTGATGATGTTAAGCTGATTTACAGTAACCGCTTGCAGGAGGCGGTTTCTATGACGATCAGTGGATTACAGGTACCTGGCGCGTTGAATGGCGGGGCTCCCCGGCAGATTTCGCCGAACGTTGACTGGGCACCGGTACTGCCGGTCCGCCAGCCTGCGGCGACCTGTTGGTATCATGCCGATACGCCACATCTTATGGCTCCCCATGTATACAATGGCCTGGCGGGCATGTGGCTGATTGAAGATGACAACAGTAAATCTCTGGCATTACCCAAACATTATGGTCTTGATGATTTTCCGCTGATCATTCAGGACAAACGACTGGATAATTTCGGGTCACCGGAATACGACAGTCACGCGAAAGAAGGCTTTTACGGCGATGTTCTGTTGGTGAACGGCGTGCAGAAGCCCTATGTGAATGTATCGCGCGGCTGGGTCAGGTTACGTCTGCTGAATGCTTCCAATGCCCGTCGTTATCAGCTGCAACTCAGTGATAACCGGCCTTTTACCGTGATTGCGGGTGATCAGGGCTTTCTGCCCGCGCCGGTCACGGTACAGCAATTGGCGCTGGCCCCGGGGGAACGCCGGGAAGTGCTGGTCGATCTTTCGCAAGGCAATGATGTTTCAATCACTGCCGGTACCGCGGCGACCTTTGTTGAACGTATCAAGGGTATCTTCCAGCCATCCTCTATTCTGACCTCGACGCTGGTGCTGACATTGCGTCCGACCGGTTTATTGCCTCTGGTGACTAATGATTTGCCGACACAACTGAACGGTCCGGCTCAGCAGAGTAGCGTCACCGGCAGCCGCCAGATCCGTCTGGATGATTCTCCGCCCGGCATCAATGGTAGTGCCTGGGATATGATGCGTATTGATACGGTGGTGACTCAGGGAACGACTGAACGCTGGACAGTGCAGGCTAATCATCCGCAACCTTTCCATATTCAGGGCGCGGTATTTCTTATCAGCAGTATTAACGGTGCGCCGCCGATGGCAGAAGATCGGGGCTGGAAAGATACGGTCTGGGTGGACGGTACCGTGGAATTACTGGTCACTTTCCCGCACAGTTCCTCTGAGCATTTTCCGTTTGTTTATTACAGCCAGAATCTTGAACTGGCTGACCGCGGCGTGGCCGGTCAGCTTATGGTTCAGCAGGCGATTAACTGATCCTGATGCTTCCTGAAATGACCGGCGGGATAGCCGCCGGTCAGCGTATTACACTTTATTAAAACTCTCGGGTTCCGGACCCAGGCGTTTTCCTGCATCCAGCGCAGCCAGCTCGCTCAGTTCACTTTTATCCAGACTGAAATCGAAGACGTCAAAGTTCTCATCGATCCGTTTCGGGGTCACTGATTTGGGGATCACGACCAGCCCGCTATCAATATGCCAGCGGATAACAATCTGTGCTGGCGATTTTCCGTATTTTTGAGCCAGGCGAAGGATCAGCGGCTGGTCAAAGACACCTTCACCGCCTTGTGCCAGCGGGCTCCATGATTCTGTGCGAATATGATGCAAATCATTCCAGGCATGCAACGGACGTTGCTGGAACAGGGGATGCAGCTCAATCTGATTAATCGCCGGGGTCACACCGGTTTCGCGGATAAGCTGTTCCAGGTGGGCCTGCTGAAAATTACAGACACCGATACTGCGCGTCAGCCCTTGCTTCTGTAACTCAATCAGTTGTTTCCAGGCATCGACAAAATTGTCATTCTGCGGACAGGGCCAGTGGATAAGGTAGAGATCCACATAAGAAAGTTGCAGCTTTTGCAGGCTGGTTTCCAGTGCCTCGCGGGCCTGTAACTGATCTGAATTCCAGAGTTTGGTGGTAATAAACAGATCTTCCCGGGGCAGGTCACTCTGCTGCAGAGCCTGACCGACACCTTCTTCGTTCTGATAGACGGATGCGGTATCGATAGAGCGGTATCCTGTCTTCAGGGCATGGATAACGGCATGGCGCGTCTGTTCAATGCTGGCTTGCCAGACGCCTAATCCCAGTTGAGGCATAAGACAATCGTCATTGAGTCTGACAAAGGGTTGTCCGGACATACTGTTCTCCTCCGTGGTATTTGGGTATTGCATGATTACGGTGGCACGGGGTTGAGTGTAGCTTGTTATTGCCGTCTTTACCGGGCAGGGCGGTCACTCTCAGATAATACCGGGTATGATGTTGCGGGCCGGAGGAAAAGGGGGCCTGCCTGTACCGAACAGGCCCTCAATCAACAGCGATACCGGGAAGTTATCCGGCGTTGTGATAGCGTTTTTTCAGGATAAGGATCAGTGACCCGAGAAGGCCACTGACCAGTAGCAGTAGCGGGATTAACATCAGGACGGTCATCACCTGGTCTTCATGTCGCCGGATCAGCGGCACATGACTGATCCCGTAGCCGAGAGTCACCAGGATCACCACCCACAGCAGGCCACTCAGCCAGTTAAACACCTGAAATCGGGTATTGCTCAGTCCCGAAATGCCCGCCATGGTCGGCAGCAGGGTGCGGACAAAGGCCAGAAAACGGCCAATCAGCAGTGCCGCAAGGCCATGCTGCTGAAACATCTCCCCGGCCCGCTGATGATAACGGGGCGGCAGATGTTTCAGCCAGCCCTGCACCAGCGGGGAATTCCCGAGCCATCGCCCCTGAAGATACCCCATCCAGCATCCCAGGCTGGCTGCTGTGGTGAGGAGCACCAGCGCAGGAATAAAGTGCATCACGCCTCTGGCAATCAGAGCGCCGGCCAGTAACAGTAAGCTGTCACCTGGCAGGAAGGCTGCAGGCAATAAGCCGTTTTCCAGAAACAGCAGGGTAAACATTACCGCATAGACAATCCATACACTCTGAGGATCCGCAAGAACGGCAAAATCCTGATGCCAGAGAGCCAGGACTACCTCATTTAAAGCACTCATCAGTCGTCTCGTTATAAAATCATTACCGCAGAGCCGCCGCAATAACTGCCCGTCAGGGCGGTTAAAGCCGCATCACCCTCTCATTTGTTTGCAGGCCAGTGCATTATCCCCGATGACGTGCCAGACGTTCAAAACCCGCCGCCAGGTCGGCAATCAGGTCATCGACATTCTCCAGCCCGATATGCAGACGTACCAGAGTGCCGGGCAACAGTGCTTCTCCCTGAGGACGGATGGCTGCAATTTCTTTCGGCTGGTTAGCGAGGATCAGCGATTCAAATCCGCCCCATGAATAGGCCATGCTGAAGTGGCTGAAATTATCCAGGAAATCGGCCAGCGCTTCTTGAGAGAGTTGTTCCCGTAATACAAATGAGAACAGACCGCTGCTGCCGGTGAAATCGCGTTTCCAGAAGCGGTGGCCCGGTGACTGCGCCAGCGCCGGATGATTGACACGCCAGACTTCTTCACGTTCTGCCAGCCATTCGGCGACTTTCAGACTACTTTCTTCATGCTGCCGCAGACGGACGGACAGGGTACGCAGGCCCCGTGAGGTCATATAGGCCGTATCTGCATCCACCATTTGCCCCATCAGATAAGAATTTTCACGCAGGGTCGGGTAACAGCGCTCATTTGCTACCGCCGTACCGATCATCCCGTCGGAGTGACCTATCAGGTATTTAGTGCCCGCCTGGATTGAGATATCAATTCCGAAATCCAGTGCATTAAACAGTACACCGGCCGCCCAGGTATTATCCATCATAATAATGGCGTCCGGAGCTTTCCTGCGGACTGCGGCCACAATGGCCGGAATATCCTGCACTTCCATAGTGATGGAGGCCGGAGATTCAAGGAAAACGATACGGGTGTTCGGCTGGACCCATTGCTCAATTTCACTGCCGGAGGTATGAGGAAAGTAGGTGGTGGCGACGTTAAGCTTACGCAGGATAGTGTTACAGAAGTCGCGGGTGGGTTCATACACGGAACCGCACATCAGAACGTGGTCACCGCTTTCAGCGAACGCCAGAATGGCGTTGGTCACGGCGGCAGCGCCACAAGGATAAAGGGCACACCCTGCACCATTTTCCAGCTCACACATCGCTTCCTGAAGTGCAAAGTGAGTCAGGGTGCCGCGACGCCCGTAAAAAAGCTCACCTTGTGTGCGGCCCGCCGTCGCTCGTTTTTTTTCGGCAACAGTCTCAAAAACCAGCGATGATGCCCGCTGAATGACGCTGTTTACCGCGCCTGCGGTATAGCGTTTGCCTCTGCCTGCGCTGATCAGTGTCGTTTCCAGCTTTTTATCTGAAGTGTTATTAGTCATTTTTCTCTGCTCTGCCAGTATAACCCTGAGTGACACGTTAACATGAAAAGGTGCCCGGGCCAGTGATCACGAGAAAAATTCACCTGATCGTTTCCTGTCACAGAATAAGGGGTTCTGATGACAGCATAATGACGGCGGCAGAGGCCTCCCGTGGGGGGGCAGGCACTTCAGGATGTAAATACTAATGATAACCACTATCAATTAAGCTGTGATTTGGTATGATCGGTGATATTGCAGGTTGTTAAACGGTTATATGGAGTCGCACACGTGGTAGCCAATGATCTTATGCAGACGGATCTTTCCGTTTGGGGCATGTATCAGCATGCCGATATTGTTGTAAAAATTGTCATGATTGGTCTGTTACTCGCATCAGTGGTGACCTGGGCGATATTCTTCGGTAAGTTTACTGAACTGAGTGCAGCCAAACGCCGGCTCAGAGCAGAACAAAAGGCGCTAAAAGAGGTACGGACTCTGCAACAGGCCGTGGATGTCTCTGCGACGTTCCCGGCCAGTAGTCATAGCCGGGCACTGATTGCGGAAGCGCTGGACGAACGGGATCTCTCTGCCGGAAGTCATGAACCGGAAGGGATTAAAGAACGTACCGGTTTCCGGCTGGAACGTAAGGTCGCCTCAGTTGGCCGTTTTGCCTCACGCGGTAACGGTTTTCTGGCCACTATCGGCTCTGTTGCTCCGTTTATCGGGCTGTTCGGTACGGTCTGGGGCATAATGAACAGCTTTATCGGGATAGCTAAAACGCAGACCACCAACCTGGCAGTGGTCGCACCGGGCATCGCAGAAGCTCTTCTGGCAACGGCTATCGGCCTGGTGGCGGCGATCCCGGCAGTCGTTATCTATAACTTTTTCGCCCGGATGATTGCCGGTTATAAAGCGTCTCTGAGTGATACCGCGGCGCAGGTACTGCTGCTGCAGAGCCGTGACCTCGATCTGAATCAGGGTGCGGTGAACAGTACTCCGGCGCGTACCTCTGCCCAACAACTGCGGGTGAGTTAATCGTTATGGCAATGCGTCTGAATGAAGATGTGGAAAACGATGGCGAAATGAGTGAGATCAACGTGACGCCCTTTATCGACGTCATGCTGGTATTACTGATTATTTTTATGGTAGCGGCCCCGTTATCGACGGTAGATGTTAAGGTCAATCTCCCGGCCTCTACCAGTAAGCCTGCACCACGCCCTGAAAAGCCGGTCTATCTGAGTATCAAAGCAGATAAATCGCTGTATGTCGGCAATGAGCCGGTCTCTGCCGGACAACTGATGGCGTCTATTGATGCACTGACCAGTGGTAACAAAGACACCACCATCTTTTTCCAGGCAGACAAAGATGTGGATTACGCGACCCTGATGAGCGTTATGGATGAATTGCGCGCGGGCGGGTATCTGAAAGTCGGGCTGATGGGGCTGGAATCCGCGGCCCATTGATTGCCGGTTATGTGTCCAGTGAGTGAAGGGCTTCTCTGAAAAGGGAGGCCCTTTTTTATACCGTCAGTTCTTATTGTTATTGTTGGTAAATTGTTACCTGCGACCGCCATTGCAGGCACATTCCTTCCGATAAGTTTACCTGACGTTTGCCACCTGCTGATCGGCACACTGTGTATCGGTGACCTGGTCAGACGTTATCCGTTGAAACAGAAATCGGTGACACTGAACGTGTGTGAATAAGTGTTCTTTGACGCTGTCTGCTGTGATCTGTCAGCGCAGGAGGCGATGGAATAAATGTTCCCGTCACCCCCGTTTTATACTCCCTGCATTGTATGCGGATATTTTTGGCGTCCGGAATCAATTAAGATTTGTTAATGCCAGATTGTATGACGTACTATGATTAATTAGCAGACGTTTTTTACAGGGCGTCAGCGTGCAACAGTTCTTGCCGTACTTGTCTGCGCTGGCGCAGTGCCGGATTGATTCAATCACTTAATAAGTCATGACATTCTCTTTCGCAACGATGATTTTCATTGTGCCAGGGAGTTGTTCTGTTTTTCACTGCTATTTTTAGTCAATACCTTCGTTTATCAACCTGTGACAAAAGGAATCATTATGCTCGATGTCTCCTGGGATAAGTGGCTGGTCCTTATATCCCTGCTCATCGCCTTTATCGCCTCTTTTACTGCATTGGATACAGCAGGGCGTGTCGCCAGTTCGCAGGGATGGAAAGCCAGGTTCTGGCTGGCGGGTGGCGGAACAGCTATGGGTATTGGTGTCTGGTCGATGCACTTTATCGGCATGCTCGCCATGAAATTTCCGATGCCAATGCATTACAGTATCGGTTATACCGGAGTTTCTTTGCTGCTGGTGATTGTGGCATCAATCGTCGCTCTGCAACAGGTGGTCAGCCAGCAACATCTGGGCTGGGAACGACTCACCCGTGGTGCATTATTGTTAGGCAGCGGGATTGTGGGGATGCATTATCTTGGAATGTATGCCTTGCTGATTGACCCGGGGATCGTCTGGGATCGAGGTATGGTGATCCTGTCCATCGTCATTGCCTATGTTGCGTCCGGCGTTGCCCTCTGGCTGGCTTTTGAATTGCGCAAAGGGGAAAGCGGGATTGTACTGCGTCGTCTGCAGGCATCTCTGGTGATGGGATTCGCGATTGCCGGTATGCACTACGTGGGGATGGATGCAGCAAGTTTTAAGTCCGGGTCCCATATGTACGGGCACGGTATCAATTCGCCAGCGCTGGCTATTTGGGTGTTTTTGTTTACCCTCAGTATCCTTGGCTGCAGTCTGCTGGTATCGATGATTGATTCGCAGATAAAAACGACACGACTGGCAAAGAAATTACATCAGGCCAACCGTGAGTTACATAAGCTGGCGATGCATGACCCATTGACCTTATTGCCGAACCGCGCTTATCTGGAAGAACAACTGGACCACTACATTCAGGGTGCATCCTCAGGGTCGGCGTTTGCCCTGATGTTCCTCGACCTGGATGGCTTTAAGATGATCAATGATGCTTACGGGCATCATATCGGTGACCGGTTACTGATTATGGTGACCGAGCGGTTAAAGAATATTCTTGATTCTGACCATGTGCTGGCGCGTGTCGGGGGGGATGAGTTTGTGTTACTCACACCGTCTACCTCGGCAGAAATGGCAGAACGAATCGCTGCCGGAATGGTGAAGGCTATCGAAAAGCCGTTTCATATTTCGGACTATGAGCTGATGGTGTCAATCAGTATCGGGATTGCCCTCTATCCGCCACACGGGTCCGAAGGCCGGGATATGATGTTCAATGCTGATGTCGCCATGTACCACACCAAAAATAATGGCCGTAATGGTTTCAGCGTCTACCGTCCGGACATGAACCCGATGGGTAAAAGTCAGGTCCAGTTGAAAAATGAACTGTGGCGGGCGTTGTACCATAATGAGTTACGTCTGTTCTATCAGCCGAAGAACGATGCCGGAAGTGGTCAGATTATCGGTTACGAAGCACTGGTACGCTGGCAGCATCCTGTGCGTGGTTTATTATCTCCGGATAAATTCCTGCCGGTGGCAGAAAAAAGCGGCATGATCATTCAGGTGGGCGAATGGGTGCTGAATGAAGCCTGTCGTCAGCTGGCTATCTGGCACGCTCAGGGCAATACAGAATTATCCGTATCCGTGAATCTGTCAGCACTGCAGTTTGAACAGGAAATGCTGGCCCAGGTGGTACTGAATGCATTAACTACCAATAATGTGCCGCCGGAAAAAATGATTCTGGAGATCACCGAAACCACGGCCATGCGTTCGCCTAAGGAAACTATACGGATACTGAACATTCTGAAAGAACACGGTATTCAGGTTTCTATCGATGATTTCGGCACCGGCTATTCCAGTCTGCTGTACCTGCAAAGTATCCCGGCCAGCGAACTGAAGATTGACCGTGCGTTTGTGCGTGAAATTAATAATAACCATACCGATACCCGGTTATTAGCTATGATCATTGAACTGGCGAAGAATATGAATCTGAATATTGTCGCTGAAGGCGTCGAGACCGAGGAGCAGCAGCGTCAGCTGACGGAACTGGGCTGTAATATCCTGCAGGGCTTTTATTTCAGTCGTCCGGTTCCGCCGGAACAACTGGTACTGCCGGAAGTGATGGCTAAACCCCATGCACAGGTCAAACTGGATTTGGTACCGGATACCGGTTCCCGGAAAATCAGCGCCTGACGAGAGCTTAAAGGCCCGTGCGGGGATCGACCGACCCGCATAAGGTGGATGTCACTGTTATTAATCATTCACCGCGGTTTTTCGCATAAAAAGCCCTCCCCGAAAAACGGGGAGGGCTTTTTTAATATGCCGGGAACCCGCAGCCGGGCCATGAGGAAACGGCTTCCGGGGTTTATCTGCAAATGTGTCATTTTTCGAACGCCTGGCACAAAGGGGACGCAGGCCGTTATTCCGCGGCTATTTCGGCAATCATTTCGATTTCCACCGCCATCCCCAGCGGTAACTCTGTGGCCGAGACGGCACTCCTGGCATGTTTGCCTTTGTCACCAAACACCTCGACGATAAAATCTGAAGCACCATTGATGACCAGATGCTGCTGATCAAACCCCGGAGCACTACGAACCCATGCCAGCAATTTGACGAATCTTTTGATTCTGTTTAACGACCCCAGTTCGTTTTTCAGCACGCTGAGCGCATTAATCGCAGCCAGCCGTGCCGCCTGATATCCCTCGTCAGGCGTTATGTCGTGGCCTACCGAACCTTTCCAGACCACAGTACCGTCTGACAGCGGCCCCTGCCCGGAGACAAACGCGAGTGAACCACTGATGACCACTGGGACAAAGTTAGCCGGGGGGGAGGTAACGACGGGAAGAGTCATACCCATTGCTTCGATTTTCTGATCCGGAGTTAGCATATCGTTTTCCTGAACGCGGAGAGTAAGTGATACCAGGGGGTACCGCTGAGCGTTTCATCATAAAATCTTTTCCGGATTTACTCTCATACTGAAAACTGATATCCGTAATGATACTCCGCGGATTAACGGGCCGTCGCGGGGCCGTGACAGCAGTAACATTCCCCCGGGTCGCCGTGACCGGCGAACCTGTGACAAATCGCGGACGGCAGGAGACAGGGTTAACACTGCAGTGCCTGAAACCGGAAGGATCCCGGGTAAGGCTCAGACGTTCACTGCCAGTGCTGGCATACGAATTGCTTTACTTTCTATGAACCGCAGAACCCCGGTACGGAAGGGGATCCCATCGAACAAAGGGCCGCGGACCGTGAACTCCGGATACCGGAGACACGCGATGACTCTTAGTACCGAACCGGTACTGCTTTTACAGGTAAATTCTATGACGTATGACGTATTTGTTTTAGGTGCAGGGATGGTGGGTACCGGCTGCGCGCACTATTTACAGGAAAGCGGAAAAACCGTCGCCCTGGTCGATAAAGGTGCACCCGGCATGCAGACCTCTCATGGTAATGCAGGCATCATTCAGCGGGAGGCTATTCAGCCGTATGCGTTTCCCCGCCAGTTATCGGTGATCCTTACTGCGGCGGCTAACCGGCGAACGGATATACGTTACCAGCTGCCCGCGGTACTTTCGTTTATCAGGCCGCTCCGCCAGTATTACCACTATTCGGCTCCTGCCAGGTATGCCGGCATCGCACGCGAGTATGCCTCACTGATCTCCCTCTCACTCGAAACGCATAATGAGTTAATTCATAAAGCGGGTGCAGAGGCACTGACGGGAACTCACCAGTGGCTTGCACTGTCACGTACCGACCGGCACCTGGAAGAAAGTTACCTGTCTGCAGATTTGCTGGCAGAGCAGGGGGTCAGCCACACAAAATTATCGGCAGAGGATTTGAAACTCAGAGAACCGGATATCAGTCCTCTGTTTCCCGGGGCTGTTATGTGGACGTCTCCCAGGACGATTCGTGATCCGTCAGCATTAGTGCAGTCGTATGTGGATCTTTTTCTGAGTGGCGGCGGAACCTTTATTTCCGCAGATGCGCAAACCCTGAGCCGGACCCGTGACGGTTTGTGGGAGATCAGAAATGACCAGGGGGATGTCAGCCAGGCACGCCAGGTGGTGGTGGCTCTGGGGCCATGGAGTACATTACTGACCGCTAAGTTCGGATATCAGCCCCCGCTATTTTCTAAGCGCGGTTATCACCGGCATTATAAAACACAATCCGGTAAGCAACTGAATAACTGGGTACTGGATGCGGAAAAAGGATTTCTGCTGGCGCCGATGAACCGCGGTATCCGGCTGACGACCGGTGCTGAGCTTGCAAGGCTTGATGATCCGCAAACGCCCCGTCAGCTGGAACAACTGGAGCCGGTTGCCCGGCAGGACTTTCCGCTGGGAGAACGGGCGGATGATGAGACATGGTCAGGCAGCCGGCCATGTTTCCCGGATATGAAGCCGGTTATCGGTGAAGTGCCTGGTGTCAGTCATATGTGGTGTGCTTTCGGTCACGGGCATCAGGGGTTCACCCTGGGACCTGCCACCGGCATGCTGCTGGCGCAGATGATGACCGGTCAGAAAACCGCTATCGAAATGCAGCCTTTCCGTCCGGGAAGGTGGACGTAGCAGCTTTCTGCGGTATGCAGATGGCCGGCCTTCGGAAATTGCACGGAGAAGGACCCATAAAAAGAACGGCGGGGAGTGGCCCGCCGTCAGTCAGTCAGACACCTTTGTTGTGCACTTCACTGTCCATTCTTGCCAGGTCTTTATCCAGCAGGAAGGCACCATTTGAGCTGTTTTCCAGCATGCCCAGTTTATCCAGTACGGTTTTGAAGATTTTTTCTTCTTCATGCTGCTCAGCGACATACCACTGCAGGAAGTTGAACGTAGAGTAGTCGTGAGTCGTCATCGCCGCATGAGCCAGCTCATTAATTTTGCCGGTAATCAGTTGCTCATGTTCGTAAGTCTGTGCAAAAACGTCAGAGAGTGATTCAAAAGTGACCGGTGGTGCTTCGATGCTGCCAAGTACCGGCAGAGCACCGGTATCGCTCAGGTAATCGAACAGACGCTGCATATGTTCCATTTCTTCACGGGAATGCTTTTTCAGGAACGATGCTGCACCTTCAAAGCCTTTATCCGCACACCAGGCGCTCATCTGGAGGTACAGGTTGGCTGAATAAAACTCAAGGTTCAGCTGGTCGTTCAGGCGGGAGATCATATCGGCACTTAACATAGGGATAACCTTTTAAACAGAGGTAATTAGTTGTGTATTTGTGGTGTGCAATTATGCATCAATACGGGCTGCTTGTGAAGTGAGCTTTTGTGTTTTTATCTTTATTTATCATGGCCTTAGTAATGTGAATTATTCAGTTAATGTAATGCAAGTCTTTCTCATTTTCATCTTTGTCCGGCAGGCATTTTGTTAAGAAAAAAGTGTTTTTTGCTATCAGGCAGCGCTGAGTATGAAATATCGCGGGGCACGCATTTAAGAAAGCTGTCGGCTGAATACCGAAATGTCCTGAAATAAGGTAGAATATGCATCCGGAGAATGCCGTCATGTGCACTCCGCAGATAATTACGTGATGTTGACTGATGCAGGTGGGGTTCAGGCCAGGCAGTAACATCCGTTGGAGCCGCCGGAGAAACATTTTCCCGGTACGATGATTTTTACGGAAATACACCCCTGTATTGTTTTTCCGCCAACAATGAAGAACCTGTTGATGTCTACAGCACTTTTTTTAGACGAAGTGGCTCGTCGCCGTACCTTTGCGATTATTTCGCATCCGGATGCCGGTAAAACCACCATCACCGAAAAAGTCCTATTATTCGGACAGGCTATCCAGACTGCGGGTTCAGTTAAAGGCCGTGGGTCCAGCCAGCACGCAAAATCTGACTGGATGGATATGGAAAAGCAACGCGGGATCTCCATTACCACCTCGGTAATGCAGTTTCCGTACCGCGATAAGCTGGTGAACCTGCTGGATACGCCGGGGCACGAAGACTTCTCGGAAGATACTTATCGTACTCTGACCGCGGTGGACTGTTGTCTGATGGTGATCGACGCGGCGAAAGGTGTCGAAGACCGTACCCGTAAACTGATGGAAGTAACACGCTTGCGTGATACTCCTATCCTGACGTTTATGAATAAACTCGACCGTGATATCCGTGATCCGATGGAAGTCATGGACGAAGTCGAAAGTGAACTGAAAATTGCCTGTGCGCCGATCACCTGGCCAATTGGCTGCGGTAAGTTATTCAAAGGGGTGTACCACCTGTATAAAGATGAAACTTATCTTTATCAGACCGGACAAGGCCATACGATCCAGGAAGTCCGTACGATTAAAGGGCTGGATAACCCGCAACTCGATGTGGAAATCGGGGAAGAACTGGCCTCTCAGCTGCGTGATGAGCTGGAGTTGGTACAGGGGGCCTCTCATGAATTTGATCAGGAAGCTTTCCTGCAGGGACAACTGACGCCGGTCTTTTTCGGTACCGCACTGGGTAACTTCGGTGTGGATCATATGCTGGATGGTCTGGTCAGTTGGGCGCCAGCTCCTATGCCACGTCAGACAGACAGTCGTGAGGTGGTTTCCGGAGAAGAGAAATTCAGCGGGTTTGTTTTTAAAATTCAGGCCAATATGGACCCGAAACACCGCGACCGTGTGGCCTTTATGCGCGTTGTGTCCGGTAAATATGAAAAAGGCATGAAGATGTATCAGGTGCGTACCGGCAAAGATGTCGTTATCTCTGATGCGCTGACCTTTATGGCCGGTGACCGTGCACACGTCGAAGAGGCTTATCCGGGCGATATTATCGGCCTGCATAACCATGGCACCATTCAGATCGGTGATTCGTTCACCCAGGGCGAAAAAATGAAGTTTACCGGTATTCCGAACTTCGCCCCGGAACTGTTCCGTCGTATCCGGCTGCGTGACCCTCTGAAACAGAAACAGTTGCTGAAAGGGCTGGTACAGCTTTCAGAAGAAGGTGCCGTCCAGGTGTTCCGCCCGGTCTCAAACAATGATCTGATCGTGGGTGCCGTCGGTGTGCTGCAGTTTGATGTGGTGGTTGCCCGACTAAAAAGCGAATATAACGTTGAAGCTATCTACGAATCGGTAAACGTTTCAACGGCGCGCTGGGTTGAATGCAGCGATGTGAAGAAGTTTGATGAATTCCAGCGTAAGAACGAAGTTAACTTGGCGCTGGATGGCGGGGATAATCTGACCTATATCGCACCGACGATGGTTAACCTGAACATTACTCAGGAACGTTATCCGGATGTTGTCTTCCGGAAGACACGCGAACACTAACCGGTTGTTGTTTCCATGAAACCGGCCTCTGGCCGGTTTTTTTAAGATATTCCCGCGTTCTGATTCAGGATTTTCCTGCTTCTGCCAGCCTGTATATATTGCTTATTATCACTTTCTTTTGGCAGTGAGGGCTTCCCGTCTTTGCTTTGCAGCAGTCTGTTTCCGGACTCAGCAGATTCCTAAAAATCTGCACAACAATAAAACTCAACTATTATTAAAGAGATGTGACCGATGCCCGTACCGGGAATGACCGGATACGACATTCAGCGACAGGCAGACGTCACTATCATGCAGGATATTATTAATGAAAAAAATCAACCAGCTGAAAAAGCTGTTACTTATTTCCGCACTTTGCAGTCTGCATGTCTACGCCGGCGGGCCGTCGACAGAGAACTCCCCGACACAGGGGAAATCGGTGATGCGAAGTGTAGACAACTTTATGGATGACAGTGCCATCACCGCGAAAGTAAAAACTGCGCTGGTCGATGATAAAGAGATTAATAGTACCGATCTTTCACTGTCGACAACCCGGGGTGTGGTCACCGTGGATGGCTTTGTGACATCGCACCAGCAGATTGAACGGGTGGATCACCTGGTCAGAAGCATCAGCGGGGTGAAGCAGGTGATTAACCATCTGCATTTAAAATCAGCAGAACAGACAAACCTGAAGAGTTATGCCAGTGATACCGCGACAACCAGTGAGATTGTGGCCCGCCTGATGGCGGATAAGCAAGTCTCATCGAGGCATATCTCTGTGACGACCACCCGCGGTATGGTCCTGCTGACCGGTAATGTCAGTAGTCGTGAGCAAAAAAACAGGGCCGCTGAGGTCGTACGGAAGGTTTCCGGGGTCAAAGCGGTCAGAAACGAATTATCTGTCAGCAAATGACCTGAGCTATCGACGCAGGCTGCAGGGAAATTGAAGATAAATACGCGTTCTGAGTGGTTGTCAGAACAAATTATAAGATGAGTCTGTTAATGAAGGTAAGGAGATTACTATGTTTCGTTGGGGAATTATCTTTCTGGTGATTGCATTAATTGCAGCGGCGCTGGGCTTTGGCGGACTGGCAGGCACTGCTGCCTGGGCTGCTAAAATTGTATTTATTGTCGGTATCATCCTGTTCCTTATCAGCCTGTTTACCGGCCGGAGAAAGTTATAACGTTGTCCTGAAGTCTCTCACTCTACTGCCGGAAGGGATGCCGGCAGCGTCCCCGCCTGATACACTTCTCCGTACAGTCTGACGGCTACCCTGTTTGTTACAGCGTTTTCTGCCGCCGGCACTTTATTATGCTGCCCGGGAGAATGTTGTGCGTTTTATTGATACCCACTGTCACTTTGATTTTCCGCCATTTGCTGAGCATGAGGCTGAGGAGCTGACCCGTGCCCGTCACGCCGGGGTACAGGGGATAGTCATTCCTGCGGTGACGGCTTCCCGGTTTAGCCAGATTATCTCTCTCTGTGAACGTTTTCCTTCCCTCTGGTATGCCCCCGGGCTGCATCCGTTATGGATTGCAGAACATACTGCGGAAGATGTCGATTGCCTGCAGCAGTGTCTGCAGCAGGGGGGGGATAAGCTGGTGGCGTTGGGGGAGGCCGGGCTGGATTTTTATACGGAGGAGCTGGCCGCACAGGCAGATAAACAGCGCTCTCTGTTACAGAGCCAGCTGACATTGGCACGGCGCTATGACCTTCCGGTGATCCTCCATTCCAGACGTTCTCATGACCCGCTGACCGCTTTACTGCGGAAGGCTGACCTGCCTGCCGGCGGGGTGATCCACGGTTTTTCGGGGAGCCTGCAACAGGCCAGCGCATTCGTTCGTCTGGGGTTTGCTATCGGCGTCGGCGGCACGATCACCTATCCCCGGGCCCGTAAGACCCGTGAAACTATAGCTTCTCTGCCCCTCAGTGCACTGGTGCTGGAAACCGATGCTCCGGATATGCCGGTCCACGGATCCCAGGGGCAGCCAAACCGGCCTGAACATGTGGTCACTATTCTGCAGGCTCTTGCGGAACTCCGTCCGGAACCCCCGGAACAGTTGGCTGAAACCCTATGGCAGAACTCTTTGCGGCTATTCCCTCGGTTACACGTACACGCCTCCGATGCGGATTAAAGTTATTTTGTTATTTTTATAACATTTACCCTTCCGGCCCCTGACGGCTTTTCCCGAATTTTACGGCCTTATTTGCGATTTTTTCCTCTTTTAGTTCGGGGGAATGGATTATTTGATCCGTCACGCAGTCCTTACGGCGATTAATTGTTAGAATTATGACAAATAGTGGTGCGTCTTTTCCTGCACCGGATACCGGCTCTTTGCAGAGGAATAAAGAATGACTGATATGACAACGATCGCCCGCCGGGCCCTCGGATTGATGGATCTCACCACGCTGAATGATGATGATACTGATGAAAAAATTATCGCTCTGTGTCGGCAGGCAAATTCAGCCGCCGGACAGACGGCCGCCATTTGTATCTATCCGCGGTTTGTTCCGCTGGCCCGGAAAGTCCTGCGTGAGCAGGGGACTCCCGGCATCCGCATCGCCACCGTGACCAACTTTCCGCACGGTAATGATGACATCGATATCGCGGTGGCAGAAACCCGGGCAGCCATTGCCTATGGTGCGGATGAAGTCGATGTGGTTTTCCCCTGGAAAGCATTGAAGCGCGGAGACACACAGCGGGGAGCCGAACTGGTCAGCGCCTGTAAAAAGCACTGCGGAGAAGCCAATGTGCTGCTGAAGGTGATTATTGAATCCGGGGAATTACAGGATCCTGCGCTGATCCGTCAGGCCTCGGAAATTGCCATCGATGCGGGGGCTGATTTTATTAAAACTTCCACCGGAAAAGTGGCCGTCAATGCCACCCCTGAAGCCGCCAGAATTATGCTGGAAGTGATCCGTGATAAAGGTGTATCAGCGAGCGTCGGTTTTAAACCTGCCGGCGGCGTGCGTACCACCCGGGATGCCGCCGATTATCTGGCGATGGCTGCCGGGATCCTCGGAGACGACTGGGCCGATGCCCGCCACTTCCGCTTCGGAGCCTCCGGGTTACTGAACAGCTTACTGAAAAGCTGTGGTGTGGACACCGAAGCACCGGCCGCCGGTTACTGACACGGCATACCTCATACCTCAGAAAAGTGATATTACTGCCGCGGCACGTCATTCGTAAAGCCCGACGATGCCGGTATCAGGGAGTCAGGACTCTTCAGCACAGCGGGGAAGCACCATGTTTTTGCCACAGGAAATTATCCGTAAAAAACGTAACGGTCACAGTCTGACAGACCAGGAAATCAGGGCTTTTATTCAGGGGATCACGGACGGTAGCGTCGCCGGGGAACAGATTGCTGCGCTGGCGATGGCTATCTGGTTTCGGGATATGACGCTGCCGGAGCGCGTAGCCCTGACCCTGGCAATGCGGGATTCCGGTACCGTACTGAACTGGCAGGATCTGCATCTTAACGGACCTGTACTGGATAAACATTCCACCGGCGGTGTCGGGGACGTCACTTCTCTGATGCTCGGCCCGATGGTCGCAGCCTGTGGTGGGTATGTTCCGATGATTTCCGGGCGTGGCCTGGGACACACCGGAGGGACTCTGGATAAACTGGAAGCCATCCCCGGGTTGAATATTTTTCCCGACAACGATCGCTTTCGTCAAATCATTCGCGAAAATGGTGTGGCAATCATCGGTCAGACCCGCACCCTGGCACCGGCAGATCAGCGTTTTTATGCTACCCGGGACGTGACCGCAACCGTGGATTCTGTTCCGCTGATCACGGCATCCATTCTGGCGAAAAAACTGGCTGAAGGGCTGGATGCGCTGGTGATGGATGTCAAAGCCGGCAGCGGGGCATTTATGCCGGATTTTGACAGCTCGGAGCAACTGGCCCGATCCATTGTCGATGTGGCAAACGGTGCCGGCTGCCGGACGACGGCGTTACTGACCGATATGAGTCAGGTACTGGCCTCTTCGGCCGGTAATGCGCTTGAAGTCCGTGAGGCGGTACGCTTTCTGACCGGCGAGTACCGCCATCCCCGGTTACTGGAAGTGACCATGGCCCTGAGCAGTGAAATGCTGATCAGTGGCGGATTGGCCGGCAACGATCAGCAGGCGCGGGCCCGGTTGCAGCAGGTACTGGATAATGGCCGGGCCGCTGAGGTGTTCGCTCAGATGGTCGCGGCTCAGGGCGGCCCGGCCGACTTTGTCGAACAGTATGCGCGTTATTTAACGGCTGCGCCGGTGATTAAACCGGTATTTGCCAGGGAGCCAGGGGTTATCAGTGCAATGGATACCCGGGAGATCGGGATGACTATTGTCCGGATGGGCGGCGGCCGTCAGCGGGCCGGTGAAAGTATCGATTACCGGGTCGGTATCAGTGATATTGTCGCCGCGGGCCAGCCGGTGGATACGCACCGCCCTCTGGCAATGGTGCATGCGGCCGATGAGCAGAGCTGGCAACAGGCGGCAGAGAGCCTGCAAGCCGCCATTTCGGTTACGCACCAACCGCCAAAAGAAATCCCTTTAATTTATCGCAGAATTTGCTGAATGGTTGCATACTGTTCTGATCAGTTTTTTTCTCATGACATGAACGCACAGGAGGCGAGCATGAAACGTGCATTTATTATGGTGCTGGATTCCTTCGGGATCGGAGCCAGCAAAGATGCAGAGAAATTCGGTGATGTCGGCTCAGACACGCTGGGCCATATTGCTCAGGCTTGCTACGACGGTAAGGCTAATCAGGGCAGACAAGGTCCGCTGCATTTACCGAATCTGACGGCGCTGGGTCTGGCAAAAGCCGCAGAGATATCGACAGGTAAAATCCCTGCGGGGATGGATGCCGATGCCACTATTCTCGGGGCTTATGCTAGTGCGGCTGAACTTTCCTCCGGGAAAGATACGCCGTCCGGGCACTGGGAGATCGCAGGAGTACCGGTGCTGTTTGACTGGGGATATTTCAGTGACACAGAAAACAGTTTCCCGCAGGCGCTACTGGACACGCTGGTCGAACAGGCCGGGCTGCCGGGTTACCTGGGGAACTGCCATTCTTCAGGTACGGTGATCCTCGATAAGCTGGGCGAGGAGCATATGCGTACCGGTAAGCCTATCTTTTATACCTCCGCGGACTCGGTCTTCCAGATAGCCTGCCATGAAGAGACGTTCGGTGTAGAGCGGTTGTATGAACTCTGCGAAATCGCCCGTAAGATCCTGACCGAGGGTGGCTATAACATCGGCCGTGTTATTGCCCGTCCGTTTATCGGAGCCAAAGCCGGTGAATTTGTCCGTACCGGTAACCGCCATGACCTCGCGGTCGAACCGCCTTCTGCCACCATGTTACAAAAACTGGTGGAAGAGAAAGGAGGAAAGGTGATTTCGGTCGGTAAGATTGCCGATATTTATGCCCAGCAAGGGATCACCCGTAAGGTTAAAGCGACCGGACTGGATGCGCTTTTTGATGCCACACTGACAGAGATGAAACAGGCTCCGGATAATTCGATTGTCTTCACTAATTTTGTAGACTTCGATTCCAGCTGGGGACACCGCCGTGATGTCGCCGGATATGCCGGGGGGCTGGAATTATTTGACCGCCGTCTGCCGGAATTAATGGCGTTGGTGGGGGAAGGGGATATTTTGATCCTGACCGCAGACCATGGCTGTGACCCGACCTGGTCTGGCACGGATCATACCCGTGAGCATATCCCTGTATTGATCTACGGACCCGGGGTTAAACCCGGCCCGCTGGGACAGCGTGAGACCTTTGCCGATATCGGGCAGACAATCGCGACCTATTTTGGTCTTTCAGCTATGGATTACGGGCGTAACATGCTGTAAAAAAGTCTCCTGTTTCTCATTTGCTGGCAGTCATGCCGGTAAATGACACGATTAAAAGGAAAAATAACATGGCAACACCTCATATTAATGCTGAAGCTGGTGATTTTGCAGACGTTGTTCTGATGCCGGGCGACCCTCTGCGTGCGAAATATATTGCTGAAACTTTCCTGCAGGATGCCCGTGAAGTGAATAACGTTCGCGGCATGCTGGGTTATACCGGGACCTATAAAGGCCGCCGTATTTCAGTCATGGGACACGGTATGGGGATCCCTTCCTGCTCTATCTACGCGAAAGAGCTGATCACCGAGTTTGGCGTCAAAACCATTATTCGTGTGGGTTCCTGCGGTGCGGTACGTTCTGACGTTAACCTGCGTGATGTGGTTATTGGTATGGGCGCCTGTACGGATTCTAAAGTGAACCGTATGCGCTTCAAGGATCATGACTTTGCCGCGATTGCTGATTTCGATCTGGTTCGTAACGCAGTGGATGCAGCGAAAGCGCTGGGTATTGATGCCCGTGTCGGTAACCTGTTCTCTGCCGATCTGTTCTATACTCCGGACCCGCAAATGTTTGACGTCATGGAAAAATACGGCATTCTGGGTGTGGAAATGGAAGCGGCCGGTATCTACGGTGTGGCCGCTGAGTTCGGTGCTAAGGCTCTGGCTATCTGTACCGTTTCAGATCATATCCGCTCCGGCGAGCAGACGACGGCCGAAGAACGTCAGCTGACTTTCAATGATATGATCAACATCGCGCTGGAGTCTGTTCTGATCGGTGACAAGGCTTAAGATATCTCTTATTTAGCCTCAGCAACGCGAAGAGTGATTGCTTTTCGCGTTGTTCATTTCTTGTTACATTCTTCAACAAATGACACACTTTAATCTTTCCCGGATCAACTTGTCACTGGCACTGGCTGACTATCTCTCTATGATAGGCTGCTGGTGATAGCTCTCCCTGCAAACTATGTTATGTAATGAATCTGCGCAATTTCGAAATTGAAGAAAAACTATTTATTCGTCGTGCCATCACGGCGTTTGTTCTGGTAGCAGTATGCTTTGGCATCCTGGTATATAACCTCTATCGGCTGCAGATTTGTGAGCATAGTTATTACCAGACCCGATCAAACGATAATGATATCAAAATGATCCCGATCGCACCCACGCGGGGGATTATCTACGATCGCAATGGCACGGCGCTGGTACGCAATATCACTCAGTATGATCTGACGGTGATCCCGTACAAAGAAACCAATCTTAAAGCGACTATCCAGGCGCTGACGCCACTCATCGGCCTGACGCCGGAAGATGTGAGCGATTTCTGGCATCGTCTTAAACAGACCAGCCGTTATAAACCTATCATCATTAAAGATGAGCTGAGCGAAGAACAGATAGCGCGCTTTGCAGTGGATGAATATCGCTTCCCCGGGGTCAGCATCGACTCTTATCAGGATCGTCAGTACCCGTATGGCGCGGATTTGGCCCATGTCGTCGGTTATGTTTCTAAGATCAACGACAATGACTTCAAACGCCTGAATGCCGAAGGGATTGCTGAGAACTATGCGGCAGACCACAACATTGGTAAGCAGGGGATTGAAGGTTACTATGAATCCGTCCTTCACGGCCAGACCGGTTATCAGGAAGTAGAAGTCGATAACCATGGGCGCATCGTGCGCGTACTGAGTGAAAAGCCACCTGTTGCCGGAAAAAATGTCTGGCTGACACTCGATTTGCCGCTGCAGCAATATATTGAAAGTTTGCTGACGGGGCAGCGTGCTGCAGTGCTGGTGGAAGATCCCCATGATGGTTCTGTACTGGCGATGGTTTCGGCCCCCAGTTATGATCCTAACCCGTTCGTGAAGGGAATCAGCTATCAGGCCTATAAGAAGCTGCTGGATAATAAAGATCTGCCGCTGATTAACCGCGTGACCCAGGGGTTATACCCGCCGGCATCGACGGTGAAACCTTATATGGCGATGTCTGCGTTGCTGAACGGGGTTATCACTCCGCAAACGACGTTCTTCGGTGCTCCGACCTGGACACTGCCCGGGACTGACAGACGTTATCGTGACTGGAAGAAGACCGGTCACGGCATGCTGAATGTGACCAAAGCCATCGAGGAGTCGGCAGATACCTTCTTCTATCAGGTAGCTTATATGATGGGGATTGATCGTATTCATCATATGCTTAGCCAGTTTGGTTACGGTAAGCTGACCGGTATCGACTTGCATGAAGAGTATAAAGGTCTGCTACCGAGTCGTGAGTGGAAAGAGAAAGTCCATAAGAAAGTCTGGTATCAGGGGGATACTATCTCTGTCGGTATCGGGCAAGGATACTGGATAGCAACGCCTATTCAGATGGTGAAAGCCCTGGTGGCCTTACTGAATAACGGCCGCGTGATCACCCCGCATTTGTTATACAAAGAACAGCAGGGTAACGATGTTCAATTGTATCACCCGACCGAGGCCCAGCCGCAGATAGGTGACCCGAATTCGCCTTACTGGGCACTGGTTCGCCGTGCCATGTTTGGTATGGCGAATGCACCTAACGGGACCGGCTATCGCTATTTCCATACGGCACCTTATGGTATAGCGGCGAAAAGTGGTACATCGCAGGTATTTAGTCTGAAGCAGAACCAGATCTATAACGCGAAGATGATCCCGATACGCTTACGTGACCATATCTTCTATACGGCATTTGCGCCGTTTAAGGATCCGAAAGTTGCCGTCGCATTAATCCTTGAGAACGGTGGCGTCAATGGTGTCACGGCAGCGCCGTTAATGCGTAAGATTCTGGACCATATTATGTTACCGGCAGACCAGGCGAATATGCCGGTCACCGATAAAGATAAGGGCAGCGTTCCTGCGGATATCCCGGGGATGGGAGATGCCGCACCCGGGTCGGTGACAACTGACCAGTAAGAGCCGGACAGACAGAGGCGCAAGGTGTTGCCTTTGTCTGTTGTTTTTACGGGAGTTGGGCTAAATTTCAGCGCATTGCTGTAAAAGTCAGCGGTCAGTTCATCTGAGACGAAAAGTGATTGACGGAAAAGCGCTATTACGGTTTAATGCGCCCCGTTGCCCGAATAGCTCAGTCGGTAGAGCAGGGGATTGAAAATCCCCGTGTCCTTGGTTCGATTCCGAGTTCGGGCACCACTCTTTCTAAGGCCCCGCAGAAATGCGGGGCTTTTTCGTTTCTGCGGTATGGTCCTTCCCCGGGGTGTCCTCTGTTTTATCCTGATGCCTGTCTCCAGATATTGCCTGTAGCCTGCTCACTCACACATTCCTGCTGTTCTGACGGCCTGACATTCTGTCTGTGTGGCCCCGGTCAGCTTCTGCTGTGCCCTATGCATGACTCAGCTCTGTTTCTCTTTTTTTCCGGGAGAATTACCTGAGCAGGCTCAGAGTTTCTGGTTATCCACTCATACCGTACTCTGGCAGCTTGATGAACATCATACTGTGCCTGATCCCCTTTTGTTGCAGATTGCTCCGGGGCATCCGGAGTTTGTGTTGTATCCGGAGGATGGCGGATATTTGGGACCCGGTATTGTCAGTGATGAAGGCCAGGGAATGTTCTTTTTTCCCTGGTAACGACTGAGACGGATAACGGAGGCCATCTATAAAGTTAAAATATTTCTGATAGTTAACTCAGGATTTCGTATTGTGTTTTTATCGTTATTCATGGGAATACTACATTTAATAGCCTGCCGGTTTTAATTTTTCGAAGACCAAAACCACCCAAAACAGAAAATAAAAATGGACTCATCCTGCCCCTGCATTTATCAAAAATGCTGCGTACAATTAATGATAGCTGGGAAACCTATTGCATCAAAAGCGACTAAGTAGCGTTCATATAATAATTTACTGACATCAATAAACAAACTCCGGATTGTCCGACAAAAATGTATCGGGATAACACGATAAGGCAGTGCACTATTATGTGGCAGAAATGCACAAAATCATGTTTTTTTGAACCATTATCGGTAAGTTACGCACCATAAAAGTGATTACCATGCACTTTTCTCTCCCTCTTTAAATTGTCCAACAAAATAAGGTAATGACATCTTGCTTTTTCGCGGTGGCGGGTGTTATGTTTATTTTGACTCTGCAAACTGATGGACAATTTGTGTGGTGTTGTCTCCTGGCGGGGAGCTGATTTTTGATCGCTTAAGTCAGAATTTTGAGTGCTGTCCTCTGTGAGAAAGGGCATATTTTTTATGTTTAAAAAATCAAAAGCAGAGAAACTATGATAACCAATGATGCAATCAAAAAATCCAGGCTCTCAGCTGCACTCAGCCTTCTTGATGAAAGTGGTCTGGTGAATGGAAAGGATGAAATATCTCCGGCTCTGGTAAAAAATATCTTAAATATCAGATACGGACTGGAGGGTGAATTAAGACGGTTACCTACTGAAAAAGATGACAGTTTTATTCTGACTTGCGACGGGGGTCATCGCCTCGTAAAAATATCATCATCCGGCGAATCACGTGGAGTCGTGGAAATGCAGTCGGCCGTAATGGAATGGCTTAATAACCACACTTCGGCCTGGGAAGTGCAGAATGTTATTACCACCCTGGATGGCGAGAGCATTGTTCCAATTCAAACAAAATCTGTTCGTTATTTACGGGTATTGACCTATATCTCCGGTGACATTATGGCAACTGTTCCGGTTGACGAGGAGCAGCTTATCTTAACAGGGCGCGCTGCCGGTGAGATTGATATGGCATTGCGGGGATTTGCTCATCAACATGATTTGCATCCTTTGGTATGGGATCTTGCAAATGTTCCAACGCTGGAAATTCTGCAGGAAGAATTAACAGATGAAAATCTTCGGGCATTAGCCGCTGAAGCTTTTGAGCGGTTTACACGCAATGTGGTCCCTCTGATGGGAGAACTTGAAACCCAGGTAATACATGGGGATTTCAGCCCTTACAACGTCTTAGTCTCTGCAGAGTCGGCGGATTTTGTCAGTGGAATAATTGATTTTGGTGACGCAGTTCGGACGTGTGTGATATTTGAACCCGCCGTAAGCGTATGTAATCTCCTGGGCAAATGGGCTGATGACCCCTGGGGGGCTCCCCTGGCTTATCTGCGGGGATATCTGTCGAGCTATCAAATGTCACCAGCGCATGCGGTACTCATTGCTGATGCGGCTACTGCTCGTCTGGCATTACGTGCGGTGGTTTCTCAATGGAGAGCACAACGTCTCCCTGACCGCCGGGAATATATTGAATCTCATGCAAAACATGACCGGGACAACCTCGCGATGGCGCTGGCGACGCCCGTTTCAGATGTGCAGGCGCGCATCCATCACCTATCTGCAACGTCATCTTTCTGACCGGAGCAATGACCAATGACAACTCCTAAGTACGACACAAAAGTAAGCCGGGCACTTGAAGTTTATCCCAATAAATTTGATCCCTCCCGGATGGATAACCTTGAGCCACGCTTGCGTTCTATCGTGGAACGGCGAATGAGTATTCTGGGGCCGGGATATTCACTCATCTATCGTAACCCGGTTGAATTTGTGGAAGGGCGGGGAGCTCATCTGTTTGATCGCGAAGGAAATGACTTTCTTGATGCGTATAACAATGTGGCATGCGTGGGTCACTCGCATCCGCATGTTGTCGAAGCCATCACTTCACAGATTAAGAAACTCAACACCAATAACCGATATGTACAGGAAAGCCTGGTTGACTATGCAGAACGTCTGGTCGCTACCTTCCCGGAGGAACTCTCCCGTGTAACATTCGGCTGTTCAGGATCGGAAGCTAACGATCTGGCCATTCGCGTCGCGAAATTCTACACCCGTAATCAGGGGATTATAGTTACCCGTAATGCCTATCATGGCATTACCAGTGAAGTCGCTTCCTTTTCTCCTGGTCTGGGGCCGACATCGCCTATCGGACCCAATGTTGTTCTTATTGAAGCCCCTGATCCTCGTGTCGCTGCTGCCGAAGGGCTTTCCATTGATGAGTATATGAGGAAGGAGATTAAGCGAGGGATCTCTGAACTTGCCCGGCATGGCTTTGGGCTGGCAGCATTTGTGGCAGACTCCCTGTTCACCAGTGACGGAATTTTTGCTGACCCGACGAGCTATCTGAAACCCATGATTGAAGAGGTTCATGCTGCCGGGGGGCTTTATATCGCAGATGAAGTACAGTCAGGATTCGGCCGTTGCGGGGATGCCATGTGGGGGTTTCAGCGTCATGGTATTATTCCGGATATCGTCACACTGGGTAAACCGATGGGCAATGGATTACCGCTATCGGGTACTGTTTTCCGCCCCGAGGTTGCGTACGAGTTTGGTCAGAATTGCAGGTATTTCAATACCTTTGCTGCCAGCCAGCTCCCCATCGCGGCGGGTGCGGCTGTTCTCGATGTGATCAGCAGCGAGAATCTGTTGGAAAATGCCATAGTCCAGGGGAATGCGCTGCGTAAGGGGCTGCACGAGATCGTTAAGAATTCTCCTCATGTATCTGATATCAGAGGGGTCGGATTATATACCGGTGTTGAAATCGTTGCTGATCGGGATTCCGGATCACCGGATAAACTACGCACTGAAAAATTCATTGATGAATTACGCGAAAGAAGGATCCTTATTCGCAGCTGTGGGGGGGATGGAAATGTCCTTAAAATTCGTCCTCCGTTAGTCTTCAATTCATCTGACGTAACACGTTTTCTTGAGACCTTCTCTGATATTGCAAAAGAGTTACTCTGAATACGTGAGAGCCTTATCAGGGTACCGGTCATTACCCATGTCCGGCCCCCTGATAATTCTGTAATCAGCGAAATGTATGGTAATGTGCTTCGGGTCTGCTTATATATCGGGGCTGTCTGAAAAGGAATGGTCAGACAGTTATCGGAAAGGAAGTCGTCACCGGGCGGTTAACTTTTGCTGAAATCTTTTGCTATTTTCTTACTACAGAATGCACAGTGTGTTTTCTTTTTAAGCAATCATCAACATTAACATGTAGTTATATCATGGAAAATCATCTGCAATCACCTTTGTCTTCTGAAGAAAGCAAATCCACCACTTTAGAATCACTTGTCTTAACGATACGACAGCGGATCCTGCATGGTGAGTTCGAACCTGGCTCATTTTTGCGTGACATCCGTATGGCAGAAGAGCATGGGGTATCCAGAACGACATTCAGAAGTGCGGCTCAGATTCTAGTCAGCCAGGGACTGCTGGTACAAATTGTGAACAGAGGGTTCTGTGTACCAAAATTCGGCCCTAACGATATTGTTGATGTGACGCGGCTTCGCGGGGTTTTAGAAGGCGAAGCGGTACGCATGATTACCTACAGTGGATTGATCCCTAAAGGTGCTCTTGATGCTATTGAAGTTATGCGTGCGGCTCCTGCGGGTGCATCATCGGCATACCTGAGTGCAGCCGATAGAGCCTTTCATCGTGCGATTATCGATGCCAGTTTGAGTCCCAGGTTACAAAAAAGTTATAGCGTTTTGGAGGGTGAGATTGAGTTACTCATGGTTCAGCGTAATGCCTTCTACGAGAATTCAAAAGAATTAGTGGCTGAACATGAGCATCTTATACGTTGCCTTGAAACGCGTGTGTTCGATATTGCCCGTGATGCATTTGTTGAGCACTGGGAGGATTTGAGTAAAAAGTTATTATTACCGACGTGAACCTTCTTAATTTAACGGGGATTTATTAAATTCCCGCCAAATAGTGGGCCATAATTAGCCCTTACTAAGATCCCCACCGATGATAATTACTGTACCCCCTCTGTTTTAAAACCGGGAGCGGGAAAATACACGATTACAACGGCCCGCTTCATATATCGCAGCAGTATTACTGAATTTTCAGCGGCAGAAGAAGCCTGCGCTATCTGCAAAGTATTTCTTATACCGGTATCGTTCATGAACCGGAACGTATTTCCTGCTCACGGCCTTTAGCAACCGGCGCGTCAAAGTCCGGTTTACGCTTCACATTACACGGTGTCCGGGACAGGAACAGTGGCAGTAAAAATATCATTGTTTATCGTCTTTGCTCAACTGTCTGTTTAGAACATTGTGATCGGCAGGCGTGAAAGTCTGCATGATCGGTAAGATGTTCGCTGCCACTGACCTGCGCAGTCTGCCGAAAATAATAAATTTCCTTCCCGGACAATGAGTTTACAAAAAATAATGACGAGTCATCTTGATCAAAACACTCCGTTAGTATTACTGTATATTTATACAGTAAAAATCTGAGAAACCGATCATGAAGTTCTATCTGCCTGCAGAGATCCATGCCATGCAGGATCTGCCTTTTTTTATCAGTCGTGTCCCTTGCGGTTTCCCGTCACCTGCACAGGATTATGTTGAACAGCGTATCGATCTTAATCAGTTATTGATACGGCATCCCGGTGCTACCTATTTTGTCCGGGTCAGTGGTGACTCCATGATTGAAGGCGGGATCGATGACGGCGATATGCTGATTGTCGACAGCTCACTTAAGGCAGGGCATGGGGATATTGTGGTGGCCGCAGTGACGGGGGAATTTACCGTCAAGCAACTGATGCTGAGACCTTCACTGCATCTGAGGCCGATGAATATCACCCATTCAGTGATAACGATTTCTGATGCTGATCAGTTTGAAATTTTCGGTGTAGTAAAACACGTAGTCAAAACGCTGGGGCAGTAATGTTTGCGCTGGTAGATGTGAACTCATTTTATGCATCGTGCGAAACCGTATTCCGCCCGGATTTAAAAGGGACGCCGGTGGTTGTGCTGAGCAATAACGATGGTTGTGTTATCGCGCGTTCAGCGGAAGCTAAAAAACTGAATATCAGTATGGGGGAACCCTATTTCCGGCTGAAAAAACTTTTTCGCGAGCATCGGGTCAGTGTGTTCAGCTCAAACTATGCCTTATACGCAGATATGAGTCACCGCGTGATGAGTACGCTGGAAGCACTGGCACCGGCAGTAGAAATTTATTCCATTGATGAAGCATTTATGGATCTCACCGGCATTCGTCATTGCCGGAATCCGGAAGCCTTTGGCCGGGAAGTCCGGGAGCGGGTGCTACGTGATACCCATCTTACCGTAGGGGTCGGGATAGCCCCGACGAAGACATTAGCCAAGCTCGCCAATCATGCGGCTAAAACCTGGCGAAAAACCGACGGAGTCGTTGATCTGTCAAATGTCGAGCGTCAGCGTAAATTGATGGCCCTGACTCCGGTGGCGGAAGTCTGGGGAGTGGGGCGGCGCATCAGCCAGAAACTGAACAGGATGGGTATCCTCACGGCAAAAGATTTATCGGAACAGAGCACATGGGTCATTCGCAAACATTTTAATGTGGTACTGGAACGGACGGTGAGGGAACTGCGGGGCGAACCTTGTCTTGAACTGGAAGAATTTGCTCCGGTGAAACAACAAATTGTCTGTTCCCGTTCGTTTTCTACACGGATCTCTGAATATACGGCGATGCGTGAGGCCATATGTAATTATGCTGTACGGGCTGCGGAAAGATTACGTGGAGAAAGACAATATTGTCGTCAGGTGACGGTATTTCTGCGTACCAGCCCGCATGCACAGGGAGAGATATTTTACGCGAACCAGGCCACGGGCAATCTGCAAACCCCCACCAACGATAGCAGAGATATTATCCGCATTGCGATGAAAGTACTGGACCGTATCTGGCAGGACGGGCCACGGTATATGAAGGCGGGTGTCATGCTGGGGGATTTTTTCAGCCAGGGAGTCTCGCAGCTCAATTTGTTTGATGACTATAAGCCTCAGGCTAACAGTGAATCACTGATGAGGGTCATTGATGGCGTTAATCAGAGTGGAAAAGGGCAATTGTGGTTTGCCGGCCAGGGCGTCGAACAACTCTGGGTAATGAAACGCGATATGCTTTCTCCCTGTTATACCACCCGCTACACCGATCTTCCCGTGGCCCGCTAAGGCGGGGCATATCCGGTCACCCGGTGCCCACGGGTTTGTTCCGGACATTTGCTCTCTGTGGCAGAACCCCGTCTGAAATTAGCGATATTAAATAATTTATTTAAGTTAACCCGCTATCAGTATATCGCTGGCGGGGTAGTAAATGTGCGCGCTCCCCGGGGATATCCGGAGCGGAGGTCGTTTCTGATATGGGAGCATACAGAAGAAGAATAAAGGGAAGTTGATCTCTGCTTGTGATAACGATACTAATTCTCATTATTATTTACATTTATTGGTTTGTTCGTACAATAGGAAACATCTGCCGGTGTAATAAAATGTTACATGGAGCATTCTGTTTGCAGTCATCGGCGAGGGTGAAGCATTTTGATCAACAAATGGAATCGATGATAATGAGAATACTTCGCGTAAAACCGTTCGCAGTGATACTGACAACGGCCTTTTTCCCCGGAATGGCGGATGCTACCGATAAAGAAACACTGGTGGTCACTGCGACGGGTTTTGAACAAAAAATTCAGAACGCACCGGCCTCCATCTCTGTGGTTACCAGAGAACAAATCGAAGACAAAGCCTACCGCGATATTACCGATGCGCTGAAAGATGTCCCTGGCGTGGTCGTCACCGGCGGGGGGAGCAGCAGCGATATCAGTATCCGCGGAATGTCCTCTCAGTACACTCTTATCCTGGTCGATGGTCGGCGGGTGAGTACGCGGGGAACCCGGCCAAATAGTGATAATGCCGGTATTGAGCAGGGCTGGTTACCTCCTCTGGGATCTATAGAACGGATAGAAGTGATCCGCGGCCCCATGTCTTCCCTGTATGGTTCGGATGCGATGGGAGGGGTCATTAATGTGATCACCAAAAAAACCTATAACCGTGGTAACTGGCTGGGATCACTGCATTCGGAAGCCACTTTTCAGGAACATCGTCGCTCCGGAGATCTTTATCAGACGGATGCCTATGTTTCCGGCCCGTTGATTGACGGGCTGCTGGATATGAAACTCAGCGGGTTACTCTCCCGACGTCAGGAAGACAGGGTAGTCAATGGCTATAACGAGCAGCGGATGCGCAATGGTGCCGCGACGCTCACCCTGACACCTGATGACAGAAACCGTATGAGTGTGGATATTGCCAGAGAGCTTCAGGACAGAAACAGTACTCCCGGAAAATCTCAGGCAGTGGAGAGCTGTCGGGGCACCGTATGTACGCCGAACAGCCGCAGTGAAAACCGTTATGAACACACGACTTATGCGCTGACGCATCATGGATATTATGATGAGCTGAATACCAGCAGCTATCTGCAACGGGAGGAAACTAATAATCCCGGCCGCGCAATGAAATCTTATAACACTACACTGAATACTCAGGGCCAATGGCTGCTGGATGAGCATTCGATCACTTTGGGCGGACAGTATGGTTATGAAAAACTCCATGATGACGGAAACCAGTTAGAAGCGGCCGCGGGACTGAATAAACTGACACGCTGGAGCTGGGCTGTTTTTGCGGAAGATGAGTGGGCAATAACCCGGAGTTTTTCGCTGACCGGTGGAATGCGGATGGATAAAGACCAGAACTATGGAACACACTGGACCCCGCGAGGCTATGGTGTCTGGCACCTGAACGACCAGTGGACAATAAAAGGCGGTATTTCAGCGGGTTATCGCTCACCCGATCTGCGTCAGTCCTCCGCCAGTTGGGGGCAGACCACCGGAGGAGGGCGGTCAAACGGAATTATTGTCGGTAACCCTGATCTAAAACCCGAGAAGAGCCTGAGCGAAGAAATAGCGCTGCTATGGGATAACGGTCATCAATTGAATGCCGGATTAACGCTATTTAATACCGATTTTAAAAATAAAATTACCGAAGTTCGTCGGTGCAATAGTAGTGCAGACCCCGCCTGTACCATTGGCAGTACGCATTACGATTTTGTCAGTGACCGTGTCAATGTGGATAAGGCGACTCTGCGTGGTGCGGAGGCGACTCTGGGATGGAAACCCGCAGAAGGCTGGAAACTGACCGGTAACTATACGTATACAGATTCTGAGCAGAAAACCGGGCAGTTTTCCGGCAAGCCACTCAATAAAATGCCAAAACATATGGTTAATATGACACTGAACTGGCAAGCAACCCGGGATCTGTCCGTATGGAGCCGGATAAACTTCCGGAGCAGAACGTCGGAGTATCTGAGCCGCACAAGTATGGCGGAAGGAACGCCCTCTTATAGTTTTGTTGATACTGGTATTAATTACTCTGTGACTGAATCATTATCACTGCTCACGGGGATTTATAACCTGCTGGATAAAACTATCAGCTATGAAAACTATTCAGCGACTCTTGACGGACGTCGTTATTACCTGGGAGCCAATTATAATTTCTGATCTTACCGGCCACACTTGTGTGGCCGGTGTTAACGCCTTACATTTCTTAGATTTATTCTATTTCCCTCCTAAGATCATCCGAACTTTTATTTTTAATTTTCTCTTTTCAATTAATGCTTATTATTAAGAATAATTCCATATGTGGTTGAGCTGCGTGAATTATTAACGGCGGATGAAAGTTTCAGAGTGTTGACTCTGATTATAATAATCAAATGCTTTTAATTACCGCGTTAATAAATAAAACAAAAATAAACACTCCGGATAAATAAATAAACGATCTTTTAAGTGTTAATTTAAAAAATAAATGAAATAAAATACCTAAAATCTAACTGTAGCTAGTGGTTTGTGCTGTTTGTGTGTTTACTGATGGTTTTTAAGTCTGTTTTTTGTGTTTTACATGGCATTAAAAAGCAAGTACCATCGCCTCAAGCTTTGGGTGGAATTAAAAATGTATATTCTTATGTCTGGCGATAGTTATAACCAGATGGTAGGGGAGGATGGGCTATTATTTCATCCTGTAAGGGTGCTGAAATATTCCTGGCAGAGTGATTGATGATTTTTCTTATAGTAATAATAACCACTGGAATATTTTAAGAGTTAATGTGTCGAGAGTGAGCTATGAGGTCTGTTTAATTAAAGGGTCTTAAATGAACTCTTCCTCAGAACTAATCTATTATTTCCATATAAATAATATTAAATAATTACGCTGTTTAATTTCATTATGAAAAAAGAAAATATTGAGAACATGACCCGGGGATGGTTTATCGGTCCTTTTGAGCCTTCCGTATTCCGAACCAGCAATATGGAGGTTGCTGTAAAATATTATCAGGCAGGTGACCAGGAACATGCACATTATCATAAAGTTGCGACAGAGATTACTGTTATCGTTTCCGGCGCGGTCAGAATGTCAGGTCAGTATTATTACCGTGGAGATATTATCACTATTGAGGCGGGGCAGGTAACCGACTTTTATGCTGTTGAGGATACCGTGACCACGGTGGTGAAAATTCCTGGCGTCAATAATGATAAATACAGTGCAGAGGAAATGATATGATGAATATTATTATTCCCATGGCAGGTCGGGGTAGCCGTTTTTCAGTCGCCGGATATCGGGAACCCAAACCGTTAATTCGCCTCGGTGACAAGAAAATGATCGAAGTCGTGGTCAATAATCTTCGTCCGCACAGAGCGCATCGGTTTATTTTTGTTTGCCAGGAAGAACATATCTCAGAGTATAAGTTGATTCCATTACTGGAAAATATTGCACCTGGCTCCGTGATAGTCCCTATAAAGGGAATTAGCGGGGGCGCGGCTTGTACTGTATTAGCCGCAGATGCCTATATTGATAATGACCAGCCACTGATGATTGCTAACTCAGATCAGTGGGTTGATATCTGCATTGATGATTATCTGAAACAAATGGATGAGCGGCATCTCGATGGCCTGATAATGACAATGACGGCCAGTGATAGCAAGTGGTCTTATGTGCAATGTAATGAGCAAGGGTGGGTGCAGCGGGTCGTCGAAAAGCAGGTAGTCTCTGATGAAGCGACAGTGGGTATTTATAACTACCGGCGTGGCCGGGACTTCTGTCATTTTGCCCGGCAAATGGTGGGTAACAATGATCTTAGCCACGGAGAGTTTTATGTCGCACCTGTATACAACTACCTGCTGCAACATAATAGTGATTGTCGTATCGGCATTATGAATATAGGCACTGAGATGGATGGCATGTATGGACTGGGTACGCCGGAAGATCTGCAAAACTTTGCCCGGTTACCGGTAGCCAGACAGGCTATTACCTTCTGATAAGAATGCAGCAGGGTGACTTTTCCCGTGAAAATTATTCGCTACGTACATGACAGGAAACTCGGGGCGCGGCCACTAAGCCGGCCTTATACCCTGGCATCTCTGGACATGGATAACACAGAAAATCTGACAGTGATCAGTTTTTCGGACTGCCTTGACCGGCCGGCAGATGAAACCTATATCGTCAATGGTTGCTCGCGGTTTTTTATCGCGGATCTTCAAAATGTCGCACTGGTGAACGTACAGAATGATTCAGCCTTTTATGCACATATGCTTTGGGATATCACTCACCAGATGCCGGCAGGCGGTAAGCTGTATATCCGGGAGAAGATTAGGTGCGAAACACTGCTGGAACGTGGTTACTATCGTGAGGCATTTACAGAGAGCCCGGAGAGCGTATCAGGCTTTCGTGTGTATCAGAAGAACAGCCCTCTGGCAGCCTCGCGGGATAAAGGGCTCACTCAATGGAGCTTCTGCATTCCGGTTGGCCCGGAAGAGCCGACATTTATTAATGCCTGTGTCGAACGCATACTGCAGCTGGATATTGCGGAAAAGGAGATCATTCTGTGCGGTACACCGCACCCGGATTTTCGTTTTTTTGAGCAGGTAAAGATTGTGGGTCAGGATATTCCTGCACCACCAGTACATATTACCCGTAAAAAGAATCTGCTGGTGGAGTCAGCCAGGTATCCGAATCTCTGTATCCTGCATGATCGTGTTCTGCTGGCACTGAACTTTTATCAGGCGGTGCAACGTTTCGGAGATGACTATCCGATGACCGGATTTCAGTCGTTTTATTTTACCGATCAATATAACCTGGTGCCCAGGAAATACTCTGATTTCAATACGATAGAGCAGGATCTGACGAAAGAACTGTCAATCACCGCGGTGACTCAGAAAGACACATCTCTCATCAGTAAGTTGTTTTATTGTTATCAGCATCCGGCCAGAAGCCAGTTTGGCCATGATTATCTGACAGGCAGTTTGTACATCTGTAAAAAGTCAGTCTGGCAGCACTCCCCGCAGAATGAGCAGTTGTACTGGAATGATTATGAAGATATCGAACAGGGAATTCGCTGTAGTTATGAAGGGATCCCGACAATTATTAATCCCTGGTCGATCACGCAGAGTATGAATGCCCGTTCAGTGATCCATTATTACGGATATGTTGCAGTCAAAGATTACCGGGGGAACAAAAAAATGAGCCGTTGTCGCCTGGAAATGTTGCCTTTTATTCCTAAAAAGCCGTTGTTCCGTTTGTCAGATGAACAGGCGAGGAATTTTATTTATCATTTTGCGAAAAAATACGGTGCTTCACAGGAAATATTGCTCTGTATTTCTTCATCAGCGATGAACGGATTGGGCCGTTTTTTACTGATAAAAAAAGTGATCAAAGATATTAAAGTCAGACTTGAGGAAACCAGTGAATTTCTTCGTGACTTTAGTCGCTGGATTTTATGTGAGGATATGGCCCCGAATGAACTGGTGAGGGTTACCCGTGTAATGAATTCGTCCGCCAGTCCGGCGACAAAAAAGAGTATGCTGCTGGGATGCTTTATACTAAATAATCAGCTATCCCATTCCTGGTTTTTTTCGCCATTCTATAAGAATAATGATGACTGGTTTATCAAAAAGCGCAGGATGATTTGTATAAGTAATTTTATATCAGCATGTTACCTTAAATACCTTTACCGGGGAGCTTATTTTCCGATGTCGGTGATGGAGGTGGCAAGGTTACTGAACGACAGTACACCGTACCAATGTGAACGGGGACGCAATGGAACTGAAGGTAGAAGGGATCACTGAAGAGGAATATGGACTGTGGCTTAATGGATTCCCGCAATCGACTATTCCGCCGATGGATGAAGCGGAGTACCAGGTAATTCATATGGGCTTCGATCTGGAGCGGGCGAAGAACTTTTCTATCAGGCCCGATAAGCGAAGATATACGCTGTTCGTTAAGGTCAGTAATGATAAGGAATATGATACTTATCGGGAGCATCTGATTACTTTGGTAAAAATACTGATCATGGATAAATCTGCACAGTGTGAGTCTGTCACCATCTTTATTGTCTCTGCACGATATGAAGATTATAAAAATGAGTTGTGTTCGTTTTTTACGATGAGCACCAGCTATCTGAGAATTAATAATTTTGGTGAGAAGGGTGTATTATTAACTAATTTATCGATGGCATTGTTAGGCGTAAACATAACAGAATTTTTTATTAAATCGAAAAAGTGGCTAAAAGGAAAGGTAAAGGCTCTCAGGAATAGTTGATGGGATTGTTAAGTATCATTTTTCAGGGAGCGGTCATCCATAAAAACAAACTCTGTTGTGATGTGATAGAAAACATAGCTATCACGCGGCATTACTTTCCGAAAGATGAAATTATCCTGTCTACCTGGAAACTGTCCGCACAGTTACGCCAGCAATTGCAGGAGCTGCTGAAAACACTACAGGTAGTCATTATTGAAAGTGAAGACCCCGGACCGCTGGTTTACCGGGAACGGGAAACGCGCTGGGTAACCAATATTAACAGGATGATCGTCTCTTCCCGGCAGGGGATTGGTCGGGCTACCCATAGTCATGTTGTTAAATTACGGACAGATTCCAGGCTTTACAACAGGAATATCGCCTATTTTTTACAACTCTGCGAAGAGGAGGAGAAAGACCAGGTGTACCCACGGGATCAGGCTTATAGCCTGTTCCGTCAGCGGATCATTAATGGCAATCTTTTTGCCCGTAATGTCAGAGGGTATATGCCTTATCTTTTTCATCCGGGAGATATCCTGTTGGCGGGGAATAAACAGGACTTATTAGATCTTTTTGATATTCCACTTGCAGATGAATCAATATTTGAAGTGTGTTTCTGTTTTTCTATTTTTAGTCTGATGCGCTATGTTCCCGAACAGTATATCTGGGTGAAATATATAGAAAAAGTCACCGGGGTTAATGAGTTTCCCGGTAACTGTTTTACGTCGGAGCATCTTAAAAAAACATCGGAAAATTTTTATATCAATAATTTCATCCCTTACTCCAGTGAGGCTTTGGGATTCTTGTGGAACAAATACAGTGAAGTGTATAAAAATAAAGGGTTATCCAGTGTATATACCACCGCGGACTGGGTAGCGTTACAGCATCAACCGTCGAATGCAGAGGCAGGTATATCAATCCTGAGTCAAAAGGCAGACTCAGTGTGGATATTTATCCTGCGAACAATCTTATGGATTAAGTTTACCCCGCTGCATATTCCATTTATCCGGCGGCTGGCAATAAAGATGTTCAGTCGCCGGAGCTGAATGTCTACCCATCAAAGCAGAGGTATAACGGAGGGAATATGCAGATCTTGTCACACCGTGGGCTCTGGACCACAGCAGAAGAAAAAAATAGTCTGCAGGCTTTTTGTCAGTCATTCAGTGCCGGATTCGGCACTGAAACGGATGTCCGGGATTATTGCGGAGAACTGGTCATTTCTCATGATATTCCACACCAGGGATGTCTTTTACTGAGGGATTTTTTTGAATTATTTGTAAGTTATGATCCGTTACTACCCTTAGCGTTAAATATAAAAAGTGACGGTCTGGCTGAGACATTAAAAAATCTCTTACGGGAATATAATATTCATAACTATTTCTGTTTTGATATGTCGGTACCCGACATGCTGAGTTATATCTCCGCCGGAGTGAATGTGTTTGCAAGGCTCAGCGAGTTCGAGTGTGAAAATTCCTTGCTGAGTCAGGTCCAGGGGATTTGGCTGGATAATTTCATTAATGACCAGTGTGACGGGGAAAGGATACAGCGACTGATTGTCAGGGGCTTACCGGTCTGTTGTGTCTCTCCTGAACTTCATCAGCGGGACCCGGCAGAATACTGGCAGCAGCTCCGCAAGGTCGCGGGAGGATTGCCGGTAACGGACGCTCTGATGCTATGTACCGATGTACCGGATCAGGCCCGGGAGGTTTTTCGTGAACACTAACATCAAAGCGGTCATTTTTGATATGGACGGAGTGCTGATTGATGCCAGAGACTGGCATTACGAAGCGCTGAATCAGGCATTAGCCCTGTTCGGGATGGCGATAGCCCGGCATGAACACCTGTCGAAATTTGACGGCCTTCCTACACGCGACAAACTGGCTATCCTGACGGCTGAAAAAGGGTTCCCGACAGCATTGCATGGTTTCATTAATCAGCTAAAACAGAAATATACCCTGGATATCGTGTTTCGCCACTGCAAACCCGTCTTCCAGCATGAATTTGCGTTATCCGAATTACGTAAGGAAGGTTATCGCCTGGCGGTCGCCTCTAATTCTATCCGTGACAGCATAGAAATTATGCTGAGCAGAGCCAACCTGCTGGATAAACTGGAATTTTTTCTCTCTAACCAGGATGTGGTTCAGGGTAAGCCGTCACCGGAAATATATCAGAAAGCTATCTCCAGGCTTGGATTATTACCTGAGCAGTGTCTGGTGATTGAAGACAATGAAAATGGTCTTCGGGCAGCCAAAGAAAGCGGTGCCCGGGTCATGAAGGTGGAGAGCGTGAATGACGTGAATTACACCAATATCAGGCAATATATCGATAGAATTGAGGGGAAAAAAGGATGATCACCGTCATTACCTCCCTGGGAGGACAATCGCTGTACGAGATGAGTTCTGAGTTTTCTTATCCGAAGATCCTGAATGAGATAAATAATAAAACGTTATTCGAATACTCACAGGAAATTATCAGCAGCTTGCATGAGGATGTCAGACGCATTTTTCTGCTGCCTGAAGATAAAGATGATGAGTATCAGCTCTCACCAATGATCTCGGTGGCCAGCCATGGTCAGGGGGAAATACTGCATTTACAAGGTAATACGGGAGGGGCTGCCTGTAGTTGTTTACTGGCCATAGATAAAATCGATCCGGAAGACGAAATGATCATTATTTCTGCCGATCAATATATTCGTGCTGATCTTAGTGAAATCATTGATCATTTCCGATCGCAATCGGCAGATGCCGGTGTGCTGACATTTCCTTCTTTACACCCAAAATGGGCATTTATAAGAAAACAACCGGATGGCCAGGTGACGGAAGTGGCAGAAAAGAGAACCATCAGTCGTGAAGCGATAGCCGGATTTTATTACTTCAGGAAAGGGAGCTTTTTTACCCGGGCGGCACAGAATTGCATTATGAAAGGTGCAACGGTGAACGGACAATATTATTTATCGGGTTGCCTGAATGAGTTAATTTTAGAGAGCAAAAAAATCATCGGCTGGTCACTGGATGATGGAAGCTATTATAATTTTTATGATAATCATGCTATCAAGGCATTTTCTTCGTCACTTCAGGCGAATAAAAATCTGTTACCCGGCGGTTTTAGCTACTCTGATATCTTCGGGATGAAAACTATCCGACATCCTGATGCTATTTTTGATCCCGGTGTTTCTTTACACGAACACTCCCATAATTACATTGGGGTAATTGCAGTCTCTGATTATCTTATTAATTTAATCGGAAAGTCGGAGAAGTTATCTATAGAGTTACAATCTCCCATCAACGAAGGGAATAAAATTATTATTCTTTATGCATTATATTATGGGGATATTTATTCTCAATTCCTGGATGTTATTACGCTTTCTGGTCACGGTAAAATTCTCACAATTCAGCACTCATTGATTAATTAATTATTTGGTAATAATTACGTTTAATTCAGGATGTTTTTTATTTAAATAAGGATGTTTAATGAAACATGTACTCCATGCAGCCATAGTCTCTGCTTGTCTGTGCGGTGCGTTGCCTGCTAAGGGCTTTGACAAAATATATACCTTTGGTGACAGTATCAGCGATGGTGGATTTGCGGGAAATGATACCCGTTATATTTCCGGTTATGCCAGTAAGCTTTATTCAGAGATTATTTCTGAGACTTATACTGGTCAGGAGCTTCTTACTTATACTCAGGGAGGAACAAATTACGCGCAGTCAGGCTCAACCGCCAGCTATACCCCACTGCTGATCTATAAAACCGGCTGGCAAATTGATGATTATCTCGCAAGTCAGCAACAGAAGGCCGATGCTAACGGATTGTATGTTTTATGGATTGGCGGAAATGATATCTCGGTCGATGTGGAGAGTACCATACTGAGACTGAATTTCGGCGCATTGTTTAAACAAGGTGAACATTATCAGTTGTCTGATGCGCCGGCAAATGTAGTGAGTCAGGCCAAAACATTGCTTGATGCCGGGAGTGGTATGCTGGTGATACCTAATCTCCCGAATGCAGGGATGAGTCCCTGGACCGGGACGGCATTATTCGGTTTTGCACAGGCTTTTCTGGGCGGCAACCTGTTCGATTTATTCGAGCTGTATACCCTCCAGGATACTTACCTGCGTTCTTTGGGTTCTGTCCAGGGGGAAGAGGCACGTCAGTCTGCGGTCATCGATTCGTTATCGGTGGTACTGGCCAGTAAAGGGATCACCGTACCGCGGGAGCTGACGGCCAGTATTTTCCGCTGGTTCCTCAACACCGAAAATATGCTTACCGAGCAGTTTAATTATGATGTTGAGCAGGGGCTTTCCCAACTGAACGGCAATATTGTTTATGCAGATATTAATCAGTTGTTTAATGAGATTATCGAGTCTCCGAAAACCTATGGCTTCGACAATATCCTGGTCCCGATCTGTGGTATAGGCACCGGGGCACCGAGGTGTAATGAGGATACGGCGAATTTTCATAACGATCAGGTTTATCTCTTTTCTGACTGGTTCCATCCAAGCCCGGTGGCCCATGAAGTTCTGGCCCGGTACATGATGTCGATTATTGATGCCCCTTTGCTGGTCAGCAGCCTGCAACAGGGCGTTCTGAATGTTCAGTCAGACAGACACCTGTATATGGATGGACAACTGCAGACCCTCCGTTCATTAGACGGCCGGGAAAAAGTGACAGTCTTTGGCGGATACAGTGGTAAGTATGCCAGAGTTCGTGACAATATTTCCTCGTTCAACGGGCATGGTCTTGCCAGCAATGCGCTGCTGGGTTTCGCCATACAACCAGTGGAAGGCGTCCTGGTGGGGGGAACGTACAGTACCGGCTATAACCGTTATCAGTCAGCATCCCTGTTCAAATATAGCTATAGCAGTTCCATTATGGGGATATTCAGCCAGCTTAAAATGGCTAACGGACTCTGGGGAAATGTGGATTTCAGCAGCGGCAGCGTCAATTTCCAAAATATTACGAGACAGATCCAGTTGGGGAGTGCGCTGAGAAACGAAAAAGGTAACAGTCGCGGACGGTTCAGCGGTGTTGCGGTAAAAGCCGGCTATGATTTACAGCTTAATCGTTATCTGACTACGGGGCCGGTGCTGGGCTTTAGCTATGACCGTGCGCGTATCAATGGCTATCATGAACAAGCAGACAGCAGTACCTCAATGCGTTTTGGCGGACAGAATGTTAACCGCCGTCAGTTTACCGGTGGATGGCGTATTGAAGCGAACGGATTGCGGGTTAATCCTTACCTTGAACTTGCGTATCGGCATGAAAACATTTCGGCGACATCCGGGATTACCGCAGCACTGAAGAGTACCGGGACGTCGTTCCGCCGTGATGATGCAGGAAAAAAGACCTCTCAATGGCTGGAAGCCAGACTGGGGATGAATTCTGCACTGTCTGAAAATCTCGGGGTGCATGCAGTCATTAATCTCAATAGCGGTAGTGGAGGAAATACCAGCATTAACTATGCCACGGGCCTGAATTACTCATTCTAGTGATCACCGGAGCAGGCAGGCTGGACAGAACATCTGGTCAGTCTGCCCCGGTAGCTCATCTGAAACTATCCGCTATCCTGGTCTGAGAACCGACAGAGGTCAGTCATGCCCGGCAAAAGTCATAACACACAGATAGAAATGATCCAGATATATCGTGCTATAGCGGCGCTGGCTGTGATTATTTATCATTACAGCTGGTTTGCTTTCCCGCTGGGACAGACATTTTTACGCAGGGGATATCTGGGGGTAGATATTTTCTTTATGGTCAGCGGATTTCTGGCATGGACAACAACACGCCATTTACCCGCAGGCTGGCGCAGCAGTACGACATATCTGCTGCGGCGGGGGTTTCGGATTATTCCAGCCTATGCATTTATCACATTAGGATATGCCGTATTTTTTTATTACTATTCTCCGCAACCGGAGCTGGGATTAAATACACTGAAGTCACTGTTGTTCATCCCCTTAAATGGCGGAGGATCTCCGTCCTATGGTTTTCCGTTGCTTGATAATGGCTGGACGCTGAATTACGAGTTTTTTTTTATCTGCTGGTTACGCTGAGCCTATTGTTACCCCGCTACCGGTATGGCGTTCTGGTGATTATATTAATCGCTTGTATTATGCTATTGCCACGGGGGAACATACTGTCCCTTCAGCAGAAGGATCCCCGGTTTTACTGGCAGTATCTCTGTATGATCAGCGATACGATTAATATGGATTTTCTTGCAGGGATTATCACTGCGATGCTCTACCAGAAAATGTCCGTACGTGCAGGCATTCAGCATTGGTTAATGATGCTGGCATCGGTGATTTATTTCATTGCTGCCGTCGGCTGGTTATATAAACCGTTCGGGGAACTCGGAAATAATCATACCAGTGTAATGACCTTGCCGTGTCTGCTGGTTTTTTTATCCGGGCTGAAACTCAGTAAAGTGAGAAGAATAAATTATTCCGGCTGTTTACTTTTTATAGGTGAAATATCCTATTCACTTTATCTGTTGCATATGGCTGTTATTTTTACGGTGATTGAATTATTTACGTGGTTCTTCGGGAACGACTATTTTGAGGTTTTTTCTCATCGTTTTAATTTGCTCTGCATAAGTTTCGGGATCACTCTTCTTTTATCCTGCGGGTATTATTCTCTGATTGAAGTCAGGTTTTCCCGCTGGCTGAGAATTAATTTTTTCAAATTTATTGGTTTATAAAATATTAAACTAACTCATTATCTTCACGGAGTTTTTATGAATAGTGAAAGGAAATCACGCAGCAATAAAAAGACCGAAATCCTGAAGGCTCTGGAAGAGTTATGCCTGGAAAATGGTTCGTCATCCGGGGGCAGCGGGGCGCTACCGGAGCTGCAGCACTGGCCGAAAACCCGGCAAATTTCAGACCGTTGTGATACCAGTATTTATGTGACCCGTGCCATCCTGTTACAGCTGGTGGATGAGGGAAAAGTTCTGAAGTCTCCGGAGCTCTATTTTAACTCTTTACGCTGGTATATCCGTAAGCGCTGACAATAGCCGGTATCCGTTGATTTATCTGAAAGCAGCAGTCCCCCGGAACCGGGACTGCTGAAAATGATTAAGGACAGGCCATTGCGGTATAGCATTACTCTCTGGTGAACAGACGACGTTTGACGTTCATTAAGAATTCACGGTACGACATACCGCTGGCAGAAACAACAATACGCTGGGCAATCAGCAGGCCTGCCGCCATATAGAGAAAGGCGAATAACCAGTCAGTAAAGGCCGGATCTCTATGGGTCACAAGGTAGTGCAGCGTAGAGAGGGATACCGGCATCAGGACAAAAATGGCCGTCACCAGGCCCGGAGAGTAATACCGGGTGGGTGACATCCGGATAGCCAGCAGATGGGCGATGACTTCCAGTAAACCCAGCAGCATCGGAGCAATTGCCAGGAATAAAACTCCCGGAAAGAAGAACGGGATAAAGACGATAAAGATGACATAACAGGAGGTGATAATCTGCCCGAAATGCAGGTCGTCCCCTTTAAAATTTAGCTGACTGGCAATCATTTCGGTGAATCCCCCCGGGAAGCGGCCTTCTTCCCACAAATGTAAGGTGATCCCGAAAATAAACAGGCCTGACATTCGTTGTGTTACAGGCATGAGCTGCCAGTGAGTCAGTGTGTAGATCAGTATGGCAATGGCCGCCAGACTGAATAACGCCAGATTATGCTTAATTATAAATTGCTTCATTTATTTTCTCCGTTATTCAGCATGGATAATGACCTGTTACACGGTTGACGGCAACCCATGCCGTTCTGAGATCCCGCAGACCCAATACCAGGGATTGCCGGGCATTGATCAAACTGTATTCGCTATTAAGAACGTTATGGTCAGCCCGCCTTCATAGGGCGACTGAAGCAGCGACTATTCTTCTTGTGCATTATGGCGCAGTCAGTGTTTGTTGTACTGCTACCTAACAGACAAGTATATCGTTAATTTCCTTCCATACCGGCAGAAGAAAACTGATTACTTTCTCTCGTTTAGCTGATAAAAAAGTTTGCTATAAGGAGCCGTCTGCTGCAGAAGACAGTCGACATTCCGGGCAAGGTATCTGTGTTGTTCAGTGACAGACCGGCACAGACAATGTCATGCCTATTCGCATCAATAGCCAGAGACAGTTTTCGCCATATATGACGGCCCTGTTTGCCGTATTGTTTGACTTTGCACTCACCTTCATCAGGGAAAATGGGATCCATAATGCCCTGTACTGCGCTCAGAGTGGGAACGGAATACACGTTTAATCCCCGGTCCGTGTAGCTGAATGATGTATGGTGGGATCCCCCGACACAGAAAACATTCAATTCATTCAGGAATGCGAGTTCTTACCTGAAATTCATCGTTTCCCATAATACCACCCGTCTGCACATTTGCACCATTTAAGTGATTGTCGGTAAATAAACTTTTTCTTATTGATTACAGAGGTAGGAGTATATCCATCTGATATTAGTGAATAAATTTATTTTTATATTTTTGGCATGCCAAATGCATGTCAATTACTGAAGATAAAAATTACGGACAATACTGGGGCAAAGAAATAATGAGTCATTCACAGGTATCCGGATCACGACATCCTCTGGAAATAAATCAGCTAAGCCATCATTTTGTACTGGATAACGGAGAAGAGTTACGTCTGTTTCAGTTTCTTAATTTTGAGGTCAGGGCCGGAGAAATTGTGGCCATCGTGGGCCGGAGTGGTGCCGGGAAAAGCACATTATTTAACCTTATCTCCGGGTTGCTAAAACCCAGTTCCGGCAGTGTGGTACTCGGTCCCGCTAAAAATGGTGCTACCGGTCGGATTGCCTACATGCTGCAAAAAGATCTGTTATTACCCTGGCGGACAATTCTGGACAATGCCTTACTTGGCATTGAATTGTATAGGAAAATTACACCTGAAGATCGCGATAGGGCAATTGATATGCTGGCCCGTTATGGGCTCTCCTCGGTAGAAAACGCCTATCCATCTTCACTCTCCGGAGGGATGAAACAGAGGGTTGCACTGACCCGTACACTGCTATGTGACCCGACGGTGATCCTGCTCGACGAACCTTTTTCGGCACTGGATTATGAAACCCGTCTGATGCTTGAAGATGATGTCATGAACCTGACTAAAAGCGGGGAGACCAGTGTGATTCTGGTGACCCATGATATTGATGAGGCCATTGCTATGAGTGACAGGGTGGTACTGCTGGGAGGTCGACCTGCAAAAATTGTGATGGAACAAAAAATCGATCTCACGACCCAGGGACCGAGGACTGCCGTCTCTGCCCGGGGAGCTTCGGAATTTCATGATTATCACACGAAGATCTGGGATGGATTAAGAATGAATAATGTGGCTCACGGCAAATAGGAAAGATTTCAATGATACAAAATACAGATAAGCGCAGAGCAACCGTTATTGTCTTTCTTATTCTTTTTATCCTGGTGTGTTTATGGGGACTGGCTTCACAGCAAAACTGGATTAACGGACAGTTATTAGGTTCTCCTTACGGTATTTATCATTCGGCGATGCTTGGTCTGACTCAGGGACAACTGGTTTACGATACCTGGATCACGTTCTATGAAACGATTATGGGGCTGGTGATAGGGAGCGGGCTGGGGATTATCCTCGGACTTGGGCTCTGGTTCTATCCGAAGTTGTCCCAGGTTGGGGAGCAATTTTCTGTCATTCTTAACAGTATCCCTAAAATAGCTTTGGGGCCGATGATTATCATCTGGTTTGGGTCTGATACCACGTCGAAAATCTGGTTATCTGCAATTTCCTCATTTGCAGTTGCCATGATCTCCGCCTGTGCGGTGGCCAGAGAAATCGACAGTGATTTAATGAACTTATTCCGTTCCTTCAAAGCGTCGAATATACAGATTTTCAGAAAACTGATTATCCCGTCATCGATACCGTGGATATTTTCTATTATTCGCATCAATGTGGGGTTTTCGCTGATTGGAGCGGTAGTCGGGGAATATATTTCCTCAAATAACGGGTTGGGACACGAAATTTTTGTTGCCGGTTCTTTGTTTGATCTTAATACCGTCTGGCTTGGCGTCATTGTTCTGACAGTCATGGCATCGTTAGTCACCTGGTGTATTCAATATATTGAGAAGAGGGTAGTTAAATGGAAAGCATGAAGATGAAATCTGTTCGTAAACTGGCTGCTGCCGCTGTGCTGGTGGGAACATCTGCATTTGCCTCTGTGGCTCAGGCTAACCAGCCCGCCGTAATTTATGAAGCTTTCCACTCGATTCAGTACCTGCCGTTATATGTGGGGATTGATCAGGGCATTTTCGCCAGACACGGTGTCGATGTAAAACTGATGACTGCCGGCAGTGGTGCTCAGGCGGTGGCAGCAGTAATAGGTGGTCATGGTGATTTTTCCCTGCAGGACCCGATGACTGCAGTACTGGCTCATATTAAAGGTGCGCCAGTCACAAATATCGGGCTGGTTGTATCAGGAGTACCGGTGTGGATCATCGCTCCGCCTTCAGCCAATCTGACGTCGGAAGCCGATCTTAAAAGGAAAACCGTCTCGACAGCAATGCCACCGAGTACCACAACCTATCTGCTCCAGCAGCTAATTAAAGATAAAGGAATTCAGGATGTACACCTAAGCACGGTTCAGTTGGGGACGGAACTGTCACCGCTAGGTGTGGGGCGGGCACAGGCTGCGACCGTTTATGAACCACAGGCCGATCAGGGAATTGCCAGCGGTTATAAAATTATCTATTCGTTTAATGACAAATATCACGGGGAATTTGCCTTCTCTGCAATTGATACACTGGAGTCAACGCTGAAAAATAAACCTGAGATGGTGAAAAACTTTATCGCAGGTCTGGCAGATGCGGAAAAAGTTATCCATAACTCGCCGGACATCGCCCGTAAAGTGGCGATTAAAGAGTTCCCGACCCTGGATGCCAAGGTGGTGACCAATGCGGTTGACCGACTGTCGGAAAATAATATCTATGCAGTTGATCCCTATATTTCTGAAGGTGCATTTAATAATGCCATCAACGTTCAGCAGTACATCGGTAATATTAAACCCGGACAGGTGACCTATTCGGACGTTGTGCATAATGTTTACAAAAAATGATCCCTCAGGCCCGGGCATTGATAGAAAACGCCATGGAAACACCATTACGCTGTCTCAGGCAACCATAACAGCACATCAGCGTAATCCTGAGTTAAAGGCGTTTGTGTATCTTCCGGAGAATTATCCCGGGACTCAGGAAGGATTACCGCTTTCTGGCATACCCGTTGCCGTGAAAGACCTGATTGATACTCACGATATGCCTACGGCCTACGGCTGCCCGCTATTTCAGGGGCAGTATCCGGCGCAGGATGCGAATATTGTCAGGCAACTGAAGGCGGCAGGTGCGACTATTTTTGGTAAAACGGCAACGACTGAATTCGCCTGGCGCCACCCGGCGGCCACCGTCAATCCCTGGAATGTTCGGCACACCCCGGGGGGCTCTTCCAGCGGTTCAGCGGCAGCAGTAGCTGCCGGTATTGTTAATATAGCTATCGGAACCCAGACGGTAGGGTCGGTTATTCGCCCTGCGGCATATTGCGGGGTGGTGGGATTTAAACCCACCTATGGGCAGATCCCGATGGAAGGGGTTCAGCCTCTGTCCGGTTCACTGGATCACATTGGATTTATTACCTCTGATTGTCATTATGCCAGTCTTTGTCAGCAGGTAATTATTGAGCATCAGACCCGGATTACACCATTAACTGACCTGAAGCCGCGTCGGGTCAGTCTCTATTTTCCTGAACAATGGCAAGCTGCCGATGAAGAACTGAAGGCCCTGTTTTTGACACTGGTCAACTGGCTGGCGGCGCAGGGTGTTGAATGCTCCCCCCTGGAGGCGTCAAATCAGGCCCCGGATTGGCTGGCGGCACTCGATGTCATTCTGGCATTTGAAGCCAGTCAGGAATTATCCGTGAAAATTGGTCCCGGGGTATCAGCGGCAGGAGATGCTACCGTCGCACTTATTCAGCAGGGGCGTGATATTTCAGAACAAGAATATCAGGCAGCTTTAGCTTTTATGCAGCAATGTCGTCGGCAGCGAGATTATTACTTCGCCGACAGTGATCTGATTTTATCACTAGCGGCACCATCGGTGGCACCGGCGGGGCTGCTATCCACCGGCGATGCATCCTTTTGTGCCCCCTGGTCATTTCTTGGATTACCTGCGCTGACATTACCTGCCGGAATTTCGGGACGGCGATTACCGATAGGATTGCAGTTAATCGGCCATTCATTTAAAGAGAGCGAGCTGATATCAATTGCCTGCTGGTTTGAATCACGTTTGCCACGGATTAAAGTACCACTGAAGAGTGGGGGAGAGTGACAATGCTTAGGGTCGATCAGCAACAGTTACTGACGATGATCAGTAATAAACTTCAACGCGCCGGGCTTACAAGTCCTCATGCCGGAGCCGTCGCAGAGTCTCTGGTACATGCTGACAAGCGCGGAGTTCACTCCCATGGTGCTCTGCGTACAGAATATTATGTGGAGCGACTCTGTAAAGGTGGTATTAATACCGCCCCAAAGTTTACCATCACCCATGATTTACCCTCAGTCATCACCTTTGATGGTGATAATGGTGCCGGGCATTTTGTAGCCCGGGAGGCAATGACCAGGGGAATTGAAATCGCTCAGCAACAAGGTATTTGCGCGGTAGGCATTCGTCGTATCAGCCACAGCGGTGCACTGTCATTCTTCGTCGAACAGGCGGCGAAAGCGGGAATGGTGGCGTTATCACTCTGTCAGTCTGACCCGATGGTCGTTCCTTACGGCGGGGCAGAACCTTATTACGGGACAAATCCGATAGCCTTCGCCGCCCCGGGAGAAGGGGATGATTACATGATGCTGGATATGGCGACCAGTGTTCAGGCATGGGGAAAAATTCTTGATGCGCGGCTAAGACATCAGCCTATACCCGATGACTGGGCGGTTGATTGCAAGGGGAATCCTACCACCGATCCTACGGCAGTGGCTGGCTTGAACGCTATCTCCGGGCCGAAAGGCTACGGGTTAATGATGATGGTAGATGTACTGGCTGGAATGTTGCTGGGACTTCCGTTTGGCAAACATGTCTCTTCTATGTACCAGAAGATGTCCGAAGGACGAAATCTTGGTCAGTTACATCTGATTTTTGATCCGTCAGCTTTTACTGACAGTAATATTTTCCGCGCTAATGTGTCGCGTTCGATGGCAGAACTGAAAGCGAGTAAACCGGCACAGGGCGTTGAGCGGGTTCTCTATCCCGGTGAAGACTGCGTGCTACGAGAGAAGCTGGCCGCCAGACAGGGAATTGCGATTAACGAAGATGTCTGGCAATACCTGAACAGTGACCATTTACATGCTGACCGCTATGAAACCGGGAATCCTTTTAATGGAGCTGAATAGAGCGGGGTAGGAGGAGTATGGCAGAATAAGGCAGTACATCTGCCTGTTCGGTGACTCAGATAAATCGCCGGTTATTATTGCCAGCGATTTATTTAATACGGCAGTGTTATCCGGCGATCCCTGCGTACTGTAGTATCACCTGCAATAAGACGTTAGCTCCGGCAGTGACATGCTCCGGGGCCGCATACTCCGCTTCGTTATGACTGATACCGTCTTTGCAGGGGATAAAGATCATCCCGGTAGGAACCAGGTAACTCATATAGACTGCGTCATGTCCGGCACCGGACACAATCTCCCGTTGCGGATAATTTAGCGTTACAGCAGCCTTCGAAATCGCAGCCTGGCAATCACTATCAAACGAAGCTGCAGGGTAATGGCTGACTTCTGTCAGCTCGATCTGTAAGCCACTTTGTTCACTGAGAGTAGCAATGTATTCCCTTAGTGCCGAATCCATGTCCGTTACCAGCGCATCACTGGTATTGCGTATATCGATAGAAAATGTCACTTCGCCCGGAACCACATTGCGGCTATTAGGATAGACTTGAACACTACCAACGGTACCCCGCCCCTCAGGGGTTTGTCCGGCAATAGTGATCACCTGCTGCATGATTTGTGTCGCCGTTTGTAACGCATCTTTGCGCAGAGACATCGGTGTCGGACCGGCATGAGATTCCTGACCGGTCACTTTACAGTCATACCAGCGGATACCGAGCACGCCCTGTACCACACCAATCACTTTTTCTTCGTCTTCGAGGATAGGGCCTTGCTCGATATGCGCTTCAAAATACGCGCCTACCGGATGATCCCCCGGCGTTTCTGTGCCGATATAACCGATCTTCTCCAGTTCACTGCCAACACTTTTCCCCTCACTGTCGCAGACCGCATAAATATCTTCGAGCGGGAAGACGCCCGCAAACACTCCTGACCCCATCATGACAGGAACAAACCGGGAGCCTTCTTCATTGGTCCAAAAGACGACTTCAAGTGGAGCTTCTGTCACGATGTCCAGATCATTCAGCGTTCGAATGACTTCCAGTGCGGCCAGTACACCATAATTACCATCATATTTACCTCCGGTGGGCTGGGTATCAATATGACTACCTGACATTATCGGTGGCAGAGACGGATTACGTCCTTCCCTGCGCATAAAAACATTACCAATTTTATCGATAGTAACGGTTAACCCAGCCTCGGTTGCCCATTTAATCACCAGGTCCCGCCCCAGACGGTCAAGGTCGGTCAATGCTAACCGGCAGCAGCCTCCTTTCGCCGTCGCACCGATTTTCGCCAGTTGCATTAACGATCCCCATAATCGTTCACCATTGATCCGTAAACATGTGGGATCGGATACGGACTTAACCAGTACTTCGGTAGTCATTATTTTTCTCCTGAAGAAAGTGTTACTGCCATCTCAATTAATCGTTGGTCACTGCCTCGTGGCCCAAGAAAGGAAATACCAAGCGGACTCCCGTTTACTTGTGTCATGGGCACGGTAACCTGTGGTGCGCCGGTCATGACGGCGATGATCAATAAATCCTGCGACAACTTGCGGGTTGCTTCAATCTGCTCTGTACTGGCAGTGAGTAATGGTGCGATTTCAGGGACTGTCGGCAGTACCAGAATGCGACCGGCCAGCTGCTGTTCCCACCACGATGTAAACTGTTGGCGCAGACTAACCGCTGTATGGTAATCACTCTCCGTTACCCCACGTCCAAATTCAAAGCGTGCTGCCACATCCGGCCCGAGAGACAGACCATAGCGTTCAATTGTCCTGCCCTGTGCCTGCCAGGCTTCATAACCCTGAATGACCCGAAATGCCTGAAACAGTTCTTCAGACTGTGGAGTGAGCTCTTGCAGCGGCGTAATCTCTCCCCATAAATGCCGGATGTGATGTACTACCGGAGTCAGTGCCTGCTGACTTTCGGTCGGCAGACGGCTGAAGAGATGAGGGTCAGATACCAGTCGTATCTCTGCCGGCAGTATGCGGTCCTCACCCAGCAGACATTTCGCTGCTGCGGCAAAATGCTCCGCGGTTGATGCAAAAAAACCACAGGTATCCATAGAAGGGGCCAGTGACTGGCAGCCCTGTAAGCTGATCCGCCCATGGGTAGGGCGGAGGCCAAACAGACCGCAATAGCTTGCCGGAGTACGTACTGACCCCCCGGTATCAGTACCCAGGGCGATATCGCACAGACCATTGGAGACAGCGGAAGCGGAGCCGGAAGAAGAACCACCGGGGATCCGGTCAGGGGCTGCCCCGTTACGGGGAGTACCGTAGTGAATATTATGGCCACTCATCGAAAAGGCCAGTTCGTTGGTATGTGTTTTCCCGACAAAACGGGCACCGGCATCCAGCAGTTGCTGAACGGCAGGTGCGGTGTTTTTTTTCACCCCTGAGAGGGCCAGAATATGCGGATTTCCGCCCCCGGTGGGATACCCGGCAACATCAAATAAATCTTTTACAGCAAAGGTCAATCCATTTAACGGACCATGATTGGCATGTTTAACCTCGCGAAACGGATAGGGCATAAATGATCGTGATGCTTCCCGCATTATTCTCTCCTGGCAGGCTTTCGCCACAGTCTATCTGCTGTGGCCGGGCAATCTGCTGGCTGATACTGATAACGATAGTGTTAACAAGCAAATGCCATACCACCCTGGCAGCATGCCGTGGATATTTAGTTTTAATCTCAATAGATCAGTCAATTAGGGTATTTCAGGAAAGAGGTTTTATCAGGATGACGTTTATGGCAACGCAGGGGGGTGCACTGTACTGGTGAGCAGAACGGAAGATAACCTGTGCAGCCAGCAGAGGTTTTCCTCCACCCGGAAATCGGTAAAAGTGACAGGGGTATCACCAGGGATGCTAATAAAATCTCCATCCCTTATACAAAAGCAGAGTTGCTAACATCTTGTCGGGTCAGCGATGTTTTAGAGGAGACAGGCGGACGGTTAAGTCCCGGAAGGCTTCTTACCTATAAAACGCAGGGCGTATTCTTTTCCCTCTCTGCTGCGGACTTTAAAGAAGAATATCATTATTGTCTGAACTGATAGTGTACAAGACAGCCATCTGCTGCGTACTGGCTGCAGGTGAACATAGGATGTGTCATCCGGCAGTAGCAGCGTTTCTGCTATTGTTGCATTATTAATTTGTGCTCTATGATGGCGGTTATCGCTCAGAGCATCGTTAATTAATCGCCCATAAGCGTCTGCAGATCACAGACGCCACTCTTATACTCCGGCTTTCCTGTGATATCATCAGGGATTGACCAGGCGTCCGATAGCGCGGAAAAAGCTTTTGTTCCGGTGTCCTTTTTTGATAGCCCCTTCCCGGTAAAAATAAACCTTCCTCAGATTACAATGCAGGAGCTCAGCGATTTCTTTCGTGTTCAGGTTATAAAGATAACCGCGTAATAGCGATACCTGCTCTTTGGTTAAATCCAGACGGCTATGAAATATAACGCTATAATTTCTTTTACATTTCCCCTGGTTGTCACGACAGAGAATACGAATAAAAAAACTGAAGTCGTCCAGAGGAAGCCGTTTATCCAGTTCAAAGTCAGCGTTTCTAATATACATGAACTGGTGTAACACCGAGAGCAGACAAACCTTACAATGGGGATTTGCCGATTTTATCTTTAAAATATCATTTTCGGGGTCGATAACTATCGGACAGGTTGTCAGTATGTCATAAAATACGAAATCGAAATCCCTTACTGAACGATTATTTAGTAGTTCTTCTACCGAAGTAAAAGTGTAGACGATAATATTGTCAGAAATGTGCCTGCATATAGAAGAAATTGCCATGCAGGTATAGTTACAGGTATCGATAATGGCAATGGAACGAATGACTTCCTTGTTATTCATATAGCACCATATTTATATTATTCGTTTGATTTTTAAAGTGAATTTTTTTCTTGATTTTTCCGAAGTCAGTGCGAAACGTTATAAGCGTACCGGAGTGTTATTTTTGTCTGTTTTTCATCCTGTCGCCTGAAGGTTTTAAACACTGTAATGAATGAAATATCACTGGATTATGTCAGCTATTTGCCATCTGTTCTATAGAGTCAGCCAAAATTGTTTGAAAATAAGAATATTTCAGTTTCTTCTATTGGACGGGTAACGATATTTAATAGTGTCTGTCTGCTGGTGAAACGGGAAGTATAAATTATTACCGTCACCCTAATTCGGTCATTACCTTTATAACCGGTACGGGGAACATAATTGATTCCGGCAGTATAAGCCCGGGCATACATTTTCTTTACCGCGATATTTTTATCTGTGCATCAGTGTGTAAGACAGATAAGTATCGATGAACATTAGGAGGCAAATATCTGACAAGGATCACATATCTTCTCAAAGCTTCGTGAGAATGGCTGAAAAGCGTTTATTCCCCGGGCTGTTGCGCGTACAGTTACGCGTAACAGTTAGTGGTATGGGGGCAGAAAATGAGTAACTTATTTAACCTGAGCGGAAAGCGAGCCTTAATCACCGGGTCTACCCAGGGTCTGGGATTACTAATGGCTTATGGACTAGGTGAGCATGGTGCCGAAGTCATTATCAATGGCCGCAACAGGGAGCGTTGCGAACACGCCGTGACGCAATTACAGCAGGCAGGAATAACGGCACATGCCTGCGCATTTGATGTCACAGACCCGCAAGCCGTAGCGCAAGCAATTGAACAGATAGAGACGGGTACAGGTCCGCTGGATATTCTGATTAATAATGCGGGCATTCAGTTCCGTACACCTTTCACCGATTTTCCGGTTGAACAATGGGATAACATAATGAATGTTAACCAGAAATCAGTATTTCTGGTGTCTCAACAGGTTGCCCGCAGGATGATTGAGCGTAAGCGTGGAAAAATCATCAATATCTGTTCCATGCAAAGCGAATTAGGCCGCGACAATATTACACCGTATGCCGCATCCAAAGGTGCAGTAAAAATGCTGACTAAAGGCATGTGTGTTGAACTTGCCCGGTATAATATTCAGGTTAACGGTATTGCGCCGGGTTATTTCGATTCAGAAATGACATCGGCACTGGTCAATGATAAACAGTTCACTGACTGGCTATGCCACCGGACTCCTGCAGCCCGCTGGGGCAAACCTGAAGAACTGAAAGGAGCCGCTGTCTTCCTTGCCGCGCCGGCTTCTGATTTTGTGAACGGCCATATCCTGTTTGTTGATGGCGGCATGTTAGCGTCAGTTTAATCCGTCCGGGCGGGAGGCGATGCTCCCGCCAGTAAACGATCCCGCCTCTGCCTTTATCACTGACCGTAGACGTCACTGTGCCTTGTGTCTCCGGGTGATGGCCCGCATTACGTCAGACAGGGTTATCCGGGCAGTATCTGCATTTCACAGGTAGACTACCCGCGAAAAAAATACTTACAGGAAATGTTATGAAACGAAACCGTATGTCCCTGCAGGATATCGCGACCCTGGCAGGCCTGACAAAAATGACGGTAAGCCGCTATATGCGTGATCCGTCTAAGGTTTCAGAGCGTAGCAGATGTGCTATTGATGAAGTGATGCGCCAGCATAATTATATTCCTAACCGGTTACCGGAAATGCTGTCGGGGGCGGGGAGCAAAACGCTTGGTGTGATCATTCCGTCTTTCCGGAATCAGATTTTTTCAGATGTGCTGGAAGGTATTCAGCAGGTCGCAGAAAAGCATGGTTATCAGACAATTATTGCCAGTGATAACTATGATCCGCTGACCGGACAGGAAAAAATAATCACTCTGCTCTCCTACCATATTGATGGTTTACTGCTGACCGGTACACAGCACACTCAGACAGCCAGAGATTACCTGAAAACATCCGGTATTCCGGTGGCTGAGCTGATGGAAATAACTTCTGATCCACTGGATATTCAGGTCGGATTTGATAACCGGCAAGCCGCTTTTGATATGACCGGTGAATTTGTCAGGCGCGGTAAAAAACAGATGGCCTTCATCGGTGCGATGGATGATCCGCGTGATGTCAGCCGCTATCAGGGGATGACGCAGGCATTACAGGAATATGGATTGTCAGGGCATCACTATGTCCCCGGAGCAATCTCCTCGATGGTGTTAGGTCGCCGGTTATTTCAGCAAATCATCGCACAGCATCCGCAAACTGATGCAATATTTTGTACGAATGATGATCTGGCGATGGGCGTATTGCTGGAGTGTCAGGCGCGTCTGATCAGGGTCCCTGAAGATATCGCGATTGCCGGTTTCCACGGTCTGGATATCGGTTCAGCAAATCAGCAAAAACTCGCCAGTGTGATCACACCAAGGCTGGAAGCAGGTCAGGTCGCTACCGGGTTGCTGATTGCACAGCTGGAAGGTCGCCGAACAGCGGGCAGTGAAACCGTGGATCTCGGGTATCGTCTGTTTACCGGCGATACTCTCTGAAAGCAGCGACAGGCGGTAAAGCCTGTCGCGGTTGGGTATTATAGTGTTCGCTGACAGGTGTCTGACTAATGTCGCGAGCGAACCAGCTGATAGCGACGGGTCAGATATTCTACCGGCGCACTCCAGATATGAACCAGACGGGTAAAAGGAAATACTAAAAAGAGTGTCATTCCCAGCACCAGGTGTACCCGATAGATCATGTCCACGCCATCCAGAAACGAGGCTGCATTACCCCGGAAAAAGACGATAGATTGTGCCCAGCCTGCCAGCTTCATCATTTCCTCGCCGTCCATATGACGGCTGGAAAACAGGATGGTCGTTACCCCGAGACAAGCCTGGAGCACCAGTAAACTCAGGATAAGAATATCGGCGTGGGTAGAGGTCGCCCGGACACGGGGGTTATACAGCCTGCGTTTCAGCAGTAATCCCCCTCCGATCACCGTCATGATGCCGCAAACACCTCCGGCCACCATGGCTATCTTTTGTTTCGTTGCAATCGGCAGGAAGGACTCATAGACCCAGTGCGGGGTCAGTAAACCAAACAGATGCCCGAAGAAAATTCCGAGAATACCGATGTGAAACAAATTGGAGGCCAGCGTCATGCCTTTTTTATCCAGCATCTGGCTGGAAGAAGCCCGCCAGCTGTACTGGCCGTAATCGTAACGTAACCAGCTTCCTGCCAGAAACACCGTTCCGCACAGGTAAGGGTAAAGATCAAACAGAAAAGTATTCAGCCAGCCTATCATTTGACACCTCCGGCAGATAAATCCAGATACTGCGGTGTGACCTGGTCACGGAAGCGCTGGCGGTATTGTTGTTGTGCCGCATTCTTACATGCCGGATCTTCAATAAATTTCACCTGCTCTTCCTCCCAGATAGCATCCATTGCCTGCGGAGTATCATCGCGGGATTCTCCGGCAATTTTATCAAGCACAGTGTGGCTACGTAGCGGGCTGTCAGCCAGCACTAACAATTGGTCAAATAACACCCGATAGTCACTGCCCCGCTGTGTCAGACGACCGCCGAGCAGAGCCAGTATTTCAGCGATATCCCGTAACCCCTGACGGCATTCCTCTTCCGTGCACAGCGACAGATATTCCAGATACACCGGCAGGTAGTCGGGCAGCTCACGGCAATCCGGTTGCAATCCTGCAGCCTGGTATTGCGTCATTAAGTCGACCATCGCTTGTCCGCGGTCACGCGACTCCGCATGGACGTGTTCAAACAGCAGCAGTGAGGTGGCGCGTCCACGGTCAAAGGTTTCACACCATTCCTGCTGACGATCCAGTAACGGAGCCTGCAAGTAACGTTGAGTAAATTCGAGTAACTCCGGTGATCCTGCGGTGATAACTGCTAATATTTCTTCTGACGCTTCCCACAGTTCCTGAGAAGGATATTCCAGCATCACAGCAATCAGTTTTAATGGCTGCATCACTGATCTCCTGTTTTTTCGGACACATTGATGGCATCGATCCGGCGGCTGTTAAACAAATTAAAACGGGTATCACTCCCGTGGCAGCCATCACCGAAGGTAAATCCGCATCCGCTTTTTTCCGGGAATGCATGTCCGGCCATTTCACGGTGACCGGAAGGCACGACAAACCTGTCTTCATAGTTGGCAATGGCCAGATAGCGGTACATTTCTTCTGCCTGAGCCACTGTCAGTCCTGTCTCTTCAAGAGCCCGGGTATCGGTTTTGCCTTCCACCGTTTGAGCGCGTTTATAATGGCGCATCGCCATCATGCGTTTTAATGCTGAAATTACCGGGGCGGTATCACCGGCTGTCAGCATATTAGCCAGATACTGAACCGGAATACGTAGTTCTTCTACTGCCGGTAATACGCCATCGCTGGTTAAAGCCCCGGATTCAGCAACCGACTGAATCGGGGAAAGCGGTGGTACATACCAGACCATAGGCAGGGTACGGTATTCAGGATGTAACGGCAGAGCCAGCTTCCAGTCCATGGCCAGTTTCCAGACCGGCGAATTTTTTGCTGCTTCCAACACATTCTGCGGGATCCCTTGCTGTTGTGCTGCAAGGATCACCTGCGGGTCATTGGGATCCAGGAAAATATCAGACTGGCGCTGATAAAGATCCTGTTCATTCTCCGTGGCAGCGGCCTCAGAGATCTTATCGGCATCATAGAGCAAAACGCCCAGGTAACGGATCCTGCCGACGCAGGTCTCGGAGCAAACGGTAGGCATACCTGCTTCTATACGCGGATAGCAGAAAATACATTTTTCAGACTTTCCGCTTTTCCAGTTGAAGTAGATCTTCTTGTACGGACAACCACTGATACATAAACGCCAGCCGCGGCAGCGATCCTGGTCTATCAGGACAATACCGTCTTCTTCACGCTTATAGATAGCACCGCTCGGGCAGGTTGCAACACACGACGGGTTCAGGCAATGCTCACAGAGGCGTGGCATATACATCATGAACGTATGTTCAAACTCGCCATAGATTTGCTTTTCCATATTCGCAAAGTTCTGGTCCGCTGAGCGTGTTTCAAATTCACCTCCGAGAATTTCTTCCCAGTTCGGGCCTGAGGTGATCTTATCCATGCGCTGACCGGTGATTAGCGAGCGGGGACGTGCCGTCGGCTGGTGTTTCCCCTGTGGCGCATTGTGCAGGTGCTGGTAATCGAAGGTAAAAGGTTCGTAATAGTCATCGATCCCCGGGACCAGCGGATTGGCAAAAATTTTACTTAATACCCCGACCTTGTTGCCGAGGCGAGGCTCCAGCCGGCCGTTGATTTTGCGGATCCACCCGCCGCGCCATTTTTCCTGATCCTCCCATGCGGTCGGATAACCTGTGCCGGGTTTACTCTCCACGTTATTGAACCAGGCATATTCCATACCTTCACGACTGGTCCAGACATTTTTACAGGTCACGGAGCAGGTATGACAGCCAATACATTTATCAAGGTTCAGAACCATACCGACCTGGGAACGTATTTTCATTGGTTAGCCTCCTGAACCTGATCATGGCCTTCATCGTCCAGCCAGAGAATATTTTTCATTTTGCGGACAATAATAAATTCATCACGGTTGGAACCCACGGTTCCGTAGTAGTTAAACCCGTAGCACTGATGGACATAGCCGCCGATCATATGTGTGGGTTTAGGGCTGATACGGGTCACTGAGTTATGGATCCCCCCACGCATCCCCGTCACCTCGGAACCAGGGATATTCGTAATACGTTCCTGTGCGTGGTACATCATGGTCATACCTGCAGGGACACGCTGACTGACCACGGCCCTGGCGGTCAGAGCCCCGTTACTGTTAAAGGCTTCAATCCAGTCGTTATCGCGGATGCCCATCTCTCTGGCATCTTCCTCGCTCATCCAGACAATCGGTCCGCCGCGCGAAAGCGTCAGCATCAGCAGATTTTCGCTGTAAGTGGAGTGGCTCCCCCATTTCTGATGAGGAGTCAGAAAATTCAGTGTCTTCTCCGGATAGCCATTGGAAGGAATATGCTGCATTTTCTCAACACTACGCGTATTGATCGGCGGTCTGTAGCTAACCAGACTTTCTCCGAAGGCCCGCATCCAGGGGTGATCCTGGTAAAGCTGCTGGCGTCCGGTCAGAGTACGCCAGGGGATCAATTCATGGACGTTGGTATAACAGGCGTTATAAGAGACGTGTTCATCTTCCAGTCCTGACCAGGTCGGGCTGGAGATGATCTTTCTTGGCTGTGCCTGGATATCACGAAAACGGATCTTCTCTTCCTGTTTTGGCAGGGCTAGATGGGTATGGTCGCGTCCGGTAATTTCACCCAGAGCCTCCCAGGCTTTTACGGCGACTTGTCCGTTAGTTTCCGGGGCCAGTGCCAGGATCATCTCTGCGGCATCAATGGCCGTATCAAGCTGTGGCTGACCTTTGCCTGCGCCTTCAGCCCGGGTGTGATTCAGCTGACGCAGCAGTTCGACTTCCTTATCTGTGTTCCAGGAGATCCCTTTGCCGCCATTACCCAGCTTTTCAAGTAACGGACCGACAGAGGTGAATCGTTCACTGAGGGCGGGGTAGTCACGTTCAACCACCATGATATGCGGTGCCGTTTTACCCGGTTGCAGTTCGCATTCACCTTTGTGCCACTGTTTCACCTCGTAAGGTTGCGACAGTTCTGCAGGGGAGTCATGCTGGATAGGTAACAGCACCACATCTTTCTCTACCCCGAGGTGACCCGGACAGAGTTCAGAGAAGGTTCTGGCAATCTCTTTGTAGATTTCCCAGTCACTGCGGGATTCCCATACCGGGTCGACGGCTGCCGACAGCGGATGGATAAAGGGATGCATATCCGACGTATTCATATCGTCTTTTTCATACCAGGTGGCCGTCGGTAAAACGATATCGGAAAACAGGCAGGTACTGGACATCCTGAAGTCGAGTGTCACCAGCAGGTCCAGTTTTCCTTCCCGGGCGGGAGTCTGCCAGTCTGCTTCTTCCGGAGACATTTCCGGGTCTGCTACGGTTTCATCGCCCTGGATACCGCTGTCTATCCCTAACAGATAACGCAACATATATTCATGGCCTTTCGCCGACGATCCCAGCAGATTTGAGCGCCATACAAATAAATTTCGGGGATGGTTATTACCGCTGTCCGGTTGTTCACAGGCAAAACGTAACTCACCTTCCTTCAGTGCCGAAACGGTATAATCAACCGGGGATACGCCGGCCTTTTGGGCCATTGAAGCAATGGTCAGAGGGTTAGTATTCAGTTGCGGCGAAGACGGCAACCAGCCCATTCGTTCAGCACGGATGTTAAAATCAATCAACTGGCCGCTGAAGGCTTTTTTATCTGCCAGCGGAGATAACAACTCCTGTGTGGAGAGTTTCTCGTAGCGCCACTGGCTGGAGTGATTATAGAAAAAGGACGTCCCGTTCATATGGCGTGGCGGACGGGTCCAGTCCAGCGCAAATGCCAGCGGTTGCCAGCCGGTTTGTGGTCGCAGTTTTTCCTGACCGACATAATGCGCCCAGCCACCGCCGCTTTGCCCGACACAGCCGCAGAAGATCAGCATGTTCATCAGGCCGCGGTAATTCATATCCATGTGGTACCAGTGGTTCATACCGGCACCGACGATTATCATAGAGCGACCGTGGGTCTTGTGTGCTGTGTCGGCAAACTCGCGCGCGATGCGGATAATCTGATCCCGGGGAACGCCACAGATTTGTTCTGCCCATGCCGGGGAGTAGGCTTTTATTTCATCATAGGAGGTGGCGGCCTGAGTATCGCCCCAATCGCGATCGATGCCGTAATTCCCTAAGGTAAGATCATAAACGCTCACGACCTTCGCCTGTGTACCGTCAGCAAGAGTCAACAGTTTTGCCGGTAAGGTATGGACCAGTACCGGAGAGTGTTCGACATGGCGAAAATGTGGTGATTGCTGGCCACCGAAATAAGGGAAGGCCACTTCTGCCAGTTGATCATAATCTTCTGCCAGGCTGAGGCGTAATGTAGTCTCTTGTCCGCCTGCACGGGCCTCCAGGTTCCACCCGCCTTTCTGTCCCCAGCGGAAACCCGCTGAACCATTTGGGATCACTAACTGTCCGTCATGGTTAATCGCGACAGTTTTCCAGTCCGGATTATTACTTTCACCGAGGTTATCAGCCAGATCAGCGGCTCTTAACAGACGGCCTGCGCTGTAATAACCTTCATCGGTTTCTTCCAGTACGACCAGCATCGGCATATCTGTGTAGCGCCGGCAATAATTAATAAAATAGTCGCTGGGGTTATCGAGGTGAAACTCCCTGAGGATGACATGGCCCATCGCCATCGCCAGAGCCGCATCGGTTCCCTGTTTGGGGGCCAGCCATTGGTCACTGAGTTTCGCGACTTCAGCATAATCGGGGGTGATGGCGACAGTTTTCGTTCCTTTATACCGGACTTCAGTGAAGAAGTGAGCATCAGGAGTACGGGTTTGCGGGACATTCGATCCCCAGGCAATGATATAGGCAGAGTTATACCAGTCTGCCGATTCAGGCACATCCGTCTGTTCACCCCATGTCATCGGGGAAGCCGGTGGCAGGTCGCAGTACCAGTCGTAAAAACTCAGGCAGGTGCCTCCCATCAGAGAGAGATAGCGTGTACCCGCCGCATAAGAAACCATCGACATGGCCGGTATCGGAGAGAAACCCGCTACCCGATCCGGGCCATAATTTTTGACGGTCCAGATATTGGCAGCCGCAATTAGCTGGTTCAGTTCATTCCAGTCTGAACGGACAAAACCACCTTTTCCGCGGGCTTTTTTATAGCGGGCAGTTTTTTGCTCATCACGGACAATACTGTCCCAGGCATCGACCGGGTCGCTGAATTCCTGGCGGGCTTCGCGCCATAACTGGATTAACTGCTTGCGGACTAAGGGGTATTTGAGGCGGTTTGCACTGTAGATATACCAGGAGTAACTGGCTCCGCGCGGACATCCGCGCGGTTCGTGATTAGGTAAGTCTGAACGTGTACGTGGGTAATCAGTTTGCTGGGTTTCCCAGGTCACCAGACCGTTTTTTACATAGATCTTCCAGCTACAGGAACCTGTACAGTTAACGCCGTGGGTAGAACGGACAATTTTATCGTGCTGCCAGCGCTGCCGATAACTATCCTCCCAGTCACGGTTACTGTTCATCGTCTGACCATGATCTTTTGAAAACGTGCTGCCTTTTTGCTTAAAGTAGCGGAGTTTATCCAGTAGTTTGCTCATATTTTCCTCCGTACAGAGTCGCTTGTTTCGGCGTTGACTCTGTCAGGTATCCGGTAGGTAAAATGCCCGCTGAGCGGGCATACGCTTTTATTGTTTTGCGGGTTTTTTACGACCGTAGACCAGCCCGGTGACCAACAGGCCAACCACGTAAAATACCAGGAAAATTACCATTGCCCCCACCGGGGAACCGGTGAGATCCAATGAGCTACCAAAGGCTTTAGGGATAAAGAATCCGCCGAATGCGCCAATTGCGGAGATAAAGCCCAGCGCGGAGGCAGTTTCAGTCACTGCGAGTTGCTGAACTTTGTCTTCGCTGACACCGTCTTTCAGCGCCTTATTGATAGTCAGCTGACGGAAGATCACAGCGATCATCTGAAAGGTGGAGCCACTCCCCAGCCCGGCGGTCAGGAAGAGCCCCATAAATACGGCATAGAATGCGGTGAAATTACCGTGGCTAGTGCCCCCGACCGGCAGCGTGAAAAACAGTAATCCGGTGAATAACACCATAAAAAGGTAATTAATGAGGGTGACGCGAACTCCGCCGAACTTATCGGAGATCATGCCGCCGAACGAACGGGCAAGTGCACCGATGAAAGGGCCAAAAAAGGCCAGTTTGAGAATATCGACTCCCGGAAACTGCGTTTTTGCCAGCATGGCAAATCCGGCGGAGAAACCAATAAACGAACCAAAAGTGGTCAGATACAAAAAACTCAGTAACCACATATGGCCGCGTTTAAGTACCGGCAACTGCTGGCGGATAGACAACCGGGTGCCCGGAACATCATTCATCGCAAACCAGGCGGCCAGTGTTGCGATAACCAGCAGGGGGACCCAGACCCAGGCGGTATTCGCCAGCCACAGCAGGCTGCCATCCGCCTGAGTGACGCTTTTACCACCGAGCAGACTAAATAACGGGACGACAAGAACCAGCGGAGCGACCAGTTGCATCACACTGACGCCGAGGTTCCCCAACCCCCCATTGATGCCAAGTGCGCTACCCTGACGTGCTTTCGGGAAGAAGAAGCTGATATTCCCCATACTTGAAGCAAAGTTTGCGCCGGCAAAACCACACAGCAGAGAGATAATAATGAAAGTGGAATAGCGGGTGCTGGTATCCTGTACCGCGATACCCAGCCAGAGACACGGGATAATCAGGATCACTGTAGAAATCGCCGTCCATTTCCTGCCACCGATTAACGGCACCATAAAAGAGTAAGGTACGCGCAGGATAGCTCCCGAAAGTGCAGGGAGGGCAGTTAACATAAATAGTTGATCAGTCGTAAAATTAAATCCGGCTTTGTTCAGATTAATAGAAACAGCGCTGAACAGCATCCAGACGCAAAAAGAGAGTAATAACGCAAACACTGACACCCACAGGTTCCGCTGCGCTATTTTTTTTCCGCTTTGCTCCCAGAACTGACTGTTTTCCGGCTCCCACTGCTGCAGCAGTCCGGAGTTTTTTCTCTTTGATAACGACATGGCTAAGCTCAGTGTTAATAGTTGATAGAGAAATTACCTGGTGTCAGGTAACGACAGGGTTAATGGATGAACGAATAATTAATGATAATCTTTCTTATCTATTGATATCTTTTTATTGTATTGCTACTGCGTAATTAATATATCCTGGCAGATGAGATGCCTGGCTTGATCTTAAACATGTTTCAGGAACTATTAATTCCGTGATGACATGCTTTGTTACTTACATTAAGATTTAATTAATTATTCACATTAATTAAATTATATTCCCCGGATCCCTGAGGATTAAAGATGAAATTCAGGATCCTTAGCGGATGAAATTATTTCATCCGTATACTTATCCGTTTTTTTATGGAGTTTGTGGTACAGATGAACGACTGACCCGACAATAATCAGACCGGGAGTACGAATACCGTCACAGAGTGCGGACAGTTCATTGAGTTGACCGATCCTGACGCGCTGCTGCGCCCGGGTACCATTTTCAATTACAGCGACCGGGGTATGTTTACCGGCACCAGCGTTCTGAAGCTGTGCACAGATATCAGCAGCCCGCTGTACCCCCATATAAATCACCAGAGTTTCGTCATCGCTGAAAGTCGTTAGCGGAACTGATATGGCGGAAGGTTGCCGGTGTCCGGTGATAAAGCGCACGCCTGAAGCGTGTGCACGGTGTGTCAGTGGAATTAATGCACTGGCGGCGCAGCCACTGGCCGCGGTAATACCGGGAACAACGGAGCAGGGAATACCTGCGGCTTGCAGAGCTTCCAGCTCTTCTCCGCCCCGGCCGAAAATAAGCGGATCACCACCTTTCAGCCGCACCACTTGTTGACCGGCTTCTGCCTCACGTATCAGGATGCGGTTAATCTCTTCCTGGGTATAACCAGGCTGACCGCATCGCTTTCCGGCAGCGATCCGTTTAACGTTCTGCGGGATCAGCGCCAGGATCTCATCAGACACCAGCAGATCATAAACCACGACATCGGCTTGCTGCAGGGATCGCAGGGCTTTCACGGTCAGTAATTCGGGATCACCCGGCCCTGCGCCGGTCAGTATCACCTGACCGGTCGCTGCCGGAAAATACGGCCAGGCATTACCCGGGACAGGGGATGTCATACACTGGTCACCGTATCGCCACCCGGTATAGCCGCCGGCAGAGTGCTTACCTGCACTGCGCCCTCAGAGACCCTCACCGCATACCCGGGGACGGAATAACGGTTGTCCTCCATACATAAACCATCACGCAGCCTGAAGTGCTGTTTTTTCAGCGGGCTGGCTACCCAGAGATCCCCCTGATGTTCAGCGATAATGCCCCGACTGAGTACACTTGCCTGAAAAAAAGGGTCAATGTTACTGATGGCATAAATCTGCACATCATCCCGCGGACGGAACAGAGCAACCTGATGATTTTCAACTAAAGCGCAGACGCCGGTACCAGGCAGAATATCGTTGACGTTACAAACAGTTATCCACTCAGTCATCATTTATCCTCCTGCAGGGCTACCGGAATGCGTTCTTCCGGTATTGCTGGCCGGTGTTGCTGGCCTTCGGGGACCATCTGAACCAGCATGTCACGTTGCGGACTGTTAACGAAATGATGGAACCGGACACGTGTCTCCGGGGTATCCAGGGTTTCACGCCATTCGCAGTGATATTTTTCCCTGAGTAAACGCAGGTCCTCTTCCGCCTGCTGAGCCATATTTAAGTGATCGTCGATGATCACTTTTCTCAGGTAATCGATCCCGCCTTCCAGGCTTTCGAGCCAGACCGAAGTACGTTGTAATTTATCGGCAGTGCGCAGATAGAACATCATAAAGCGATCGATATAGCGAACCAGTGTGGCCTGATCGAGGTCGGCCGCCAGCAGATCCGCGTGACGGGGTTTCATGCCTCCGTTACCACAGACATAAAGATTCCAGCCTTTTTCGGTAGCGATGACGCCAATATCCTTACTTTGTGCTTCAGCACATTCACGGGTACACCCGGAAACACCGAATTTCATTTTATGGGGAGTACGGATACCTTTGTAACGGTTTTCCAGCATGACCCCGAGTCCGGTGCTGTCCCCGACACCATAACGGCACCAGCGACTACCGACACAGGTTTTTGCCATGCGCAGAGCTTTGGCATAGGCATGACCGGTTTCAAACCCGGCATCCAGCAACCTCTGCCAGATCTCCGGTAAATCATCTTTCTGAACACCAAACAAAGCAATACGCTGTGAACCCGTGATCTTGCTGTACAGGGAGAATTCAGTCGCTACCTCACCGATAACCTTTAATTGTTGCGGGGTGATCTCCCCTCCGGGGCTACGGGGGATGACTGAATAGGTACCGTCCTTCTGGATGTTTGCCAGAAAGTTGTCGTTGGAGTCCTGTAACGGGACCAGTGCCGGTTGCAGGATATAATCATTCCATGCCGAGGCCAGCAGGCTGGCAATGGCGGGTTTACAGACTTCGCAACCGTATCCTTTACCGTATTGCCGGAGTAGTGCATCAAAGGTTTTGATTTGGCCGACCCGAATCAGATGAAACAGCTCCTGACGGGAGTAAGGGAAATGTTCACACAAATGGTGGGTGACTTCGATTCCCTGTCGTGTGAGTTCACTGTTCAGTACCTGCGTCAGTAGCGGAATACAGCCGCCGCAACCGGTGCCGGCATGGGTGGTGGCTTTCAGTGCTGCTACGGTATGACATCCGTCGGCAATGGCTTTAATAATGGTGCCTTTACTGACATCAAAGCAGGAACAGATTTGAGCACTGTCCGGAAGCTTATCGACCCCCATCACCCGGCTTTCTCCTGCCGCATACGCAGGCAGGATCAGCTGGTCGGGATTTTCCGGCAGTTCAATGCCGTTCAGCATCAGTTGTAATAAATTAGCGTAATCGGAGGTATCTCCGACCAGCACGGCACCCAACAGCAGACGGTTATCAGCACTGACAATCAGACGCTTGTAAACCTCTTGATTTTCATTCAGATAAATATAGCTGCGGCAGCCCGGGGTGCGGCCATGAGCATCGCCCAGTCCGCCGACGTCGACCCCGAGTAATTTGAGTTTGGCACTCATATCGGCGCCATCGAATTCGGCGGGCTGATCACACAAGTGTGCGGCAACCACTCGTGCCATTTTGTATCCCGGGGCGACCAGCCCATAGACACGGTTTTCCCAACTGGCACATTCGCCGATGGCATAAATATCCGCATCACTGGTCTGGCACTGCTTATTAATCACAATTCCCCCGCGTTCAGCAGTCACCAGCCCGCATTGACGAGCGAGACTATCCTGCGGGCGAATACCGGTGGAGAACACAACAAAATCGGTTTCCAGAGAGGAACCGTCAGCAAATAACAGCGTCTTACGCGATTCGCTCCCCTGCTGAATAATCTGGCGGGTATTTTTTCCGGTGTGGACGTTAACCCCGAGACGTTCTATTTTTTTGCGTAGCTGTTCGCCCCCGGTCGTATCCAGTTGTTCGGCCATCAGTACACTGGAAAATTCGACGACATGGGTTTCAACACCGAGATTTTTCAGTGCCCCGGCCGCTTCAAGGCCCAGTAATCCGCCACCAATAACAACACCGCGTTTACTGCGTAGTGCACAGGCTTCTATTGCATTCAGGTCTTCAATGGTTCGGTAAACAAAGCAGTCAGGGCCGTTACTGCCTTCGATAGGGGGGATCCACGGATAAGAACCGGTGGCTATGACCAGCTTATCGTAACAGACCGTACGGCCAGCGGCTGAGCTTACCTCTTTACGCTGGCGATCAATGGTCAGTGCGCGCTCTGCGATAAAAACCTGAATATGATGTTTTCCGTAAAAATCTTCTCGAACCAGCGACAGATCTTCAGCGGTATGATGTGAAAAATAGGATGAGAGATGGACCCTGTCATACGCCTGGCGGGGTTCTTCGCAGAAAACAGTGATCTCATACTGGTTAGCGGGGGACTTATCGATCAATTCTTCGATAAAACGATGTCCCACCATACCATTTCCAATCACGCAGAGTCGTATAGTACGCATTGTGGCCTCACTGGAATGACAGAGGTATCACTCTACGATAAGGGAACTTCAGACGTGTTGATGTAAGTCAAATGCATCTTTAATCAGACAGACGTAATAAAATGGTATACCCCATAACAGGCGAGTGTAAGAGAATTCTGTATTCTCAGGGCATTCCTTGTAAGAATAAAGATTGGCTGCTAGGTTTTTTACATAGCCTAAAAAAAGGGAAATGAAGATGAAAAAGACATTAACTGCTGTTGCTATTTCTATGACGTTCTTTACTGCGCATGTTTTTGCAGAAACGACTTCACAGCAGATTCAGGAACAGACTCAGCAGCTTAAAAATAGTGCATCAGAGACGACTGAGCAGGCTAAAGACCGCAGCGCGGAAATTGCTAACAAAACCAAACACCGTCTGCAGGAAAAAAATGAGCAGACAGTCAATAAGCTGAAAAACGGTGGTCACACCACTACTACTGACGCAGCGAAAGAGAAATCACAGAAAGCCTGGAACCGTACTAAAGAAGGTACTGAGAAAGGCTGGAACAAGACGAAAGAAACCACCCACAAAGCGGTGAATGGTACTCAGGAAGGTGCAACCAAACTTTGGAATAAAACCAAAGATGCGGCATCCGATACTAAAAGTGCTATCTCTGAAAAAGTAAACTGATAATCCGGGCCGTCAGGCACCCAAATCAGATTTTCAGCTAAAGGCCCTCTGCAGTTGCAGGGGGCTTTTTTATTGCCGGAGAAGAGTTATTGCACGGTGGAGTCCCGAGTCCCGGGGTATCCGTCGGAAGGCCGGTAAACGTTTAGCCACCACGAATGCGCGCAGTTCTTAATGCTTCCCGGAGAGATGATTCCGGATCTGTACCGGGGGTTGTGGAAGCCATGTCTGACGCCACCATCAACACACCGGTATCAGCGTTTATCAGATGACGTGACTATTCAGCAAGTATTGCGCTGGCAGTCACCGATGCACCGCCGCAGACGATCACCAGTACATTATCATCGGCGGAAAACTGAATTTTCCGGTCATACAACAGTGACAGCGAAACACCGCAGGCAGGTTCTGTCAGTACGCGGTGGTCATCAAGAAAAGTCCGGCAGGCACTCACCGCTTCTTCATCGGAGACCAGCATACTGTGAACGTTGTGACGGGTTGCAACATCGAATGCATTTCTGCACACCTGGCTTGCGGCGAGTGTTGTGGCTATGCCACTGACAACCGGTAATCTGACGAGTTCGCCGGCATTCACCGAGGCATTCAGTGATGCCGTACCATAAGTTTCGCCGGCATAAACAGGGATATGCCCTAACTGGTGCCTGACCAGTCCCTGAACGACACCTGAAAGTAAACTGCCCCCTCCGACAGACAGAACAACCGCATCAGGGGTTACTCCTTCTTCTATGACTTCATCAATGATTGAGCTGATCCCCTCCCACAGATGCGGGTCATCGAATGGATGAATATAAACCGTGTTACCGCTGGTGAGCGATAATGCGTGATCGTTAGCCTCGCTCCAGACTTTTCCGTGAACAATCAGTTGTGCACCTTCGCGGAGAATAAGTTGCCTTGCCATTAACGAGGTGGTTTCCGGTACTACGACCGTTACCGGCAGTCCCAGCTTTCTGCCACTGTGTGCCACAGAGATCCCGGCGTTCCCCCCGGAGGAACTGACAAAGCCGGTGGCTCCTTGCTCTGCATAATACCGGCATGCATTGGCTGCGCTGCGGAGTTTAAATGAACCGGTGGGCTGAGCCGATTCCATTTTTAGCCAGACATTGGTTTCTAAGCATTCACTCAGAGGAAGCGAATTTATAAGCGGGGTTTTGATACTTATTCTCATTCGTGGGTGCCTGTATTAGTAAATAAGGAAATTTATACGAAGAAAAAGGGGTGATAATATTTCAGAAAGTCTGCTTCTCTAACTTGTCACACCAGGGCAGTGACGGTAAAGAGATATTATTCCGGCACTGCGCCCTTTGCCCGGTCGCCCGCAGCGGATTACAGGCAGCAAGCCTTATTACAAAGCGAACGGAATATTCACCGTGCTGACACAAACAAATTCTTCGGTTCCCAGGTATCCGCTCTGAGCAGATTCCGTCCGTTATACGTGAAGTAGTTTCAGTTGCCGCATGGCGGCGGCCGGGTTAAGGCCCGAAGGCGCGGACCTTAACAATCCGCGCCTGGCGCAGGTCCTCGCTGTCCCCTCACTTATCGCTCCGGCCTGACGGCCCGCCCGGATCCGCCGTCCTGGCTCAGCCTGGCCGTCACTCTGCGTTCGGCGCTGCGGATAGCGCCCCAAAACCTGCTCTCCGGGCATCACCACTGTTTTCCGGTTTTAAAACAAAACCACAATCCGCTTTTCCGCGGATGACTGCACCGATGGTCGGGCGACATCGCACCGCTGAGCGAGTGAATGTGGCCAGGACGAGCCGCAGGGACGCGGCGAGAGGTCATGCTGAGCAGGAGCGAATCATGACCGGTCCGTAAAGGACACATGAATGAGTGAAGGTACCGCGCAGCGGCGGGCAGGCCTGTCGCAAGGCCGGGAGTGCAGAGGGCGCGGCCATGCGCCCTTTGCCCGGTCGCCCGCAGCGGGGTGCAGGCAGCAAGCCTTAATGCAAGGCGAACGGAATATTCACCGGCCTGAGATAAAAATAACAGATGAGTTTAAAACCCGCAGACCGGCTAACGAAAAATCCCCCGTTTTTCTCCGGGCCACCCACCCGGTGACTTACCGCGACATCGCACCGCTGAGCGAGTGAATGTGGCCAGGGCGAGCCGCAGGGACGCGGCGAGAGGTCATGCTGAGCAGGAGCGAATCATGACCGGTCCGTAAAGGACACATAAATGAGTGAAGGTACCGCGAAGCGGCGGGCAGGCTTGTCGCAAGGCCGGGAGTGCAGAGGGCGCGGCCATGCGCCCTTTGCCCGGTCGCCCACGGCGGGGTGCAGGCAGCAGCCTTATTACAAAGCGAACGGAATATTCACCGTACGGAGATAAAAATAACAGATGAGTTTAAAAC
>NZ_JMPR01000053.1 GCF_000735525.1 Tatumella ptyseos ATCC 33301 | reverse complement strand
ATTACAAAGCGAACGGAATATTCACCGGTCTGAGATAAAAATAACAGATGAGTTTAAAACCTGAAGACCGGCTAACGAAAACTCTCCCGATTGCCCCCGGCCCCCTTACCCCTTTGGCAGAAAACGCCCATACATCGTCATCAGTTTACGTGTTACACCGTTCGTCCAGCCAAAACCATCCTGCAACGGATATTCACCACCCCCTCCGGGCTGTGAATGCTCACTGCTGATATCATATTTTTCAACCAGCTTATGATGCAGCGAATAGAAACGGGTAACGGTTTTCAGCCAGTTCACCGCAATTTCGCGGGCGAGTGCAGTTTCACCATAAGCATTCAGTCCTTCAATCGCCATCCATTGCAGCGGTGCCCAGCCATTGGGTTTATCCCATTGCTCGCCGCTATTTACCATCGATGAAACCAGTCCTCCCTCAGTCAGCAATAATCTGCGTAGCTCAGCCGACACTCGCTTCGCCTGAACCGGACTGGCTATACCCGTGAACAACGGTACAACAGCCGCGGCTGAAAAGGAGCCAAACGTACTCCGCCGCCAGTCATAGTCGCGATAAACCCCATCCACGTCATCCCACAGATAGTGATCCATCGCTTTACGTCGGGCATCGGCTTTTAACTGCCATGTCCGTGAGGTGAGTGTTTCGCCTTCATTTTCCGCCAGACGGACGATTGTCGTTTCGAGTTTATACAGTAATGCATTCAAATCGACGGGAATAAACTGTGTGGTACGGATACTTGCCAGCCGGTCAGGGTCTCTGAGCCAGCGTGATGAGTAATCCCAGCCGGAAGCCGCACCGGCTCGTAAATCCCGGTACACCTCACCAGGCGGACGACCTGAATATTTTGCTGTGGCTATATCTTCCCGCCAGGCCTCATCCCGAGGTGTATCCCTGTCGTCCCAGTAACGGTTCAGTAGCGAACCGTCGGGCATCCGTACCACATGCCGGTAAGCCTGCTGTGGCAGAAGGGAGCCGGCACCGTCCATCCAGTATTCATGCTCGCGAATTAAATGCTGCAGATAGTGACTACTGCCGGGCAGTCCTGCTTCTTCAAATAATTCGACCATTAGCGAAAATACCGGCGGATGTGAGCGGCTCAGATAATAAGTCCGGTTCCCGTTAGGGATATGACCATAATGCTCAATCAGCCAGGCGAAGTTATCGGCCATATCCCTGAGCAGATCGGTTCTGCCGCTTTCGGGTAAACCCAGCATTGTAAAATAGGAATCCCAGTAATAAACCTCACCAAAACGTCCGCCGGGAACAAGATAAGGTTTGGGTAAAGGCAGTAACGATGAAAATGGCTGATGCTGACGGGGTTCCCTGACCAGTACCGGCCAGAGGTCGTCTATATGCTGACAGATAGGCTTATCCGCCTGCTGGTGGTGATAAACACCATGGTCGGGGGGAGGGGTAAAATGCTTTGCAACAAAATCCGCAAGTTCAAACTTTTTCCCGCTCCGGCGCAGCTTGCGATACAGGATGAGAATATCCAGCGGGTCACCTTTCGGAGAGCAGTCGGCAAAGGTCTTACTGTCCGGAAATATATGTGCATTTTGCACATGCTCAAATAGCTCCAGATAACGATCTGAAGGTGTCAGGGCATCGGCGGCAGGCAGACCTTCGATGATCCCGGGTTCGGGTTCATAATCATCCATCCCCTCCAGCCACAGCTCATAAGGATCGCCATGAATTCCGATGTCCCCGTCTTCCGGGAGTTCCGCCATCGTTTGCTGATGTTTATTTAATGAAGTGATAATTGCCTCCTCGCCAGCACCCGGGAAAACTGGTCAATTCATAAACACTAAGTATAGACAATCCTGCGAAGGCACAGCCCGGGGTGCGGAAAAGTACGAAAATAATGATGGAAGGCAGGCAGTCAGCGATTCAGTAATAGTTCGCGCGTAAGGGGGGGCTAAGTGTTTGACTATTGTCATAGCACCGCCTGCCCGGCTGCAGCCATACTCAGCGAGACAGACAAAAAATGCTACCGTTATTGCGGGTGTTGTTTTAATTAACTTATTGATTTTTAATTTTTTAATTACAGTTCTGGCACCAGGGAGGTGCATTTTTCCTGGCAGAAACCCTGTTTTCCTCTTGAAGTAAAGATATATCATAGATAGATTACAATCTGGTAAATGAGAATCATTCCATGATAAAACCCTTCCTGAAGGGAAGGCTGAAGACTAATGCGGGAGAATTTTATGTCAGATACATTATCCTCGGGACGTGCGTTGCCTGAACGGGTAAAAAATGAATTACGTTTTCGTCAGATTACCGTCAGCAATAAACAATTGATTGCCGGAAAATTCTGGCGGATTGAATTTACCGGCGAAGAGCTTGCGGGTTATCACTCTCCGGGGTTTGATGACCATAGTAAGATTTTCTTCCCTGACCCGCAGACCGGCCGGTTGCGTTTGCCGGAAATCACGGAAGAAGGGATAGTCTGGCCAGGCGGAGAGCGTCCGGCAGCCAGAGACTACACCCCATTGTTTTTCGACGGGAAATCGCGGCTGACACTGGATTTTTATCGCCATGAAAAAGGCGTTGCCAGCGACTGGGCAGAAAACGCGAAAGCGGGGGATATGCTGGCGGTCGGCGGGCCTCGTGGCTCACTGATTGTGCCGGCAGATTACCGGGTCCAATTGTTCGTCTTTGACGAAACCGGTCTGCCCGCTTTGCAACGCAGGCTGGCAGAAACCCACGCTGAGAAGCTGATCCTGCTGGCTTTTACCGATGAATCCCTGGTAAAAAATTATCTGCCGTCGCTACCGGACAATGCTGAGCTGACGTGCTACGGAGCGGGCTCGATGAATACCGATGGGGTCCGGCACAGCCTGCAACAACTGGCTTCACTGGAGTTACCGCAGGATGACTATTTCATCTGGCTGACTGGGGAAGGGGAATCTGTCAAAATGTTAAGTGATTACTTTACCGGCCAGCGTGACTGCCATCCCGCCCTGGTGCGGGGCGTAGCTTACTGGCACCGAAAAGGATAATAACTCTGCCCGCCGGGGGGTTCCGGCACAGAGAAAAGGAACGAGATTATGAATATTTCCCAACCCGGATCACATCAACGCCGTCGTCGTGAGAAAATGCTGGATGCTGCAGAAATCAGGTTACTGATCTTAAGCTTTCTGCAGCAGCAACCCGCGCATGGTTATGAGCTGATTAAGTCGATAGAAACCCTGGCACAGGGAGAGTACAGCCCAAGCCCGGGGATTATTTATCCTGCGCTGATGCTGCTGGAAGAGATGGATGCTATTGTGCCGCAAAACCCGGGGTCCGGGCGCAAGAGCTACCAGCTGACGGGGTACGGGGAACAATTTCTGAAAGATGGTGAGCAGCAATTACAGGAAATTACGGCCCGGCTGAAGACGCTGGCCGTGGCCGGGAAAAATCGCCGTATCCCGCAGATTGAAAGGGCGGTACATAACCTGAGGACGGCACTGAATACCCGTCTGGCGGAACCGGAAATCTCGCAGGAAACGCTGTACGCCATTATCGATGCATTGGACGACGCTGCAAAGCGGATTGAACGGGGCTAAGGGTAAGGGCGGCTCAGTTGCCGGGTTTCCCCGGATTATCAATATGCCCCAGCGCTTTTTCCGGGAAACAATAGTCCCTGACCCGTTTTTTCAGACTGACCGCATCCGGAAAACCACCGTCACGTTTTCTTTCCCATAACAGATGGTCGTCGGCATGAATTTCAAAGATCCCGCCGCGACCGGGTTTCAGTGTAACGGCGGCCAGATCATCGGCAAAGGTACTTAATAATTCCTGGGCCATCCAGGAAGAACGAAGCAGCCACTGGCACTGGCTGCAATAATGTATGGTGATCACCGGGCGAGTCTTCATCTTTTTTCCTGAGCAATGGCTCTGCGGATCGTCAGACCGACGGTTCCGCAGAAGAGTAACAATCCACCACCAGTCTGCCACGAACCTGCCCGCGAAGTAAGTCATCAGCATGACTGATGGCGGATGCCAGCGGTATCGTTTTGGTCATTCTTCTCAGATGTTCACTGTCGCAGAGTGAAGCCAGCCTTTCCCAGGCTTGCTGGCGGCGGTGCATCGGGCACATCACACTGTCGACCCCGGCCAGAGTCACGGCACGTAAGATAAAGGGTGCCACACTGGCGGGCAGGTCCAGTCCCTGAGCCATGCCACAGGCAGCGACCACGCCATAACGGGCAGTGCCTGCCAGTACATTACTCAGCGTATGGCTGCCGACAGTATCTATGGCAGCAGCCCATTGTTCTTTCGCCAGCGGTTTCGCAGGCTTATTCAGCGTTTCACGCGGAATAATACGTGATGCGCCAAGGGTATTCAGCAGATACTCACTGTCATCGGGCCTTCCTGTGCTGGCAATGACGCGGTAACCCGCTTTTGCCAGCAGCCAGACGGCAAAGCTCCCGACGCCTCCGCTGGCACCGGTCACCAGAACCTCCCCCTGCTGCGGGGTGATCCCTTGCTTTTCCAGGGTCATCAGGCACAGCATTGCGGTCAGCCCGGCAGTCCCGATGGCCATTGCGTCCGCAGGCGTTAGCGCTTCAGGAAGCGCGACCAGCCAGTCGCCGTCTGCGGAGGCTTTTCCGGCCAGACCGCCCCAGTGACTTTCACCGACCCCGTAACCGGTCAGAATAGCCAGGTCGCCGGGACGCCATCGTGGATGGCGGCTCGAGGTAACCCGGCCGACAAAATCGATCCCCGGTACCATCGGAAACTGACGGATAATCGGTGCCTTATTCTCTATTGCCAGCGCATCTTTATAATTCAGCCCGGAAAACAACACATCGAGTGATACCGATGCCGGAGGTAACTGCGCATCGTCTATCCGGCTTAATGTGGTTCTGTAACCCTGTTTGTCATTTTCAATCAATATGGCCTGAAACATGAATAACTCCCGGATAAATAATGCGCGTTACAAGGCGGTGCGGTTATACACAGCAATTCAGCATATCAGGGCGGATATCTAAAATAAAACAGCGTAATAACGTAAAGGAGTTGCAGGTATCCCGACAGAAGACGATCGGCGATACCCACGGTTGTGGCAGTATAAACTCCCGCACATCCGAAATGCCTCGCAGTGCCTGGCGAGCCAGGGGGATCTGCTGCGGTTAATCCGAATCATTCTGTCGCTTTCCAGCCGTTTTCGGTGGCTCATTATTCACCTGCTGAAGATCCCGCCGGTTTCTTCTGTGCAGCCATACTCGTTTCAGTGATCTGGCCAGTAAGACGTAGCCAATAAATGGCTGATTTGCTCTGTTTTCATGAAATTCCATTCTGCTACCCCCGCGTGTTATCAGAGGCTTTATCTTCACCGATCCCTGCATAAACAATACAGACACAAAAAATACTTTTATTCAGCATACAGATTAGCTAAAAATGTGACTGTTTCGCAGGTTATTCACTTATCTGTACTGGTTAATTAATCTGTATGGTGAAAATTAAGGATACAGCATGACGCGTTACCAGCATCTGGCTAATCTTCTGGCGCAGCGTATTGAGCAGGGATTCTACCGGGAAGGCGAAAAACTACCTTCAGTACGCCGCCTGAGCCAGGAACATGGTGTCAGCATCAGTACCGTTCAGCAAAGCTATCAGTTGCTTGAACAACAACGACTGATCACTGCACAACCCCGCTCCGGATACTTTGTGGCTCCGCAACAGCTACAGGCTCCGGTTCCCCAGATGTCTCGTCCGATCCAACGCCCGGTGGAGATTACCCAATGGGAACAGGTGCTGAGCATGCTGAATGTGCGTGATGATAAAGACGTCATTACCTTTGGCGGCGGTTCACCGGATATGGAGCAGCCCGGTCTGAAACCGCTGTGGCGTGAGTTCAGCAAAGTGATCCGTCATGATAGCGGAGATATTCTGAAATATGATGCTCTGACCGGGCAGAGGGAGTTGCGGGAGCAGATCGCACGCCTGATGCTGGGTGCCGGTTCGATGGTCACAGCGGATGACGTGGTGATCACCAGTGGTTGTCATAATGCATTATCGCTGGCTTTGCTGGCCGTGTGCGAGCCCGGGGATATTATCGCGGTTGAATCACCAACCTATTACGGCACAATGCAGTTATTGCGCGGCTTAGGCTTTAAAGCCATTGAGATCCCAACCGATCCTGTTAACGGGATAAGTGTTGAAGCACTGGAACTGGCTCTGGAACAGTGGCCGGTCAAAGGGGTGATCCTGGTACCGAACTGCAATAACCCGCTAGGGTTTATCATGCCCGATAAGCGTAAACGAGCGGTACTGGCACTGGCCCAGAGTCATGACATTGTGATTTTCGAAGATGATATTTATGGTGATCTGGCCACCGATTATCCACGGCCACAGACCATCCATTCCATGGATATTGACGGTCGGGTGATGCTGTGCAGCTCATTTACCAAAACCATCGCTCCCGGCCTGCGTATTGGCTGGATTATCCCCGGGCGGAATTACGATCGTCTGTTGCAGAAAAAATATGCTGTCAGCGGCACTAATGTCCCGTCAACCCAGATGGCGGTTTCTGCTTTTATTCGTGAAGGGTATTATCACCGCCATGTGCGCCGTATGCGGCAAATTTATCAGCGCAATATGGAAATTTACACCGGTTGGCTGCGGGAATACTTTCCCTGTGGCATCTGCGTGACCCGGCCGAAAGGGGGCTTTATGTTGTGGGTTGAGTTGCCAGCGCAGGTCGATATGGTTTGTGTTTCCCGCCAGTTATGTCGTCTGAAAATTCACGTCGCACCTGGCTCATTATTTTCAGCTTCCGGTAAATACAGAAATTGCCTGAGGATCAATTGTGCTCTGCCACCGATTGAAAAACACCGGCAGGTGATGGTGAAGCTGGGTGAGGCCGTCAAAATGGCGATGGAATAATGGGGTGGTTGCACAGGATCCGATGCTCAACCGGGGGGCAGGCAGGATAGTGTTTTCACAACAATGAGCAGGGACGGGCTGTGTTACGTTTCGTAATGAATATAAAATCAGTAAATACGTTTATTCATTCCTGATGTTTTTTATTTCTCATTAATAAACAATGAGTTAATTTTATTTTTAGCGCGAAGGGTTTGATTAATTATTGCTTGCCTGTCCCTGTCAAAGGTGACATTATGAGCGCCGTTTATTTTCTGACGTTATTCACTGCCCTGAGAGGTTATTACGGTGCAAAAGATGCGTTGCTCTGCTCGTAATGTTTTACCCCGGCTGCGGATCCTTAACCTGCGGTTGACGGGCACCTGCCGGAAAATCCACTCAGTCACCATGCGGTGAAGCCAGCCATTGGCTCATTGTTGGGCATGAGTAAAAACAGAAACTGTTCTGATTTTACTGATGTCTATCATCCTGAACCCTGATCCGGTTCACAGCCAGATATCTGACATTATTCGCCGGGGAACTATCCTCATTGCCGTGCCTATGTGCACCCACTCATCCTTGACCTTTGGGGATTTGTGTCATGACACCATTAAAAATTGCGGCCAGTGCCGCACTGATCCCGCAGATCACTTCACCGCGAGCGCTGGTATCACTGGAAAATACCGATTTTACCGATATTGCTGCCGTCGTACTGACCCATGCGGATGCATCGATGGGGATGCTGTCTCTGCTGAACCACAGTGGCTTCAACTTACCGGTATTTGTAGCCGGTGGCCCGTTGTCCCCGGAGCTTCAGCAGAAGGGTGTTCGCGGCATTTATCAGCCGGATGATGCCGGCCATCAGGCACTGGAAGAGGCTGCCTGTGAATATCAGCAAACATTGCTTCCCCCGTTTTTCGATACGCTGACCCGCTATGTGGCGATGAAAAACAGCACCTTCGCCTGTCCGGGCCATCAGGGAGGAGAGTTCTTCCGTAAGCATCCGGCCGGCCGGCAGTTTTATGACTTTTATGGTGAGAATGTTTTCCGTTCTGACATGTGTAATGCAGATGTCCGGCTGGGGGATCTGCTTATCCATGAAGGTTCGGCCAAAGATGCCCAGAAATTTGCTGCCCGTGTCTTCAACGCAGATAAAACCTACTTTGTCCTTAACGGCACCTCCAGCGCGAATAAAGTTGTGACCAATGCCCTGCTGACCCCGGGCGATCTGGTATTATTTGACCGTAATAACCACAAGTCTAACCACCATGGCGCCTTAATTCAGGCCGGCGCCACACCGGTGTATCTGGAAGCGGCGCGGAATCCGTTCGGGTTTATCGGCGGCATTGATGCTCATTGTTTTGAAGAAGAGTATCTGCGGGGGCAGCTGCAAAAAGTTGCTCCCCACCGCGCTGAGGATAAACGCCCGTTCCGGTTGGCTATCATACAACTCGGTACTTATGATGGTACGGTTTACAATGCCCGGCAGGTCGTGGATAAAATCGGTCACCTCTGTGACTATATTCTTTTCGACTCCGCCTGGCTCGGGTATGAACAGTTTATTCCTATGATGGCAGACTGTTCGCCTCTGTTACTGGAACTGACCCCGGAAGATCCCGGCATATTTGTCACTCAGTCGGTCCATAAGCAGCTGGCAGGTTTTTCCCAGACTTCTCAGATCCATAAAAAGGATAATCATATCCGCGGGCAGCGGCGGTTCTGTCCGCATAAGCGCCTGAACAATGCGTTTATGCTGCATGCTTCCACCAGCCCGTTTTACCCGCTGTTTGCCGCACTGGATGTGAACGCAAAAATTCACCAGGGGCAGGCCGGACGGAAGATGTGGCAGGACTGTGTCATCCTGGGGATTGAAGCGCGTAAAGCTATCCTGTCCCGATGCCAAATGATCCGGCCGTTCCTGCCGGAAACGGTGGGCGGGCAGCGCTGGGAGGATATTCCTACCGGCATACTGGCCAGCAATCGCCGCTATTTCAGTTTTGAACCGGAGGCGCGGTGGCACGGATTTTCCGGTTATGCCCGCGGACAATATCTGGTGGATCCTTGCAAATTACTGCTGACCACGCCCGGTATTGATGCAGCCACCGGCGAGTACAGCGACTTCGGGATCCCGGCGACGATCCTCGCACATTACCTGCGGGAAAACGGTATTGTGCCGGAAAAATGCGACCTGAACTCGATTCTGTTCCTGCTTACCCCGGCAGAAAGTGCAGATAAAATGGCACATCTGGTCGCGATGCTGGCACAGTTTGAAGAACATGTGCAACAGGATGCATTGCTGGAAGATGTACTGCCTACGATCTACCGCAAGTATGAGCAGCGTTACCAGGGGTACACTTTGCGCCGTTTATGCCAGGAAATGCATAATCTTTATGTCAGCTATCGGGTCAAAGATCTGCAAAAAGCCATGTTCCGGGAAAAAAGTCTGCCTGTGGTGGCGATGGATGCGCAGAAGGCTCATCATCTTTATCTGCGTGGTGAAGTTGAGCTGGTCCCGCTGGCGGAAGCCAGTGGCCGGATAGCGGCCGAAGGAGCTTTGCCTTATCCGCCGGGTGTGCTTTGCGTCGTTCCTGGTGAAATCTGGGGCGGGGCGGTGCGGGATTACTTTCTGGCACTGGAAGAAGGCATCAATCAGTTACCGGGCTTCTCTCCGGAACTGCAGGGCGTCTATATCCGCGAAGATGAACAACAGAATGAACGGCTGTATGGCTGGGTTGTTCTTCCCGGGGCGTAAGCGGCCTGAACGACAGATCCCGGAGCCATTCAGGCTCCGGGGTTCCGGTCAATAACGATAATAGCTGCGCTCAGCGTTGTTCACTTTATACAGGTAACGGCGTGATTCCATTGACGGATGGTTGTTAACCAGTGTCTGGTACACTTCATCCGGAGACATGGCATTAATCATATCAAGAGCCTGGTCTTTGTTACCGGAGAATACCCTCAGTACACTCCCGGCACCGCCATTATAAGCGGTGATCACCGCATAACGTCGCGATAGCGGGTTAGTGATCCCTGCGAGATAACTTTTCTGCAGCAATGAGAGATACGCGGTACCGGCATCAATATTATTTTCCGGGTCCAGCAGATAACTCCGGCTGGGTTTACCCCACTTACCTTTCATACGGAAAACATCCACACCGGCGGTATGCTGTACCACCTGCATCAGTCCCAGTGCATCAGAATTGCTGACGGCGTAGGGGTTAAAGCTGGACTCTATCTGCATAATTGCCAGGATCAGTGAGGCATCAACACCATACTGTTCCGAAGCCTGACGAACCAACGGCAAATACTTGTGAGCACGTTTATTCAGATGGTTAGGCACCATCGGTATAGTCACGGACCAAATGACATGCAGCCCTGACATACGGCGCTGCAGGCGGTGTTTCAGTAAGTAGTCGGCAAAACTGGCGGCCCGGCCCTCCCAGCGAATGGAATGACCGGTATTATCCAGCACTTCACCATACAGCAAGGGTTCCTGGCTGAGTTTGATATCATTCGCATCGGAGTACAGATCGACGTTACCCGGGTTTTCGCCAACCAGTAACGTGGTGATGATTGCCTGCCGCAGGCTTGCCATCGGATCCGTCCCGGCGATGGTCTCGACGGTTATTTTACCGCTGTCGAAGTTAATGTGACTACGGGTATAATAATTGTCACTGTACTTCACATAGTCTTTCGGACCGGCAATCAGGACCTCATTGATCCCCCAGATATTCTCGATGTTATGGGCAAACTGGCCCATCAGAATATCGAAACCATTGGTGTCCTTCACCCAGTCTTCATTAAACGCCGGGGGCTTATGACTGGAGCAGGAAACCAGTAATGGGGCAATCACCAGAAACGGGTACAGTTTTTTCATTTTTTTGTTTGGCTGATTGTAGGATGTAAGGTTTCGGATGAGGACCGGCCGGTTACTGTGCCGGTGGAGTATAGCCTTCAATATGAACGTCTTTACCCTCAAACAGGAAGTTGATCATTTCCTGTTCCAGCACTTTTCTGTCTTCAGGGTTCATCATGCTGAGTTTTTTTTCATTGATCAGCATCGTCTGTTTTGTCATCCATTCCTGCCAGGCCGGTTTTGAAATTTCCCGGAAAATGCGGGCGCCCAGTTCTCCCGGATACAGCTGAAAATCCTGGCCTTCGGCTTCGCGTTGCAGATAGGTACAAAAAATAGTGCGGCTCATAATTCTTCCTCATTAGGCTTACGCGAATGTAATGCCATCTGTTGCGGGTGTTTCAGTTCATGTAACAGTCGCTCAACCGGGGCTGCCAGTCCGACCGCGGGAGCTCGGGCTAAGTTATACCAGAGACTGCCACTTTCATCCATTAACGCGCCAAATTCCGGTGATGTCAGTAACCAGGGCACAATTTCCAGATGGAAATGGCTGAAAGTATGACGGAATGCCGTCATCGGTTGGGGCTCACCGCCGATATTGTGCGCGCTTAACCAGCTGAACATTGCCTGTTCGCTGTCGAATTGCGGAAAACAGTATAACCCGCCCCAGATGCCAACCGGGGGCCGTTGCTGCAACAGCACATTGTCACCCTGTCTGACTAATAAAAACCAGGCTGTTTTCACCGGCAGCGTCTTTTTCGGTTTTTTCCCGGGATATTTCTCCCAGGTATGATGAGCAAAGGCAATGCACCCCGATTGCAGCGGGCAGATCTCGCACTTAGGCCGGGAGCGGGTACAGACCATGGCCCCCAAATCCATCATCGCCTGGTTAAACTGGCTGACGCCGCGGGCCGGTGTCACTTCCTCGCTGAGTTTCCAGAGCCGTTTTTCCACATCGCTTTTTCCGGGCCATCCCTCAATGGCATAACAACGGGCCAATACCCGTTTCACATTCCCGTCGAGGATGGGATAATGCTGGCCCAGAGATAATGAAAGAATTGCGCCGGCGGTAGAGCGTCCGACGCCCGGCAGGGCCGCGACATCCTCAAAGTTTTGTGGGAAAATCCCCCCATGCTTTTCTGTTATCTGGCAGGCGGCTTTGTGCAGGTTACGGGCCCTGGCGTAGTAACCCAGTCCGGTCCACAGATGCAAAACCTCATCAAGAGGTGCCGCCGCCAGGTCACTTACGGTCGGAAAGCGTGACATAAACCGCTGGAAGTAAGGGATCACCGTCGCTACCTGGGTCTGCTGCAGCATGACTTCAGACAGCCAGACTTTGTAGGGAGTTTTTTCCTGCTGCCATGGCAGGGTCTTACGCCCGTACTGTTGGTACCAGTCCAGGGTTTGTTGCGCAAAAAGCGACGATTGCATCATAACAGCAAATATTTCCACAGAAGCTAAGCTAAGATCAGGGCAGGAATTCCAGCACAGACCTGCCTGACTGTAAACATGAAGATTGCAAAGGCTTGCTTCCGTGGCCGAACTTTGCATAATTCCCGTTTTTCCCGAAAAGGTAAACCAACAGGCACTCCTATGATCAATGATGTCATCACGCCGGAATTTGACGAAGACGGCCGTCCGCTGCGACGTATTCGCAGCTTTGTCCGCCGTCAGGGACGGCTGACAAAAGGACAGCAACACGCGCTGGATCACTACTGGCCACAGATGGGTGTCGAGTTTACTCCGCAGCCGGTTAATTTTGCAGAGCTGTTCGGCCGGGAATCACCGGTCGTGCTGGAAATCGGCTTCGGTATGGGGGCATCGCTGGTCACCATGGCTGAGCAAAACCCGCACCAGGACTTCTTCGGTATCGAAGTTCATGCGCCGGGTGTCGGAGCCTGTCTGGGATCGGCCCACGAAGCGGGTGTCAGCAATCTGCGCGTCATGTGTCATGATGCGATGGAAGTGCTGGAAACGATGATCCCGGATAATTCATTACGCATGGTACAGCTGTTTTTCCCTGACCCGTGGCATAAAGCGCGTCATAATAAACGCCGTATTGTACAGGTACCTTTTGCTGAACTGATATTACGCAAGCTGAAGCTGGGCGGCGTGTTCCACATGGCCACCGACTGGGAAAACTATGCGGAGCACATGCTGGAAGTCATGCAAAGCATCCCCGGGTTTCAGAACCAGTCTGCGGACGGAACCTTTGTACCGCGCCCGGCATCGCGCCCGGTCACTAAATTTGAACAACGTGGTCAGCGTCTTGGCCATGGAGTTTGGGACTTAATGTTTGAGAGGATCAAATAATGACAGTACAACGCAGTCGTCGTTTACGTAAAAAAATGCACCTGGCGGAATTCCAGGAACTGGGCTTTTCTGTCAGCTGGACGTTCGCTGCCGGCACCTCTGAAACCGATATTGATGCCACCCTGGATGCTTTTGTGGATGAGGTTATCGAGCCGAATGGCCTGGCCTACGATGGCAGTGGATATCTGCAGTGGGAAGGGCTGGTCTGCCTGCAGCAGACCGGTAAATGTACCGAAGAACATCGTAAAGCGGTACGTGAGTGGCTGGAAGCTCGTCAGCTGTCCGACATTAAAGTCACTGAACTGTTTGATGTCTGGTGGGATGAAGACGCTGCTGAACTCTGATAGCGGTATTTCGCTCTCAGCGCGCTAATGCGCTATCAGTATCCGATGTTCAGACAGATAGGAGTGTGCATGCTACGTAAAGTGATCGCTGCCGGAATATTGCTGGCAACCGCCCAGGTTGCCCGGGCCGATTATCAATGTTCTGTGAAGCCGCAGGATGATATTACTGTCACGGCACAGCAGGTTGCTGTCAGTGGCAGTAATGGCAATCTGACCATCACTCCTCAGGGAGAGATGACGTTTAACGGTAAAGCGGTAACGCCGGACCAAACACTGCGTCAGCAGGCCATTGCTTATCAGGCGGCTGTGCGGCGTGATTTACCCTGGATAGACCAGGGGGCTCGTCAGCGTCTGGAAACCAGCCGTGTTGCACTGGATAAAATCATCGTCGAAAAGCTGGGCAGCGGCAGTCATGTCCGGACCCGGCTGACAACGCTGGATACTCAACTGAAAGCGCAGATGAACCGGATCATTGAACACCGCAGCGATGGACTAATGTTCCATCACGCCGCTATCGATCAGGTACGTGCTGAGGGTGATAAGCTGGTACAGAGCACCATGGGTGGTATTTTGCAGGATAGTCTCAATGAACTGGGCAGCAGCTCCGGTAACGGAGGGAATGGCAGTAATCCGCTACAGGCCCTGATGGGGAACCTGGGGGGACTGCAACAAGCGGTGCGCAGTGAAGTGAATAAGCAGGAAGCTGACTTTCAGCAGTTTGGTCATGAGGTTTGTCAAAAAGCCGGATCGCTGGAAAAACAACGGACTGCCATCTATCAGCAACTGGATCAGTAACCGTTCAGAACTGCCCGCCGCAATTCACTGTGGCGGGCGGTAAAGCAGGCGTTATTCCTGTTCCAGAAAAATCTCCAGCAGGCTGTTCAGAAACAGTCTGCCTTTTTCACTGACCTGCCAGGCATTTTCAGATTCATTCAGATATCCCGCAGCAATCGCTTTATCCAGCGCAGGCCGGATGTGCTGCTCGCTAAGCCCGGTATACCGGACGAATTCCTCACGCGGGCAAGGCTCCGACAGCCGGAAACGATTCATGAAATATTCAAACGGTTTTTCATTATCGGTAACGGTATAACGCTTATCCAGATATTCGCCCCGCATAAAGCCACGAGGATGACGGGTCTTCACGCTACGGATGATTTCACCGTCCGGCTGCGTTAATTTACCGTGTGAACCACATCCGATGCCCAGGTAATCACCAAAACGCCAGTAGTTGAGGTTATGCTGACATTGCAGGCCGGGTTTAGCATAGGCGGAGGTTTCATACTGCTGATAGCCCGCCGCGGTCAGTAGCTGATGGCCCTGCTCGAAAATATCCCACAGGTCATCATCATCCGGCAGTACCGGTGGCCGTGAGGCAAACAGGGTATTAGGCTCGATAGTCAGCTGATACCATGACAGGTGCGGCGGTGCCAGGGCAATCGCCTGACGTAAATCGTCCAGCGCTTCGTCCAGTGATTGATCCGGCAAGCCGTGCATCAGGTCGAGATTAAAACTCCGCAGGCCCAGCCCCGCGGCTAAATTCGCTGCCCGTTTAGCTTCTTCCGGCCCGTGGATACGCCCAAGACGTTCCAGCTTTTGCTGACTGAAACTCTGCACACCAATCGAAATCCGGTTAACACCGGCCCGCTGATAGCCGCTGAAACGGTCGGCTTCCACCGTCCCCGGATTCGCCTCCATGGTGATCTCGGCACCGGCGGCGACAGGCACACGCTGGCGTACGCCATCAAGCAGAGCCTGCATCGCCTCGCTGCTTAACAGACTGGGGGTGCCTCCGCCAATAAAAATGGTGGAGACCTCACGGCCGGAAGTGAGGGCGATGTCATTATCCAGGTCAGCCAGCAGATGGCCGACGTATTCCATATGCGGAACATCACCCTTCAGCGCATGTGAGTTGAAGTCGCAGTAGGGACATTTCTGCACACACCATGGAATATGGATATACAGACTCAGCGGTGGCAGATTACCCATGACCCAGCGCATCCAGTAATTGTTTTAGTGCCTGACCGCGATGAGAGACTGCCAGCTTTTCTGCTTTGGTCATCTCTGCTGCTGTCTTACCTGACTCCGGCAGCAAAAACACCGGGTCATAACCGAATCCGCCTTCGCCATGGGCTTCACGGGTGATCACTCCAGGCCAGCGCCCGTGGAAGACCAGCGGTGTCGGGTCATTTGCATGACGAAGATAGACCAGGACGCAATGGAATGCGGCATGGCGCTTATCTTCCGGCACGTCTTTCATCGCCGCCAGTAATTTATCCAGGTTCTGTCTGTCGCTGGCATCTTCGCCGGCATAGCGGGCAGACCAGATGCCCGGGGCACCGTTCAATGCCTCTACCGCCAGTCCGGAATCGTCGGCTATGGCCGGCAGGCCGGTGACCTGTGCAGCATGGCGTGCTTTCAACAGCGCGTTTTCGATAAAGGTCAGACCGGTTTCTTCCGGCGCATCCACGCCGAGGTCGGTCTGAGCGACGATGTCCAGGCCGAAAGCCGCCAGCGGTTCGGCCAGCTCACGTACTTTTCCGGCATTACCGGTCGCCAGAACTACTTTTTGCATAATTTTTCCAATAATTCAGGATTACAGCAGGTACCAGAGCCCGGGGAAGATATCCATCCCAAGGAAATTCAGCGCATAAAGGATCAGCACGACCACCATGGCCGAGAAGTCGATGCCGCCCATAGCCGGCAGAAAACGGCGGATTGGGGACATCAGCGGTTCGGTCAGTTGCAGCAGAACATAATCCATCGGGCCGCGTCCCTGACTGACCCAGCTCATTAATGAACGTACCAGGATGACCCAGAAGACCAGGTTACCGGCCGCTTTCAGCAATGACAGGACACCTATCAGAATATTGTAAGGGCCGATAGCAAACCCGCCGGACTGGATAAGCATCAGCACCGGGAATTTTATAATCGTCAGCACCAGTGCCAGCACCAGCGAGGCTGTATCGATAGGTCCGATAGCAGGAATAACCCGACGCAGGGGGCGGATCACCGGCTGGGTGATTTTGACGATAAACTGAGCCAGTGGATTATAGAAATCACAGCGAGCCCATTGCATCCAGATGCGTAATAGCAGCACCATGACGTAAAGATCGATAATTGTTTTGACCAGAAAAGTCAGAGTGTACATGAGTGTCCTCAGTTATTGTGAAGATGGCGGATAGTGACGGGCACCGAAAATGGCTGAACCGACACGTACCATCGTGCTGCCGGCTTCAATGGCAGCTTCCATATCATCGCTCATTCCCAGCGATAGCGTATCAATATTGCTGTATGCCGTACTAAGTGTACGGAATTCCTCCGCCATCCGACGGCAGACCGCGAGCTGTGCCTGATATTCTGTCTCCGGAGCAGGAATAGCCATCAGACCACGGAGCTTCAGTTGCGGCAACAGTGCAATCTGCTGAGCCAGCGCCGGTATTTCATGCGGAGAAATGCCGGATTTACTCTGCTCATCACTGATATTGACCTGTATCAGTACATTGAGTGGCGGCAGATGTGACGGACGCTGGTCATTCAGACGCTGCGCCAGTTTCAGCCGGTCAATGGTATGACACCAGGAAAAATTCTCAGCCACCAGACGGCTCTTATTGGATTGCAACGGGCCGATAAAGTGCCATTCAGCTTCCGGCAAATCCCGGGTTTGAGCAATTTTTTCGACCCCTTCCTGGACGTAATTCTCGCCGAAACACCGCTGGCCTGCCTGCCATGCTTCCCGGATAGCACTCACAGGTTTGGTTTTACTGACGGCCAGCAACGTAATTTGCTGTGGATCCCGGCCGCAGTTTTCGGCAGCAGCACCGAGACGCTGCCGGACTTGCTGTAAATTATGCTGGATGAAAGTCATAACGGACTATTTTATGGAGTTGGATGAAATTATTGCCCTTAGTGTAAAGCATAATGCCTCCGATCTGCATCTCTGCTGTGGACATTTCCCCTGGTGGCGATGTCACGGACAACTCGAAGCCCTGAATAATACGGCTCCGGTGACCGGACAACAGATCAGTAATTTCTGTGAACGATGGCTGGGCCGCCTGCAGCAGCAACAGCTCTCCCGACAGGGGCACTGTGATCTGGCGATAACAGCAACAGACGGAACGCGGTTACGCGCCTCCCTGTTCCGGCAACAATGCGGTTTATCACTGTCACTGCGTATTCTGCGTGCAGAAGTCCCGGCGATGGAGGCACTGGGATTACCCGCGATCAGCTATCGGTTACTGGAACGAAACAATGGCCTGCTGCTGGTGGCCGGTGCGACAGGCTGCGGAAAATCGACCTCTCTGGCGGCCATGATTGGCCGGGTGAACACCAGTGCGGCACGCCACATTATTACGCTGGAAGACCCGATTGAATATCTTCACCACAGCCAGCGCTCTCTTATTCAGCAACGGGAGGCAGGAGCCCATTTTTCGACGTTCAGTGAAGGCCTGACGGCAGCGCTACGGCAGGACCCGGATATTATTATGCTGGGTGAATTACGGGACAACCGGACTTTGCGCCTCGCGCTGACGGCAGCAGAAACCGGCCATCTGGTGCTGGCGACATTGCATACGGTGAATGCCGCACAATCGGTGGAAAGACTTCTGGAAAGTGCACCGGCCGATGATAAAGCACTGGTCAGAACCCAGCTGGCTCAAAGCCTGGCGGCAGTGATCAGTCAGCGATTGCTCAGCACGGGGACGCCAGGGGCAGAGCAGCGGGCGATTTTTGAAGTGCTGGTGAATACTCCTGCGGTGGCTAATGTGATCCGTGAGGGTAAAACGCACCAACTGCCGGGAATGATTGAGACCGGTATGCAGTCGGGAATGCAAAGTTTTTCACAAGCCCTGAGGCAGAGCCCTCCGCTGCCACTGTCCTGAACCCTGAGAATAATTTTATCGCAAAGCGGATAATAGCGGAGGAGGGGCCTGTATTACTTTTTCACCGGAGCAGCGCTGATCTCCACCCGGATACTCTTTTCCTGCCAACTGGTTTTATCAAACGTACGGCCGTAGATCAGTTTCAGAGTGGAAATGCCGGGTTTTTCTGCCAGCAGATAAAACGTCTGTTGTCCGCCACAGCCGACCATGCCTGGTTTACAGTCAGAAGACTGGGTGTAATCGCCGGGAATTAACAGTAAACCCTGGGGTAACCTGCTGACCATCCATTGATACCCGGTGGTTGGGTTCGCATCCAGCGTCAGAGCCACCGGTTTGCCGGTAACACCTTGCAGGCTTGACGGATGTGGTGCCGCTACGGCAGATAGCGTCAAACAGCAGAGTGCGCTGCACAGCAGACCTTTGATACTTTGTTTCATCGATAACTCCCCGTTTATGCTGATGTAAAATTCAATTCTGGCATGGATGATCACTTAGCCGTATAGATAGTAAAGCGTATTGCCGGAAGTATTGCTGACGCTGATCAGTACGGGATCATTTTCATCAGGCGTGGTGATCGAACCAGCTTTCCAGAATGATCACCGCGGAGCCTGAATCCACATTACCTTTACTCAACGCTTTATATCCGCCATGTTCAAACAGATCCGCACGGGCTTCCACCGTACTTAGCCGTTCGTCCTGTAATTCCACGGCGACGCCAAAGCGGCCATGCAGGCGGTTGGCAAATTTACGGGCACGGGCAGTCAGTGGCTGCTCAGTACCGTCCATATTCAGTGGTAAACCGACGACGACTAAATCCGGTTGCCATTCTTTCAGCAGCTTTTCAATTTTTGACCAGTCAGGAATGCCGTCCTGAGCCTTAATCGCGGTCAGGGGGCGGGCTGTTCCGGTCAGTTGCTGACCGATAGCGATCCCGATACTTTTTGTTCCGAAATCGAAACCGAGCAATGTTTTGACCGACATCAGGCATGCCCCGCTTCGCTGGCAATCTGGCAAATATCCACACCAATCAGCCTGGCCGCACTGCGCCAGCGCTCAGACGCCGGGGTATGGAACAGGATCTCCGGGGTCGCCGGGACCGTCAGCCACGAGTTTTCCAGAATTTCACTCTCCAGTTGCTGTTGATCCCATGTGCAGTAACCCAGCGCGACAATCACATTTTCGGGTTGCTGTTCACGGCCCAGAGATTCAAGGACATCTTTTGATGTGGTCAGTACGGTATCTTCAGAAATGGAAATACTGGAAGAAAAATTGTGCGAAGGGGTATGCAATATGAACCCGCGATCTTCGGCCATCGGGCCGCCATTGTAGACCGGATAGTCCAGTACTCTGCTGCCGTGGGTGGGTGTCGGCGTAATCTCTAATTTTTTCAGGATACCTTCAATCGTCAGGTTTTCCATTGGCTTATTAACGATTAAGCCCATAGCGCCTTCATCATTATGCTCACAGATATAGACGACGGAACGTTTAAACAACGTGTCCTGTAACGAAGGCATCGCGATAAGGAAATGGTGTTCTAAATTCATACGGGCCTGATCAGTTTATTTTTAATAAGTCTCCGGCAGCCCCGGGCTGCCGGTAAGCGTGTGGCGACAGGTTAGCGTGCCAGACGTTTTTCAATAGCATCCATCAGCATGCCGGTGACAGAAATGGGGAATGCAGCCTCAATTTCACGTACACAGGTTGGACTGGTGACATTAATTTCAGTGAGACGATCACCGATAATGTCCAGGCCGACAAAAATCAGACCTTTCTCTTTCAGTACCGGAGCCACTTTTCGGGCAATCGCCCAGTCGCTTTCACTTAATGGTCGTGCTTCGCCACGTCCACCGGCTGCCAGATTACCGCGGGTTTCACCGGATTTCGGAATGCGGGCCAGACAGTAAGGTACCGGCTCACCATCAACGACCAGCACACGCTTATCTCCTTCTTTAATGGCAGGTAAATAGTTCTGAGCCATACAGAAGGTGGTGGCATTATGCGTTAGCGCCTCACAGATCACTGAAAAGTTAGGATCATCCTGTTTCACACGGAAAATGGAGGTCCCGCCCATGCCATCCAGAGGTTTCATGATGATATCGCCATGTTCCTGCCAGAATTCGCGCAGTTTTTCCTGGCTGCGGGTGACCAGCGTATCCGGGGTCAGTTCGGCAAACCAGGCGGTGAACAGCTTTTCGTTACAGTCACGCAGGCTGCCGGGTTTATTGACCACCAGGGTCCCGAGCTCTTCCGCTCTTTCCAGAATATAAGTGGCATAGATAAATTCGGTATCGAACGGTGGATCCTTACGCATCAGGATCACATCCAGATCCGCCAGCGGGACTTCCTGCTCACTGCCAAACTGATACCAGCCGTCATAGTTCTGCTCAACCGTTAACAGGCGGGTTCGTGCAGAAGCAACGCCACCGCGCAGGTGCAGGTCATTCATCTCCATATAATGAATTTCGTAACCCCGGCGCTGCGCTTCCAGCAGCATTGCGAAGCTGGTATCTTTTTTAATATTGATGTCCGCAATAGGGTCCATCACTATGCCAAGCTTAATCATTCTTCTCTCCTCGGAAGGCAGCAGTGACTACCTTATCATTAACGGATATTACCGGTTCAGGCTCCCGGAGGTTTTACCGCAGGTGCCGGTAAATCTTTGTCTCAGCCCAGGTCACCAAACCGGACCTGTAGTGCAGTGATAACGCTTAATGCGGCGGTCTCTGTTCTCAGCACTCGCGGGCCAAGCAGTATATCGGTGAATCCCTGATCCGCGGCCATTGCTATCTCATCCGTACTCAGACCTCCCTCAGGTCCAATCAGCAGGCGTACGTGGCTCACCGGCAAGGGGAGGGTATTAATACTTTGGCTAGCTCGCGGATGAAGATTCAGCTTCAATCCGTCTTCCTGTTCTGCACACCAGTCACTCAGTGACATGACCGGACGAATTTCCGGTATCCGGTTTCTGCCCGATTGTTCACAGGCAGCAATGGCAATTTTTTGCCACTGCTGACGTTTTTTCTCCAGACGTTCCGCATCCAGCCGGACACCGCAACGTTCGGAGAGCAGCGGAGTAATGCAGTTCACCCCCAGTTCAATGGATTTCTGGATAGTAAACTCCATTTTCTCACCGCGGGAAATTACCTGCCCGAGATGCAGAGAAAGTGGTGATTCACGGTTATCGGTGACACCTTCAGCCAGTTGTACTCTGACTCTTTTCTTATCCGCATGCGTAATGGTGGCACTGAAGACCTGATTACTGCCGTCGAAAATATCCAGTAACTGACCGGAGGTCATCCGCAGCACACGACCGACATGGTTTGCGGCTTCTTCGCTTAACTCTATTTCGCTATGACTTACTACATGTTCAGGGTGATAGATGCGGGGTACGCGCATGAAAAATCTGCCAGTTCAGGGCTGTCGCCGGGCGGACAGCCAGTAATAAAAAATAATAGTCAGTGTCTCTGCCTGTGAAGATAACGTCAACTGCTGTCCGCTATTTTTTAGTGCAGTAACAGCTCAGCAGAGACCCGCAGGATTATGTCATAGCCTCCCTGCTCAGGGGAGAAAAGTGTGATCAGTCACGCTGCGGTACCGCACGTAAGTCATTGCCACAATGGGTACACCGGTAACGTGTTTCTCCACGCAGCACCCGGTTATGCCGGCGTACGGTCAGCTGGTGCTGGCGGCATGGGCAGGTATAGGCAAAGGTTTTCTGAAGCGAACCGGTATTAAACTGATGTGTCCGCCGGGCGCTGACACCCAGTACCGTTTCCATCATCCACTTCCATTCTTTACCATGAGGCGCCACCCGGCCAAACTCTTTCCAGACCAGCAGATGGGCCAGTTCATGAGGAACGACATCATCGATAAAAGCCTGCTGATTTTCCAGCAACAGCACCGGATTTAAACGAATTTCCCACTGCTGCAGCCAGGCCGTTCCGGCAATCGTACCCCGTTGCTGATAGAGGAGAGCGGGCTCAGCATAGTTTTTCTCAAGCGTGCGGTTTGCAAGCGCCAGATTCTCACGTAAAGAGCGCATAACAGCTTGCTGAAGAGCAATAGGCAGACGGGGAGTTTTCATAGCGGCAGCATAATCGCTGTGCGGGGAGATTTCAATCGGCGGGGCGGGAAGGGGGAAAACCTCCCGGGTAACGGTAACGTTGCCCGGGAGGGAGCGGTGCAGATTAGTCTTTCTGACCGATGGTACGCAGCTTTTTGCCCTGCATCAGATTGCGTTCGATGTGTTCCAGAGAAACGTTCTTCGTTTCCGGGATAAGCCACAGTGTGAGCACAATGAAGAACAGGTTCAGTAAGGCGTACAAGCCAAAGGTCGGTGCATTACCCAGCGAGTTAAGCAGGGTCAGGAAGGTGGCACCGACAATCATATTGGCAATCCAGTTAGTGGTGGTCGAGACGGTGATCCCGAAATCGCGGCCTTTCAGCGGCTGAATTTCAGAACACAGTACCCAAATCAACGGACCGGCGCTCATTGCAAAACCAATGATAAACATCAGCAGCATAGCAATCGCGAAGTACTGCGCCCCGACAGAATGAATACCGAAGTGCAGCATACCGCCAAGGATACCCATACCGGCAGCCATCACGATAAAGCCAAGGATCAGCGTCGGTTTACGACCCCAGCGGTCAACCAGGCCGATGGCAATAAAGGTCGACAGAACGTTAATCAGGCCAACAATTACAGTGCCCCACATCTGTTGATTAGTGTCGGTAAACCCGGCAATTTCAAAGATTTTAGGTGCGTAGTACATGATAACGTTCATACCGGTGAACTGCTGCATGACCTGTAACAGAACGCCAAGATACACCGCACGACGGAAGTTACTGTTGGTTTTGAACAGCGCCCAGCCAGTCTGCTTAACTTTCAGACTTTCACGGATCTCATCCAGCTCACGCTTCGCCTGTTCACTGGTGTCACGCAGACGATCCAGCACCCGTTTGGCATCATGGAAATTCCCTTTGGCCGCCAGCCAGCGGGGGCTGTTCGGCAGGAACATCACACCGACCAGCAGCAATAATGCAGGGATAGTAATGACACCCAGCATCCAGCGCCATGCGCCGCTGTAACTCAGCGCAGTATCGGACAGATAAGCCCCGAGAATACCGATGGTGATCATCAGCTGATACAGTGAAATCATGCTGCCCCTGATTTTCTCAGGTGCGATTTCCGACAAATAAAGTGGTGCGGTATAAGAGGCAATCCCCACCGCCAGACCCAGCAGTACACGGGCTGCAATCAGGATTTCCGGGTTGGCAGCAAACGCAGAGCACAGAGAACCGGCAACAAATAAAATTGCACCGGCCATCAGACTTTTTTTACGGCCCAGTTGTGAAGACATCCAGCCGCTACCGATGGCTCCGATGGCGGCACCAAACATCATGGAGCTGACAATCCACTCCTGCTGATGAGGGGTGACATTGAAATCTTTCGCGATGAAAGGCAGGGCACCGGCAATAACACCGATATCCAGCCCGAACAATAATCCTGCAAGTGCAGCAAGAAAGCAGACGAAGAATGTCATCATCTTGTTTGACGTTCTGCGTTTGTGTGTGTTGCCAGGCATGTTTAGCCTCCGCTGTTAACTATCATTATTGTAGTAATGTTAAAAAAAACTTCCGGATCTGTCAGTGAGCAAGATCACAGTGATGTAATCGATTACATAACATAACCTGCTGAAAGCAATATTTAATTCAGATAACCCACTTTCTGTACCAGGGCTGATGTAAACCCGGACAGAAAAAAATTTCCGGATTATAATCCCGCAGCCGGAACCCAAAGCAACCTATTTTTCACGATGAATATAAATTGTTATAGCCTGAAAAATCCGGGATTGATAGTCGCTTTCAAATGTAACCGTTACCACAAAAGATTTTTAACAAATATTTTGCTGAGATGCGTGGATGAGGGGTAACCATAAATTCCGCAATAGCGATGAGTTCAGGGGGGAAGTGTGTGCAGAACTGAGAAGAGACAGGGCAGAACTCTGCCCTGTCAAAAGCATTACAGACCGGCAGCTTCGCGCAGGGCTTCAGCTTTGTCGGTTTTTTCCCATGGGAAGTGCTCACGGCCAAAGTGACCATAGGCCGCAGTCTCACGGTAAATCGGGTGCAGCAGATCCAGCATCTGAATCAGACCGTATGGACGCAGGTCGAAGAATTCACGTACCAGCAGGGTCAGTTGCTCGGTAGGCACTTTACCGGTACCGAAGGTTTCTACCATGATAGAGGTCGGCTCAGCCACACCGATAGCATAAGAGACCTGGATTTCACAACGGTCAGCCAGGCCGGCGGCGACGATGTTTTTCGCCACATAGCGGGCAGCATAGGCCGCAGAACGGTCAACTTTTGACGGATCTTTACCTGAGAACGCCCCACCACCGTGACGCGCCATACCGCCGTAGGTATCGACGATAATTTTACGACCGGTTAAACCACAGTCACCCATAGGACCGCCGATAACAAAACGACCGGTCGGGTTGATAAAGTATTTGGTTGCGCTGGTCAGCCACTCTTCCGGCAGCACAGGTTTGATGATGGTTTCCATCACCGCTTCCTGCAGCTCTTTTTGACCAATGTCTTCAGCGTGCTGAGTGGACAGAACCACGGCATCGATACCGACAATTTTTCCATCGTCGTACTGGAAAGTGACCTGGCTTTTTGCATCCGGGCGTAACCATGGCAGCGTGCCATCTTTACGGACTTCGGACTGACGCTGCACCAGACGGTGTGCGTAGGTCACCGGAGCTGGCATCAGCACATCGGTTTCGTTGGTGGCATAACCGAACATCAGGCCCTGGTCACCGGCACCCTGTTCCAGCGGGTCGGCACGGTCAACACCCTGGTTGATATCCGGAGACTGTTTACCGATTGCACTCAGTACTGCACAGGAGTTCGCATCGAAGCCCATATCTGAATGAACATAACCGATATCACGGACGGTCTGACGGGTGATATCTTCGATATCGACCCAGGCACTGGTAGTCACTTCACCGCCGACCAGCACCATGCCTGTTTTGACATAGGTTTCGCAAGCTACGCGAGCTTTAGGATCTTGTTCAAGGATGGCATCCAGCACTGCATCAGAGATCTGATCAGCAATTTTATCGGGATGCCCTTCTGATACGGACTCGGATGTAAATAAGTGTTTTGCCATTTGTTCTTTACCTTACTCTATGGTTTCAATTCTACAGCATAGCGAACATCAGCAGTGCTCAGTTTCGCTTCTTCAGACAAAGCCGTGAGCGGTACAGGGTGTGCCTTTCGACACAGGCTGGTATGACACTGCCTGGTGACTAATGAGTGCAGATGGAGATTTATTAGACGGAAAACCATCCGGACGTCTATTTTAGGTCACACCTCCGTGTAAATTCCAGCCCTTTTTTATTATTAACGCTTTCAGGCTTGTAAACTTATGCGGACAGCGTACTGATTTTGAGATAATTTCTTTGCTTTTTAGGGCGGTGGGCGGTATAAACAGCGGCTGCTGTTCCCCCGGGGAACACCGCCCTGTGGCGGCGCGTATTGATGCGGCAATAGTGTCAGGAATACCCGTTTCTGACCTTCACCCTCTGACCGTTTTCCGTATGCAGACAGCATATGTGGAGGTGACAAGACTAATGAACCAGGCCTATACAATTTTTGATGGTTCTTCGCTCTGTTCTGATGCGCTGAGTTCTTACTCTTTTTTTTCTGCGATTTATGCAGTGACCTTCATACTGTCCCGACGACGTTATCCTTTTTGCCCTGTTGATCCTGACACCTGTGCTGGCTGAATGCCGTACGCAGGCCGGGCCTGTTCTCTGTGTTACCGGAGATTTTCTCTCCCTCGTAACTCAGGCCAGTGATCCTATTAATGCCATCGTTCATCCTGACTCTGTGCTATACCTGATGGATGAAATTGCCAATCCGATCAGGAGACGTTTCTCCATGCGGGAAATCAGCCGTTTCACTTTTCAATCTAAAATAGAGGTTCGCAATGTCTGACGACATGAAGACTATTAAGGGTTCGTCAGCAGGCGAACATGGGGAATTGCGCTCAATGCAGGAAGTCGCAATCACTAATTCTGACGCCAGCCGGATGTTAAAAACCTATAACATCGCCTGGTGGGGCAACAACTATTATGACGTCAATGAACTGGGTCATATCAGTGTGTGCCCGAATCCGGATAAGCCGGAGGTCAGGGTTGATCTGGCAAAACTGGTCAAAGAGCGTGAAGCTCAGGGGCAGCGTCTGCCGGCGCTGTTTTGTTTTCCGCAGATCCTGCAACATCGCCTGCGCTCAATCAACGAAGCGTTCCGCCGTGCCCGTGAATCGTTTGGCTACCGTGGCGATTATTTCCTGGTGTATCCCATCAAGGTCAATCAGCACAAGCGCGTTATCGAGTCACTGATCAATTCCGGCGAGCCGCTGGGGCTGGAAGCCGGCTCGAAGGCCGAACTGATGGCAGTACTGGCTCACGCGGGTCAGACACGTTCGGTGATTGTCTGTAACGGTTATAAAGACCGTGAATACATTCGTCTGGCGTTAATCGGCGAAAAACTGGGCCATAAGGTGTATCTGGTTATTGAGAAAATGACCGAAGTTCGTCTGGTTCTCGAAGAAGCTGAGCGCCTGAACGTAACACCGCGTTTGGGGATCCGTGCGCGTCTGGCGTCTCAGGGATCAGGTAAATGGCAGTCGAGCGGCGGCGAAAAATCGAAGTTTGGTCTGTCGGCAACTCAGGTACTGCAGCTGGTGGATATCATGCGTAATGCCGGTCGTCTGGACAGCCTGCAACTGCTGCATTTCCATCTTGGCTCCCAGATGGCCAATATCCGGGATATCTCTACCGGGGTTCGCGAGTCAGCACGTTTTTATGTAGAGCTGGCGAAACTCGGCGTAAACATCAAATGTTTTGATGTCGGCGGCGGCCTCGGCGTTGATTACGAAGGTACCCGTTCCCAGTCAGATTGTTCGGTTAACTACGGCCTGAATGAATACGCCAATAATGTTATCTGGGCGATCGGTGATGCCTGTGACGAACATGGGCTGGAGCATCCGACCGTGATCACGGAATCAGGGCGTGCGGTAACCGCACACCATACGGTTCTGGTGTCTAACATCATCGGTGTGGAGCGCAATGAATTTACTACTCCTCAGGCCCCGGCGGAAGACTCACCTCGTCCGATTATCAGCCTGTGGGAAACCTGGCAGGAGATGCATGAACCGAATGTTCGCCGCTCCCTGCGTGAATGGTTGCATGACAGTCAGATGGACCTGTCTGATATCCACACCGGATATTCGGCCGGCACCTACAGCCTGACCCAGCGTGCCTGGGCTGAGCAGTTGTACCTGAGCATCTGCCATTATACCCGCCAGCACCTGGACCCGAGCAACCGTGCACATCGTCCGATCATTGACGAATTACAGGAGCGGATGGCAGATAAGATCTACGTCAATTTCTCACTGTTCCAGTCCATGCCGGATGCCTGGGGGATCGACCAGTTGTTCCCGGTACTGCCGCTGGAAGGGCTGAATAAGTCTCCGGAACGTCGTGCCGTCCTGCTGGATATTACCTGTGACTCTGATGGCACCATCGATCACTATGTCGACGGTGATGGTATTGCCACCACCATGCCTATGCCGGAATATGATCCGCAAAATCCGCCGATGCTGGGCTTCTTTATGGTCGGTGCGTATCAGGAAATTCTGGGCAATATGCATAACCTGTTCGGTGATACTGAAGCGGTTAACGTGTATGCCTTTGATGACGGTTCAGTGGATGTGGAACTGTCCGATACAGGCGATACCGTGGCTGATATGCTGGAATACGTACAGCTGAATCCGCGTGAATTGCTGGAACTGTTCCAGAAACAGGTGAAAGCCAGCGATATCGAAGAAGAATTACGTGATCAGTTCCTGTCGGAATTTGAAAGTGGTCTTTACGGGTACACCTACCTGGAAGACGAGTAACAACGTCTGCCATGTCTGACGGTTATCACTACGCACGGATAATCATTGCAGAGGTGGCAGCGAAATATCATAATCCGCAAATACCCTTGTGCGTCGGGTTTAACGACACACAAGGGTTTTTTTTCGTCTATACCTGAGCGGATAGCTGAATATCTGATGCCGGTGATCCGTTCACCGGAATGAAAGAGGAAGAGATATGTACCATACCCTGGGTAATCAGTATGACAACTCCCTGGTGTCAAATGCCTTTGGCTTTATGCGGTTCCCGCTGAACTTTCAGCCGTATGACAGCGATGCTGAGTGGGTGATCACTGGCGTTCCTTTCGATGCGGCGACATCCGGCCGTCCCGGCAGCCGTTTAGGCCCCGGAGCCATTCGCCAGATCTCGACCAACCTGGCCTGGGAAGGGTGTCGCTGGCCGTGGGATTTTGACCTGCGTGAGCGTCTGAACGTCGTTGATTGCGGTGATCTGGTCTATGCATTTGGTGATTCCCAGGACATGTCGACCCGCTTACAGGAACATGCCGAAAAATTACTGGCTAACGGCAAACGTATGCTGACCTTCGGCGGCGACCACTACATCTCCCTGCCGCTGCTGCGCGCCCATGCGAAGCATTTCGGTAAGATGGCTCTGGTACATTTTGATGCGCATACCGATACCTATTCAAACGGGCCGACCTTTGACCACGGTACCATGTTCTACCATGCCCCGAATGAAGGGCTGATTGACCCGGATCACTCGGTACAGATTGGTATCCGTACCGAATATGACAAAAATCTGGGCTTCAATGTGTTGGATGCGGCATGGGTCAATGATCAGTCTGTGGGATCCATCCTGGCGGAAATCAAAAAAACTGTCGGTGATCTGCCGGTTTATCTGACCTTTGATATCGATTGCCTGGATCCGGCGCACGCACCGGGCACCGGAACGCCGGTGATTGGCGGGCTGACGTCTGACAAGGCGACGAAGCTGATCCGTGGTCTGCAGGGTATGAATATCGTGGGCATGGATCTGGTGGAAGTCGCGCCAGGCTATGATCATGCGGACCTGACTTCGCTGGCGGCGGCGACGCTGGCTTTAGATATGTTACATGTTCAGGCCGCCAACAAAGCGTAATTACTTGTATCGGAGACCGTATCAGGGGTAAGTTACCTGATACGGATTTAAGAGGAGAATATCATGGGTTTACTGGATGATCTGGTCGGTTCCCTGACCGGCGGGCAGCAAAATAATCTGGGGCAGTTACAGGCTGTCTGGAACTGGGTACAGGAGCAGGGCGGTGTGGAAGTTCTGATCCAGAAATTCCAGCAGGGCGGACTGGGCGAAATCCTGTCGACCTGGCTGAGCAATGGCGCGAATCAGTCTGTCAGCAGTGATGACATTAAGTCAGCACTCAGCAGCCAGGACTTAGAGTCTCTGGCCGGCAAACTGGGGACCGACGTTGACGGTGCCTCCGGCGTTCTGTCTAAAATCCTGCCGGAACTGATGGATAAAATTTCTCCGCAAGGTGAAGTTCATCCGGAAGCCACAGGCACTAACAGTTCGCCTGACCTGGGCTCTCTGGTCGCCAGCATCTTCAAAAGCTAATTCCTGACATTCGCTCAGGTACACCGGCAGAACCGTCAGGACTGCCGGTTTTTTTATCCTTTCTGTTCAAAAAGCACTCACCCCTGTTCCCCACTAAAAAATGGTGCTTACGGACAAGGAAAATTGTCTTTCCCCGCAAGGGGGTAGCATAATCTTTTGCGATCACCGCTTCCGGTAAACACTCTGAGGGTTTATCCCAGCCAGCCAGCCCTCCGGGTCGCACAATTCGCCCGTCATAGCATATACTTTTGCCCCGTTTTTCATGTACATTGAAGGACGACTGTTTTTCCGCCTTGCCTGTTAATTGTTGATTTTCAATGCATTGGTAAAGGGAAGGCCATTATCCGATCTGGAGTTTAAGCATGCCCTCTCATAAAGAACTCGCGAATGCTATTCGTGCCCTCAGTATGGATGCCGTACAAAAAGCCAAATCCGGTCACCCGGGTGCCCCGATGGGCATGGCTGATATTGCCGAAGTGTTATGGCGTGATTTCCTGAACCATAACCCGCAGAACCCGTCCTGGGCCGATCGTGACCGTTTTGTCCTGTCTAACGGCCACGGTTCCATGCTGATTTACAGCCTGCTGCACCTCACCGGGTATGATCTGCCGATTCAGGAACTGGAAAACTTCCGCCAGCTCCATTCCCGTACCCCGGGTCACCCGGAATACGGCTACACCCCGGGCGTGGAAACCACCACCGGTCCGCTGGGGCAGGGTATTGCCAATGCCGTCGGTTTTGCCATTGCTGAGCGCACACTGGCTGCCCAGTTTAACCGTCCGGGCCACGATATCGTCGACCACTACACCTACGCGTTTATGGGTGATGGCTGCATGATGGAAGGGATCTCTCACGAGGCCTGTTCACTGGCCGGTACTCTGAAACTGGGTAAACTGATCGCTTTCTATGACGACAACGGCATTTCCATCGACGGTCACACCGATGGCTGGTTTACCGACGACACCGGTATGCGTTTCGAAGCCTATAACTGGCATGTGATCCGCGGTATCGACGGCCACGACCATGACGCAATCCGCCGTGCGGTGGAAGAAGCACGCAGCGTAACCGACAAACCGTCACTGCTGATTTGCAAAACCGTGATCGGTTTCGGTTCGCCGAACAAAGCCGGCACCCACGATTCTCACGGCGCCCCGCTGGGTGACGAGGAAATTGCACTGACCCGTAAACAACTGGGCTGGAACTACGCACCGTTTGAAATCCCTGACGATATTTATGCGGCCTGGGATGCCAAAAATGCCGGTTCTGAGAAAGAGCAGGCGTGGGATAAGAAATTTGCTGCCTACCAGCAGGCTTTCCCGGCGCTGGCTCAGGAATTTGTCCGTCGTACCCGTGACAAACTGCCGGAAAACTGGCAGGAAGAGTCACAGAAATATATCGAACAGTTGCAGGCAAACCCGGCGAACATCGCCAGCCGTAAAGCCTCACAGAATGCGATTGAAGCGTTTGGTAAACTGCTGCCGGAATACCTGGGCGGTTCAGCGGACCTGGCCCCGAGCAACCTGACGATGTGGTCCGGCTCTAAACCGATTAACGAAGATGCCGCAGGTAACTATATCCATTACGGTGTGCGTGAATTCGGAATGACCGCGGTGGCGAACGGTATCTCCCTGCATGGCGGCTTCCTGCCTTACACCGCAACCTTCCTGATGTTTGTGGAATATGCACGTAATGCTGCGCGTATGGCAGCCCTGATGAAAATCCGTCAGGTGCTGGTCTATACCCATGACTCTATCGGTCTGGGTGAAGACGGTCCGACTCACCAGCCGGTCGAGCAGCTGGCCAGCCTGCGTACGACTCCGAACATGAGCACCTGGCGTCCGTGTGACCAGGTGGAATCTGCGGTGGCCTGGAAATACGCTATTGAACGTCAGGACGGCCCGACCGCACTGATCTTCTCCCGTCAGAACCTGGCGCAGCAGCCACGCAGTGCAGAGCAGCTGGCGAACGTGGCCCGCGGCGGATATGTACTGAAAGACTGTGACGGCCAGCCGGAACTGATCCTGATTGCCACCGGTTCGGAAGTCTCTCTGGCCGTCGCGGCGGCAGAGCAGCTGAGCGGACAGGGCCGTAAAGTCCGTGTTGTTTCGATGCCGTCAACGGATGCCTTTGATAAGCAGGATGCGGCTTACCGTGAATCGGTACTGCCGGCGGCAGTCACCGCCCGTGTGGCTATCGAGGCAGCTATCGCTGACTTCTGGTACAAATATACCGGCCTGAACGGTGCAATTGTCGGTATGACCAGCTTCGGTGAGTCAGCGCCGGCGGATCTGCTGTTTAAAGAGTTCGGCTTCACCGTAGAGAATGTAGTGGCGAAAGCTAACGCTCTGCTGTAATCCGGTCCTTTGACAGGTCTGTAAGTGAACAGCATGGCGGGAAACTGCCATGCTTTTTTTTCAGGTTACGGAACGGGAAAGATGAACTGAGATGTGCTTTTTATGCACAGCTGACAGTTAAAAATGTGAGTTTGATCGAATAATTAGAATTGCAGTTGATCTCAGTCATTCCCGTGTGACATCGCATGATTTATTCTCAGCTGAAGCGTTTCAGTTGGGGTTCTGTAGCGGCAATAGTGTCCGGTCTGTCGTTGCGCTAACGCGTTGAGGTGACAGGGATCGCTGTATTCCGTAACCACCGGCACAGAAATAATGGTAGTGACATGACCCTGAGAATTGCGATTAATGGTTTTGGACGTATTGGCCGTAGCGTATTGCGCGCACTGTACGAAAGCGGCCGGCATACGGATATTTCAGTCGTAGCCATTAATGAACTGGCCGACAATGAAGGGATTGCCCATCTTCTGAAATATGACACCACGCATGGTCGCTTTGCTTATGAGGTACGGCTGGAAGAGGATGTGCTACGGGTAGGGCGTGATCCTATCCGCCTGTTACATCAGCCTCAGATAGCCTCTCTTCCCTGGCGGGAACTGGACGTTGATATTGTACTGGACTGCACCGGGCACTATGGCAGCCGAGCGGATGGCGAGGCACACCTTGCAGCCGGTGCTAAAAAAGTGCTGTTTTCACACCCGGGCGGGAATTCTCTGGATGCGACCGTGGTGTATGGTGTGAACCACCATGAACTGAAAGAAAGCGACCGGATAGTCTCAAATGCGTCCTGTACCACAAATTGTATCATCCCGGTGATTAAACTACTGGATGATGCCTTCAGGATTGTATCGGGTACCGTCACGACTATCCATTCATCCATGCATGATCAACAGGTTCTGGATGCCTATCATACCGATTTGCGCCGGACCCGGGCAGCCAGCCAGTCGATCATACCGGTAGACACCAAACTGGCGGCCGGGATCACGCGGATATTTCCTCAGTTTGCGGATCGGTTTGAGGCTATTGCCGTGAGGGTGCCGGTGATCAATGTGACGGCTATCGACCTCAGTGTTACCCTGGAAATACCGGTGACTGCGGCCAAAGTTAACGAGGTTTTGCAAAACGGAGCACAGGGAATATTTCGTGGTATAGTCGACTATACCGAACTACCCTTGGTTTCTGTTGATTTTAACCACGATCCGCACAGTGCCATCGTCGATGGTACTCAGACACGGGTCAGTGGTCAGCACCTGGTGAAAACCCTGGTGTGGTGCGATAACGAATGGGGCTTTGCTAACCGGATGCTGGACACCACCTTAGCAATGTCTGCAGGTAATTTCAGGTAAGGCGTGATAGCGCCTGACAAACTTACGAGAATCAATAAGAGGATTCACCATGTCTGTAATTAAAATGACCGATCTGGATCTTGCAGGTAAACGTGTACTGATTCGTGCTGACTTGAACGTACCGGTGAAAGACGGAAAAGTTACGTCAGATGCCCGTATCCGTGCATCATTACCGACCATTGAATCTGCACTGAAGCAGGGTGCTAAAGTCATGGTGACCTCTCACCTCGGTCGCCCGGTAGAAGGCGAATATAACGAAGAGTTTTCTTTGCTGCCGGTGGTGAATTACCTGAAAGATAAACTGAACGGTACCAATGTCACGTTGGCAAAAGACTATCTGGACGGCGTATCTGTGGAAAGCGGCGAACTGGTTGTGCTGGAAAACGTCCGTTTCAACAAAGGCGAGAAAAAAGATGACGAAGTGCTGGCGAAGAAATATGCCGCACTGTGTGATGTTTTTGTGATGGATGCTTTTGGTACCGCGCACCGTGCTCAGGCCTCTACCCACGGTGTAGGTAAATTCGCCCCTATCGCGTGTGCCGGCCCGCTGTTATCCGCAGAGCTGGAAGCATTAGGTAAAGCGATGAGCAACCCGGCACGTCCGATGGTTGCTGTGGTGGGTGGGTCTAAAGTTTCAACGAAGTTTGATGTCCTGCAGTCACTGGTGGGCATTGCGGATACCGTGATTGTCGGCGGGGGTATCGCAAATACTTTTGTGGCTATTGACAACAATGTCGGTAAATCACTGTATGAGCCGGACTTCGTGGAAGCGGCGAAAAAACTGCGTGATCAACATGGGATCCCGGTACCGACGGACTCCCGCGTAGGTACTGAATTCTCTGAAACGGCACCTGCAACCGTGAAAAAAGTTAACGAAATTCGTGATGATGAAGAGATCATGGACTTTGGCGACGAAACGGCACAGGCAATGGCCGCTATCCTGAAAGGCGCGAAGACGATCCTGTGGAATGGTCCGGTAGGGGTATTTGAATTCCCTAACTTCCGTAAAGGCACCGAAATCGTTGCTAATGCCATTGCAGACAGCGAAGCATTCTCTGTTGCCGGTGGCGGTGATACGCTGGCGGCCATCGATTTGTTCGGTATCGAAGATAAAATTTCTTATATCTCTACCGGCGGTGGTGCTTTCCTCGAATTTGTTGAAGGTAAAAAATTACCGGCAGTTGCCATGCTTGAAGAGCGTGCAAAACAGTAATTCTGCGACGGTGTACCCGGCAGGGGCCGGGCGCATCGAGTTTAGCCCGGCTAACGGGCATCCGTTTACGGCCAACGAAACAGGACAATGTCATGTCTAAAATTTTTGATTTCGTAAAACCTGGTGTAGTTACTGGCGAAGATGTTCAGAAAATCTTCCAGGTCGCTAAAGAGAATCATTTTGCACTGCCTGCAGTAAACTGTGTCGGCAGCGACTCCATCAATGCGGTACTGGAAACTGCGGCGAAAGTGAAAGCGCCGGTAATTGTTCAGTTCTCTAACGGTGGTGCTGCATTTATTGCCGGTAAAGGCTATAAGTCTGACAAACCGCAGGCTGCGGCTATCATGGGTGCTATCGCGGGTGCACACCATGTGCATCTGATGGCTGAAGCGTACGGTGTACCGGTTATTCTGCACACTGACCACTGTGCCAAAAAACTGCTGCCATGGATCGACGGTCTGCTGGATGCCGGTGAAGCGCATTTCGCCAAAACCGGTAAGCCTCTGTTCTCTTCTCACATGATCGACCTGTCAGAACAGTCACTGGAAGAAAACATCGAAATCAGCAGCAAATACCTGGCTCGCATGGCGAAAATGGGTATGACTCTGGAAATCGAACTGGGTTGTACCGGCGGTGAAGAAGACGGCGTTGATAACTCGCACCTCGATAACTCAGCTCTGTATACCCAGCCTGAAGATGTTGATTACGCATACCGTAAACTGAACGAGATCAGCCCTAATTTCACTATCGCAGCTTCTTTCGGTAACGTGCATGGGGTGTACAAACCTGGTAATGTTCAGCTGACGCCAAAAATTCTGCGTAATTCACAGGATTATGTCAGCGAAAAACATGGCCTGCCGCACAACGCGCTGAACTTTGTTTTCCACGGAGGCTCCGGTTCTTCTGCTGAAGAGATCAAAGAAGCTATCGGCTATGGCGTGATCAAAATGAATATCGATACCGATACCCAATGGGCGACCTGGGACGGTATTCTGCAGTACTACAAAAAGAACGAAGGTTATCTGCAGTCTCAGTTGGGCAACCCTGAGGGTGACGATAAACCGAACAAAAAATACTATGATCCACGTGCCTGGCTGCGTGCAGCGCAGAGCTCAATGGTAGTTCGCCTGGAACAGGCATTCCATGAGCTGAATGCGATTGATCGTCTGTAAGCCCCACTGAGGGGAAAGAGGCCCGCATTATAGCGGGCCTTTTTTATTGCCATCGTGTCAGGCTGAGTGCCTTGCAGCAAGGCGAACGGAATATTCACCGAGCTGACACAAACAAATTATCCTGTTTCCCGTGTATCCGCTCTGAGCAGGTTCCGCCCGCCATATGCACAGTAGTTTCAGTTGCCGCATGGCGGCGGCCGGGTTAAGG
>NZ_JMPR01000052.1 GCF_000735525.1 Tatumella ptyseos ATCC 33301 | reverse complement strand
CCCGAAGGCGCGGGCCTTAACAATCCGCGCCTGGCGCAGGTCCTCGCTGTCCCCTCACTTATCGCTCCGGCCTGACGGCCCGCCCGGATCCGCCGTCCTGGCTCAGCCGTGCTTTCGCCGGCGTCCTTGCCGGCTCAGCCTGGCCGTCACTCTGCGTTCGGCGCTGCGGATAGCGCCCCAAAACCTGCTCTCAGGGCAGTGGTCCCCGTGTTTAGTCTTTTAAAAGACGGAAAATGTCTTCTTATCTGATGCTTGCATCGTTGGCAAGGCGACATCGCACCGCTGAGCGAGGGAATGTGTCCAGGGCGAGCCGCATGGACGCGGCGAGAGGTCATGCTGAGCAGGAGCGAATCATGACCGGTCCGTAAAGGACACATGAATGAGTGAAGGTACCGCGGAGCGGCGGGCAGGCTTGTCGCAGGGCCGGGAGTGCAGAGGGCGCGGCCATGCGCCCTTTGCCCGGTCGCCCGCTGCGGGGTGCAGGCAGCATGCCTTACCATAAAGCGAACGGAATATTCACCGTGCTGACACAAACAAATTATCCTGTTTCCCGTGTATCCGCTCTGAGCAGGTTCCGCCCGTCATACGTACAGTAGTTTCAGTTGCCGCGTGGCGGCGGCCGGGTTAAGGCCCGAAGGCGCGGGCCTTAACAATCCGCGCCTGGCGCAGGTCCTCGCTGTCCCCTCACTTATCGCTCCGGCCTGACGGCCCGCCCGGATCCGCCGTCCTGGTTCAGCCTGGCCGTCACTCTGCGTTCGGCGCTGCGTATAGCGCCCCAAAACCTGCTCTCCGGGCAGTGGTCCCCGTGTTTAGTCTTTTAAAAGACGGAAAATGTCTTCTTATCTGATGCTTGCACCGTGGGTCGGGCGACATCGCACCGCTGAGCGAGTGAATATGTCCAGGACGAGCCGCATGGACGCGGCGAGAGGTCATGCTGAGCAGGAGCGAATCATGACCGGTCCGTAAAGGACACATGAATGAGTGAAGGTACCGCGCAGCGGCGGGCAGGCCTGTCGCAAGGCAGGGAGTGCAGAGGGCGCGGCCTGGCGCCCTTTGCCCGGTCG
>NZ_JMPR01000051.1 GCF_000735525.1 Tatumella ptyseos ATCC 33301 | reverse complement strand
CCCGCAGCGGGATGCAGGCAGCATGCCGGACAATAAAGCGAACGGAATACTCGCGATCTGACTATAAAAACCTACAGCCAAATTCATTACCCACAAACCTGAGACAAAAATTCCCGGTCGCCCACGGCAGGGCTTAGGCAGCAAGCCTTATTACAAAGCGAACGGAATATTCACCGTGCTGATTAAAAAACGACAGATGAACCGAACACTCACCACCCTGATAAAAAATCCCCCAATACGAATTTGGCATTCTGCCATTTATTGTTTACCCTTGTGCGGAGCTGTCGGAGTGGCAGGCTCTGTTCGTTTCACTCAGGAATTTTTATTACAGGATTATTAAATGCAAGACTTAAATGTTGTGGGAAGCCTCCACAATGCCGGCAGTTGGCTGGCACGCAATCAGGACCTATTGCTGAGTTATGCGGTAAATGTTGCAGCAGCAATTGCCATTCTCTTTGTCGGTTTCATTGTCGCCCGTGTGGTGTCTAATGGTTTAAACAAAGTGCTGCGCGCCCGTAGCATTGATCAGACCGTTGCTGACTTTCTGTCGGTCCTTTTACGTTATGTCATTATCGCATTTACCGTCATCGCTGCACTGAGCCGTGTCGGCGTACAAACCGCCTCGGTGATCGCCGTGTTGGGTGCCGTAGGTCTGGCCGTGGGCCTGGCTCTGCAAGGTTCACTGTCGAACTTTGCTGCTGGTGTACTGCTGGTAACCTTACGCCCTTTCCGTGTCGGTGAGTTTGTGGATATCGGGGGGGCATCGGGCACCGTACTGAGTGTCCAGATTTTCTCTACCACGCTGAGAACCAGTGATGGCAATATGGTTGTCGTCCCTAACGGCAGCATTATCTCCGGTAAAATCACTAACTACAGCCGCGAGCCATTAAGCCGCAGCCAGTTTATCATTGGTGTCTCTTATGACTCTGATATCGATGAGGTTTTTTCTGTTCTGCGTAAAGTGGTTGAAGCTGAATCCCGTGTCGTTAAAGATAAGCCTGTCGTTGTTGCATTGAACGAAATGGGTGCTTCCAGCCTGAATGTCGTTGTTCGTTGCTGGACAACGTACAATGATCAGACCCAGACTTATTGGGATCTGATGGCAGCCTTTAAACGCGCATTGGATGCCAATAAAATTGGTCTGCCATATCCGCAAATGGATGTGCATCTGTACAACCAGGCGCCAGTCAAAGCAGACGCTGCAGAGTAATTCCCCGGCCTGTCTGTGTTCCGTACAGACAGGCCGCTTCCGCTATCCCTCCCCGCATAAGTTTTACTAATTGCTGATAAGTTCTTTCCATTTCCTTTTCCGGTGGAAAATCGCCAGACTCTGCTCTTAAATTTGCGGAGGAATACTTATGTTGTTCTATTTACAAGGAATTACCCTTGGAGCGGCGCTTATTCTGCCGCTAGGTCCCCAGAATACATTAATACTTAATCAGGGAATATTGCGTCAGTATGCGTTGATGGCAGCCAGTTTCTGTATGCTCAGTGATGTTGTACTGATCGGATCAGGTATTTTTGGCGGCAGTGCTTTGTTACAGCATTCTGCGCTGGCATTACAGTGCATCACCTGGGCGGGTTGTGCATTTTTACTCTGGTACGGCTGGGGCACTTTTCGTCAGGTGTTCAGACCGGTACCGGCAGAAAGTGAACGGCAACCCGCGGGTCGTCAGCGTATGAAATTACTGATGACGTTATTCGCGGTCACCTGGCTGAACCCGCATGTCTACCTGGATACCTTTGTTGTGCTGGGAAGCCTGGGGAGTCAGGTGCCGGGAGAAGAGCGTGTCTGGTTTGCTGCCGGAGCCATTACCGCATCTGTCGTCTGGTTTTATGCACTGGCACTGCTTGCCGGGACATTATCTCCCTGGTTACGGCGTCCACGTACACGACAGGTCATCAATTTACTGGTCGCGCTAATGATGTTCTTTCTGGCATTCCGGCTATTTGAAGACGGGGTTTATATGCTCAGAGACTCTGTGTAAAGCTTTGTCGGATAGCGAACTTTTCCCTGCCACCTGAATCCAATTGGCTATAGTTCGGCCACATCTTATAGTTAACTTTCCGGGAGAGACGCTGTGAAACTTTACCCAATGGTGATATCTGTTGCACTGGCAGGCAGTCTGTCGGCACTGCCTGTTATGGCGGCTGATGTACCCGACCAGCCACATATCAGTACCTCCGGCCATGCCTCGGTTGAGGTAAAGCCGGATATGGCGACTCTGACGATTGTTGTTGAGCAGACAGCCAGGCAGGCGGCGGAAGCGAAAAAACGTGTTGATGATCGGGTAGCACAATACTTTGATTATCTGCAGCAGCAGGGAGTAGTGAAAAAAGACATTGATGCAGCCAATATCAGTACGCAGCCTCAATATGATTACAGTAAACAGGGCAAACCCCAACTGACCGGCTATCAGGCATTGCGCCAGGTGACGGTTACGGTCCGGCAGATAGACAAACTGAATACCTTGCTGGACGGTGCATTAAAAGCAGGGCTGAATGAAATTCGTTCGGTCAGTCCGGGAGTCAGTCAGCCGCAGCGCTATCAGCAGCAGGCCCGGGATGAAGCGATTAAAGATGCAATCTCACAGGCGAGTGCACTGGCGAAAGGGTTTAATACCCGACTGGGGCCGGTATGGAGTATTCAGTACCATACCGAAGATACCTCTGCCCGTCCGGTGATGCGGATGTACAGTCTGGCGAAGGCCAATGCCGATACCACACCGCAGCAAACCTACGAGCAGCAAAGCATCAGCTTTGATGACAATGTGAATGTCGTCTTTGAACTGTTCCCGCCATCAAAGCCTGCCGTTACGCCGGTTGCAGAGCCGGAAAACCAGCCCTGAACAGGTAAGGCCTTCAGAACGCACCGGCATCAGCCGGATACTCTCCCTGTCGTAATACCCGGTGCCCGTGTTCCAGCAGGGCATCGGTGACACGACGCATTAAACGACTCTCCGGCGCAAACCGGTGCCAGTACAGCATCCGCCGCTGGTACAGGCCGGGAGTCAGGTCGACCAGTTCCCCTCTTGCCAGTTCGTTGCCAATCTGCAGATGCGGGATCATACAGCAGACAGAACTTTGTCTGGCTAGCTGAACAAAGGCTTCGGAAGAGTTGACGATATGGCAGGGTACACTGCCCGGCGGCAGATCAAAATACTGCTGCAGAAAGGCCTGATGCATATCATCCAGATGGTCAAAGGCGACCGCAGGGGCTTTCAGTAATGCATTCCGTGTCACCCCGTTCGGGAAATAGCGGCTGGCAAATTCGGGGGAGGCGACAAACAGATAATCCAGAGCCCCTAATTGGTCCACGAGGCAACTCGGTAATGCCTGAGGCTGAATACTCACCGCTCCTACAACCTCACCGCGGCGCAGACGTTCCTGTGTCCTGCTTTCATCTTCTACCTGCAGGTTAAGTCGTACCGGTGAGTCGGCCAGCACATCTTTCAGAGCCGGCAGTAACCAGGTTGCCAGGCTGTCGGCGTTAACTGCGATAGACAGCAGTAGCGGTGTACTGCCGCCCGATTCGTCCGCCAGCCACTGCTCTTCCAGCATCTCTACCTGATGCAGTAACGCCAGTAACTTCTGACCCTGCTCGGTGGGGCGGGGAGGAACAGTACGGACCAGCAGGGGCTGACCAAAAAGATTCTCCAGCTGTTTAATACGCTGTGAAACAGCTGACTGGGTAATGCATAACTTTTGTGCAGCGCGTTCAAAACCCCGCTCTCGTATCACTGCATCCAGGGCCTGAAGGGTTCGGTAATCCGGGCGTTTCATGGGTGTTTTCTCTCGGCTGCAGGGAAAACATATCCCCGGTTAAGTTCACTGACGCGCACTAAGATAGTATCTCCGTAATTTTGCTGACGGTTTTATAAAACATGGGAACTTGCCAGCAAGAGTAGGTTTTTTTTCTTTTGCTTGTTTTATACTACGCTGACGAACAGAGCGTACAGGTTTAACATATCATGAGCCGTGATGAATTAAAAAAAGCAGTGGGTCAGGCAGCACTGAAGTATGTCCGTCCCGGAGCGGTAGTAGGTGTGGGTACCGGCAGTACCGTTGCTCATTTTATTGATGCACTAGCCACCATGAAGCATGACATTGAAGGGGCTGTATCCAGTTCTGAAGATTCGACGGCAAAATTGCTGGCCTGCGGTATCCCGGTCATCGACCTGAATAATGTCGATCAGTTATCGGTGTATGTAGATGGTGCAGATGAAATCAACCCGCAAATGCAGATGATTAAAGGTGGCGGCGCTGCGCTCACCCGCGAGAAAATCATCGCCGCGGTGGCAGAGCAGTTTATCTGCATCGCCGATGCCAGCAAACAGGTGGATGTTCTGGGGCATTTCCCATTACCGGTCGAGGTTATTCCGATGGCCAGGGCGTATGTTGCCAGGGAACTGGTGAAAATGGGTGGGTTACCGGAATATCGACAGCATGTGGTAACAGATAACGGGAATATTATTCTTGACGTTTACAACCTCAGCATTGTCAATCCGGCGGAGCTTGAGCGTAAAATCAATGCATTACCGGGTGTAGTGACGGTCGGGCTATTTGCGGCCAGAGGGGCTGATGTTGCGCTGATTGGTACAGAAGATGGTGTGATCACATTGAAGAAAGGCGTCTGAGAGACGTCTTTTTTTTGAGTTTATTTTAGTGATTTATATCACATTTAAAACAGCAGTTGATAAATTCTGCTTTCCTGCAGACGTAATCGTTTTCTTTTTATCGAAATCTGCTGAAACCGTCGTGCGGGCAGCCTGAAACCGGGAGCGGTTTTCTGTTGCCCGTAGCGGAAATTTTGTTATGTTGACAGAAGAAATACTTATATTCGTCTCAATATCGTCAACCATAAGGTCGGGCAATGGCAAAGGTATCACTGGAAAAAGACAAAATTAAGTTTCTGCTGGTGGAAGGTGTTCATCAGACAGCGCTGGATAATCTTCGTGCAGCGGGCTATACCAATATTGAATTTCATAAAGGTGCACTGGATACCGAATCCCTGAAAGAGTCGATTCGCGATGCACACTTTGTCGGGATCCGCTCCCGTACCCACCTGACCGAAGAAGTGTTTGCGGCCGCAGAAAAATTAGTGGCGGTAGGGTGCTTCTGCATCGGGACTAATCAGGTTGACCTTGATGCGGCGGCAAAACGCGGTATCCCGGTCTTCAATGCGCCGTTCTCTAACACCCGCTCTGTTGCTGAACTGGTGATTGGTGAATTGCTGCTGTTGTTACGCGGTATTCCGGAAGCGAATGCCAAGGCACACCGTGGGATCTGGAACAAAAATGCCAAGGGTTCGTTTGAAGCCCGTGGTAAAAAACTGGGTATCATTGGTTACGGCCATATCGGCATGCAGCTGGGTGTGCTGGCTGAAAGCCTGGGGATGCATGTTTTCTTCTACGATGTGGAAGATAAGCTCCCGTTAGGTAATGCGACGCAGGTAAAACATCTGAATGATTTGCTGGGGATGAGCGATGTGGTCACCCTGCATGTGCCGGAAACCCCGAACACACAAAATATGATCGGGGCTGAACAACTGGCGGCAATGAAAAAAGGCGGCCTGCTGATCAATGCCTCCCGCGGAACGGTGATTGATATTCCGGCGCTGTGTGACGCGCTGGCAAGCAAGCATCTGAGTGGTGCTGCTATCGATGTTTATCCGCAGGAACCGGCCAGCAACAGTGATCCTTTTGTCTCGCCACTGTGTGAGTTCGACAATGTTATCCTGACGCCGCATATCGGTGGTTCCACCGAAGAAGCGCAGGAGAATATTGGCGTAGAAGTGTCCGGTAAGCTGATTAAATACTCTGATAACGGTTCAACGTTGTCAGCGGTAAACTTCCCTGAGGTTTCTCTGCCAGGCCATGCCGCCAGCGCCAGCCGTTTGCTGCATATCCATGAGAACCGTCCGGGCGTACTGACGGCCATCAACCAGATTTTTGCCGAGCAGGGCATCAATATTATGGGCCAGTATCTGCAGACCACGCCGTACATGGGTTATGTGGTTATCGATATCGATGCCCCGCAGGACGTCGCCGATAAAGCGCTGCAACTGATGAAAGGTATTCAGGGCACGCTGCGTGCCCGCCTGCTGTACTAAGTTCATCACCAGAGTCTGAAAAGGCGGGGAAACCCGCCTTTTTTGTCGCTGTTGACCCGGTATCAGGTGCTGTCATCCGGTATTAACAGATAAATACCGGTAACCGGATTACAGGGGGCAGGGCGATAGTCGGGATATTTTATTATCAGTACGGTGAGTGTTCCGTTCGTCTTACAGTAAGGCTTGCTGCCTGCATCCCGCTGCGGGCGGCCGGGCAAAGGGCGCCTGGTCACATTCACTCGTTCAGTGGTGCGATGTCGCGGTAAGACACCGGGTGGGTGGCACGGAGAAAAACGGGGG
>NZ_JMPR01000050.1 GCF_000735525.1 Tatumella ptyseos ATCC 33301 | reverse complement strand
AGACTTTTCGTTAGCCGGTCTGCGGGTTTTAAACTCATCTGTTATTTTTATCTCAGACCGTGAATATTCCGTTCGCTTTGTAATAAGGCTTGCTGCCTGCATCCCGCCACGAGCGACCGGGCAAAGGGCGCATGGCCGCGCCCTCTGCACTCCCGGCCCTGCGACAGGCCTGCCCGCCGCTTCGCGGTGCCTTCACTCATTCATGTGTCCTTTACGGACCGGTCATGATTCGCTCCTGCTCAGCATGACCTCTCGCCGCGTCCATGCGGCTCGTCCTGGCCACATTCATTCGCTCAGCGGTGCGATGTCGCCCGACCAACGGTGCTAAATCTGTCATTAAGCGGGTTGTGGTTTTGTTTTAAAACCGAAAAACAATGGCGATGCCCGGAGAGCAGGTTTTGGGGCGCTATCCGCAGCGCCGAACGCAGAGTGACGGCCAGGCTGAGCCGGCAGGGACGCCGGCGAAAGCACGGCTGAGCCAGGACGGCGGATCCGGGCGGGCCGTCAGGCCGGAGTGATAAGTGAGGGTGCAGCGAGGACCTGTGCCAGGCTGGGATTGTTAAGGTCCGCGCCTTCGGGTCTTAACCCGGCCGCCCGCTATGCGGCAACTGAAACTACTGTGCATATGACGGGCGGAACCGGCGCAGAGCGCAGAGCGGATACACGGGAAACGGATGCATTCTTTATGTCAGCACGGTGAATATTCCGTTCGTGACTTACCACTGCCAGACCTTTTCCGGAGTAATGATCACCGGCAACGGAATATCCCACTGTTCCGTGGGCAGGGCAGGGACCTGCTGGCAGCAATGCGCCAGGCCAGCCGGTAGCACACCATGTTGTTGCCAGTGCTGTAACGTCCGGTCATAGAACCCGCCGCCCATCCCCAGCCGTTGTCCCCGGGCATCAAAGGCCACCAGTGGCACCAGAATAATGTCCAGTGTATCCAGCGGGGCCAGTTCCGTCAGATTCAGTGACGGTTCAGGGATACCGTAGCGATTAGGGGTCAGTGGCGTATCCGGAAGATAACGGATAAACAGCAGCTGCCCTGTCGAAAAAGGATGCAACACCGGCAGATAAACCTGCTGTCCGCGTTGCCATAACCGGGAGATCAGGGGGCGAGTGTCCAGCTCACCGTCGAAAGAAAGAAACAGAGCAACATTCCTCGCCTGTGCTAATAAAGGCAAGGAAAGGGCGCGTTCCGCCACCTGCTGTGCAGCCTGTTGCTGTTGCTGCGGGCTGAGAGCCTGTCGCTGGCGGCGTATCTGTGCACGGATCTGTTGTCGTTCAGACTGAGAATAAGTCACGGCATTTCCGTAAAAAGTAAGGATAACGGATATTCTGACACAGAAGAGGATAATACCGGAAGGCAGAAACGGGATGACTCAGGGAAGAAATGTCCGGAAGGACAGAAACGTACTAAAGGGAGATCTCCGGGATGCCGCTGCAGGCTGTAACCCTTGAACCCTTGGTTCAAGGTGAACATGCCGTCATTATTATCAGGCTTCCCGGACGGACCGGGCATGCACACAAAAAATGAAACACCACATTCTGTTGGTATGAAATATCGGCTCAGGGGACTGGCCCGCTCGCAAACATCCCAGAGAAAATTTACTTCATGGAAATTGTAGCACAGGATCCATAAAGTGTTATTCGAATTTCGGTCCCTGATGGTCGGTGATCCGACCCTGCTCAACTAATGCCTGTTCAATAGTCTGTTGCAGCATGCGAATACGTTGTTCCATATTCGATGCATAATCACGGGTTTTGCTTTTTTCCTGCGCCAGTTCATGACAGATGTTTAATGCTGCTATGAACACAAGCTGCTCGGTATTGTTCACCCGGGTGCGGACTTTTAAGTCCTGCAACCGTTGGTCCAGGTCAGCTGCGGCCGCATTCAGCGCTTCCTGCTGTTCCGGCGGACAGTTAACTCTTAATGAACGACCAAAAATTTGTATATCTACTGGTTGCGCAGACATGCCACCTTCCTGACTGATTACATTGCCCGCATCCGAGACGCTTATCGGGGAACGGGGGCCACTATATAGACCTGAATAATAACTTACAACCCCTTTTCTGGAATCCTTCAGGCTGCTAGTGGTAGCATACCATGAACTTAACTTTCCAACATTGATGAATAACTATGTCCTTACAGAACGCACTACCTTCCTATGATGCATTGTCTGCCACACTCTCTTCGCAGGGGGTAGGAATGACAGCGGCAGAAATGCACGGTTTGATCAGTGGTATCATCTGTGGTGGCAATCAGGATCACAGCTGGAAAACCTTAGTCCATGACCTGGCCAATGATGGCCTGGCCTTCTCACAGACGCTCTCTCAGCCGCTGCAGGAAGTGCGCGATGCGGTGTTGCAGACACTGGAAGACGATGGCTTTATGTTCCGCTTACTGATGCCGGAAGACAGCCAGAGTACTGTTTTTGAGCGTGCAGACGCGCTGGCAGGCTGGGTAAACCACTTCCTGCTCGGCCTGGGAGTTACCCAGCCGAAACTGGATAAAGTGACCGGTGAAGCCGGCGAAGCTATCGACGACCTGCGAACTATCGCTCAGTTAGGCTACGATGAAGACGAAGACCAGGAAGAACTGGAACAGTCCCTGGAAGAAGTGCTCGAATATGTCCGTGTCGCGGCGGTACTGTGCTATGAAACGTTTAATCGCCCGCAGCCGACGGCGGTAGAAGTTAAGAAACCAACATTGCATTAATTTATCTTTATCTCCCGGCCGTAACGGGCCGGGCTAACAGGGAGCACTGATGATGATCACTCTGGAAAATTACCAACGGCGCCGCCAGGCACTCCTGGCTAAAATGGTCCCGGGCAGTGCTGCATTATTCTTTGCCGCCCCGGAAGTCACCCGCAGCCGTGACACCGAATATCCTTTTCGCCAGAACAGCGATTTCTGGTATTTCACCGGTTTTAATGAGCCTCAGGCGCTCCTGTTACTGATAAAAAGTGATGAAAAACATAATCACAGCGTTTTGTTTAACCGGGTGCGGGATGTTACCGCAGAGATCTGGTCGGGCCGCCGTCTGGGCCAGGACGCGGCTCCGCAAAAACTCGGTGTGGACAAAGCGCTGCCCTGGGAGGACCTGGACGATCAGCTCTATCAGCTGCTCAATGGGCTGGATGTGGTTTACTTTGCGCAGGGCGATGATGACGTTGCCGACAGCAAAGTGTTTGCTGCTCTCAATAAACTGCGTCAGGGGAGTCGCCAGAATCTTCGTGCGCCAGCTACACTGACCGACTGGCGTCCTCTGGTGCATGAAATGCGTCTGTTCAAAGATGACGAAGAGATAGCGATCCTGCGCCAGACCGGGAAAATCAGTGCGCTGGCCCATCAGCGTGCGATGGAAGTCTGCCGCCCCGGAATGTACGAATATCAGCTGGAAGGTGAGATCCATCATGAATTCAGCCGTCATGGTTCGCGGTTTCCTTCTTATGGCACCATCGTAGGTGGCGGGGAAAACGGCTGCATTCTGCATTACACCGAAAATGAATGTGAATTACGCGACGGTGATCTGGTTCTGATTGATGCCGGTTGTGAGCTTTACGGCTATGCCGGCGACATTACGCGCACTTTTCCTGTGAACGGGCGCTTTACTCCGGCACAGCGTGAAATCTATGACATCGTGCTGGAGTCACTGGAAAAAGCATTATCCCTCTACCGTCCCGGTGTCAGTATCCGTGAGGTGAATGACGCAGTGGTCCGTATTATGGTGACCGGGCTGGTACGGGTTGGGGTAATGAAGGGAGACATCGAGACCCTTATCGCTGAAAATGCTCACCGTCAGTTCTATATGCATGGTCTGGGTCACTGGATGGGGCTGGATGTGCATGATGTGGGCGATTACGGGTCTCCGGCACGGGAACGTCTGCTGGAGCCAGGGATGGTATTAACCGTCGAGCCGGGGCTGTATATTGCGCCTGATGCGGATGTCCCGCCACAATACCGCGGGATCGGTATCCGTATTGAAGACGATATCCTGATCACTGAGCAAGGTCATGAAAATCTGACCGATACTGTAGTAAAAAAGGCAGATGATATTGAAGCACTGATGGCAGAAGCCAGACAGTCACGCCGCTAACAGGTGAAACAGCGCAGCATGAGCATGATTATCGCAGGGGGAGGGATGGCTGGCGCAACGCTTGCGCTGGCGGTCTCGCACCTCACGCAGGGAAAACTCCCTGTGACTCTGATTGAAGCAACCACGCCCGGCGAACGCGGGCATCCCGGTTTTGATGGCAGGGCGATTGCTCTGGCAGCGGGAACCTGCCAGCAACTTGAACAGATTGGGGTCTGGTCACATCTTGCCGGTTGTGCAACGCCGATCACCGACATCCATGTCAGTGATCGTGGTTTTCCGGGCCATGTCGGCATCCGTCATGATGAATACGGGCTGCCGGCGCTGGGCAATGTGGTCGAACTGCATGATGCCGGGCAGCAGCTGTTTTCACGGCTTAAGCATGCACCCGGTGTGACCGTAATTTGTCCTGCACGGGCAGTGAGTGTCTCACGGACTGCGGAGCAGGTTACGGTTACGCTGGATAATGGCGAACAACACCAGGCGAAGTTGCTGGTGGTGGCCAATGGCTCCGGGTCTTCACTGGCGGCGGGATGTGGAGTGCGCTGGCAGCAGGAGGATTATCAGCAGATTGCAGTGATCGCCAATGTCAGAACCAGCGAATTGCCCGCCGGCAGAGCCTATGAGCGGTTTACGCCTCATGGTCCGCTGGCACTGTTACCGATGTCCGGTGATCGCTACTCTCTGGTCTGGTGTCATCCGGCAGAGATGCGCGCACAGGTGGAGGCCTGGAGTGAACAGCAATTCCTGGATGAACTGCAAAAGGCATTTGGCTGGCGGCAGGGGCGTTTTATACGCTGCGGTAAACGTGACTATTATCCGCTGGTATTGCAGCAGGCGCAGGAGGTCACCCGCCATCGTCTGGTCGTTGCCGGAAATGCGGCCCAGACCCTGCATCCTATTGCGGGGCAGGGATTTAATCTCGGCTTGCGGGACGTGATGACACTGGCCGAAACGGTCGCCCGGGCCAGTGCCGCCGGGGAGGATATCGGTGATTATGCGACGCTGCAGCGCTATCGGGAGCGGCGTGAACCCGACCGGCAGAAAACCATCGCTATCACCGATGGTCTGGTACGGCTTTTTTCTAACCGGAATCTGCCATTAGTTGCGGGTCGTAATATTGGCTTAACTGTCATGGATAAAATGCCGTGGCTTAAACATCAGCTGGCCGGGCGTACCCTGGGCTGGGTGAAACGTTAATGAGAGAGTATTGATGCAGAGCTTTGATGTTGTCATCGCCGGTGGCGGAATGGTTGGTCTGGCGGTTGCCTGCGGTTTGGAAGGCAGTGGCCTGAAAGTTGCGGTACTGGAAAAGTCCCCGCATACCCCGCCGGATCTGCAGGCAGCCCCGTCGGTTCGTGTATCGGCGATTAATCGTGCCAGCGAACGTCTGCTCAGCCACCTCGGTGTCTGGCAGGATATTCTGGCGATGCGCGCCAGTGCTTATCACGGTATGGAAGTCTGGGAAAAAGACAGTTTTGGTCATATCCGCTTTGACGATCAGCATCAGGGGATGACCAGTCTGGGCTATATTGTTGAAAATCAGGTACTGCGCGAAGCCTTATGGCAGCGGGCCAGCCGCTGCAGTGATGTGACACTGATTGCTCCGGCACAGCTTCAACAGGTTGCTTTTGGTGATAACGAAGCTTTCGTCACCCTGGAAGACGGCTCTATGCTGACGGCACGGTTGCTGGTCGCGGCGGACGGGGCGGATTCCTGGCTGCGAAAAAAAGCGGATATTCCGCTGATGTTCAGGGATTACCAGCACCACGCTCTGGTGGCCAATATCCGTACGGAGCAGCCTCATGATGCTGTCGCACGACAGATTTTTTATGGTGAAGGCATTCTGGCTTTTCTGCCGCTTTCTGACCCGCATCTGAGTTCCATTGTCTGGTCCTGCGAACCACAACAGGCTGAGCGACTGAGCGGGATGTCTGAAGACCAGTTTAATCAGCAACTGTCTGTCGCTTTTGATATGAAACTCGGGTTATGCCGTGCTGAAAGTGAACGTAAAACCTTCCCGCTGATGGCCCGTTATGCCCGGCAGTTTGCTGCACACCGGCTGGCGCTGGTCGGCGATGCTGCCCATACTATCCATCCGCTGGCAGGGCAGGGGGTGAACCTCGGCTTTATGGATGCTGCAGAGCTTATCGGTGAAATCCGTCGCCTGCAGCAGCAGGGGAAAGATATTGGTCAGTATCTCTACCTTCGTCGTTATGAGCGCAGTCGCAAGCACAGTGCGGCGATGATGCTGGCTTCGATGCAGGGCTTTCGTGAACTGTTTGCCGGCAGCAACCCCGCGCTCAAATTAATGCGCGATATCGGGCTGAAAATGGCCGATACCTTACCGGGGGTTAAGCCAAAATTGCTGCAGCAGGCAATGGGCCTGCATGACTTACCGGAGTGGTTAAAAAACAGCTAAACAGGCTGTCATGGCCCGCCGCCAGGCGGGCCTGAGCGCAACCCTTCCTTCCGGCCCCCTCTTTAAATGTCTGTCCTGCGCGAAAATCAGCTAAACAGCGGGCTTTCTGCCACAGTGATCGGATGGACGCGTATTACGCCGGTTATGGCTGTCGCGTTCGGGCAAGGACTCTGTTTATACTGGCTTTCTGACACTGGTCCTGACGTGGCCAGCAGCCTTGCAGTGAATTGACGGAGATAACGTTATGCCTTTATCAGAACCCTCAGTGCCTGACCGGCACAGGGCGTTAATTGTCGTAGATGTGCAGAATTGTTTTGTGACCGGCGGGAGTCTGGCGGTTCCCGGCGGCGAAACGATCATTCCGCGGGTCAACCAGCTGGCCCGGTGTTTCAGTAACGTTGTGCTGACCCAGGACTGGCATCCTCATAACCATCTGTCGTTTGCCGAAAATCATCCCGGTAAACAGCCCGGCGATATCATCGAAACCCGTTACGGTCCTCAGCATCTGTGGCCGGTGCATGCGGTATGGGAAAGTGAAGGGGCCATGCTTCACCGCCAGCTGGACATTCCGCACGCACAACTGATTATCCGCAAAGGTTGCCATCAGGATATCGACAGTTATTCGGCCTTTACGGAAGCTGACCGGCAGACAACAACCGGGCTGGCCGCGTGGCTGCAGGCCCGTGAGATCAGTCACGTTTATATTGTTGGTCTGGCGACCGACTTCTGTGTGGCAATGACTGCCATTGATGCACGGCTGGCAGGGTTCACTACCACGGTTATCGAAGATGCCTGCAAGGGGATTGATTTTCAGGGCTCCCTGGCTGCCGCAAAGGCCGATATGCTGGACCATGGCGTCATACTGACGGATTCGTCTGAACTACTGGCCGCAGCCTTATAAACGGCAGTCTTTATTTACTTGTGCAATGATCTGCATAAAGCGGAAGTATGTTTATCGCCCGGGAGCCGATATAAAAGTGGCAGTCCGGTGATTATCCTGACTCATTACAGCAAGAAAGAGGGAGCAGAATGACGGTTCGTGTACGCGAGGTTCAGGCTGAGGATCACGAAGCCTGGATGACACTGTGGAAGCAATATCTGGCATTCGCCGGAAGTGACCTTGATATGTCGGTAACGTTATCGACCTGGGAAAGAGCGCTGTCGTCAGACTCGCCCCTGATGTGCAGGGTGGCGGAGACAGATAAAAAGATTATCGGGTTCGCTATCTTTGTTTTACATGAAGGGGCCTGGTATACGCAGCCTTTGTGTTATCTGGAAGATCTCTTTGTGGACGAGACCATGCGGGGGCTGGGTGCGGGTAAAGCACTGATCGAAGCTATCCGTGACGAAGCGAAAGAGAAATCCTGGGCGAAAGTTTACTGGATAACCCGTGGGTCGAATCCGGCGAGAAAGCTCTACGACAGGCTGGCTAATCTGGAAGATTTTGTTCGTTACAGTATCAGGCCGTGAACTGCACATTGCAAAGCGGCGTGCTGACCAGGGCCGCTTTCTGACAGAAGCACTCCGGACAGTTAACTGTCCGGCCTGTGATGCCCTCTCTTCCTGCTCCTCTGGTCAGGCTAAGCCCGAATAAAGGGAAAGTGAGGGCTCAATGATAGCCGAAGTACCGTTTTAAAATATTTTCTGCGCTTCACCGCAACTTATTCCCTGCGATTAAGCGCCCTGCCGGTCAGGTGCCAGGCTATAGGTCGCGCTGCACCACTTTAGAACGTCATTTGATTTATTCTAATTTGACGACTCTCTTTGCCATACTTTTTCTAATCCGTAAGAGAAATGCAGTCATTAATTTGTCACCCGTATTCGCCGGTAAGTTACCTTTAAATTCTGCCCGAAGGAGCAGTTACCGGTGAAATGTTCATATTTCCGCCTGTTAACTGGTGTTTTTTACTGCAGTCCGCTATGCACCATCAGGGTGCGTGGCGGTTTTTTGCCATTATTTTGCTTATGGTGAAGTGCCGCATTCAATGGTAAGTTTTTGGCAGGGTAACGTTTGCGCCCGGGTTTTTAAGCCTTAAAGGCGTAAACCACCACCGGTAAACCTCTCACTTTTCGACAGGACGACGGTTATGACTCAGCACACCCCCTTATATGAACAGCATCAGGCTTGTGGTGCCAGGATGGTTGATTTCCATGGCTGGATGATGCCCCTGCATTATGGCTCGCAGATTGATGAACATCTGGCGGTGCGGAATGATGCCGGAATGTTTGATGTCTCTCATATGACCATTGTGGACCTGCACGGTGCACGTACCCGCGAGTTTCTTCGCTATCTGCTGGCCAATGATGTCGCACGACTGACACAGCCCGGAAAAGCACTCTATACCGCCATGCTGAATGCCTCCGGCGGCGTGATTGATGATTTGATCGTTTACTTTATGACAGAGGATCACTTCCGGCTGGTGGTCAATTCCGCGACCCGCGAAAAAGATCTTGCCTGGATAAGCTCCCATGCCACGCCTTTTGGTGTCACCTTGCAGGAACGCAGTGAACTGGCATTACTTGCCATTCAGGGCCCCCATGCTCAGCAGAAAGTACAAAGCCTGCTGACAGAACGCCAGCGGCAGGACGCGAGAGGGCTGGCACCGTTCTTCGGTGTGCAGAGCGGAGAGTTATTTATTGCCACCACCGGTTATACCGGTGAGTCAGGTTACGAGATAGCGCTGCCGGCGGAGCAGGCACCTGCCCTGTGGCAGCGTTTACGGGAAGCCGGTGTCAGCCCTGCCGGGCTGGGCGCCCGTGACACGCTGAGGCTGGAAGCCGGGATGAATCTCTACGGACAGGAAATGGATGAGGGCGTGTCGCCGCTGGCTGCCAATATGGGCTGGACCATTGTCTGGCAGCCGGAAGAACGACAGTTTATCGGCCGTGAAGCCCTGGAAGTTCAGCGTCAGCAGGGCACCGAAAAACTGGTGGGTCTGGTGCTGAAAGAAAAAGGCGTTCTGCGTAACGCACAACCGGTGCTGTTTACGGATACCGAAGGGGTCCGGCAGCAGGGCATTATTACCAGCGGTTCGTTTTCACCGACCCTGGGCGTCAGCATTGCCCTTGCCCGGGTGCCGGCTTCCATCGGCGACAGTGCCGTGGTACAGATAAGACAGCGCGAAATGCCGGTCACCGTCTGCAAACCGGTGTTCGTTCGTGCTGGTAAACCTTTGGTATAACAATAATTTCAGGAGATAACCCGAATGAGCAATGTTCCGGCTGAATTAAAATACCGTGAGAGTCATGAATGGGTGCGTCAGGAAGCTGACGGCAGCGTTACTGTCGGGATCACCGAACATGCGCAGGAATTGCTGGGCGATATGGTGTTTATTGACCTGCCGGATGTCGGCGCTCAGGTCACCCGGGGAGAAGATTGTGCGGTAGCGGAGTCCGTGAAGGCCGCTTCTGATATTTATGCACCGCTCAGCGGTGAAGTGATTGCGGTCAATGATGCGCTGGGTGAGCACCCGGAGCTGGTGAACAGCGCGCCGTATGCGGGTGGCTGGCTGTTTAAACTGAAACCTGCCGGCGACAGCCAGCAGGGACTGCTGGATGCGGATGCCTATCTCGCATCTATCGGCGAATAAACGCCCTCCCGTTACCGGCAGAAGGCTGCCGGTATCCTCTGCCAGAGCAGGAACTCTGTGTCCTGCTGTTTATCTTCAAGCCTGATTCAGGATGCAAAGCGAATGACCCGGACTCTCAGCCAGCTCGAAAATCAGAATGAATTTATTGCCCGCCATATCGGGCCTTCACCACAGCAGCAGGAAAAAATGCTGCAAACTATCGGCGCCGGTTCTCTGCCGGCGCTGATCGACGCGATAGTGCCACAGGATATCCGTCTGCCTGAACTGCCGGCTGTCGGTGAGGCCATTACGGAACAGCAGGCGCTGGCAGAGCTGAAGGCGATAGCCGGGCGTAATAAACGCTTTAAATCCTGGATTGGCATGGGCTACAGCGCGGTGATCACCCCGCCGGTTATTCTGCGTAATCTGCTGGAAAATCCGGGCTGGTATACCGCTTACACCCCTTATCAGCCGGAAGTTTCACAGGGGCGTCTGGAAGCGTTACTTAATTTTCAGCAGGTCACCCTCGATCTGACCGGGATGGATATCGCCTCGGCATCCTTACTGGACGAAGCCACGGCAGCTGCTGAAGCGATGGCGATGGCGAAACGGGTCAGTAAGCTTAAAAATGCCAATAAGTTTTTTGTGGCTGATGATGTGCATCCGCAGACCCTTGACGTAGTGCGCACACGCGCCGAAACCTTCGGGTTTGAACTGATTATCGATGCGGCAGAGAAGGCGGTGGATCATCAGGACCTGTTTGGTGTGCTGCTGCAATATTGCGGCACCCGCGGACATCTGCATGACTACCGGGATCTTATTGCTACGCTCAGGGAGCGTAAAGTCATTGTCAGCATGGCCGCCGATTTTATGGCGCTGGTGCTGCTAGCCTCACCGGGTGAGCAGGGGGCCGACATCGTGTTTGGTTCTTCCCAGCGCTTCGGCGTGCCGATGGGCTACGGCGGGCCGCACGCAGCTTTCTTTGCCAGCCGTGATGAACATAAACGCGCCATGCCTGGCCGTATTATCGGGGTATCCCGGGATGTCAGCGGCAACCAGGCACTGCGTATGGCAATGCAGACACGCGAACAGCATATCCGCCGCGAAAAGGCCAACTCCAATATCTGTACCTCGCAGGTATTACTGGCCAATATTGCCGGTATGTATGCGGTCTATCATGGTCCGCAGGGGCTTAAAAAAATTGCCGAACGTATCCATCGCCTGACCGATATTCTGGCTGCAGCCCTGCAGCAGCAGGGGCTCAGCGTACGTAACCGTCACTGGTTCGATACGCTGATGGTGGAGGTCAAAGATAAAGCCGCAGTCCTGAAGCGGGCAGCCGATCATCAGGTGAATCTGCGGACCGATTTACCGCAAGCCGTCGGTATTACCCTGGATGAAACGACCGGTCGGGAGGATCTGCAGGTATTACTGACGATCCTGACCGGCAATGATGCACCGATCGATTTTGACGCGCTGGATGCTCAGGCAGCGACAGAAAGTGCCTCTGTACCGGCGGCATTATATCGTACGGAAGCCATTCTGACTCACCCGGTGTTCAACCGTTATCATAGCGAAACAGAAATGATGCGTTATATGCACCGGCTGGAGAGCAAGGACCTGGCCCTGAATCAGGCGATGATCCCCCTGGGCTCCTGTACCATGAAGCTGAACGCGGTCGCCGAGATGTTACCGGTTACCTGGCCGGAATTTTCAGAGCTGCACCCGTTTTGTCCGACCTCACAGGCAGAGGGATACCTGGAAATGATAGCGACGCTATCCCGCTGGCTGGTCCGCCTGACAGGCTACGATGCCCTGTGTATGCAGCCGAATTCCGGCGCGCAGGGGGAATATGCCGGTTTGCTGGCGATCCGCCGTTACCATGAAAGCCGCCAACAGCCGGAACGGAATATCTGCCTGATCCCGGCCTCGGCCCACGGGACTAACCCGGCGTCTGCACAGATGGCAGGCATGTCGGTGGTCGTGGTCGCCTGTGACAAACAGGGCAATATTGACCTGAATGATTTGCGTGTTAAAGCGGAGCAGGCAGGGGAGCAGCTTTCCTGCATTATGGTGACTTATCCTTCCACCCACGGGGTGTATGAATCGACGATCCGTGAAGTGTGCAACATCGTCCATCAGTTCGGGGGACAGGTGTATCTGGATGGCGCAAATATGAATGCCCAGGTCGGGCTGACCTCACCCGGCTTTATCGGTGCGGATGTCTCGCACCTCAATCTGCACAAAACCTTCTGTATTCCGCACGGCGGCGGCGGGCCGGGGATGGGGCCGATCGGTGTTAAAGCGCATCTGGCACCGTTCGTGCCCGGGCACAGTATTGTCCGGGTGGCAGACGTACTGACCCGTGAAGGGGCGGTATCTGCAGCACCTTTTGGCAGTGCGTCTATTCTGCCTATCAGCTGGATGTATATCCGTATGATGGGGAGCGAAGGCCTGCGGCAAGCCAGCTCTGTGGCTATCCTGAATGCTAACTATATTGCCCGCCGTCTGGGAGAGGCTTATAACATTCTCTATACCGGTGAACAGGGGCATGTGGCGCACGAATGTATTCTTGATATTCGTCCGCTGAAAGAAAAGAGTGGTATCAGCGAAATGGATATTGCTAAGCGACTGATTGATTACGGGTTCCATGCACCTACCATGTCTTTCCCGGTGGCAGGAACGCTGATGGTGGAGCCTACCGAATCAGAAAGTCTGCATGAGCTGGACCGCTTTATTGAGGCGATGCTGGCTATCCGCGCAGAGATAGAGAAAGTTATCTGTGGCGAATGGCCTGCGGAGGATAACCCACTGGTCAATGCGCCGCATACCCAGCAGGAACTGGCCGGTGAATGGTCGCATTGTTATTCCCGTGAACTGGCGGTGTTCCCGGCGGGCAGTGACAATAAATACTGGCCGACAGTGAAACGTCTGGATGATGTTTACGGGGATCGTCATCTGTTCTGTTCCTGCGTTCCTGTCAGCGATTATCAGTAATATGCTCAGCACGGCTGTCCTTCGGGACAGCCGTTGTTTTACGATGAATCTGATCTGTTTGTTACCCGGGAATAGCAATGACTCCGTTTATTACCCCCCGCTTATCCGGCCGTCAGCTGAAGGCAGATGACTGGCCGTTTTTCCTGCAACTGTACCGCGACCGGCAGGTCATGCGATTTATCAGCGACCCGCTGAGTGAAGAAAGTATCCGTGAGAAATTTAGCAGCCGTCTGCCGCTGTGGCAGCGCAGCAGCGATCACTGGCTGTGTCTGTTGCTGAGTGAACGCGACAGCGGAACTCCTGTCGGCCTGAACGGATTTTGCCTGAAAGAAGATACCGGTGAGGCAGGTTTTATTTTTTCCCCGCAGGCACAGGGCAAAGGCTATGCTGCCGAATCGCTGAACATTTTGGCTGAGCGCTTTTTCAGCGAAGGCTACGGACTCCGTTTGTGCTGTCAGGTCACCGAAGGTAATGAGGCCTGTCAACGGCTGATGCAGCGCTGTGGTTTTCGCCTGACAGAACGGCAGTCACAGAGTTTTTATCTGGCAGGACAATGGCATGATGATCTGCATTTTGTCCGGTACGGCAACGACGTGGTGCCGTGAATGCCGGGTAATCACTGACCACACCGGCCCCGGGGTTTTTCGCTGCCGGTGGACATAGGCATTCACAAAAAAAATCAGCTTACACCTGTACACTGAAAATATTCTTCGCTACGCTACCTGTGCACTATCGGAAACAACGTACTGAAATCAGGAAGCCTGCATGACACAACATCGTTTATTTCCGAAGGGATATTCTCTGGCCGAAGAGGTGGCTAACAGCATCAGCCACGGACTGGGATGCCTGTTCGGAGTTGTCGGACTTGTACTGTTACTGACCCGGGCCATTGAACACAATGCGGGGGCAATAACCCTTATCAGTTATACCCTGTACGGCAGCAGTATGATCCTGCTGTTTCTGGCCTCAACCCTGTATCACGCTATTCCTTCGCCGAAAGCCAAGCCGTGGCTGAAAAAATTCGACCATTGTGCGATCTATCTGCTGATCGCCGGGACTTACACCCCTTTCTTACTGGTCGGACTGAAATCACCGCTGGCGCATACGTTAATGGTGGTGATCTGGGCCTTAGCCCTGGCGGGAATTATTTTTAAACTGACGATAGCGCATCGTTTTAAGATCCTGTCGCTGGTCACGTATCTGCTGATGGGCTGGCTGTCACTGATTGTGGTGTATCAGCTGGCGACCCGGCTTTCATCCGCCAGTGTCTGGCTGCTGGCGATCGGCGGCATTGTCTATTCGCTGGGGGTGATATTCTACGTATCGCGGCGCATCCCTTATAATCATGCGATCTGGCATGGTTTTGTGCTCGGGGGCTCTGTCTGTCACTTCTGCGCTATCTACTTCTATGTTCGTTAAGCTGCCGTGCGGAGCCGTGAAGGCTCCGTTATCGGCGTTAAAGTCGCTGGCCCGTCCGGCCAGCGTGGTTGTCTGCCGGGCCCGGTGAATACGTTTAACGGGCCACCGGCAGATTACTCTTCTTCGCTGAGGGAATAAGGCAGGGGTTGTACCGTTAATACTGCGCCTTCGTCGCCTTCAGGACGCAATACACTTTCTGCTTCCAGGTCATTATTCAGCACAGCCTGTACGGACACCCGGCCATCATTCAGCTTCACGGCGGCCAGCACAGTGCCGGTTTTACGCCACCGGTCTCCCATCTGTAATTCCAGCGCTCCGCCGGTGGCCGGCAGTTGTTCTGCCGTGCCCAGCAGCCAGTACAATGCACGTTTGTTGGCTCCGCGGTACTTCGCCCGGGCAACCATCTCCTGACCGGTATAACAGCCCTTTTTAAAGCTGATCGCCTGTAATGCCTGCAGGTTAGTGGCTTGCGGGATAAACTCACCGCTGGTGGCCGTATCGATCACCGGCTGGCCGGCGGCAATGTCCAGCGCCAGCCACTGCTGACTGTCGCCGGTCTGCGCATGGCTTATTGCTGAGCGAAGGGCGGCGGTCTGTTCCTTTCCGGCAATCAGAATAAAGCGTTCCGCCGGACAGTCCTGCCATAGCAGCAGTTGATCTTCTGCCAGAACCCGGGGCTGGTTGTGATCCGGTAACTCACTGAAATGAGCCGCGAGAGCTTCGCGGGCACCTTGTCCGGCAATGCCGGTCAGCTGACGGGTGTCGTCGTCACTCAGCGTCACTTTGGCAAATACCGCATATTTTTTCAGCGCGGCCAGTTGGGCATCACGGACCTGACGGCGCAGGATATAGCCGTAATCTTCCGTATCATGGAACAGACGCAGACTGCTCCACATTTTTCCTTTGGCATCACAATGGGCGGCCAGCCGGTGGTCATTTTCCGGCAGGGCGGCAACATCCAGCGTCAGTTGCCCCTGCAGATAGCTGGTACTGTCCGGGCCGCGGGCAGTGACCAGTGCCCAGTCATCAAGGGCGACGATAGTCAGAGGCAGTGTCTCTGCGGCTGCCGGTTGAGAGAGAGTATTTTCTGGCATAGGGCATCCTGTGGCTTAAGTGGGCATCAGCACGGGGCTGAGCCGGGTTAGCAGTCGTATTCAGGGCATTATTCACCAAAGGCCGACCGCTGAAAAGGGCGAAACCACACGGTAAATGCGTTATACGGCGGGAGCCTGCCGGCAAATGATCACCTGAACAGCAATTTCAGGCCGGTGAAGGCCAGCAGACCGGCACTGCATCGGTCAATCAGGGTACGGTAACGCAGATAAGCATGACGCGGCCGGCGGGCAGAGAGCAGAGCAGCCACCAGTAAATACCACAAGACATCGATGATAAATGCCATCGCGGGGAGGGTAACTGACATCCGGGGCGCGGAAGCTGAGCTTAATACCGAAGAAAACAGGCTGGCAAACACCAGTGCGGTCGCCGGGTTACTTAACTGTGTCAGTAATCCGGAGAGAAAAGCCCGTCCGATACTGTGATGGATATTCTGCTCGTCGCTGACGGTGGCCCCGGCAGAGCGGCGCAGTATTTTTATCGCGACCCATAACAGATACAGCCCGCCGGCGATTTTAAGCGTCAGGTAGAGGCCCGGGATATAGAGCAGCACGGCATGTAAGCCTGACAGCGCAATGCCAGCGAAAATAGCCGCCCCGTTGGCCAGCCCGACCGCGACCGCCGCGGCCGCAGAAAAAGAAGAAGACACTGCCGTCCTCGCCGCCAGTAAAAAACTGGCCCCGGGGCTCATTGCACCGGACAGGATGGCGAAGCCGATAAGCGTAAGTGTGGCAAAATCTGACGTCACAGGCATTCCTTAAATCAGGGACAGTGTTAGCCCGTACGCAGCGATAGGCCCGGGCAGGAAATTTCAGTATTCCTGAATAATTGCGTGCCCGCCCGTGTTTTTTAATTTCCGTCACGGGGGAGTGTCGCCTGTCTGTGCATTACGGGGTAAACTGAGTTTTCTCAGGAACCGTACACAGGACAAATCATGCCGGAACAAACCTCCCCGGGTATCAATGATAAAGCCCGTATTCAGTGGGCCTGCCGTCGGGGCATGCTGGAGCTGGATATCGCTATTATGCCGTTCTTCAGATATGAATATGACACGCTTACCGACCCTGAGAAGCAGACGTTTATCGCTTTATTACGGGCAGACGATCCGGATTTATTTAACTGGATGATGGGCAACGGAGAGCCGGCAGATGCGGATCTCCAAAAAATGGTGCAATTGATCCGTGAACGTAACCAGCAACGCGGCCCGGTGGCAGAGTGAATTAGTCCCCTCCCGGCTGGCCTGCCGTATTCAGTGCAGTGTCCAGGCGCTGATCGTGCTGGCTGTCGTTTTTACCCCCTGGACCTGGGGCGGAGGTATCTTAAAACTGATGGCTCTTTGTCTGGTATGGCGGGAGGGGCAGCTGGCCCGCAGACGTTTTCGCGAGCGTTGCGGTGTGCTGGAAGTGGATGCGCAGGGAAGATGGCGCTGGCAGCAACAGAGCTGGCGGACCCGGGGTAATCCGGGCTGGTTACCTTTTGCTGTGTTACTTTCTCTGGAAAACGCTGCGGGGCAGCGCCTGCGCTTCTGGCTGATGCAGGATGCGATGCCCGCACAGGACTGGCGGGCATTACGAATGCACTGGTTCTATTGCCGGAGTTATTCACGCTAGACGGGTTTACAGCAGTTCTTCCACTTCGGTCAGGATCTGTTCACACCAGCGTTCGACCCTGTCATCGGTCATTTCGAACTGGTTAACATCATCCAGAGCCAGCCCGACAAACTGATCACCCTCGGGCAGCACAGCTTTAAGGCTGATAAATTCAAAGCCTTCGGTCGGCCATTGGCCGATAAACTTTACGCCCATCGGTTTCAGCAGGTCATGCAACATGCCGAGGGCATCGAGAAACCATTCACTGTAGCCAATCTGATCACCCATACCATAGAGTGCGACGGGTTTACCGCGCAGCTGCAGGTCAGGCAGCATTGGCCAGATAGCTTCCCAGTCTTCCTGCAATTCGCCGAAATCCCAGGTCGGGATCCCCATAATCAGCAGGTCGTACTGCTGCATCGCTTCTATCGGTCCCTCTTTCACATTGTGTAATGTCACCAGGTCGTCACCGATAAAATCACGGATTTTTTCCGCGACGATTTCGGTATAACAGGTGCTGGAACCGTAGAATAATCCGATTTTCATAATTACCTTGTTAATTCAGACAGTCAATTTTAGTGCAGTGAGTTAATTATCTAATAATGCCTGATAAACCCTAAGAAAAAATACATTCTGCCGTCAATTAATGGCTTTTGCGCTACGAATAGCGTTCCGATCCCCGGCTGACTGGCCGGAATAGTTTTTCTTTTTTACTCAGAGCAGGTTCCGACCGTTCCTGTCCGTTTGGGAGAGTCTGGATCCCTGCACCTCTTGTACCGGGGGCAGTCTTTTAAAGCAAAACCATAATTCGGGTTTTCCCCGGTCGCCCGCAGCGGGGTGCAGGCAGCATGCCAGACAACAAAGCGAACGGAATATTCACCGTGCTGATAATAAAAAACGCATCCGGTTTCCCCGTGTATCCGCTCTGAGCAGGTTCCGTCCGTCATACGTGCAGTAGTTTCAGTTGCCGCATGGCGGCGGCCGGGTTAAGA
>NZ_JMPR01000049.1 GCF_000735525.1 Tatumella ptyseos ATCC 33301 | reverse complement strand
CGGTTTTAAAACAAAACCACATTCCGCTTTTCCGGTGATGTTTGCACCGTTGCCCGGTCGCCCGCAGCGGGATGCAGGCAGCAAGCCTTATTACAAAGCGAACGGAATATTCACGGTCTGAGATAAAAATAACAGGTGAGTTTAAAACCCGCAGACCGGCTAACGAAAAATCTTCCGCTTTCCCGCGGAACTACGTACCGACGCGGCGATAGGTGACGTAATAAATTGCGTCTCTGTTCACTGTTTTCTGCCAGGCCTGATGCTACTTTCGTGTCTCCTGGTCTGGATCCATACTGAAGCCTTCCATCAGTCGGCCTGGTGCATAGTCATGCATGTCTGGACAATTTTCGGCGTTCGATTCTGGCGAACTTTTGGTAAGAGGAGTTGTTTGAGTCTGTAAGAGCCTGAAGCGGTAAACGCAGTAAGTGAGATGCAGACAGAACGAACATAGGGAAAGGACACTCAGGATGAGTAAGCGATCAGAAATTATTGATGGCAGAGAGGCAAGCACAGCAAAGTACGGGATAGTTTATACGGAAGTACTTGGCTGGGTAGACCTGGGGCATGCCTGGGGCTCGGACATTCGGGATCTTTTGCGATTAATGTCACAGGGTGAATCATCAGGGAAGGAATTTTATGATGTCAGGTATGCACAGGGAATGACGTCACCTTTTGGATTGATCCGTTCAGGTAAGGTGATGACCTGGCGTATCCGTAGAGGGCGACCTTACCGGGAACAGAAAAGCATTGCCCTGGCGATGATGATGACGATGGCATGCAAGTTTGAGGCATTCCAGGAGATGTTTCCCAATAACTTAGTGACGGATAGCGGTTTCAGCGGTGAGGATTTGGTCTCCGATCTGTTGGGGTTTTACCGTGTGGTATCGATTCAGGATCCTTTTCCTCAGCTCCGGCCTGTAAGCAGGGAGGACGCTCTGAAACGCTGGGATTACTACGGCAAAATCGGTAACTGGAAGAACAAAACGTTTCAACCTCTGTTGTTCCCCGACCCGGAAAGATCCCCAAATTCCCGGCCCCGTAAAGGGGAGTTACCGCTGTTCATGAGAACGGTAATTCCTTATAACGACTTTCTGTCCGGAAACGTGATACTTCCCCGGCATGACAGGACGTTTGTGGTACTGGGTTCCAGCAATAGCAGGATGGGATTATGAGGAAGTCTGGCGTCGCTCTGATTGGGGTGATTGGCATAGTTGGTATTGGCCTGGTTATTGGCTGGCCGTATATCAGGATGGAATTTGCCAGCAGCGCATATTATACCAGGGAAAATCAACGCCAGTATGAATATTACACCCCGGAATTATTAAAAAAAATGCCAAGGGTATCAAGTGATTATAAATTTGAATTTGGGAGGATTACAGGCACAGAAGCTAATGTCTTCACTGTGAAGTTTTATGGTGTTTCTGACACCCGGAGTATCAGGGACTACCTGAAATCAGAGGGGTATGAGCCCCGGGCGTCTTGTGATGTTGAAGCCGAGTGTTGGAAAAGTCGGGCGACCAATGATGAGGTTACGGTCGGCAATATTCATTCTCAAACAGGGGTGTTTGTGCAGATATATCGGCGTTTATATTCAAGCCAATAAGCCGGACACAGAGAATGATCCTCTGGAGATCATTTTATCAGGGCAGTTGTCCCCGTGTTTAGTCTTTTAAAATACGAAAAATGTCTTCTTATCTGATGATTGCCCGGTCGCCCGCAGCGGGATGCAGGCAGCAAGCCTTACCACAAAGCGAACGGAATATTCACCGTGCTGACACAAACAAATTATCCTGTTTCCCGTGTATCCGCTCTGAGCAGATTCCGCCCGTCATACGTGAAGTAGTTGCAGTTGCCGCGTGGCAGCGGCCGGATTAAGGCCCGAAGGCGCGGGCCTTAACAATCCGCGCCTGGCGAAGGTCCTCGCTGTCCCCTCACTTATCGCTCCGGCCTGACGGCCCGCCCGGATTCGCCGTCCTGGCTCAACCGTGCTTTCGCCGGCGTCCCTGCCGGCTCAGCCTGGCCGTCACTCTGCGTTCGGCGCTGCGGATAGCGCCCCAAAACCTGCTCTCCGGGCAGTGGTCCCCGTGTTTAGTCTTTTAAAATACGGAAAATGTCTTCTTATCTGATGCTTGCATCGTTGGCAGGGCGACATCGCACCGCTGAGCGAATGAATGTGTCCAGGACGAGCCGCAGGGACGCGGCGAGAGGTCATGCCGAGCAGGAGCGAATCATGACCGGTCCGTAAAGGACACATGAATGAGTGAAGGTACCGCGGAGCGGCGGGCAGGCTTGTCGCAAGGCAGGGAGTGCAGAGGGCGCGGCCATGCGCCCTTTGCCCGGTCGCCCGCAGCTGGGTGCAGGCAGCATGCCAGACAACAAAGCGAACGGAATATTCACCGTGCCGGGATGAAAAACAACGGACGAACTTATTACCCACAAACCAGAGACAAAAATCTTATCCGCTTTTCCGCGGATGACTGCACTGTTGGTCGGGCGACATCGCACCGCTGAGCGAATGAATGTGGCCAGGACGAGCCGCAGGGACGCGGCGAGAGGTCATGCTGAGCAGGAGCGAATCATGACCGGTCCGTAAAGGACACATGAATGAGTGAAGGTACCGCGAAGCGGCGGGCAGGCTTGTCGCAGGGCCGGGAGTGCAGAGGGCGCGGCCATGCGCCCTTTGCCCGGCCGCCCACGGCGGATTACAGGCAGTATGCCTTATTATAAAGCGAACGGAATATTCACCGTGCCGGGATGAAAAACAACGGACAACT
>NZ_JMPR01000048.1 GCF_000735525.1 Tatumella ptyseos ATCC 33301 | reverse complement strand
CACCGTACTGATTAAAAAACTACAGATGAACCGAACACTCACAAACCTGAGACAAAAATCACCCGGTGTTCTCCGGGCCACCAACCCGGTGACTTACCGCGACATCGCACCGCTGAGCGAGTGAATGTGGCCAGGACGAGCCGCATGGACGCGGCGAGAGGTCATGCTGAGCAGGAGCGAATCATGACCGGTCCGTGAAGGACACATGAATGAGTGAAGGTACCGCGTAGCGGCGGGCAGGCCTGTCGCAAGGCAGGGAGTGCAGAGGGCGCGGCCATGCGCCCTTTGCCCGGTCGCCCACGGCGGATTACAGGCAGCAAGCCTTACCACAAAGCGAACGGAATACTCACCGTACTTACACAAAAAAGCCACGAATGGAATACTCACCGGCCTGAGACAAAGATCCCCCGGTTCTCTCCGGGCTACCCACCCGGTTTCCCCCTGGCCCCCACTTTGTAAAACTCTCCCCCCTCCCCATATTGTTTTAGCCATTCTCCGGGAATTTCAGGCATAATAGCGCGTCAAAACCTGTGGCAAAGCACCTAAAAAAGCGGAGGAACAGTGCAGGATAATCAGCAACACGATGACAATCTGCGCATAGCAGAGGTGTTTCTCGATACTGTCTGGATTGAACGTAATCTGGCAGAAAACACCCTGTCTTCCTACCGCCAGGATCTGCAGCAATTGACCGACTGGATGAAACCTCAGGGGCTTTCTCTGCTAACCATCACCGCGGCGGATTTGCAGAACTTCCTTGCTGAACGCCTGGAACAAGGGGCCAAAGCAAGCAGTTCGGCCAGGCAACTCAGTGCGATGCGACGACTGTTTCAGTACCTGTACCGCGAGAAACAGCGTAGCGATGATCCGACGGCCGTACTATCCTCGCCTAAATTGCCACAACGTTTACCGAAAGATTTAAGTGAGTCGCGAATAGAGCGTCTGCTGCAGGCACCCTCGACCGAAATCCCGCTGGAATTGCGTGATAAAGCGATGCTGGAACTGCTTTATGCCACCGGCCTGAGGGTTTCAGAACTGGTAGGTTTATCGCTGAGCGATGTCAGCCTGCGTCAGGGGGTGGTGCGTGTGTTAGGTAAAGGCGATAAAGAGCGCCTGGTTCCGTTGGGTGAAGAAGCCATCTACTGGCTGGAACAATATCTGGAATACGGTCGCCCATGGCTCATTCAGGGGCAGACGCTGGATATCCTGTTTCCCAGTTCCCGCGCCCGGCAAATGACCCGGCAGACATTCTGGCACCGGATTAAACATTATGCCGTGATTGCCGGTATCGACAGCGAAAGTCTGTCACCGCATGTGCTGCGCCATGCCTTTGCTACGCATCTGCTAAATCACGGGGCAGATTTACGGGTAGTACAGATGCTGCTTGGTCACAGTGATCTCTCGACGACTCAGATTTATACCCATGTAGCCAATGAACGGCTGCGTCAGTTACATCAACAGCACCATCCCCGGGCCTGAGCTTCGGGATGAAAAGGACATCCGTTTCATGAAAAAAACTCTCTTAGCAGTCGCACTGCTGTGCTCCGCATTTACCGGACTGGCACAGGCAGATGATTCCGCCATTCAGAGCACCCTGCAGAAACTGGGGGTGAAAGTCACCGATATCCAGCCTTCACCCCTGCCAGGCATGAAAACAGTGCTGACCGACAGCGGTGTGTTTTATATCACCGAAGACGGCAAACAGATGATTCAGGGACCACTCTATGATGTCAGTGGCCCGCATCCGGTGAATGTCACTTTCCGCCAATTGGATAAGAAAGTGGAACAGATGGTACCGGATATGATCATTTATAAAGCAGCGAAACAGCAGCATGTGGTCACCGTATTTACCGACATCACCTGTGGCTATTGCCACAAGCTGCATCAGCAGATGGCTGACTATAATGCATTAGGTATTACCGTACGTTACCTGGCCTTCCCGCGGGAAGGAATGGGCGGAGATGTTGCAAAAGCGATGACTTCCGTCTGGTGTGCAGCAGATCGTAAAAAAGCGCTTGATGATGCCATGAACGGTAACGTGCCGCCCGCAGCAACCTGCAATATCAACCTGGCCCGTCAGTACCAGCTGGGCCTGATGTATGGTATCCAGGGCACGCCGGCCATACTGACGGATACCGGGGTAATGATCCCGGGTTACCAGGGGCCGGAAGACCTGAAAAAATATCTCGATAGTCTGAAAGCAGGGCAGTAACTTTTGACAGAACAACAGGTTTCACAGCTGCGCCGTCGGCAGCCGGAAGGGGATGTGCAATTGCCGGCGGAGATGCCGGCATTATTGCGTCGTCTGTATCATCTGCGCGGGGTCACTGCGTCCAGCGAACTGGAGCGCGGGGCGTCAGCCCTGTTACCCTGGCAGGCGCTGAACGGTATTGAGTCGGCCGCTGAACTGCTGCACCAGGCGATCCTGAGCGGCAAACGCATTGTCGTGGTAGGCGATTTTGATGCCGATGGTGCGACCAGTACAGCACTTTCCCTGCTGGCACTGCGGGCGATGGGCACAGAAAATATCACCTTTCTGGTGCCTAACCGGTTTGAGGATGGCTACGGGCTAAGCCCGGAAGTCGTCGAACAAGCCAGATCCCTTGGGGCCGAACTTATACTCACTGTGGATAACGGGATCTCTTCCCACGCCGGTGTGGCGCTGGCAAACCAGTATGATATCCCGGTGGTGATCACCGACCACCATTTGCCTGGCGATACGCTGCCGGAGGCCGCAGCGATTGTTAACCCGAATCTGACCGGTTGTCGCTTTCCTTCCCGCTCACTGGCCGGTGTCGGGGTCGCATTTTACCTGATGCTTGCTTTACGAGCCCGTTTGCGTGAGCACAACGGTTTTGCTGACCGTCCCCAGCCTAATCTGGCCGAATTACTGGACCTGGTTGCCTTAGGGACAGTGGCGGATGTTGTTCCGCTGGATGCTAATAACCGCATCCTGGTCTGGCAGGGCTTGCAACGGATCCGGGCCGGTAAATGTCGCCCGGGGATCCGTGCCTTGCTGGAGGTCGCTAACCGTCCTTCATCCCGGCTGGTCGCCAGTGATCTCGGTTTTGCCCTTGGTCCACGGCTGAATGCGGCAGGGCGTCTGGATGATATGTCGGTCGGCGTTTCATTGCTGTTAACCGACGATATACAGCAGGCGCGGATGCTGGCCAGCGAACTGGATGCGTTGAACCAGACCCGTAAAGAGATTGAACAGGGCATGCAGGCTGAAGCTCTGAGCCTGTGCGATTCCCTGGTACAGCAGCATCAGCAATTGCCTCACGGACTGGCATTTTACCACCCGCAGTGGCATCAGGGTGTGGTTGGCATTGTGGCTTCACGGCTGAAAGAACGTTTCCATCGGCCGGTGTTTGCGTTTGCTCCCGCCGGCGACGGAACGCTGAAAGGTTCCGGACGTTCGGTTCCCGGGCTTCATTTGCGTGATGTGCTGGAGCGGCTGGATACCCTGAACCCGGGGGTGATCCTGAAGTTCGGTGGACACGCGATGGCCGCCGGATTATCGCTGCATGAAGATCAGTTTGAAACTTTTCGTCAGCAGTTCGCGCTGATTGCTGGTGAGTGGCTGGATGCCGCGCAACTGCAGGGCGTGATCTGGTCTGATGGCGAGCTTGCCGGCAGTGAGCTGACGCTGCAGACGGCAGAGCTATTACGTGAAGCCGGGCCCTGGGGCCAGGCGTTCCCTGAGCCGGTATTTGACGGTAAATTCAGGCTGCTGCAGCAGCGACTGGTGGGCGAACGGCATCTGAAACTGATGCTGGAGCCGGTGGGCGGCGGCCCCTTACTGGATGGGATCGCGTTCAATATAGATACGCGCCTGTGGCCGGATAACAGCGTTCAGCAGGCCGAAATTGCCTATAAGCTCGATATTAACGAATTCCGTGGTCAGCGAAATGTACAGTTATTGATTGAGCATCTTTGGCCCGTGGCCTGAGCGGCAGACAATAGGCGGGACTTTCCCTGAAACAAAAGCCATTATGCGATGGCATAAGGGATACCCGAAACATCACCTTTCCGGTAGACTATGTGGCCTGAATTAAGCCATTAACCGACCAACTAAAAGATATCTGAAGCCATGTTTGAAATTAATCCGGTTAAAAATCGCATCCAGGACCTCAATGAACGCAGCCTGCTGCTTCGGGGGTATCTTTGACTATGATGCTAAAAACGAACGTCTCGAAGAAGTAAACGCCGAGCTGGAACAGTCTGATGTCTGGAATGATCCGGAACGCGCCCAGGCTCTGGGTAAAGAACGCTCATCTCTGGAAGCCGTTGTCAGCACACTGAACCAGATGACTCAGGGGCTGGAAGATGTCAATGGCCTGCTGGAACTGGCTATTGAAGCGGACGATGAAGAGACCTTCAATGAAGCGATAGCCGAGCTGGACGAGCTGGATAAGAAACTGGCTGATCTTGAGTTCCGTCGTATGTTCTCCGGCGAATACGACAGCGCAGACTGTTATATCGACCTGCAGGCAGGCTCCGGGGGTACCGAAGCACAGGACTGGGCCAATATGCTGCTGCGTATGTACCTGCGCTGGGCGGAAGATAAAGGGTTTAAAACCGAAGTTATCGAAGAATCCGAAGGGGATGTTGCCGGAATTAAATCGGCCACTATCCGTATTTCGGGAGAATACGCCTTTGGCTGGTTACGTACCGAAACCGGTGTTCACCGCCTGGTACGTAAAAGTCCGTTCGATTCCGGTGGTCGTCGCCATACGTCCTTCAGTTCTGCGTTTGTTTATCCGGAAGTGGACGAAAATATTGATATCGACATCAATCCGGCCGACCTGCGCATTGACGTTTATCGCGCCTCCGGTGCGGGCGGTCAGCACGTAAACCGGACCGAGTCGGCGGTACGTATTACCCATATTCCGACCAACACCGTCACCCAGTGCCAGAATGACCGTTCTCAGCATAAGAACAAAGATCAGGCCATGAAGCAGATGAAAGCTAAGCTGTATGAGCTGGAAATGCAGAAGAAAAATGCCGAGAAGCAGGCACTGGAAGATAACAAATCCGATATCGGCTGGGGCAGCCAGATCCGTTCGTATGTACTGGATGATTCGCGGATCAAAGATCTGCGTACCGGCGTGGAAACGCGCAATACCCAGGCAGTGCTGGATGGCGACCTTGACCGGTTTATTGAAGCAAGTCTGAAAGCAGGTTTATAAGGAAAACCCATGTCTGAACAACAACCACAGCAGGCTGATGCCATCCGGGAACTCAATAACGAGCTGAAAAGCCGTAGTGAGAAACTGGCCGCACTGCGCCAGAACGGCGTGGCATTCCCTAACGATTTCCGCCGCGACACTCAGTCAGATAAGCTGCATGCTGAGTTTGATGCGAAAGAAAACGAAGAGCTGGAAGCGACCGGTATCGAGGTGAGTGTTGCCGGCCGTATGATGACCCGTCGTATTATGGGTAAAGCTTCCTTTGTTACCCTGCAGGATGCCGGTGGCCGTATTCAGTTATATGTGTCACGGGATGATTTGCCGGAAGGTTACTATAACGAACAATTTAAAAAATGGGACCTCGGCGATATCCTCGGTGCACGTGGCAAGCTGTTTAAGACCAAAACCGGTGAGTTATCCATTCATTGTAGCGAACTGCGCCTGCTGACGAAGGCACTGCGTCCGTTACCGGATAAGTTCCACGGTCTGGCGGACCAGGAAACGCGCTATCGTCAGCGTTATCTGGACCTGATTGCTAACGAAGAGTCCCGCAATACGTTCCGTATCCGTTCAAAAATCATGGCCGGTATCCGCCAGTTTATGGTTGAGCGTGAGTTTATGGAAGTAGAAACGCCGATGATGCAGGTGATCCCTGGCGGAGCTTCTGCACGTCCGTTTGTTACTCATCATAATGCGCTGGACATTGATATGTACCTGCGTATTGCTCCGGAGCTGTATCTGAAGCGTCTGGTGGTGGGTGGTTTCGACCGTGTATTTGAAATCAACCGTAACTTCCGTAATGAAGGTATTTCTCCGCGTCATAACCCTGAGTTCACTATGATGGAACTCTATATGGCTTATGCGGATTACAATGACCTGATTGAGCTGACCGAAAGTCTGTTCCGTACACTGGCAGAGTCCGTGCTGGGCCATAGCCAGGTCACTTATGGTGATCAGATTTTCGATTTCGGTAAACCTTTTGCCCGCCTGACCATGCGCGAAGCTATCAAAAAATACCGTCCGGAAACCGAACTGAGTGATTTGGATGACTTTGATAAAGCCGTTGCGCTGGCGCAATCTCTGGGGATCAAAACAGAGAAAAGCTGGGGCCTGGGCCGTGTGGTTACCGAAATCTTTGAAGAGACCGCAGAAAGCCAGCTGATCCAGCCGACATTTATTACTGAGTACCCGGCAGAAGTTTCTCCGCTGGCCCGTCGTAATGATGAAAATCCGGAAATTACGGACCGCTTTGAATTCTTTATTGGCGGCCGTGAAATCGGTAATGGCTTCTCCGAGCTTAATGATGCTGAAGACCAGGCGGAACGTTTCCGTCAGCAGGTTAATGCGAAAGATGCCGGTGATGATGAAGCGATGTTCTACGACGAAGATTATGTCACCGCACTGGAACATGGTCTGCCACCGACCGCCGGTCTGGGCATTGGTATTGACCGTATGGTGATGCTGTTTACCGACAGCCATACCATCCGCGACGTTATCCTGTTCCCGGCACTGCGCCCGGAAAGCAAATAAGCCTGCGGGCAGCGTATTATTTGCACCTCACCACGCCTGGCTCCGGCCAGGCGTTTTAGTTGTATCCGGTAAATCGCGGGGCTGACGCGATCTTGTTTACTCCATCCTCTGATTAATGCCCTCCCGCGGCGTGATCGGCTGGCCATTGAGATTTCCGCACTGACGGTACCCGGTCGTTTGTCAGTATCTTGTGAGTCATTCTTTTGTCTGTGCAGATACGGTGTCTGGCCGGTTCTTCAATGCAGCCTGTGATCGTTTTTCCACGCCAGGCAGGCAGCTTCTGTCACCTCCGCTCCCTTTCGCTTCTTTATGCCAACTCACTGACTTTCTGCCCCCATGGGTCTGAATGCGGGTCCATATCGATGAACTATCAAAAAAGAGTAAATATATCTGTCACGATAAAGATTGCATGCAGGGTAAAAATCAGAGACTTATCAGTCATAAAAAGCAGATGTGGTGGTATTTTAATCAATATTGTCAGTAACAGTAAAAAACCAGGAATTTATCTATATCTTTGCCTTTATTAATTCTTAATAATTGTTCAGAATTTCCTGCGTTGTTTGGTCATTGTTAAGCATTTATCAGGGTTTTCTCAATAAATGAGTACACAATCACCGGCCGGCTAGCGGGATAAACGCAGTGTATGTGCAGGGAAAATATGTTGTCTTTTGCAGGGAGTGTACTGGTAGCTGTGAGCCAGGGGCGGTAGCGTGCCTGAATTTATAAGATTTTTACCATTTTGCGGTAAAATAACACCAGATATTTGTCAATTTCTGCTATTTTCATAGGCATTCAGTAAAGAAAGGGCAGGTGTGCCCGTCAGGCTGGCAGGTCTCCCCACGGACCTCCGGGGGCTGTGACACTTTTCGCAGCCGTATTGTTGTATTTCGTATAACAATACAAAAAACGGATATTATTTCATTATCACTTATTCTTAACCGTCGGTGGAGATCAAGCCGGTGTTCGCGGCGGGACAGCAAAGGAAAGGAGAAAGCTCAGATGCAGAAAACCTTTACCGGGGCGGAATTGCCGCCGGTCAGAAAGCAGCGCAGCATTAAAAAATGCCTGCTCGCCCTGGCTATCGGCCTGGCTGTGTTGCCAGCCACCAATAGTTTCGCCGCCGGCCTGGTTTTACCGGACAGTGATTTGCGCTCGGATCTGAGCTGGCTGGCCGACCGCGGGGTCATTAACCTCAGCCTGAGTACCTGGCCGTTAAGCCAGGATGCCATTGAAGCAGCACTGGACAAAGCCCATCCTTCTTATGCTTCTGAACAGCTGGCGATTGAGCGGGTTCAGCAGCGTCTGCGGACGCTGAAATCAGATGTTCGTGTCAATGCTTATACCTCCACCGGCAATTCCGGCCAGCCTAAACCTTTTGCACAGTCAACGCCTGCCGATAACCGTTTGTCGGTAACGGCCAGTAACAGCGGAGACTGGTGGGATGTTAACCTGCAGGGGAACCTGGAGGGCGGCGAACAGATAGGGTCGCCTTCCCGTGCCAACCTGAATAGCAGCTACGGTGCAGTTAAAATCTGGGGGCAGTGGCTTTCTTTCGGTCAGACGCCGCAGTGGTGGGGGCCTGGCTATGAAGGCAGCCTGATCCGTTCCGATGCTGCACGACCGCTGACCGGCTTTATGCTGCAGCGTGACCAGCAAACAGCCCCGGAAACCTGGTGGCTGAACTGGGTTGGCCCGTGGCAGTACCAGATTTCTGCGGCTCAGGAATCACAGTACAGTGCTGTGCCACATACTAAAATTATCGGGATGCGTTTAAGCATCTCCCCGTGGCAGTCACTGGAACTGGGTGCCAGCCGTATTATGCAGTGGGGAGGAGAAGGGCGTCCGCAGTCGCTACGTAATTTCTGGGACGGTTTTGCCGGTGAAGATAATACAGCTCCTTATGATCCGAATGAGCCAGGCAACCAGCTGGCCGGGTTTGATGCGCGGCTGAAACTGGAGCCGACCCTCGGGATCCCTATCAGTATTTACGGGCAGTTGATCGGCGAAGATGAAGCCGGATTATTACCGTCAGCCAATATGTATCTGGCGGGGATTGAGGGCCATTACAGCCTCGGGAAAAATGCTCTGAACTGGTATCTGGAAGGACATGATACCCGAACCGATATGGGTAAACGTACGAACTATAGCTATACCCACCATATTTATAAAAATGGTTACTACCAGCAGGGCTATGCATTGGGTGACAGCATAGGCGGTGACGGTCAGTTACTGGCAGCCAAAACCGAGCTGGTCACCGAAGATAACCAGCGCTGGAGCCTGCGATTGTTCTACGCCAAAGTAAACCCGGATAACCAGAGTATCAACCGCGCTTTCCCGCATGCGGATACCCTGAAAGGGGTTCAGGTGGGCTGGGGCGGCGATGTGTATAAATCGGTCCGTCTGAACCTGGGGACCTGGTATACCGATGCAAACCATAACGATAATAATGACCTGGGGGCCAGTGCCGCACTGGAAGTCCCGTTTAATCTGTAACGAATACTGACTATCAACGATTACAGCTCAGAAGATAGCGGCAGGGATGCCCGGCAGAGAGATGTAAATGCCACGGAACGGTCACAGTCAGCAGTGTCTACTAATAACTGATGAAATAAATTGATGAAAACAACCGCACTAAAACTAACGGCCGCGGCAGCTCTGGTAGGGTTGCTGAGCGGCTGTACCATGATCCCCGGGCAGGGACTGAACAGCCTGCGTAAAAACGTGGTGGAGCTGCCGGACAGCGACTACGACTGGGATAAACTGGTTAATGTCTACCCGATGACTCCGGACCTGATTGATCAGTTACGTCCGGCCCCGGTAATGGCACAGCCTAACCCGCAACTGGATAGCCTGCTCAGCAGCTATCAGTACCGTATCGGGCCGGGTGATGTATTAATGATCACCGTCTATGACCATCCGGAACTGACCACCCCGGCGGGGACTTACCGCAGTGCCAGCGATACCGGAAACTGGGTCGGTGCCGATGGTGATATCTTTTACCCCTATATCGGTAAAGTCCATGTTGCCGGAAAAACCCTGGACGAAGTACGGGTAGAAATCGCCCGCCGTCTGGCAACTTATATTGAAAGCCCGCAGGTGGATGTCAGTGTTGCCGCCTTCCGCTCCCAGAAGGCGTATGTGACCGGTGAAGTGAATAAGTCCGGTCAGCAGCCGATCACCAACGTGCCATTAACGGTTATGGATGCAATTAATGCCGCCGGCGGACTTTCAGCAGATGCAGACTGGCGCCATGTGGTACTGACCCATAACGGTAAAGATCAGATAATCTCTCTGCAGGCTTTGATGCAGAAAGGGGACCTGATGCAGAACCATATGCTGTATCCGGGCGATATTCTGTATGTACCGCGTAATGATGATCAGAAAGTCTTTGTAATGGGTGAAGTCGGCCAGCAGAGTACCCTGAAAATTGACCGCAGTGGCATGACTCTGGCGGAAGCACTGAGCAGTGCTCAGGGCGTTAACCAGCAGTATGCGGATGCCTCCGGGATTTTCGTTATTCGTCAGATCCCGAAAGATAAAGATGGCCGGATTGCCAATATTTATCAGCTGAATGCCAAAGATGCCTCGACCATGGTGCTGTCTACCGAATTCCAGTTGCGTCCGTACGATATTGTCTATGTAACTACTGCACCGGTGGTGCGCTGGAACCGCGTTATTTCCCAGCTGGTACCGACCATTACCGGCGTTTATAACATGACCGAAACGGCCCATTACATCAAAACCTGGGATTGATTATGTTTAATTCAGTGTTAGTGGTCTGTACCGGTAATATCTGCCGTTCACCGATCGGTGAGCGGTTACTGCGCCGTGCTTTACCCGGAAAAAAAATAGACTCGGCAGGGGTGGGGGCGCTGGCAGATCATGCGGCAGATGCCTCGGCCATCGCGGTTTCGGAAAAGCATGGTCTTTCTCTTGATGGTCATAAAGGCCAGCAATTCACCGGTAAACTGGGCCGTCAGTATGACCTGATCCTGGTGATGGAAAAACATCATATTGAACAGGTGACAAAAATTGCCCCGGAAGCCCGCGGCAAGACTTTGCTGTTTGGTCACTGGCTGGGGAATAAAGAGATCCCGGATCCGTATCGCCAGAGTATGGAAGCGTTTGAATTTGTCTATCAGCTACTGGACCAGTCCGCGACAGAATGGACCCGCAAGCTGGGCGGTTAACTTTAGGAAGTTATTGCATGTCTTCTTCTTTAACGAATAAGCCGGCTTCGCCGGACAACGATGAAATTGACCTGGGAAGGTTACTCGGTGAGCTGATTGATCACCGGAAACTGATAATCAGTATTACGGCACTGTTTACCGTGCTGGCCATTGTTTATGCATTATTTGCCACCCCGGTCTACCAGGCCGATGCGCTGATTCAGATAGAACAGAAACAAGGAAATGCACTATTAAGTAATCTTAGTCAGATGCTGCCGGGCAGTCAGCCACAATCTGCGCCGGAAATTGCGTTATTACAGTCGCGTATGATCCTCGGTAAGACGGTCGATGACCTGAACTTACAGGCTCAGGTCACACAGAATTACTTTCCGGTCTTTGGCCGGGGCTGGGCCAGACTGACCGGTCATCAGCCAGGTAAAGTCTCCGTTGGTCGAATCTACGTGGCTCAGCAAAAAGGGAAAGTGCCCACCCTGACCCTGACCGCCGAAGAAAACGGTAATTATCGCTTAACCGGTGGTGGTTACAATCTGCAGGGCCATATCGGTCAGTTACTGGAAGCCAAGGGCCTGTCATTACTGATCAACGATCTGCAGGCAGCACCTGGCACGGAGTTTACGGTTAACTATATTAGCTGGCTGGATGCCATTAATAATCTGCAGCAATCTTTCTCTGCCGCAGACCAGGGGAAAGATACCGGGATGTTAAACCTGACCCTGACCGGCAGTGACCCGGAATTGATCCAGAAAACGTTACGCAGTATCAGCGATAACTATCTGGCACAGAATATTGACCTGCAGGCAGCTCAGGACAGTAAGAGCCTGCAGTTCCTGGACCAGGAGTTACCACAGGTGCGCGCCCAGCTCGACAGTGCGGAAGATAAACTGAGTGCTTACCGCAAGCGCAGTGATTCGGTAGACCTGAATCTGCAGGCCCGCTCGACGCTGGACCAGGTAGTGAATGTGGATAATCAGCTGAATCAGCTGACCTTCCGTGAAGCGGAGGTTTCGCAGCTATTCACTAAAGACCATCCGACCTACAAAGCATTGCTGGAAAAACGTAAAGTTTTACAACAGGAAAAAGCAAAACTGAACCAGCAGGTATCCGGCATGCCGGCGACCCAGCAGGAAGTATTGCGCTTAAGCCGCAATGTGGAATCCGGCCAGGCCGTGTATATGCAGTTGCTGAACCGTCAGCAGGAACTGAATATCGCTAAAAACAGCGCTATAGGTAATGTACGTATCATTGATAGTGCTATTACTGAGCCTAAGCCGGTAAAACCTAAAAAATCTTTAATTCTCTTGATTGGAATTGTATTAGGGGGAGTCATATCGGTTGGACTTGTTTTATTACGTGTATTTTTGCGTCGTGGTATTGAGTCGCCGGAACAACTGGAAGAATTGGGTATTAATGTGTATGCCAGTGTCCCAGTCTCCGAATGGATGGCACGCCAGACCCCGAAACGCTCGCTGAAGGTTAAAGGTAAAAAGCAGGAGAACACCAGTTTCCTGGCGGTGGATAATCCGGCCGACCTGGCTATCGAGGCGGTACGCAGCCTGCGTACCAGCCTGCATTTTGCCATGATGGAGGCAGGTAACAATGTTCTGATGATTTCCGGTGCCAGCCCGAACGCAGGTAAAACCTTTGTTACCACCAATCTGGCAGCCGTGATCGCCCAGAGTGGTCAGAAGGTACTGTTTATCGATGCGGATATGCGTAAAGGTTATGCCCATCAGATTTTCCACCACAGTACGGAGCATGGGCTGTCGGATATTCTTTCCGGTAAATCCACGGTACAGCAGGGGATAAAACCGGTTGCGGCGGCAGGGTTTGATTTTCTTTCCCGTGGCACTAACCCGCCAAACCCGGCAGAACTGCTGATGCATTCACGTTTTCAGCAACTGATCGAGTGGGCGAGTCAGAATTACGATCTGGTACTGGTAGATACTCCGCCAATACTGGCGGTAACGGATGCCGCAATTATCGGCCGTTATGCCGGCACCACCCTGCTGGTGGCCCGTTTCGAGCAGAACACCGCGAAAGAGATGGAAGTCAGTGTCAGACGCTTTGAACAAAGCGGGATAGAAATTAAGGGCTGTATTCTGAACGGTGTTATCAAAAAAGCCAGCAGCTATTACGGCTATGGCTATAGCCATTATGGCTATTCCTACGACGATAAAAAGTAGTAAAAACGGCCCGCCAGGCGGGCCGTTAATTTCAGCAGACGAATTCATCCTGCCTGTTTACTGAATCCTTTTAATCCATTCGCTTTATTATCTCCCCGGGCACGGGATGCTGGTGAGGAAACCATGACGCGCGTAACACGCAATTTTTGGGTCAGTATAATGCTGATCCTGTCTGATTTTATTGGATTTACCCTGGCGATTTATATTGCCAGGGGAATTTTACAACTGACCCTGAGTCATTTTCCGCAACGTATTCCTGACGGCCCTACCGAAGGCTGGATTAACCTGCACTGGGGATTGGCAGTATGCTGTATTGGCTGGTTTGCCTTTCGGTTACGTCATTACTTTTACCGCAAGACGTTCTGGTTTGAGCTAAAAGAGATATTACGCACACTGATTATCTTCGCAGTATTTGAAATTGCTATTGTCGCTTTCGCTAAGTGGTATTTCTCCCGTTATCTCTGGGTACTGACCTGGATACTGATCCTGATCATGGTGCCGGCATTACGGATGCTGACTAAAAAACTGCTAAACAAAGCAGGACTTTGGCAGCGGGATACCATCATTATCGGCAGCGGAAAAAATGCGATCGATGCCTGGCAGGCAATCAGCAGTGAAGCCAATATGGGGCTGCGGGTTATCGCTTTTATAAATAGCGACTCTGCCATGACTGATAAGAATGAATTACAGGGAATACCGCTGCTGCACCATAAAAGTGACTGGCTGGGCAAAGAGGTAGATAAACGGATGCAGTTTATCGTAGCCGTAGAGAACCACCAGAGCAAGTTACGCAATACCTGGTTACGAGAGCTGATGATTAAAGGCTACCGCTATGTTTCGGTGATCCCGACACTGCGGGGTATGCCGCTGGACAGTACGGATATGTCTTTTATCTTTAGCCACGAAGTAATGATCTTCCGTGTACATCAGAACCTGGCAAAATGGTCATCTCGTTTTGTTAAACGTGCTTTTGATATTAGTGCATCGCTGGCGATTATTGTACTGTTATCCCCGGTACTGCTTTATATCCGTAGTAAAGTAAAAAAAGATGGCGGCCCGGCAATTTATGGTCATGAGCGTATCGGTAAACACGGCAAGCCGTTCAAATGCCTGAAGTTCCGTTCGATGGCAGTGAACTCGAAAGAACTGCTGGAACAACTGCTGGCCACTGACCCTGAGGCGAAAGCAGAGTGGGACGCGACCTTTAAACTGAAAAATGACCCTCGCATTACCCGTATCGGCGATATATTGCGTCGTACCAGTATGGATGAACTACCACAACTGTTTAATGTACTCAAGGGTGAGATGAGTCTGGTCGGGCCAAGACCGATTATTCAGGCGGAACTGGAACGCTATCACGATCAGGTCGATTATTATCTGATGAGCAAACCCGGTATGACAGGGTTGTGGCAGGTAAGCGGCCGCAGCGATGTCGATTATGAAACCCGGGTCTATTTTGATGCATGGTATGTGAAAAACTGGTCTATGTGGAACGATATTGTTATTTTATTTAAGACGGTTGGAGTTGTACTTCATCGAGATGGAGCTTACTGATAAATGAAAAGCTATAAGTTGAGCATAATAGTCCCTGTTTTCAACGTTGAAAATTATATCGAAGACTGTCTGGAGTCGATTGTTCATCAGAATGGAGATTTCGAAATAATAATTGTTGATGATGGTAGTGAAGATAAATCAATTGAAATTGCATCAAGATACACTACTCAATTCAATAACATATCTCTGCTTCACAAGGAAAATGGAGGGCTTTCTAGTGCTCGTAATTTTGGAATGAATTATGCAAAAGGGGATTATATATCATTTTTAGATTCAGATGATATTCTCAGATCTGATTATATATATTCCTTGATGAAAGTAATTGGCAAAAGCAATCCAGATATGATTGTTTTTGATTATGCGAAGGGTAAAAACAATGAAGAAATAAAGAAGAATTTCCATAGTCACTTACCCGTAAATCAGAGCAACAATAGTATTGCTGTAGAGAATTTCTCTTGGCTTAGGGTGGTTAAGAAAAGTTTTTATAATAACATTCGGTTCCCAGAAGGTTATTTGTATGAGGACGTTTTTGTTACAACTCTTTTGAATGCTGCAGTCAACGATGTGATTGTAATTCCCGAAAAAATTTATGGCTATCGGAAAAGAGAAGGTTCAATTACAACTGGATCAGCAATAAAGCAATTTTCTCTTGTAGATACATTAATCATACTTGAGCATGAAGTGGAAAGTAGAACGCTCCCAAATGAAGTTTTTGCCTTAGCAATTACCAATGTCTCGAAATCTATTTTAATAAATTATTTTAGATTAACAAAAAAAGAGAGAAGAGCTGTAAGTCCTAGACTGAGTGATTTGTATAGGAAATTAAAATTTCAATATGCTTTTAACTCTAAGGCTAAATGTTTTGATAGGTTAATTGCATTTTTTTTGAAGTTCAGAATCATCAATCCTTTTACATCGTTTTTTTTACAACCCATATTCAAATTTTTAGACAAAGGCTGGGCAGTCCATGAGAAAAAATGAAGTGCTAATTATAATGCCTTGTTTCAATGCTGAAAGGTTTGTAGGGGATGCAATTAAATCTATATTGAATCAGTCCTATAAAGACTGGAAGTTGATAATAATCGATGATTGTTCAACTGATGGAACTTTGAACAAAATATTTGAAATAAAAGACTCCAGGATCGAATTTATTATAAATGAAAGAAATGAAGGTGTTGCGTTAACTAGAAATAAAGGCTTAGCCCAAGCAAGAAGTGGCGATTTCGTGTTTTTTATCGATTCGGATGATATCTGGGAGAATGAAAAATTAGAATTACAAGTTAAGCGTCTGAATGGGGGAGATAAAGTGGTTGTGTCCGAATATATTTATACTGGGAATAATGAAAATATAATTAAAACAGACCTAGATGTTCTGGATATGAAAGGGTTTATTAATAAAAAGTATAGAGTCTGTTTCTCAAGTATTGGTTTTGTTTATAATGATAAGTTTAGATTTACCAAAGTTGGGCATGAAGATTTTGTGTTTATTATTCAGATTCTGAATGAATATAAGTATATTAATATAATTCATAAGGCGCTGGTTAATATGGTTAAGGTCGATGGTTCGTTATCTTCTAATAAGAGGGTGGCAGCAAAGTGGCACTGGAAGAATCTTAGAAATATTCATAAGGGGAATGTTATGGCATCATTATTTTCCATGCTAATGTATATATATAGGGGTTTTTTGTTTTCATTGAAAAATAAATAATTGGTGATTAAATGATAAGCGAAAGCAAAAAATTCAAGTTAAGTGTTTTATTTTTTTCCTTTTATTTTATTTATTCTTTTAAAACCGTGCTATTATCTACATCCATTCAGGATGATAGCATCGATATACTAAAGAATTTTTTTAACATATTAAGTATAATATTATCCATTGTTAGTTTGATATACATAGGCAATAAAGAAAGAATAGTTATTTCCCTTATTGGTGCCTTCTTAGTAATTAATTACGCACTATACCATACAGTTGCCTTATATTCATACTTCATTCTCTTTTGTATGGTTTCACTTACAAAGAAAATAGAATTTAGAACAATATTAAAGATTATTTTATCATCAAATATATTAATAATTATATTGATGATGCCGTTTATTGCGTTTAGTCATACTTTTTATCGGATGGATGATAGGTTTGGAGAAAGACTTACATTAGGTTTTGGCAATGCAAACGTAATGGCACAGTTCTTGATCATGATGTTTAGCATGGCTGTTCTCTTCATATTTAATAATACAAAAGGGAAATCGATTAAAAATTTATACTTAATTATTTCATTTGCGTTGATATCCATAGTCGTTTATGAGTCTGGCTCACGTACTGGACTAGCCATGATTACTTTATCTTTTCTTGGCTTCTTATGGGCTTTAAATACCAAACAGAGGAATGTTTCCAAAAAGTTCAAGAAAATATATTGTTTGGGTGTGATTCTTATCATTTTGTTTCAACTATATACAGTAACTCATTTTAATGAAAACGCTATATTGATCACCCTAAATCAAGCATTAGCTGGTAGGGTTTTTTATAGTTATAATTTATTTTCTGCCATGGGGGTGATGCCATTTTTACATGGCCTGAATATTGATGCGTTCATGCCTGTAGATTTTTACTTTATCCAATATTTTTATTCATTAGGACTATTCTTGGGATTGGCTTTTATATACCTATATTACAGGGAGTTCAATAATGGTGAGTATTCAAAGCCAGCAGCTATTGTGTTGCTCACTTGCTTAATTGCGACTGCTACTGAATCTTATTTCATGATACCTTTATATAACCTAAGCCTTTTCATGGTTTTTTATAAAAAAATTAGTTAGGTACCCCAAATGTATATGTTCTCGGTAGTTATCCCTGCATTTAATGCAAGTTCCGAAATAAAGAATACACTTGATAGTGTTTTTAATCAAAAGTTTACCAATTATGAAGTGGTAATAGTTGATGATTGTTCTGATGATTCTGAAGAGTTAAAGTTAGTAATCGAACACTATCAAAGCAAATATGATAATTTAAAATGCTTTTACTCAAAAGTTAAATTGAATGGTTCTGGGGCTAGAAATAAAGGGGTTGAGATTTCATCTGGGAAATATATAGCATTACTGGATGCAGATGACACATGGCATGAGGATAAGTTACTAAGGTATAATGAAGAAATTTGCAGGTTGGATAAAAAAGATATAATCTTCTACTCTAAATTAAATGTAATGCAAGATGGGTGTAAGATAAAAGAAATGCCCGTTAGGCCTTATGTAGTCAGTAAAGAAACAATAGCATCTTATCTTTTTGGTGTGGCTGGTTTTATACAAACATCTACTATAGTAGTACATAGAGATACATATTTAAAAGTAAAATTTAATGAGGGTTTCATAAGGCATCAAGATTATGATTTTTGCATAAGAGCCGATCAGATAGGATTATATTTCCACTTCATTCCTGAGTTACTAAGTAATTATAATATTAGGGGAAGAAGTACTGCAAAAAACAAAGGGGAATCAGTAAAGTTTTCATCTTGGTGGTTGTTACAGATGAAGCCATATTTAAATAAAAAGGATGTAAGGGTATATAAAGCATTCAAACTCACACATAAATTAAAATCTGACGGGAATGGAATTATGTCGATAATTAATTTTGGTTTGTTTTTTATGGGGTCGTCATCTTTAGCAAAGAAAGATTTCTTTATATATATACTTAGGAGGATTAAGAATGGCTAGAATTAAAGTTGCTACTGCTAGGGTTAATTATCCTGAGTTAAGATGTATATGTAACGAAGAGTTCTTCGATTTAATTAATATGGAAAATTATGATTATTATAAGTATAAAAATAAAATTCTGAGATTATTTGGTAGTAAAGATGAAGGATATATATTCCGTGACCTTTTATCCTCATTGCATAAACAGATTGATTTTTACGTTACCTTTAACTACATTCCAATCACAAAAAAAACTGGGGGGTGGTGTTCGAAACTACAATACCAAGGATGGATAGTATTGCGGATATTCACAGGCTTCAAGATGGTGAAGTAGATTATTCAAAAAGAAAAGATGTTTATAAATATCTAAGTTTATTATCTAAAGATAATTGTAAGTTCATCAATACACTTTCTAAATCGGCATTTGATATACAAAATAAAATGCTTTCGTCTTATCCAGAATTCTCAGATGCAATAAAGAATAAAATAAGGATAAAGCATCCTCCACAGAGGATTAATTTGTTTGATAAGAAAATTAATAATAGTGAAACTCTTAACTTTATTTTTGTAGGCAATGACTTTTATAGAAAGGGGGGCGCTGAGGTTATTCTAGCCTTTGATTCTTTAATCTCTGATGGTGTTATTTCCCCGAGAAATATTAATTTGAATATTGTTGGAGATATTAACAAAAAAACAAATTATGTGTTAGGTGGCTTTCAGGATAATGATGATTTTTTCGAAGGGATTGAGAAGATAATTATAGAAAATGATTATATAAATCATTACAGTAGATTAAAAAATGAAGATTTAATGTTACTTGTATCTCATCAGGATGTCGGGCTTTTGCCAACATGGGGTGACACATACGGTTATTCCGTTCTTGAAATGCAATCCTGGTTAGTTCCTGTTATAAGCACTTCCGTTCGGGCCTTGCCTGAAATAAATTTGCCAAGTAATATTATAGACATTCCGACTAATAGCTTTGGTGAAATAGTAATAGTTAGCGAGAGCCATAAATTTCAAGTTAGAGAATCTATTGTTGAGCAACTAAAGAAAAAGATAATGAGTTGTTATAATGATCGAACTTCTATAATTATTTCAGGGAAAATTTCAGTTTTAAATCTCAAAAATAAACATGACCCAGAAGTTTACTTTCAAACTCTAAAGAATGATATAGAATCCAACATGTAATTTATGGAGGAAATAATGAAATCGTGCATTGCTTTAATTATTCTTTTTTTACCTCTCTTTACATACGGGGAGGGTGTTTCGTCCTGTTTGAATGATGGGGAAAATAACATTAATCCTTCAAGTGTTAATGCGCATGGAGGTGGGGTTATATCTAGTAAGGGGATGTATTATTGGTTTGGTGAAGTGAAAGGTAAGGGGATGGATGGCAATAAAGTCCAGCAAGGTGTTTCATTATACGAGTCTTCAGATTTATGTAATTGGAAATATAAAGGTGTAGCATATTCTTCAAATCAGAATGATAATGTGATTTATCTTGAACGACCTAAAGTTATATATAACAAAAGAAATGATGAATATATAATGTGGTTTCATATAGATTATCGTAAAGGGTTTAATAATGAAAGTTATGCAAGGCTAGGTGTTGCTGAGTCAAAAAATATAGAAGGCCCATACAAATTTATAACCAGTTACCGTCCTAATAAAGATACTAAGCCTGTAAACTTTCAAAAAAACGATTTTAATGATATATATTTTAAATCAGGTTACGAATCTGGTTTCGACTCAAGAGATTTTACTTTATTTAAAGATGATGATGGCAAGGCTTATGTTATTTATAACTCGGAGATGAATAATACATTACACGTTGCTTTACTTGATGATACGTATACCAGAGTTACAAATGAATATAGCAGGGTCCTTATAAATGGACGGAATGAGGCTCCAGTAATTTTTAAAATAGACAAAACTTACTTTATGATAACATCAGGCCTCACAGGTTGGAAAGCTAATCAAGCTAGGTTATTTGAATCTGATAATATATTTGGCCCATGGATAAGGAAAAACAATCCGATCAAGGGGACGCCTGAAGATATAGCTACTACTTTCAATTCTCAATCAGCATTTTCTATCGAAGATAAGCTAGGGAACTTATTTATTTTTGGAGATAGATGGTCGCCCCACAATCCGATTGAAAGTAAATATGTTGTTTCCGAAATAAAATATAATAATGGTAATCTTTCTATGGAAAGGATAGGTAATGACTAAGGATATTAAGCGTTCAGTGGTTTTTTTTATAAAAAAAAGTTATTTTTTTTTGCGTTTTTTAATTTCCTGTTTTACAGGAAGAAAAATTCCAATGATTAATCCTAAGGATCTTTACTCGCCAGAGTATTGTCTGGATATACGTAACGAAGAATGCGATAATAAAGCTGGTGAGTTACCTAAGATAATTTGGATGTATTGGGATGATCCTTTTTTAGATGAGTATCTTAATAAATTAGTTGTCAATATTTCTGAATTAAATCCAACTTATAGTGTTAAATTACTAAATAAAAAAAACTTCAATGCTTACCTCCCTTATTTGAAGTTTAATGATAGTGTAAATTTATCATCGGCTCATAAAAGTGATGTTATTAGGTTGTGCCTTTTACGTGATTATGGTGGGGTTTGGATAGATATTAGTACCATCTTCTTTGAAGACCTATCTTGGGTGGAAAATTCATTCAAAAGATATGATTACGACGTTGTTGGTTTTTTTAGAAAGGTTTCAACTTGTGATTTTAATAAACCAATAATTGAAAATTGGTTTTTAGCTTCTCGTCCTGGTAATAAATTTATTAAACACTGGCTCAGTGAGTTCTATCCTATTATATCTCTTGGTTCTGATTCATATTATAAAAAATTAAAAGAGCGTGGGGATTTTAGTGAAATAAAGCAGTTGGTTGATAACCCTGGTTACTTACTGTCTTACCTGGCTGCTCAAATTGTGATGAATCAACATCCAGATAGATTTTCTTTCTTTCTCAGATGTTGTGAAGAGAATGCTTTTTTTTATCAGCGATTAGTTTCCTGGAAGCCTCATTTAGTTACATATCTATTAGCTAGAGTTGAGTCTCTTGGTGTGAAGCCAGAAATAATAAAACTCACTAAAAGTGACAGGCTTCTTTTTAAATGGGTATCATGCGCTAGGCTTATTAAAAAAAGAAGCATTCTGTTTTTTTTGAAATGATAGTTTTCAATTAACTTTCTAAATTATTGGTTTTTTATTTTTATCTCTCAACCCTTAAGGTTTACAATTGAAAACGTTAATAGTAGTTATCTTATATAATAAATTATTCTGTCAGTCAAAAACGCTTATTTCCTTATGTCATATTTCTCTTCCAGGTTCATCTTTGTTAGTGGTTAATAATGGTCCAGAGTTGTTGGATGAGGATGATGAGTTTTTAGATAAATTAACCGGCTATGATTGTGTTGATTTTATAAATTCTAATAGCAATAGGCCATTGAGTCATATTTATAACGAAGTGCTCGAAAAGCAGTCTGGATTTGAACGTTATATCCTTCTCGATGACGATACGTCTATTTCTAAAGAATATTTTTCACATCCTGAAATTGGGTTAAAAGATTTGTACTTGGTTGTCCCACGAATAATTGATATTAAAACCGGACTCAATTCATACCCACAGATAAATAGGGTGGTTTACACTGGAGTTGATGGTTTTCTTCCTTTAGATAAAGACGTTCTTTCTATTGGCTCTGGCCTTATTATATACAGAAAATTAATTGATTTATTCTCACGAAAAAAAATTGAACTTTTTGATTCCAATTTTGCATTGTATGGAGTTGATATGAGTATTTTTCGGAAAATAAATCGATTAAACAAAATCTCCCAATGTGTTCCTGTATATGTTCATCATTTTTTAGTGCATGAGATGTCGTCTACCAGTGGTCAGGTTTCTGAATGGCGTAAGCTTGAGCGTTTATACGATGAGGTATTGTCATGCTTGTACTATTCAAAGACTCCTTTCCATATGATGTATAATATGTCAAGGTTGTTTTTAAAAGAGTTCGTCAGGTTGCGATTCTCTAATTTAGTTAATATTACAAAGGCTATAATCAACGGCAGGCATCCCCGTTGTTAATTTAAATGTGAGATATTCTATGGTATATTTATTTTGATTTTTTATAATTTTTTAATATGAGATATCATAGCTGAATATATTTTTTTACGTCACGGATTATTTTTTAGGTGAATTAAATGAAACTATTAATTACCGGCGGTGCAGGGTTTATTGGTTCCGCGGTTGTGCGTAATATTATCGGCAATACCCTTGATGAAGTGATTGTCGTCGATAGCCTGACTTATGCCGGTAACCTGGAGTCACTGGCAACCATTTCGGATAGCCAGCGTTATCATTTCGAACAGGTAGATATCTGCGATCGTAATGCTCTGGATGCGCTATTTAGTAAATATCAGCCAGACGCGGTGATGCATCTGGCAGCTGAAAGCCATGTTGACCGTTCCATTGATGGCCCTGCGGCGTTTATCGAAACGAATGTAGTCGGTACCTATACCCTGCTGGAAGCGGCGCGTCAGTATTGGAATACACTGGAGACTGAAGCGAAACAGACCTTCCGCTTCCACCATATTTCGACTGATGAGGTATACGGTGATCTGGAGGGGACCGATGATCTCTTTACTGAAACCACCCCTTATGCGCCGAGTAGTCCGTATTCTGCTTCTAAAGCCTCCAGTGATCATCTGGTTCGTGCCTGGTTACGAACCTATGGCTTACCGACCATTGTGACCAATTGCTCGAATAACTACGGGCCTTACCACTTCCCTGAAAAACTGATCCCGCTGATCATTCTGAATGCATTAGCAGGTAAACCTCTGCCGGTTTACGGTAATGGTAGCCAGATCCGTGACTGGCTGTATGTCGAAGACCATGCTCGAGCACTGTATAAAGTAGTGACCGAGGGTGAAGTGGGCGAAACTTATAACATCGGTGGTCATAACGAGCGACAGAATATCGATGTAGTAAAAACTATCTGCCAGTTACTGGAAGAATTAGTCCCGAACAAACCTACTGGAGTTGAGCACTACACCGATCTTATTACCTATGTTAAAGACCGCCCGGGACATGATCTGCGTTATGCCATTGATGCATCGAAAATTGAGCGTGAACTTGGCTGGACTCCGGCTGAGACTTTCGAATCCGGTATTCGTAAAACGGTTGAATGGTATCTGAACAACGAAACCTGGTGGCAGCGTGTTCTTGATGGTTCTTATGCCGGCGAACGTCTTGGCTCAATTTGATTAAAGGAAGAATGAATGAAAGGTATCGTTTTAGCAGGTGGGTCCGGGACCCGTTTATATCCTATTACGCAGGGCACGTCAAAACAGCTAATGCCTATCTATGATAAGCCGATGGTGTTCTACCCTATATCGGTGCTGATGCTGGCAGGTATTCGCGAAATTCTGATCATTTCCACACCCGAGGATATGCCTGGCTTCAAACGTCTGCTGGGTGACGGAAGCCAGTTCGGTGTTTGCTTCTCCTACGCCATTCAGCCAAGTCCGGATGGACTGGCTCAGGCATTCCTGATTGGCGAAGAGTTTATTAACGGCGATAGCTGTGCGCTGGTATTAGGCGACAATATTTATTTTGGTGAGAGCTTTGGCCGCAAGCTGGAAAATGTAGTACAACGCAGCGAAGGTGCTACGGTATTCGGTTATCAGGTTCTGGACCCGGAGCGTTTCGGGGTTGTGGAATTTGACGAAAATAACCGCGCGATTTCTCTTGAAGAGAAACCGGCTCAGCCTAAATCTAACTGGGCAGTCACTGGTTTATATTTCTACGATAAAGATGTGGTGGATATGGCTAAACAGGTAAAACCTTCTGAGCGAGGTGAACTTGAAATCACAACGCTTAATGAAATGTATCTGGAAAAAAATGCGTTGCATGTAGAAAAACTGGGTCGTGGGTTTGCCTGGCTGGATACCGGGACTCATGACAGTCTTCTGGAAGCCTCTCAGTTTATTCATACCATTGAGAAACGTCAGGGTTATAAAGTCGCCTGCCTGGAAGAGATTGCCTATAAAAAAGGCTGGTTAAGCAAAGAGCAGGTACAGGCTCAGGCAAAACTACTGGTGAAAACCGGTTACGGACAGTATTTACAGCGCATGATCGACGGGGAATAAAATGAAGGTAATCGATACTAAAATTGCAGACGTAAAAATCATCCAGCCAAGAGTTTTTGGTGATGAGCGCGGCTTTTTCCTGGAGACGTTTGAAAAAAAACGCTATCAGGAAATGCTGGGTATCGACTTTGATTTTGTACAGGATAACCATTCCCGCTCCTCTAAAGGTGTTTTAAGGGGACTGCATTTCCAGACAAAACATGCCCAGGGGAAACTGGTTCGTGTAGTGCGCGGCGAAGTCTTTGATGTTGCCGTCGATATCCGTAAAGATTCACCGACCTATGGCCAATGGGAAGGGGTGATTCTATCTGAAGAGAATAAAACCCAGTTCTGGATCCCGCCGGGACTGGCACATGGGTTTGTGGTGCTTTCTGATGTTGCTGATTTCGAATATAAGTGTACCGATTACTATACCCCTGGTTTCGAGGGCTGTCTGGCCTGGAATGATCCGGAAGTTGGGATTGAATGGCCTATAGATTTTGAACCTATACTTTCAGATAAAGATAAGTGTGGATTTGATTTTAAAAGTATTTAATTCCTGATACCTGCTAAGACTATAATGGTGGTTGTTTTTTAAATAGCCATTAACTCTGGAACTGGATTGGTGCTGATTATGAGTAATATAAAGAACCTTCTTTATATGTCAAGTGTGCAAATGGCTAACTATATATTCCCTTTAGTTACCATTCCAATAGTATCTCGTGCTTTTGGTCCTCAGAATATAGGTTTAATTAATTATGTAGCTGCTATAGTTGGTTATTTTTCTCTTTTTGTTAACTATAGCTTCAATTATACTGGTGTTAGATGGTTGACACGTAACCCCAAAGATAAAGATAAGCTTTTTTGGGGGGTTTTTTCTATTCAGTTTTTTATATTTCTCTTGTGTACAATTGTTTTTTATTTTTGTGTTTTGTTTTTTAATGGGTTAAGAGATTATTCTTGGATATGTTGGGTTTCTTATTTTTCATGTCTGGCATCATTGTTTACTCAAAATTGGTTTCTTCAGGCTTATAGCGATTTCAAAATAATTGCTGCAATTTCTTTTCTTACTAAGCTTGTTTCTTTTTTGCTCATAATATTCCTGGTTAAGGATGCATCTGATTTAATTTTGTACGTTATGATTGTGAATGTCGTTTCATTCCTTACATCTTTAATCGTTTTTTTATATGCTATAAAAAGATATAAGATTAGATTTATACTTCCAGATATAAATTTAATTAAGGGACTTACTTTTGATGGTGGGTATTTATTTTTATCATCAGTAGTTACAAATATTTACACCACTACAGGAATTGTAATGCTAGGTGCTTTATCAACCAAAGTTGATGTCGGATTTTATACGTCGGCTCAGAAACTAATGGATGTATCCAAATCAATAATTCTAATGCCTATTTCTCAGATAATATTCCCTATTCTTTCAAAGAAGTTTGGGGATGGTAAGGACTTCGGTATCTATTCAGTAAGGAAAATACTACCTCTTTTTATAATAATAAGCCTTGCTTTTTTATTTTTTATAAATTCCTTTAATCACTATATAGTTCTCATTCTATTTGGGGAAAAGTTCCTCCCCATCACACCATTGGTTTCTATATTGTCAATCGGTGTTTTTGCAGTGTTCTTCGGTGTTTTTATCGGGGGGCAAGTTATGCTTAATCTAGGTATGGATAGAGCCTTTCTGAAAATACAAGTATATATAGCTGTATTTAGTCTGATTCTTAACTTTTTCTTCATAAGAATGGGGGGGGGGGTTGTTACCGCTATGGTTTGGACTATTTCAGAAATAGTTATATCCTTATATCAAATAATTTATTTGAAAAGAAAGGGTGTTGATTTGTTCACTTGGGATATATTAACAATTAAATCCATTAAAGAGTCTGTAAATTATGTTCTTAAGAGAAAGTATTAATTCTGTTAAGCAGTTTATAAATCATATAGCTAGTAGGATTAAGATTCTTTTTATTATCTATTCAAATGATGCAAAAGTAATAAGTCCAAAGTTCCTGGAGTTTAATAATGACGCCGTTCGCCCTGCTTATAGTTACCCTAAAGTTATATGGCTATATTGGCATTCAATAGATGAAGTGCCAACTATAGTTAATTTATGCGTCGAAAGAATACGATCATACTGTCCTGAGTTCGAAGTGAATTTCTTAAATGAGAGCACTGTTAAGGATTTTATTACCGTCCCTGATATTTCCGAAGAATTGCCAATTGCAATAAAAGCTGACTATATACGTCTAAAGTTACTAGATACATATGGTGGTATATGGATGGATTCTTCTATTCTTCTTAATGATAATATAGAATGGATTTTTGAGAGGATTAATAATCATGATGCCTTTGTGTTTTTTTCTGATGAATGCACTGAGGATATAAATTTTCCAATTACAGAAAATTGGTTCATTGTTGCTCCTTTAGGGAGTCTTTTTATTAGGGCGTGGTTGAGAGAGTTTTCCCTGTGCATATTTAGCAATAGCCCAACAGAGTTTTACAATGATATAAAGTATAATAAAAGTTTTGTGCAAAAACTGACCAGGCCGGATTATTTGTTGTGTTATATATCAGCTATAAAAGTTCTACGTGAAAATTATTTTAAGGTGCTTTATGCATCTTCATCTAGTGTTGGGCACTACTTCAATTATAAATATAAATTTAATGGTCTTTATGTAGCAACTGTGCTTACCAAAAAGAATGAAAGTGATATTCCTAAGTTAAAGTTGATTAAACTTACCTCGCAAGTTAGGAATGTTGTTGAGAACACACTGAGTTCAGGTAAAATTAAAAAAGGTAGTTACATATATAATGTTATCAAAAGTAATCATTCAGGTACTCAATGAAAATCCTTCTAACCGGCGCTAACGGCCAACTGGGCCGTTGTTTCCAGGATGTAGTGTCCAAAGATGATAAAGTACTGGCTCTGGGTTCTCAGGAACTCGATATCAGTAACAGGCAAGCCGTTCTCGACGCTGTGGCAGCATTTCAACCGGATGTTATCATTAATGCTGCAGCTTATACTGCCGTTGATAAGGCCGAAACTGAAGCCGTACGTGCCGCTGCGGTAAACACCCGCGGGCCTGAAAACCTGGCTTTAGCCGCTAAAGCAGTTGATGCCCGTTTTGTACATGTCTCTACTGATTATGTTTTTGATGGTTCCGGTAACGCGCCTTATCAGGAAACGGATGCCGTTAACCCGTTAGGGGTTTACGGGCAAACTAAACTTGCCGGTGAGTTACTGGTGCGCAGCATTCTTCCTGAAGCGATTATTGTGCGTACGGCCTGGGTGTTTAGTGAATACGGCAATAACTTTGTTAAGACGATGCTGCGTCTCGCCAAAGATCGTCCTGAGCTGGGTGTGGTGGCAGATCAGTACGGCTGCCCGACCTATGCGGGTGATATCGCCACCGCAATCCTGCGCTTACTGACGGGTAATGCTCCGGCTGGTATTTATCATTATTGCGGCGATAAGAGCGTTTCCTGGGCGGAGTTTGCTCAGGCTATTTTCGCCGAAGGTGAAAATAGCGGATTTCTGAAAGCACAACCGAAAGTTAATTTTATCACTACCGCTCAGTACCCGACTCCGGCACAACGCCCGGCTTACTCAGTACTATCGACTGAGAAAGTCTCTGGCTATTCGCCCGCTTCAGACTGGCAGGCGGCTTTAGCTAAGATTATCCCTCAGTTGTAATCCCCGCTCCGTGCTTCCTGCACGGAGCCTCTTTTCCCCCAGGATATTTCCTGCCTCAAATTCAGTGCCTCATATTGTCTGCCTTCTGCCTCCTGCTTCTCTTTTTCCGGTCTCATATTCCTTATCTGCTGTAATCCTCTGATTTACTGATATAAGCTGTGATCCTCTTCATAAAGCAAATCGTTTTACTTTGTCTCAACTCCTGCCGCCCGGCATACTGCCTCTGACGTTGCCCCGGCTCCGATCCTCCCTGTGCCATAAACTCTTCCGCGGGAAAGCATGCGGGGTTATACCTTCATTTACTGCTATCTGGAGTTGTTATGACATGGACGTATCAGGTGAGAACCCGCAGGTTTTATCATGACGGTATTTATCGGTTTTCTGCTTTGTATGCCGGAGCGCCGGGTTATAAGGATGATCCACAATATCAATGCGTTGTTAACAAAGGGCCTCTCCCTGCGGGAAAATACCGGATTACCGCACCGGTTAACTCTTCAACGACAGGTTATTATTCTCTGCCGCTGATACCGGATGCCGCTAACAGCATGTGTGGCCGCAGTGCATTTATGATCCACGGTGATAGCCGGAGGGACCCCGGTACAGCATCTCAGGGATGTATTGTTATGCGTCCCGGGGATCGCAGAGCTATCTGGCTGAGTCATGACCATGAGTTAATCGTTCTATGAAAATCTATCCTTTGATTCTTGCTTTGTTTATTGGTAACGCCTGCGCAGACAGCACACCTTGTGCTGTACCGGGGGCTGCACCGGAAATTATGCTGAAAGACCAAATCGAAAAAGACACAGGATTGGTCACCCGAAAATTTCCTGTACCAGTGGTGGAGGTGTTATCTGCCGTCCCGGCAGGGGATTTACTGGCGGGCCAGTTAGCGGATGCGTCTTATGCGGCAGCCAGTAAGCTCCCGGGGGGAAGCATTCTTACCCGTGATGATTATTTCCGCATCTTTACAGAGGCGCATCCCGTGCTGGAGACGGTTCGTTATACCTACCATTTTCCGGATAACAAAACGAATATTTATATTGCAGCTTCGCTGATTAATGATAATGAATGCTCGGTGGGATCGGCAGGGTATATCACTCAGCAAAGAGAATTCTGATTTAGCGATAAAATTATTCCGGCATAGTGCACAGGTGAGGTTTGTATTTTTTATGCGGAAGCATCTTCCGCATTTTTAGTTTTAGTTTTTAGGGTGAGATATTTCCCTTTCTTAATGTCAATTCAGTTTAATTCTTACACTCTGTCCGAATTCATCTCTTTTCATTACTCTTTTACAACCATTCCCTCCCTGCGTTTATTCACCTCCGGATATACGGCCTCTGCCGTGAGTCTCCAACAGCATCTCACTTAGCATATATACACCTTCCGATAGAAAATATCCCTATCCGTTCCTGTTAAATAATAATTGTGACTCCGGTCGTTATTTTAAAATAATACACTTTTCACTAGCCGATTTTCCCGTGATTCTTACACCGGTTACTTTTACTCAGGAGAGTGATTATGACATGGACGTACATTATAACTAACAAAAACTTTCTTCGTGATGGGGTTTACCAGTTCAGTGCCCGTTATGCCGGTGCTCCCGGTTATAAAGATCAGGCCCGCTATCAATGTCTTAAAAATAAGGGGCCATTACCCTCGGGGACATACCGCATTGGTTCTCCTTATCTTTCTTCTGGTACAGGGCCATCCACACTGCCGTTGCTGCCGGAACCCGATAATAACATGTGTGGACGGGAGGCATTCCTGATCCATGGAGATAGTCTGACTTCCCCGGGCTCAGCTTCTAAAGGATGTATAGTGATCGCACGTTCTTACAGAGAGCGGATATGGCAAAGCAGGGATCGCTGGCTGGTTGTGAAATGAAACGCTTTGTCGGGTTATTAATATTGTTTCCGGGAGGGGGAGCTCAGGCCAGCAATCCCTGCGTGGTTTCCGGGTCTTCGGTTGAAATTGGCATGACTTCTCAGTTAACAGAGGACACGGGCCTGAGTCAGAAATTTTTGGGTGCAGCGCAAATGGAACAATTAAGTTCTGTACCCGTCGGTCATTTTCTGGCGATGCAATATGCTGTCGCCGATCATAACAGTGACATACAAAGACCCGGTGTCACCACTCTCAGCATCGATCGTTATTATGATATTTACTTCAGTCAGCAGGCAGTGAATCTGACAGTAAAATATACTTATACTTCAGTGGCAGGTAAGAAGAATATTTATATCGGGACTTCTATTGTGAATAGTGAAGAGTGCTCCATCCGTTTTAATGGCTATATTACGGTTCAGCGTGAATTTTGATTCTTTCAGTCTGGCCACAGCAGCCTGACTTTTAAAAAAGACGCCAGTCCCTGTAATGTTAAGTCATTGCTGATATTAAAAATATTATCGTGAGGTGAGTTATGACATGGATGTACATCGTTTCTGAAAGGAAATTTTACCTTAATGACGTATATCAGTTTGATGCAATGTATGCGGGTGCCCCCGGGTTTAAAAATATGCCTGCATTCCAGTGTATAAAAAACAAAGGGCCGTTACCTGCAGGGATTTATACCATTAATCCTCCGCGATACTCTCCACTCACCGGACCTTACAGTCTTCCGCTGACCCCACATAAAGACAATGCGATGTGCGGCAGAGCGGGGTTTGTGATCCATGGTGATAGCCAAAAGTTTCCCGGCACGGCCTCAAGGGGTTGTATTGTTGCAGATTTCGGCTACCGCCGGACGATATGGAATAGTGGCGATCATCGGCTGGTCATCAAATGAAAATTATCCGCGGTATATTTTTACTTTTTCTGCTTCCCGGCTCAGCGATTGCTGCCAACCCTTGTGTGGTGCCAGGGTCGGCGGTGGAACTTGAGATGACCCGGAAAATGCTGGAAGATACGGGGCTCACTGCGGCTGTATCGGGCTTGCCTGTCATGGAGCAACTGGCAGAAACGCCTGTCAGCCGGCCACTGGCATTGCAATACGCAGCAGCTTCCCGCACGAGGGATCAGTTGCGATTGGGAGATATCGTGTTAACACTGGACGATTATTTCAGCACTTTTTATGATTATCACGCGGTTAACCTGGTTGTGAAATACACTTATCTTTCACCGGACAGTAAAAAAAATATTTTTATCGGGTCTTCCCTGGTTAACGAAGAAGAGTGCTCCATCCGTTTTAACGGCTATATCACGGTGCAGCGTGAGTTCTGAGGTTCTGCAACAGTTACCAATGAGCTATTGAATACTGAAACACTTTCTGAGCTGCCGTTATCGTTATCGCGGCGGCAGCCCTGTGTAAATATCCTGGCCGTTTCTTGCCGTACGGCCATTTCCGTCAAACTCTGATCTCTGTCACTATTATTAATTTTATTTAAATGACTTTTGGTTTTTGTGATTCGATTATCGTTTTATTATTGATTGTTCGTTATGTCTCTTTTTATGGTTCTTTTTCCGATATTACCGAAAATTTAATTTGCGCCGGATCTCAATTTTAATATCTTTCGCCAGAAAGAGCGGTTTTTTCGGGAATGACCAGGTTACGTTCTGTTGCTGATAATTTCAGAAACAGAGATCAGCCCATGTGGAAACTTATCAACCCGATACAGCATTATGACTGGGGCAGTAAAACAGCCCTCACTGATTTATATGGCATCAGTAACCCGCAACATCAGCCAATGGCTGAACTCTGGATGGGGGCTCACCCGGCGGCCAGTTCCGGGGTGATCATTGACGGCCGGCAGCAAAGCCTGCAGGCGCTTATTACGTCCGACAGCTGCGGGATGCTTGGACCGCAGATTTCAGCACGCTTCGGTCGCCTGCCTTATCTCTTTAAAGTCCTCTGTGCTGAGAGCGCACTCTCTGTTCAGGTACATCCGGATAAGCGTTCGGCCGAACTGGGATTTGCCCGTGAAAATCAGGCCGGTATCCCGCAAGGCTCCCCGCAACGTAATTATAAAGACGATAATCATAAGCCGGAACTGCTGTATGCGCTGACCCCGTTTCTGGCGATGAACGGTTTTCGTGAGCTCAGTGAAATCACGGAATTATTCAGTCCTCTTACCGCTGTCCACCCGCAGATTGCCGCTTTTGTCCGGCAACCGGATCGGGCTTCCCTGCAACAGCTCTTTACCCGGCTGTTACGTTTGCAGGGTGAAGAGAAACGTCAGGCACTGCAGCAGCTGGATGAGTGCTGTCAGCGGCAACAGGGGCCAGCCCGGGACGCGGTACAAACACTCCGTCAGCATTATCCCGATGACGCGGGGCGTTTTATGCCTCTGCTGTTAAATGTGGTCACGCTGGCGCCGGGGGAGGCAATGTTTCTGCATGCCCGTACGCCGCATGCTTACCTTTCCGGTTGCGGACTAGAAATTATGGCTAACTCCGACAACGTATTACGGGCTGGTCTTACCGCTAAGCACATGGATATCGATGAATTAGTCGCCTCGGTGAATTTCAACAGTCGTCCGGTCTGTTCTTTACTGACTCCGCCAGAGTTGCTGCCCGGAGAGCAGGCTTTCCCGGTGCCGGTCAGTGATTTCTGTTTTTCTGTAGCAGAATTAACTGCATCACCCCGTCCGGTTCGCTGGCAGGGGCCGAGGATATTTTTCTGCCTGCAGGGGGAAGCCTGCTGTTCATCGGCAGGGCAAACTCTGAGCTTAGCTCCCGGGGGATCATTATATATTCCGGCATCAGAGCATGATGTTTTACTCAGCGGGCAGGGAAAGATTGCGGTGGCTTATACCTCAACCACTCAGCCTTAGGCGGTAAAAATGTACGCAGGAAAAATGGCTCAGGATGATTCAATATATTTAATAAATTAATGAATCATCCTGATAAAAATAATTTAACGAAAATCACAATGCTACATAACTAAAACACTTATTCTGTAAATTACTGTGATACAGCGAAGGTTTTTATTCCTATACTTTATTTTTAATAATGATTTTTTGTGTGCTGAGTGAATTAATTCCCTCAGTTTACCGTGTGTCATCACATATTTTATTTTTTTCAGGTAATAAAATAACTCCGTTCTGAATACGCTTTCCTGATATCTGTAGGGTTCTGAACATAACAATGGCAGATACAGGACTTTTGAGATGTAGTGCATACGGGAGGTAGCAAGTGACTATTGCTATTGTCATTGGAACTCACGGCTGGGCTGCTGAACAGCTGCTGAAAACCACAGAAATGCTATTAGGTGAACAGGATAACGTCGGCTGGATTGATTTTGTGCCTGGCGAAAATGCTGACACATTAATTGAAAAGTATAATGCTCGTTTAAACACGTTGAATACCGAAAAAGGAGTGCTTTTCCTCGTCGATACCTGGGGGGGAAGTCCGTTTAATGCAGCCAGCCGGATAGTGGTCGATAAAGAGAATTACGAAGTGGTGGCCGGGGTCAATGTACCGATGCTGGTCGAAACGTTTATGACCCGTGATGATAACCCGACGCTGGATGCGCTGGTAGCGGTTGCTCTGGAAACGGGCAGGGAAGGGGTGAGGGCGCTGAAACACAGCGCAGAGACGGCTCCGGTGACGAAACCTGTGGTTAACGCCGCCGCCGATGTTCCTGCAAAGCCCATGTCCGATAGCGATTACATGAACATTGGTCTTGCCCGTATTGATGACCGGTTAATCCATGGTCAGGTCGCGACCCGCTGGACTAAAGAAACGAATGTCTCGCGCATTATTGTCGTCAGTGACGAAGTGGCAGCTGATGAGGTCCGTAAGACGTTGCTGACTCAGGTCGCGCCTCCGGGAGTGACTGCCCATGTGGTGGATGTCGCAAAAATGGTCCGTGTTTATAACAACCCCAAATATGCCGGTCAGCGTGTCATGCTGCTGTTTACCAACCCGGCGGATGTTGAACGTCTGGCGGAAGCCGGCGTAAAAATTACCTCGGTTAACATAGGGGGGATGGCATTCCGGCAGGGGAAAACCCAGGTGAATAATGCGGTATCGGTGGATCAGCAGGATATTGATGCCTTTAAAAAGCTGAATGCCCGTGGCATTGAGCTGGAAGTGCGGAAGGTCTCCAGCGATCAGAAACTTAAAATGATGGATCTCATTGGCAAAATCGCACAGTAATTGGCTGTCGCCGCTGCCCTTGGGTCAGATTAACCTCACAGGAGAAGTACAATGGAGATCACCACACTTCAGATTGTACTGATATTCATCGTAGCCTGTATCGCCGGTATGGAATCGATACTTGATGAGTTTCAGTTTCACCGTCCACTGGTGGCCTGTACCTTAGTCGGTCTTGTCCTCGGTGATATGAAAACAGGGATTATTATCGGCGGTACGCTGGAAATGATCGCTCTGGGCTGGATGAATATTGGTGCGGCCGTTGCTCCGGATGCTGCCCTCGCATCCATTATCTCAACCATACTGGTGATTGCCGGACACCAGGGGATCGGTGCCGGTATTGCACTGGCCATTCCTCTGGCTGCCGCCGGACAGGTATTAACCATTATCGTACGTACCATTACTGTCGGCTTCCAGCATGCGGCAGATAAAGCCGCCACTAGCGGGAACCTGACGGCTCTGTCCTGGATACATGTCTCGGCATTGCTGCTGCAGGCAATGCGTATCGCTATCCCTGCCGTGATAGTTGCCATTTCTGTAGGAACCAGCGAAGTACAGAGTCTGTTGAACTCGATCCCTGATGTGGTGACCAACGGGCTGAATATCGCTGGTGGCATGATAGTGGTCGTTGGTTACGCTATGGTAATCAACATGATGCGTGCAGGCTACCTGATGCCTTTCTTCTATCTGGGGTTTGTCACCGCCGCCTTCACCAGCTTCAACCTGGTGGCTCTGGGGGTTATCGGTGCAGTGATGGCTATTCTCTATATCCAGCTTAGCCCGAAATATAATCGCTCTGCTGCAGCGCCTGCCGCCGCACCGGGCCGTAATGACCTTGATAATGAACTCGACTAAGAGGTGAGAGAAATGGTTGATTCAGCTCGTCCGACAGTTAAAAAACTCACCCCCGGGGATATTCGTGGCGTATTTATTCGTTCGAATCTGTTTCAGGGCTCCTGGAACTTTGAACGAATGCAGGCTCTGGGGTTCTGTTTTTCAATGGTACCGGCTATCCGTCGCCTGTATCCTGAAAACAATGAGGAACGGCGCCAGGCGATTAAACGTCATCTGGAATTCTTTAACACCCATCCTTATGTCGCCGCGCCGGTACTGGGCGTGACACTGGCCATGGAGGAGCAGCGTGCGAACGGGGCGCCAATCGATGATGGTGCGATCAACGGTATTAAAGTCGGTCTGATGGGGCCGCTGGCCGGGGTGGGTGACCCTATCTATTGGGGAACCGTACGTCCTGTCTTTGCCGCACTGGGGGCCGGTATTGCCATGAGTGGCAGCCTGCTCGGGCCGTTATTGTTCTTTATTCTGTTCAACGCCGTCCGTTTGCTGACCCGGTATTACGGGGTGGCTTATGGTTACCGTAAAGGGGTGGATATTGTTAAGGATATGGGCGGCGGTTTTCTGCAGAAACTGACCGAAGGTGCCTCGATACTCGGGCTGTTTGTGATGGGGGCATTGGTCAATAAATGGACCCATGTGAATATCCCGCTGGTCGTTTCTACCGTCACAGACCAGACCGGGGCTGAAAAGGTCACCACCGTACAGACGATACTGGATCAGTTAATGCCCGGGCTGGTACCTTTATTGCTGACCTTTGCCTGCATGTGGCTACTGCGTAAGAAAGTTAATGCATTATGGATAATCATCGGCTTCTTCTTTATCGGTATTGCCGGTTATAGCGTCGGCTTGCTCGGGTTGTAATCCGGTACTCATACGGGGGCAGAAAGCCCTCGTTTTTTCAGGAGTCACCTATGTCTCTGACTGATGCTGCAATATTACTGTTTACTGTCTGCCTTATAGGCTGGTTGCTCTTCGAACAGGTGATCACAGGCTGGCTGAAAGGAAAAACGCTGCTAAGGATCAGTCTGTTGAGGGCTAAGGCTACCGATGGCATGATCTTTATCGTGCTGGTGGCTATTCTTCTCTATAACAATGCCGTCACTGCCGGAAATCCGCTGACAAACTGGTTGCTTTCGCTGCTGTTGCTGTGTGGTATTTATCTGGTCTGGCTGCGGCGACCGTTATTGTTACTTAAACCTGAAGGCCTGTGGTATGGCGCGATCTATATTTCTTATGCACGAATTCAGCAGCTGAATTTGTCTGAGGACGGGGTTCTGGTGGTCGCCCTGGAGAAACGTAACCTTTTGATCCGCGTCAGGGATATTGACTCCCTGGAACAGATTTATCAGACATTGAGTACCCTGCGGGCCTGAACCAGGCGGATTTTGTCAGGCGAGTCGACAGTACAAATGCCTCCCGATTCCTAAAAGCAGAAAAAATCTCATAATTTGTTTGGTGGTTGTCGCGCCGGACGGCACAATAGTTATTATTTCGCTCTGCCTGAGCAGTGCAGAGCCTGGCAGCGTCATGCTTACTCAATGGACTTATGTACTATGAAAATCGCAATTGCCGGTACCGGCTATGTAGGGCTTTCGAATGGTATTCTGCTTGCACAGCACAATGAAGTGGTCGCATTAGATATCGATCAGGCTAAAGTCGATAAACTGAATCAGAAGATTTCCCCGATTGTTGACCAGGAAATCGAGCACTATCTGGCGACGCGTGAACTTAACTTTACTGCTACTACGGATAAGCAACAGGCTTACCAGGGCGCAGATTTTGTGATTGTCGCTACCCCCACGGACTACGATCCTGTCAGTAACTACTTCAATACCAAAAGTGTTGAATCTGTCATTGCTGACGTGCTGGCGATTAATCCGCAGGCAACCATCGTCATCAAGTCAACCATCCCGGTCGGCTTCACCCGCCAACTGAAAAAACGTCTCGGGACAGATAATATTATTTTCTCCCCGGAGTTTTTACGTGAAGGCCGTGCGCTGTACGATAACCTTTATCCGTCACGTATTGTCGTCGGCAGCCAGTCGGCTGAAGGTAAAACCTTTGCTGAATTACTGGTGGCCGGGGCCGAAAAAGAAGATATTGCGGTATTGTTTACCGACGATACCGAAGCAGAAGCTATTAAGTTGTTCGCTAATACCTATCTGGCATTGCGTATTTCTTACTTTAATGAACTGGATAGCTATGCTGAACACCATGGCCTGAATAGCCGACAGATTATTGAAGGTATTGGCCTGGACCCGCGTATCGGCAGCCACTACAACAACCCGTCCTTCGGTTATGGCGGTTACTGCCTGCCGAAAGATACCAAGCAGTTGCTGGCAAACTATCAGAATGTCCCGAACAATATTATCAGTGCCATTGTGGATGCTAACCGCACCCGTAAAGATTTTATTGCCGAAAGTATCCTGAAGCGTAAGCCTAAAAAAGTCGGGATTTACCGTCTGGTAATGAAAGCCGGATCCGATAATTTCCGTGCATCCGCAGTCCAGGGGATTATGAAACGCCTGAAGTCCAAAGGGGTTGAGGTGATGGTCTATGAGCCAGTCCTGAACGAGCCTTTGTTCTTTAATTCCCCGGTCACTCATGATGTGAACGAGCTAAAGCAGCAGTGTGACGTTATTATTGCTAACCGTCTGGTGGACGAGCTGAAAGATGTCAGCGATAAAGTCTATACCCGCGATCTGTTTGGTAACGACTAACCGTTTTTAATACAGGCCCGCTCACTCCGGGCCTGTAAGCGGGTGGTCTTATCGTATTCCACCCCCTTGCCGCCAGGTACTCTGCCAGCACAGGTATTGACTCTCTGGCCTCCCGCAATACCCGTAAGTCGTCAAAGGTACAGGATGCGAGTTGCCGGAACACTATTGGCCTGATGGGAGCGAAACGACAAAATGCGGCATTCGCCCTTTATCATAATGTCGGGTTTACATAGCCAGACCTGACGACGCAACTCTGATTGTTATGCTCTTAGCGGATCCTGTCATCACCAACAGAAAATAGTTATCTGAAGTTGCAGACAACCTGCACGATGACGGTTTTCTCACCCTTCAAAGTACCGACATAAACAGATTCCTGAGGATCAGTTCTGCGCCAACACGTTGACTCAAAGTCACATTCAGTCCGCTTGTATCCTATAGATGTCAGATAATTTTTTATTTTTCCGGTATCTTTTGTATCGTAGAATTTCACTGCATACACATGTGTCGCGGGTCCTGCTGTGTTTGCAAAGTCAAAGGAATAACGGGCGGAAATTCGCGGCATTTTTCTTAATATGTCAGGAGTATAAAAATCATACTCCCGCTTATCCTGCTCAGTATAGTGAGCACTACCTGCGAATTCCATTTTGACCCATGGCCAGGCATAGGTGAGAGCAACAGCAATAATGAAAATTGCACTACCGGATACCTTAAGGGACCTACGCATAGGGCAATACTCCACCTTTTTAAGACAGGAACAGAACGCATGTATTTATGTACTTCCTGTCCGGTATTTACTCCCTGCGCTTTGAATTCATCGACCAGATTGTGCAGCATTTTCTGTCCGCTGCAGGCCGGTTTACAGGAAGAGCGATCTGGTCCATCAGTAATGTGATGACAAAGGACAGAAAATCGGTAAAGGGCAGGTAACAGTGATCATGTCTCAGGCGGAGCTGGTTCTGCATGAAAATATCCGGCGACTCCCCGAAAAGAGCCGCCGGAGGGAGTGGCGATTATTTCTGATGCAGTTTACGATCCGCCAGTAACTGATCAACATACTGCGTATCGGCAGGTTGTTCCGCCTCTATTCGGGCGATAGTGTCGGCGAACTGTGGCAGGTATTTTTTATGTGCGTACAGTAACTGATCCAGAACCTGTTTTGCGGTTTCCCCGGCGCGGATCAGCGGGTTAATGGTAAATGCATGCAACGCTGCACCGTAGTCGCCATTGACTGCGGCTTCAATCACGGTCTGTTCCATGGCCTTCATCACCTGCAACATACCACGCGCAGCCGGCGGGAATGTGCCCCAGTTCAGTGGCTCAGCCCCGTGAGAGGTGATCACTGCAGTCACTTCGGCAATGCTGTCGTAAGGCAAATCGGTCAGAGCACCGTTGTTACGGGTACTGACCACCATCATTTTACGGCTGTCATTATGGATAGACTCAATCAGGTCACAGGCCGCATCACTGTAATGGGCACCTCCGCGCTGAGCGAGTTCTTCCGGTTTTTCCTTCAGATCCGGATTTTTATACAGCTCAAACAAGCGGTTCTCTGTCTCTTTTACTACTTCTGCACGGGTCGCATACGCTTTGAAATCTGTGACTGAATGCGCCAGCATCTGCTCTTCCAGATAGTAGTAACGGTGATAACCGCAAGGCAGAATAGAAAGATGGCGCACCAGCTCCGGATAGAAAGGGATCTGATGAATATTGGTCAGCCCTTCATTTTGCATATGCTGACCGTAGATAGCATCAATCAGCGCCCGGGTTTGCTCTTTTCCGTGGCGATCCCAGACGCGATGCCAGTGGAAGTGATTGAGTCCGGCAAATTTAAAAAATAACGATTCTTCAGGCTGATTGAGAATTTTTTTCGCCTGCTCAATATGGCTGAACGGAACATTACACAGGCCGATAGTTTTTTCCCAATGCCCGTAGCGGATAGCCGCTTCAGTGACCATACCGGCCGGGTTGGTAAAGTTCACCAGCCAGGCCTCCGGGCACTGTTCACGCATATCTTTGATAATGTCCAGAATGACCGGGATGGTACGAAAGGCTTTCAGGATCCCGCCCGCACCGTTGGTTTCCTGTCCCAGATAACCGTGTGATAGCGGAATACATTCATCTTTTTGCCGGGCTTCCAGTAAGCCAACCCGGAACTGCGTGGTAACAAAGTCGGCGTCTTTCAGTGCGGCTTTCCGGTCCAGGGTCAGGCGGATTTGCCAGTTCAGGCCGGCGGCTTCGACCATGCGGCGGGCCATTTCACCGACAATCTGTAGCTTTTCTTTACCGTCTTCAATATCTACCAGCCAGATCTCGGTAATGGGCAATTTTTTCTGGCGCAGAATCAAACCTTCAATCAGTTCCGGGGTATAACTGGAACCTCCTCCGATAGTGACAATTTTCATCAGGCATCCTTACTCTGTGAGGTGAGTGAATTAAACTTCCGGTACAGGCAGACGAGCTCCTCAGCCATTTCGCGGCATAGCATGGCATTCATAATATGGTCCTGAGCATGAACCATAATCAGGCTGACAGGGATTTTTCCGCAGCCTTCATCTTCTCCTATCATTCGGGTCTGAGCGTTATGGCACTCCCGGGCGGCATCGTCCGATTGCTTTAATAAGGACGGTACATTGTCCCATTCACCGTTACGTGCCGCACGGATCGCCTCCATCGCACAGGACTTTGCTTCTCCGGCACTGATGATTAAGCTGATGAGCATCTCTTCATCGATTTCCATATCACTCCTCCGGGTCAGATTCTGCCGCGAGCAGGCTGCGCTCGTAGATCTTATAAAACGGGTAGTAGATCACTGCGGAGATAACGATCAACAGGATCACCAGTAATGCTGCATTGATATTCCAGCCGGCAGCCCATGCCGCACCTATCGGGGCGGGGGCGGTCCAGGGCACCAGTGAGACAATATGCTCCACCAGGCCATATTTAATGGCGAACCAGGCCAGGATGCCGTTCACCATCGGGCTGAGGATAAAGGGAATGAAAAACAGGGTATTCATAACAATCGGGGAGCCGAAAATCACCGGTTCATTAATATTGAAGATGGCCGGAACCAGCGAGATTTTCCCGATAGAGCGCAGGTGGGCAGATTTACTGCGCAGATACAGCAGGACCAGGCCAATGGTGGCACCGGAGCCTCCGAATAAAATAAAGAAGGCCCAGAACGGCTCAACAAAAATACGCTCCGGCGGAATGCCGCTGGCCATATTCATCTGATTCAGGCCAATGTTAGTCAGCCAGAAGGCCTGGAAAACGCCGCCGACGATGCTGGCCCCGTGGATACCGGCAAACCAGAGCACATGGCAGATAACTACCGCCAGGATCACCGCCGGTAATGAGTCCGAGGCGGAAAGCAGCGGACTGAATACCGCCATGATGGCCTGCGGGATAAGCATGCCGCTCAAAGACTGTACGCCGAGGCTGACGGGAAACAGCACAATCAGCATCAGGGCCATCGGGATCAACTGATTAAACGACTTACGAATATTATCCGGCACCTGTTCAGGTAAACGGATACCGATATCCTTCAGGACCAGCAGACGCGAGATTTCGGTAATAATGATGGCGACGATGATCGCGGTGAAAATACCGGTTCCGCCGAGAAACTGCCCCGCCATAACGCCCTCTGCCATCGGGCAACAGAGCAGCATAAAAGCGGCCAGAGCCAGCAAGGCAATATTCAATCCTTCCAGCTTATAATGGCGGGCCAGGCAATAGGCGATAGCCGGGCAGATATACACCGAAATAATGCCCATCGTCATATTATAGGGCGTCAGTAATTGTTCTTTATATTCGCTGGCAAACCACAGCCAGCCACGGGCAATAAAAAACGTATTACCTTCTGTAAATGGCGGATAGGCAAAGATCAGAACAAAAGAACCTATAATCATAAACGGCATGACGGTAATAAATCCGTCACGGATAGCCATAATATGGCGCTGGGAGGAGAGTTTTGCCGCCAGAGGAAGCATAAACTTTTCCAGCGAGCCGAAAATTTTGTTTATATCCATATTACCCCCGGGTGCATTACATGGCTAAGGCGGATTCCAGGACTTTATCACCGCGCATCATTCCGTAATCCATCGTGTTGATTACCGCGACCGGGATATTCAGGGGGGAAAGTTTTTCTTCAATATCAGAAAGTTTATATTTTATCTGTGGCCCGAGCAGGCAACAGTCACAGTGGTGGATATGGTCTTCCAGCTCATTGATACTGATGGCATTGATTTCTACTGCCAGGTGATTTTCGCTGGCATACTTCTGCATGCGAGCCACCAGCATGCTGGTGGACATTCCGGCCGCACAACACAGTAATATTCTTTTCATGGTGATTTCCCTGTCGTAGTTAATTTCATCCTGAACAAAAAAGACAACGCCTCTTTTATACCTCAGGGCAGGGATGAATATTGTGCGGGTAATCACATCGAATGAGAATGAACGCTGTGGGTAAATTAAACTTCTGCAGAAAGATCGCGTCAGCGGGTGTTATTAACACTATTAGTAAAATGCACCGGTAATACATTCCGTATTTTGGTTAATTACGATGCTGGCTGAATAATATCGTAATTTCTCCGGGGGTAAACTATAAAGGATGATAACGTAATCCCCCGTCGGCACCCGGGGATAAACGTGATTATTACCGCGTAATTATTGCGTTCAGTACAATAATCCTTTGCATTTTTTGCTATTTGTCTTACCTGACGCCTGTGCTTTACTTAACGAATAATAATTTTATCTCTCTCAGTTCAGCTATCGGCCATGTTTTAGTTTTCGTGCGCTGAACCCATTACCTGTTACAGGAGTCATTATGCCCGTCGCTTTGCTGGCTTTGGCACTCAGTGCCTTTGCCATTGGTACGACTGAATTTGTCATTATGGGATTACTGCCGGATGTTGCCGCTAACCTGCATGTGTCTATTCCTTCTGCAGGCTGGCTGATCAGTGGTTATGCTCTCGGTGTCGCTATCGGTGCACCGGTGATGGCAATGCTGACGGCCAGGCTGCCGCGTAAGCGAACCTTACTGCTGCTGATGCTGATTTTTATTCTCGGGAACCTGCTATGTGCTACCGCGTCAGGTTACTCTTTCCTGATGCTGGCCAGAGTGGTGACTGCACTCTGTCACGGAGCCTTCTTCGGTATTGGTGCCGTGGTAGCGTCGCGACTGGTCGCACCGGAACGGCAGGCGTCGGCGGTGGCATTGATGTTCACCGGGCTGACCCTGGCGAATGTCTTAGGGGTACCTCTGGGCACCTGGTTTGGTCAGTTATATGGCTGGCGAGCCACCTTTTGGGCTGTCAGTGGTATTGGTCTGCTGGCGTTTATTGCGCTGATGATCAGCCTGCCGGTAGATAAAGATGAAAAGCCGGTTTCTCTGATGCGTGAGGTTCGGGCCCTTAATAACGGTAAGCTATGGCTTTCTCTGCTGACGACCGTCTGGTTCTCGGCGGCGATGTTTGCTTTGTTCAGCTATATCGCACCGATGCTGATACATATTACCGGGATCAGCGCAGACGGCGTCAGCTGGACGCTGTTTCTGATGGGGGCAGGCCTGACGCTCGGTAATACCCTGGGAGGCCGGCTGGCCGATCGTAAGCTTTCGCTAAGCCTTCTGCTGAGTTTTAGTTTGCTGACAGTATTTTCGTTGCTATTCCGCTGGAGCAGCGGAGAGATTTTACTGGCGGAAATCACACTATTCCTCTGGTCGATGGCCGCATTTTCACTGGTACCTGCGTTGCAGATTAACGTGGTCCGTTATGGTCATGATGCCCCGCACCTGGTGTCTACCCTGAATATTTCTGCGTTTAATCTCGGTAACGCGCTGGGGGCCTGGCTGGGCGGTGTAGTGATAGAAAATAGCGCGGGCCTGCGCGGGGTACCTGTGGCAGCCGCCATCCTGGCCGTGGCGGGGCTGCTGACCACCCTGATTATCTTCCGTGGTGGCACACGCTCCCCCGGGCCGCAGGCACACCCGTAAACGCTGTCAGTCTGTCTGTAACTGACAGGCTATCTGCCGGACGAATTGTCCGGCTTGTTGCTGCAGGTGGCGGATAAAGGCCCCGGTCAGTGACGAGTCCGGACGGTGCAGCGGACGGATCAGGCTGACAGTGAAAGGGACGCTGATGCTGAACTTCCGCATGACCACTCCCTGGCCGGCATAATCCAGCGCGGTCAGCGGATTAATGATCGATACCCCGACCCCCGCCTTCACCATGGCACAGACCGATGCGGCACTGTGTGTCTCCATCCGTAACTGCCGGCTGATATTATGCTCGCGGAACAGCGTATCCAGCAGTTGACGATAGCTGTCATCCCGCGACAGACTGATAAACGGGAGCCCGGAAAAATCTTCCGGGGTCAGTTGCGGTCGGGCGGCCAGGGGATGACTGGCCGGCAGAACACAGACCTCGTCCACCGTCAGCAGGGGCAGTAGCTCGGTGCCGGCCGGTTGCTGGCAGGTTTCCGTCAGGCCCAGATCATAACGCTGGGCTGACAGCCATTCTTCAAGCAGCGGGGATTCCCGCGGGATAATGTTCATATTTACCCCGGGGTAGCGTTGCAGAAAAGGCTGGCACAACGAAGGCAGCAGTGACTGACAGAAGGCAGGCAGACAGGCCACCGTCAGCTCGGCCTGGTGGAAATCCCGTAATCCTTCGGCGGTCTCTCTGATGCGCTCCAGGCCATACCAGCTACGCTCGACCTCTTCAAACAAGCGCAGAGCCTGCACGGTCGGCTGTAGCCTGCCGCGCACACGGCTGAACAGCGTGACTTCCAGTTGCTGTTCAAAGCGTGCCAGCTCGCGACTGAGCGTCGGCTGTGATGTATGCAGAAACTCTGCCGCCTGAGTCAGATTGCCACGGGTCATAATGGCATGAAATATTTCAATCTGACGCCAGTTAATTTTTTGCATTCCCTGTTTACCTTATCCGCCCTGCACCCGGGGTTTAGCGGGTGCAGGGCCTCTTTGTTCGCGTTTCTCTGCCGGTAAGGCAGGGCAGAAAAACGGCTTATCAGAACATTGTGTTGTTATTGGCCGCAGTTGCCGGCACATCCTGCACCGAATCCCAGTGCTCTGTAATTTTTCCGTCTTTCACGCGGAAAATATCGACGATAGCCCGCCCGCGATCATCAGGATTGCGCACGGAATGTACCCGTAAAAAGACACGATCGCCGTAAGTGGCGTACTGACTGATCACGGAGTGTGCGTGCGGATTCGCTTTAAAATAGCCGGCAAAATAGTGCACAAAAGGCGCACGGCCATCCGGCACATGGGGATTATGCTGGATATACCCGGCCGAGAGGTCTCTGTCGGCGGCGCTGAGATCATGGTCATTAAAGAACTGATTATAAAAGTGATAGACCAGTTGCAGATTCCGGTTTTCCTGTGCCAGGTTTCTGGCCGGACTCTGGTCAGAGGGCGGCGGAAAAGGCTGGCTGGCGGCGGCCAGTGTGCTGGCAGAGCAGAACAAACCTGCTGCCAGAAGCAGTGCTTTCTTCATCAATTTCTCTCCTGTCCGGGGGATGCGGGAACCGCAGAAAATAACGGTCTGTGTACATTACAGGGTAATCGATAACCGTCAAATGTGTGAGGAAGCAGGCGGTTCTGTAAGCCGCGCTTTCTGTCATCCCCGTTAATGGCGGTCAGGTGACAACCGGCACGGGTGCACACGGTCATATAATGTATATCAAAAATGAATAGGTTAAAGATAAATTGATATTTTTCAATATGGATGCCCTGTGGCTTACTGGAGGCTATCGTACAGGAGATATGAAATTATGCCGCGCCCGTTAGCCACCACTGAAACTGCATTAAACCAGAAAAATCTGCTGCCTCTGGCACAGCAATATACCGGTCCTTTCTGGGCCTATGATGCCGATGTCATCCTGCAGCAGATTGAAAAACTGCGTGATTTTGATGTCATCCGTTTTGCTCAGAAAGCCTGCTCCAATATTCATATCCTGCGACTGATGCATGCTGCGGGTGTCAAAGTGGATTCGGTCTCGCTGGGTGAAATCGAAAGGGCGCTGGTGGCAGGCTTTCAGCCGGAAGGTGACGATATTGTTTTCACCGCCGATGTGCTGGATAACAGCGTACTGCAGCGGGTGGCAGAACTGAAAATAGCGGTTAATGCCGGGTCTGTTGATATGCTGCACCAGCTGGCGGAAGTGTCGCCCGGGCACCGTGTCTGGCTTCGTATTAACCCGGGCTTTGGTCACGGACATAGCCAGAAAACGAATACCGGCGGTGAAAACAGCAAACATGGTATCTGGTATCAGGAGCTGGGGCAGGCGTTACAGGTGGTCCGTGATCGCGGGTTAACCCTCGCCGGGCTGCATATGCATATCGGTTCCGGGGTGGATTATCAGCACCTGCAGCAGGTCTGTGATGCCATGGTCGGCCAGGTCACAGAAAGCGGGGCAGATATTCCTGCCATCTCTGCCGGTGGCGGGCTTTCCGTTCCCTACCGTTACGGTGAAGATGAAATTGATACCCGGCACTATTTCAGCCTGTGGGATACGGCGCGTCAGCGTATTGCCAGCCACCTTGGGCATCCGGTAAAACTGGAAATTGAGCCGGGCCGTTTCCTGGTGGCGCAATCCGGAGTACTGGTCAGCCAGGTGCGGGCGGTAAAAGCTATGGGCAGCCGGCATTTTGTACTGGTCGATGCCGGGTTCAGTGACCTGATGCGACCGGCCATGTACGGTTCTTACCATGAAATCTCAGTCATGCCGGCAGATAACCGTGCGCCGGAAACCAATACGCTTCAGGACACCGTGGTTGCCGGCCCGTTATGTGAGTCCGGGGATGTGTTTACCCAGCTTGAAGGCGGGACCATCGCCCCACGGCCACTGCCCGCAGCCCGGGTCGGGGATTATCTGGTATTTCATGATACCGGGGCGTACGGGGCTTCCATGTCTTCCGGTTATAACAGTCGTCCGCTGATCCCCGAACTGATGTTTGAAGGTGGTCAGGTGCGTGAAATTCGCCGCGCGCAGACCATTGATGAGTTACTGGCGTTAGAACTGGATGCCGGCGTCTGACCTGCCGTCGCCGGGCGCTTCAGCCCGGCGGATTATACTGTGCCACTGAATGACGGATCACCAGTGTCGGATGGAACAGGTGTGTCACCGCAGGCAGGGGCTGACGTTTGGATAAAGCCAGAGCCAGGGTGGCAGCCTGCTGTGCCATCGTCACTACCGGATAGCGGATAGTGGTCAGCCGTGGCCGCACATACCGGCTGACCAGTACATCATCAAAACCCATCAGCGACATCTGCTGTGGCACAGGAATACAGTTATCGTTTAATGCCGCCAGCGCACCGGCCGCCATCGAATCGTTATAACAGGCGACAGCACTGAACGTCTTTCCTTGCGCCAGCAGACTGATCATCGCCTTTTCGCCTCCGGTTTCATCCGGCTCACCGAACGCGACCCGTTGCGGATCCTGTGGGATCTGATGGTCATTCAGTGCCCGGTAGTAACCTTCCAGCCGGTCACCGGCATCTGAAATCGCATGGTCGGAGCAGATAAACGCAATATTTTGGTGCCCCTGTTGGATCAGATGGCGGGTTGCCAGCCAGCTACCGTAGTTATCATCCAGCGCGATACAGCGTGATTCAAAGCCGGGCAGGGTGCGGTTGATCAGAACAATGCCGGGGATTTGGCGCATTAACCCGGCCAGCTCATCATCCGGTATCTTTTTGACATGTAAGACCAGCGCTTCACACTGATGGCGGATCAGTTGCTGTATCGCGAGCCTTTCCTGCTGCTCATTATGATAACCGTTGCCGATCAGCAGAAAGTTGCCGGTCTGACTGGCGACCTCATCGACCGCTTTTACCATGGCACCAAAAAACGGATCAGCCACATCCGCGACGATCAGGCCAATCGTTGCGGTGGTCTGTTGTGCCAGAGCCCGTGCATTGGCATTGGGCTGATAATGCAGTTGCTGCATCGCCGCATGGACGGCCTGACGTGAGGCTTCACTGGCTTTCGGAGAATGGTTTAAAACACGGGAAACAGTCGCGACTGAAACACCGGCAAGTCTGGCAACATCCTTTATGGTAGCCATTCAGTTGTGTCCGGGGGGAGAGTGACATATCCGGGGAGTGTTACGGAAAACGTCGCGAACTGCAAGCCGCAGAGCGGTCTGCGGGCCGATATCGCCCAAATTGCTTCCGTCAGTGGCTTTTCAGACCGTCGGGCGGGGGGGACGTTCAGAGCGCCGTGGCATTTCGGCAGGTTAAATTTTAAATAGCTGCTTACATTTTGCGGAGAATAGTTGCGTTTATAGGGTGGTGGCTTGAGGCGCTTACCTGGTAAATTAACTGTCCCAGAGGTATTGATGGGTGAACATCAAAGTTTTTGATTACACCAGCCTGCGCGGAAGCGCAGGTTTTTTTTGCACGAATGCTTTTTTTTACCGCACATCCCCATTTTTCCCGACCGCCTGATATGCTATCACTGTTCTGTGATAACGGACTATTACCAACTGATACACACTTTAGCTGTGATCCTGCGGGTAAATTCATTATAAAACATCGTCAGATCGACTTATTTTATTAATTCAGCGGATTGTTATGCCCCGGATAAAAAAGATGCTGGGTAAAGACCAGATCAACAAAACCTTTAACCCTTTCCGATTTCGCCTGGTGTGCCTTGGTGTCGTGAGTTGTCTGGCTTTTCTGCTGTTGCGGGTCGGTGATCTACAGCTGCTTGACCATCCTATGCTGGAGCGTGAAGCAGACCAGCGTTCATTACGTACCGTGATCCTGCCGACTAACCGCGGAACCCTGCTCGACCGCAATGGCGATGCGCTGGCGCTGAGTGTGCCGTCACGTGACATTATTGCCGATCCTCTGAAAGTCCTTGAAGCAAACCCTGATTTCTATGGTGCGAAGTGGAACTATCTGGCGTCTGCGCTGGACATGCGTCCGGAAGAACTGGCGGCCGAAATCACCGCCAACCCGAAAAAACGTTTTCTCTATCTGGGGCGTAAAGTTGAACTGGGCATCGCCAAGGATATTTCGCAGTTACATCTGGCGGGGATTTCCTCGGTGTACGATGACAGTCGCTTCTATCCGATGGGGGATGCCGCGGCACCGCTGATTGGTATTGTCGGGGCCGATAACAGCGGTCTTAACGGTATAGAAAGGAGCTTCGATAAGATCCTGCAAGGGGAGCCGGGTAAAGAGAAATACCGCCAGGATCGCCACGGTAATATCATTTCGATGATCAGTTACCAGCCCCCCTCTCAGCCACCGAACGTGCAGTTGAGTATTGATAAATTTATCCAGTACACCATGTACAGCAAGCTGCGCGAAGGGGTCTTACTGAATAAAGCCGACTCCGGCGCCGCCGTCATGGTCAGAGTCGATACCGGCGAAGTGCTGGGTATGGCCTCTTATCCGTCGTATAACCCGAACAACTACGATGATGCCACCCCGGTACAGATGCGTAACGTGGCGATTAACGATAGCTTTGAGCCCGGCTCCACGGTGAAACCGCTGGTGGTGATGGAAGGGTTACAACGCCATCTGGTACGTCCGGATTCGGTGATTGATACCACGCCCTATGTGGTTAACGGCCACCTGATCCGCGATGTCGGTCACTGGCCACGTCTGACCATGACCGGGATCCTGCAGAAGTCCAGTGATATCGGCGTGTCGCACATTGCCCTGGCGATGCCTGCTGACGTGTTGGTGAATACTTACCGCTCCTTCGGTCTGGGCCGGCCGACCGACCTGGGACTGACCGGCGAAAGTACCGGGTATTTTCCGCTGCATCGTCAGCGCTGGGCAGATATTGAACGTGCCACCTTTGCTTTCGGCTATGGTCTGCGTGTGACGCCGTTACAGATGGCGCGTGAATATGCGACCCTCGGCTCCTTCGGCATCTATCGTCCGTTATCTATCACCAAAGTCACCCCGCCGGTGGAAGGCACCCGGGTCGCGGATGACGATGTGGTACGCAGTGTCGTCCATATGATGGAAAGTGATGCGCTGCCCGGAGGGTCCGGTGTCCGTGCGGCCGTTCCCGGATACCGTCTGGCCATAAAAACCGGTACGGCGGAGAAAATGGGGTCCAACGGTAAATATGACGGCGGGTATATTAACTATACGGCCGGTGTCGCGCCGGCCAGTCATCCGGTGGTGGCACTGGTGATTATGGTTAACCATCCGACAGCGGGTGCTCACTTTGGCGGGTCGGTGGCAGCTCCGGTTTTCGGGAATATTATGGGGCCGGTGCTTAAATATCTGAACGTTCCGCCGGATGCATTGTACACCACCAATACCTCTCAAACGACACCCTGACTCTTCGCGCAGCCCCTCTGCACCGCCCCTGGTGCAGAGGGGGGCCGTTACCCGACACGTCGAAAATTTATCTTTTTTATCACCGTCACTCCCCGGTGACGGGCGGCTTCCGACACTTTTTAACACAAACCTTACGCTTTGACGGTAGAAATATATCGTCACTGTTGTCAATAATAGGGCAAGTAACATCAATGCCGCTGCACAAAGAGACCACTCTTTGCAGTGCCCCATTTCTCTGATAACCACAAAATCTGATGACAAATAACACTGAAAAAAACGTTCGAAATCACTGGCTGAGATGGCTTCTGGCAGGTGTTTTCTGTTTGATTATTGCCGGGGTTATCTGGCGGGTCTGGTTCTCCGGAAGCAGCGGCGGTATGCCCGGGCCGGGAGGTCATCGCATGGGAATGCATGGCGGGGGCAGTGCCACGCTGGTTCATGCCGGTACCGCGACGCAGGCGAATGTGCCTGTCTACCTGAGTTCACCGGGAACCGTGGTGCCGAATGCCAGTGTCACCGTCACCAGTCGTGTCGACGGCCAGCTGGATAAAGTCTATTTCACCGAAGGTCAGAAAGTGACGGCAGGGCAGTTACTGGCACAAATTGATGACCGTACTTATCAGGCGACTCTGCAGCAATATGAGGGGGCGCTGACCCAAAATAAAGCCCTGCTGACCAGCGCCAGGCTGACACTCGCTCGCTACCGTAAGCTATATGCTGAGGATTCCCTGTCACGGCAGGATCTGGAAAGCCAGATGGCGACGGTCGGGCAGTACACCGGGGCGATTCAGGAAGATGAAGCACAGATTAATAGTGCAAAAATTAATATCAGCTATTCACGTATTACTGCGCCGGTCAGTGGTCGCGTCGGCCTGCGTCTGGTCGACCCCGGCAATATGGTGACGGCATCCAGTACTGCACTGGTCACCATTACGCAGATGCAGCCTGCCGCCGTCACCTTCAGCGTACCGCAAAGTAATATTCCGCAACTGGTCAAAACGCTGCATCACGGCGAAGCGTTGCCTGCGACCGCCTTCGATCAGAACGACAGCACCGTACTTGCACAGGGTGAAGTACGGTTTATGAGTAACGAAATTGATACCAGTACGGGTAGCGTGGAGCTGAAAGCGATGTTCCCGAATACGGATGAAGCGCTGTTTGCTAACCAGTTTGTTAACCTGCGTCTGCAGACCGAAGTGCTGAACAATGCGACGGTGATCCCGGCCGAGGCCTTACAGATCAGCAGTGATGGCAGCTTTGTCTTTGTGATCAACGCCGACAATACGGTGACCCGCCGTAGTGTGACCCCCGGCCCGGCCTATGGCAGTGATCAGCAGGCCATCCTGAGCGGAGTGACACCCGGGGAGCGGCTGGTCACCGAAGGTATCGACAGACTGACCACCGGTGCCAAAGTCTCGGTCGTGGATAGCAGTGAAGCCCGGGCGGCTGCCGGGGCTCCTTCAGACAAAGAGCGTTCACAGGCGAAGAATTAATGAATCCCTCCCGGCTATTTATACAACGACCGGTCGCCACCATATTACTGATGGTTGGCATACTGCTTTCCGGTATTTTTGCTTACCGGTTTTTGTCAGTGTCTGCGTTGCCACAGGTCGATTATCCTACCATTCAGGTGACTACACTCTATCCGGGGGCAAGCCCGGATGTTATGTCCACGTCCATCACCGCGCCGCTGGAACGTAATTTAGGTGAGATGAGTGGCCTGAGTCAGATGACCTCCGAAAGCTCCGGAGGCTCTTCGGTGATCACTCTGCGTTTCGGGCTGGATATTTCACTGGATGTGGCGGAGCAGGAAGTGCAGGCCGCTATTAATACGGCAAACAGCCTGTTACCGGGGGATTTGCCTAATCCGCCGACCTATAAAAAAGTGAACCCGGCCGATACGGCGGTGATCACTCTGTCGGCAACCTCCGACACGATGCCACTGACCCGGGTTCAGGATCTGGTTAATACCCGTGTTGCTCTGAAACTGTCACAAATCAGCGGGGTAGGGCTGGTGACGCTGGCCGGAGGGAATCAGCCGGCCATCCGTATCCAGCTGAACCCGCAGGCCCTGGCGGCACATAATCTGACGTTTTCGGATGTGGATACCCTGATCAATAACAGCAACGTCAATGGCTCAAAAGGGGGCTTTGACGGCAAGTATCACTCGGTGACCATCGATGCCAATGATCAGCTGAAAACGCCGCAGGAATACGGCAATCTCATCCTGACCTGGCAAAACGGTGCGGCATTGCGCCTGAAAGATATCGCGACTATCACGCAGGGGGCAGAAAACCGCTTTCAGTCGGCCTGGGCGGATCGTCAGCCGGCAATTATCCTCAGTGTGCAGCGCCAGCCCGGCGCGAATGTGATTCAGGTGGTCGACAGTATTAAAGCCCAACTCCCGGCGCTGCAGGCAGCCCTGCCGGATGGCGTTAAACTGAACGTGATTTCTGACCGTACCCAGACTATCCGTGCTTCTATCAGTGATGTTCAGTTTGAGCTGATGTTGTCGATAGCCCTGGTGGTGATGGTGACCTTTCTGTTCCTGCGTAATCTGTCTGCGACGCTGATCCCGAGTGTGGCGGTGCCGTTGTCACTGGTCGGAACCTTCGGTGTGATGTACCTGCTGGACTTCAGCCTGAACAATCTGTCACTGATGGCACTCACCATTGCGACCGGTTTTGTGATTGATGATGCCATCGTGATGGTCGAGAATATTTCCAGGCGCCTGGAAGAGGGGGAATCACCGTTAGAAGCTGCCCTGAAAGGCGCTCAGCAGATCGGCTTTACCCTTATCTCGCTGACGTTTTCTCTGATTGCGGTATTGATCCCGCTGCTGTTTATGGGGGATGTGGTCGGGCGCTTATTCAGGGAGTTCGCCATTACCCTGGCGGTCTCTATTCTGGTGTCGCTGGTGGTTTCTCTGACCCTGACACCGATGTTATGTGCGTATTTACTTCGTCATGTCCCGGAAGAGAAACAGTCCCGCTTCTCCCGTAAAGTGGGGGCCGGTTTTGACCGTATTATCCGCGGTTATGACCGTCTGCTGAATGTGGTACTCAACCACCAGAAAATTACGTTATGGGTTGCGGTGGCGACATTCGCACTGACAGCCCTGCTCTATGTACTGGTGCCTAAAGGGTTTTTCCCGCCGCAGGACACCGGGCTGATTGAAGGTACCACTATTGCTTCGCAGGATGTCTCTTTCCAGGAAATGGCGCGGCGTCAGCAGGCACTGGCGGCGATAGTGCTGAAAAACCCGTCTGTGGAGTCGCTGAGCTCTACTATCGGTATTGACGGGACGAATACCAGCCTGAACAGTGGTCGTCTGCAAATTAACCTGAAACCTTTCTCAGAACGTAGCGACAGTGGCGATGAGATTGTCAAACAGTTGCAACAGGCAGCTCATCAGGTGCCCGGTATCAGTCTGTATATGCAACAGGCGCAGGATCTGACCGTCAATGATCAGGTCACACCCAGTCAGTATCAGTTTACGCTGGCCTCACTGGACAGCGAACAGTTGGTGAAATGGACACCGCAACTGATTGCCGCGATGGCAAAACGTCCGGAATTTAACAGTGTGGTCAGTAACCTGCAGGATCAGGGCCGTATTGCGTACGTTGACCTTGACCGGGATAAAGCGTCACGGCTGGGGATCACCGCTGCGGATGTCGACACCGCACTGTACAGCGCCTTTGGTCAGCGTCTGGTGTCGACCATCTTTACTCAGGCGAACCAGTACCGTGTTGTGCTGGAAGTCGCGCCGGATTATCAGGTCAGTCCGCAATCGCTGGACGATATTTATCTGAAGTCTTCGGTAACTGATACCAGTGATCCTGCCAGCAGTGCTGCTTCCGCCGGCAGCAGCTCAGACACCACCACCACCCGCAGCGGAATGGTGAAGCTGACATCTATTGCCACTATCCATCAGCGGCTCGGGTCCCTGATGAATATGCGTCTGAATCAGTACCCGGCCGTCATGGTCTCCTTTAACCTGAACCAGGGGTACTCGATAGAACAGGGGCAAGAGGCCATTAGTGACATTGTTCAGCAGTTAAACCTGCCGTCATCCATCAATCTGCAGTATCAGGGGGAGGCATCGGCGTTTAAGAGCGCGACGGCCAATACTCTGTGGTTGATCCTGGCCGCACTGCTGACCATGTACCTGGTGCTCGGCATTCTCTATGAGAGCTTTATCCACCCGGTCACTATCCTGTCGACGCTGCCTTCGGCCGCGATCGGTGCACTGCTGGCATTGCTGCTGACCGGAACGGAGTTCAGTCTGATAGCCCTTATCGGTGTCATCCTGCTGATTGGTATCGTGAAAAAGAATGCCATTATGATGATCGACTTTGCACTCGAAGCCGAAAATAAACAGCATTTGTCCCCGCGGGAGGCGATACATCAGGCCTGTCTGCTGCGTTTCCGCCCGATACTGATGACGACCATGGCCGCATTACTCGGGGCGTTACCTCTGATGCTGGCATCGGGCTCCGGAGCGGAATTACGTCAGCCGATGGGGCTTGTGATCGTGGGTGGTCTGATTGTCAGCCAGGTACTGACGCTGTTCTCCACCCCGGTGATTTATCTCTGGTTTGACGGATTATCACAGCGTGGCAAACGCTTTATCAAACGTCGCCGTGATGCCGCACGGAGGGAGTCATGAGTATTACCCGGCTGTTTATCTTCCGGCCGGTTGCAACCGTTTTGCTGACGCTGGCAATTCTGTTGCTGGGGGCGCTGGGGTACCGGCTTTTGCCGGTCGCTCCGCTACCCCAGGTCGACTTTCCGACCATTATGGTCAGTGCCAGCCTGCCTGGTGCCAGCCCTGAAACGATGGCGGCGACCGTCGCCACCCCGCTGGAACGTGCGCTGGGGGAAATCGCCGATATAACCGAAATGACGTCCAGGAGCTCTCAGGGCTCCACAACGATCATTCTGCAGTTTTCTCTGGACAGGAATATCAACGGTGCTGCGCGGGATGTGCAGGCGGCCATTAACGCGGCCCGTAGTTTACTGCCGAGCAGTATGCCCTCAATGCCGACTTACCGGAAAGCCAACCCGTCAGATGCGCCGATAGTGATGATGGCCCTGACCTCTTCCACGCGTCCGCCCGGAGAGTTATATGACCTCGCCGAAAGTAAGATAGAGCAGGTGGTATCGCAGGTGCAGGGAGTAGGTGAGGTTTCCCTGATGGGGAGTGCATTACCGGCGGTCCGTATTGATCTGCAACCGGAAAAGCTGACGCAGTACGGGATCTCGCTGGACACTGTCAGAACGGCGGTGGCCAACAGCACCACAAATCTGCCGAAAGGGATACTGGAAGGGAAAAACTTCTCCTGGTCTATCGACAGTAACGGTCAGCTGGAGAGTGCCGACCGCTACCGTAACCTGATCATTCTCTACCGGAATGGCAAAGCCGTACGCTTACATGATGTCGCCACCGTCTACGATGGTGTGCAGGATAAGTACAGCGCCGGTTTTCTGAACGGTAAACCGGCGGTAATGATTGGTGTGACCCGCCAGGCCGGTGCCAATATGCTGAAGACTATCGATGCCATTAAGGCACAGCTACCGGCAATGCGGGCCTCAATTCCGGCAGACACCAGTCTGCAGTTGGTGGTTGACCGGGCCCCGCTGGTGCGGGCTTCTCTGTACGATACCGAAGAGACTCTGTTGACGGCCGTATTGCTGGTGATTGCGGTGGTCTTTGTTTTCCTGCGTAACTGGCGGGCGGTCGTTATACCGGCACTGGCATTACCGGTCTCGTTGATCGGGACCTGCATGGTGATGTACCTGCTCGGATACAGCCTGGATAACCTTTCCCTGATGGCGCTGATTATCGCCACCGGGTTCGTGGTGGATGATGCGATAGTGGTGCTGGAAAACATTATGCGCCATATCGAATCGGGGCTGGGGCCGGTACGGGCTGCTGTCCGCGGGGCACAGGAGGTCAGCTTTACTGTTTTATCGATGACCATCTCGCTGATTGCGGTCTTTATTCCTATTCTGCTGATGGGCAGTATTGTCGGTCGTCTGTTCCGTGAATTTGCGGTAACCCTCAGTATCTCGCTGGTCATTTCGATGTTTGTCTCGCTCAGCCTGACGCCAATGCTGTGCGCCCGTTTGCTTAAGCGTCATCCTCCGGAGACACAGCCGCCACATCCGGTATTTCGCTGGATAGAAAAACAGCTTAACCGGCTGTCTGCCGCTTACGGCCGCGGGCTGACCTGGGTGATGGCACACCAGAAACTGACCATGATCAGTTTGTTGCTGACGGTACTGCTGAATCTGTTTCTTTATTCGGTGGTTCAGAAAGGCTTCTTCCCGAACCAGGACACCGGGTTACTGATGGGCATGGCGCGTGCTGACCAGAATATCTCTTTCCAGGCGATGAAACCGAAAGTTGCCGAGTTTACCCGGATTATCCGCTCAGACCCGGCGGTAGAAAGTGTGATGTCCTCAATGGGCGGCGGTATGTTCGGGTCACGTAATACAGCGAATTTCTTTGTCCGGCTGAAGGATTTCGACAAACGGAAAGGGAACGCCACCGAAATCGCCAACCGGCTGAGTATGAAAGCCAGTCATGTGGCCGGAGCTCAGTTATTCCTGATGGCGGCCCAGGACTTACATATTGGCGGACGCAGTGCAAATGCGACCTATCAATACAGTCTGCAGGCCGATAACCTGGACCTGTTACGCACCTGGACACCGAAAGTGGCGGCTGCATTACGGGCTATCCCGCAGTTAACCGACGTGGATTCGGACTCCCAAACCGGTGGCCAGGAAGTGATGATCGATATCGACCGTGATCGGGCCAGCCGCTTAGGCGTAAATGTAAATATGCTGGATACGTTGCTGAATAATGCGTTCGCCCAGCGCCAGATAGCGACCATTTACAAAACGCTGAACCAGTATCATGTGGTGATGATGCTGCAAAGTGATCAAACCAGTGACCCGGAAGAGCTGCAAAAACTGTTCGTCATTAACAACAGTGGTGACCGCGTCCCCCTGTCAGCCTTTGCCAGTTTCCGTGGCGGCAACGCGCCGCTAACGGTCAACCATCAGGGGCAGTCGGCCACCAGTACACTGGCCTTTAACCTGGCGGACGGGGCCTCACTGGAAGAAGCCCGGGCCGCGATTAATCAGGCGATGGCGAAAATCGGTCTGCCGGATACGATCCAGGCCGGTTTCCAGGGGACGGCTGCGGCATTTACCCAATTGACGGCCACCATGCCGTGGCTGATTGCTGCAGCGCTGGCTGCCGTGTATATCGTGCTGGGTATGCTCTATGAAAGTTATATTCATCCGCTGACTATTCTCTCGACCCTGCCCTCGGCGGGCGTAGGGGCCTTGCTGCTGCTGATCCTCACCAATACCCAGCTAACGGTGATTTCACTGATCGGTATTGTGCTGCTGATTGGTATCGTAAAGAAAAATGCCATTATGATGATCGACTTTGCGCTGGATGCAGAACGTAAACAGGGGCTTAGCCCGCAGGACGCCATCACGGAGGCCTGTGTTAAACGTTTCCGCCCTATCATGATGACCACGCTGGCGGCTTTCTTCGGTGCACTTCCTCTGGCGCTTGGCAGCGGCGGGGATGCGGATCTGCGCAGTCCGCTGGGCATGGCGATTGCCGGCGGTCTGGCGCTTAGCCAGTTGCTGACCCTTTTTACCACCCCGGTGGTCTATCTGTGGCTGGACCGGCTGAGCCGCGCCACAAAACGACAATGGCACCGCCTGCGGGCCTCAGGATCCTGATAGATGAAAACAGTAAAAAAACTTACCCCGATCTGCCTGGTATTGCTGCTCAGTGGCTGTATGGTCGGCCCGGACTATCATCGTCCGTCGGCAGATGTGCCGATACATTTTAAAGAAGCCAAAGGCTGGCAGCAGGCAACGCCACAGGATGCCGAACCGAAAGGGGAGTGGTGGCGGAGTTTTAACGACCCGGTGCTGAATCAGTTGATGCCGCAGGTGGCGATTTCCAACCAGAATATCGCCATGTATGCCGCACAGTATCGTGAAGCCCGCGCACTGTCCGCAGCATCGAAAGCGGCGCTGTTCCCATCGCTGAGTGTCGATGGCAGCTCGACGCGCGCGGCCAGTCATACGAATGGCAGTTCCCCGGTGCAGAGTATTGCTGACAGTCATTCCGCACGGCTGACCGCCAGCTGGGAAGTGGATCTCTGGGGCAGTCTGCGTCGCCAGCGGGAAGAAGACCGGGCCAATGCCTCGGCGAGTGCGGCGGAGCTTGCCAATGCCACGCTCAGCGCACAGTCTGAACTGGCACAGGATTATTTCCAGTTGCGGATTATGGATGAAAGGATTGCCCTCTATAAGCAGAGTATTGCCGCGTATGAAGGCTACCTGCGGGTGATTAATAATAAATACCTGGCGGGCACTGAGGATCGCGGTACGCTGGCACAGGCACAGATGCAGCTGGCCAGTACCCGTTCAACGGCGCTGGATTATCAGTGGCAGCGTGCGCAGCTGGAACATGCGATTGCCTTGCTGATCGGTAAAACACCGTCGCAGTTCTCGCTGCCGGCGGCCCCGTTTACCGCGACATTACCGGCCATCCCGGTCAGTCTGCCGGGGAGCCTGTTACAACGACGTCCGGATATCGCCTATGCTGAGCGTAATGTGGCCGCGGCTAACGCAGCGGTCGGGGTGGCGATTGCCGGTTATTATCCGGACCTGACGTTGTCTGCCAGCGGCGGCTTTACGTCCAGCGTATTGCATAATCTGTTCTCGCTGCCTGAACGGGTCTGGTCGCTGGGACCGGAACTGAGCGGGACGGTACTGGACTTCGGGGCGACCTCAGCGAAAGTTGAACAGGCCCGTGCCTCTTATGATGCCAGTGTGGCCACCTATCGCCAGACCGTACTGACGGCGATACAGGATGTGGAAAATAACCTGGTCGAGCTGAATACCCTGAACGACGAAATTGCGGCTCAGAAAGCTGCCAGTGATGCGGCGGCTGAGTCTGCCAGAGTGACCCGCAATCAGTATAATGCCGGGATGATTGACTACCTTGACGTGGCGACCACCGAAAACAGCAGCCTCAGTGCCCGCCAGAGTTTACTGGGGCTACAGAGCACCCAATGGGCGACCAGTGTGGCACTGATTGCTGCCCTCGGCGGGGGCTGGAGCACCTCTGAATTACCGGATGCCCCGGCCGGCAACAGCCAGTAATTTCCCTTCTTCACTCTTCTCTTTTTTGCTCCGGTCAGAAAACCATCGGACTGTGACCGGAGTAAAAAAAATAGCGACATTTTGTGCTGATTAATTGTGTCCTGCGACACAAACGTGTTTAATCTGGGTACGACTGTTTGAATATTAAGGAGAGTGGATGTTTAGTCTGTTGCGTGGACTCTGCCGTCTTTTCTGGCGGGTGCGGGTGCACGGCGATTTGTCACCCTTTCAGCATGACAAATTACTGATTACTCCTAACCATACCTCTTTTCTTGATGGCATATTACTGAGCCTGTTCTTACCGGTTAAACCGGTCTTTGCAGTCTGGTCGGGCCTTTCTGACTGCTGGTATATGAAAATTGTGCGGGCGCTGGTCGAGGTTGTCCCGCTGGACCCGTTAAAACCGGTCTCTGTGAAGCAGCTTATTCGTCTGATCAATCAGGGACGCCCGGTGGTGGTTTTCCCTGAAGGGCGCATCAGTATCACCGGTTCACTGATGAAAATTTACAGCGGAGCCGGCTTTCTGGCCGCCAAAACCGGTGCTACCGTTGTGCCGATACGTATCGAAGGGGCAGAATACAGCTGGTTTGCCCGTCAGAGCGGTGAAATTCCGCGTCGCCCCTTCCCGCAGATTGACCTGCATATTCTGCCCGGCACCCGTATACCGATGCCTGCAGCACCTGCCGCCCGTCAGCGTCGCGCTCAGGCCGGTGAACATCTGCATCACATTATGATGGAAGCCCGGATGGCGGCCCGCCCGCGGCAGACGCTGTTTGAGGCATTTCTTAGTGCCGCCCGGCGATACGGACCGGGACGTACCTGTATCTCGGATGTGTTATCCCCGCCTGACAGTTACCGGAAACTGCTGAAAAAGATGCTTGGCGTGGCCCGGCTACTCGATAAATACTGCCCGCCCGCGCAGACACCCGGACTGTTACTGCCCAATACGTCCATTACCCCGGCGGTGATTTTCGGGGCGATTTTGCGGGGCCGAGTTCCTGCCATGCTGAACTACTCTGCCGGAGTGCGCGGATTGCAGGTGGCGGTCGATGCAGCAAAAATCACCACCATTTTTACCTCACGACAGTTCCTCGATAAAGGCAAACTCTGGCACCTGACCGAAGGGCTGGAGGGGGTGAGCTGGGTTTATCTGGAAGATCTGAAAGGGGCACTGACGTTCCGCGATAAGTTGTGGATCCTCCGTCATCTGCTGCAACCGGAACGGGCGCAGGCCCCGCAGTCCCCCGAAGATGCAGCGGTGATCCTGTTTACTTCCGGGTCAGAGGGAGATCCGAAAGGTGTCGTGCACAGCCATAAGAGTTTGCTGGCTAACGTTGAACAAATCCGCACAGTGGCCGATTTCCGGCCGGGCGACCGTTTCATGTCTTCATTGCCGCTGTTCCATGCCTTTGGTCTGACAGTCGGCCTGTTTACACCACTTTTTACCGGTGCAGAGGCCTTACTTTACCCCAGCCCTTTGCATTACCGCATTATTCCCGAGCTGGTCTACGACCGGAACTGCAACGTGTTATTCGGTACCCCGGCTTTCCTGGCGCAGTATGCCCGTTTTGCTGACCCTTATGATTTTGCGCGTATTCGTTATGTGGTCGCCGGTGCTGACCGGCTACCGGCATCCACCCGCGATCTCTATCTGGAAAAGTTTGGTTTACGCATCCTGGAAGGTTACGGCGCGACAGAATGCGCGCCGGTATTGTCGATTAACGTGCCGATGGCGGCCCGCTTTAATACGGTCGGTCGTATTCTTCCGGCGATGGACTTTCGGCTGCTCGCGGTGCCCGGCATTGAAGACGGGGGACGGCTCCAGGTGCGGGGACCTAACCTGATGAAAGGCTACCTGCGGGCGACGGCCCCCGGGGTGATTGAACCGCCTTCCGCCGATAACGGTGAAGGCGTCATGGAATCCGGCTGGTATGACACCGGCGACCTGGTCAGTTTTGATAGCGACGGCTTCTGCCGTATTCAGGGCAGGGTGAAACGTTTTGCCAAACTGGCGGGAGAAATGGTCTCTCTGGAGATCCCGGAGACCCTGGCCCTGAAGGTGTCGGCGGAACATCAGCATGCCTCTGTCGCCAGACCCGATGCAACGCGCGGCGAGGCACTGGTGCTGTTTACTACGGATAACATGCTGACGCGTGACACGCTGTTACAGGCCAGCCGTGAGCTGGGCTATAGCGAACTGAGTGTGCCGCGTGATATTCGCTGGCTGTCACAGATGCCCCTGCTGGGCAGTGGCAAACCGGATTATCAGCAGCTTAAAACGATGGCGACAACAGAGTCCACAGTGGTAAGGGATCATGGGTAATATCATTATAGCGCCGCCGGCCGGCAGAGAGGGGCTGCGGCCTGTCCTGATCGCACAGTTTTTTTCGGCTTTCGGCGATAACGCGCTGTTATTTGCCACTCTGGCATTGATGAAAAAATATGCCTATCCGGACTGGACGCAACCTGTATTACAGATGGTTTTCGTGGTGGCATACATTCTGCTGGCACCTTTTGTCGGACAGTTTGCGGATAGTTTTCCCAAAGGGCGGGTGATGATGGTCGCTAACGGCCTGAAATTTATCGGTGCTGTGCTGATTGGCATTAACTTTAACCCTTTTATCGGCTACGGGCTGGTGGGAATGGGGGCTGCGGCCTACTCCCCCGCGAAATATGGCATTCTGGGGGAGCTGGTGTCTGAGGACGACCTGATTCGGGGTAACGGATTAATGGAAAGTTCAACCATTGCCGCTATTCTGCTGGGGTCTCTGTCCGGAGGGATGCTGGCCGACTGGCATGTTTCCACGGCCCTGCTGATGTGTGCAGTGATCTACGCACTGGCGGTGCTGGCGAATACCATGATCCCGGGGCTGCCGGCAGCCCGACCGGCGCAATCCCTGAATCTGCGGGTCATGCTGCAGGAATTTATTGCAGCCTGTCGCATCCTCTGGCAGGACTACGAAACCCGGTTCTCGCTGATCGGTACCAGCCTGTTCTGGGGAGCCGGGGTAACTTTACGTTTCCTGCTGGTGCTGTGGGTACCGGTGGCATTAGGGGTCACGGATAATACGACGCCGACTCTGCTGAATGCGCTGGTCGCGATAGGTATTGTCGGCGGGGCATTGCTGGCCGGCAAGCTGATTACCCTGAAGAATACCCGGCGTTGCTTCCCGGCCGGTATTTTACTGGGCGGAGTGGTGATTATTTTTACGCTGATGCACCACCTCTATAGTGCCGGTTTCTGGCTGATCATTGCCGGTGTCTGTGGCGGGGTATTTGTCGTGCCGCTGAATGCGCTGTTGCAGGTACGTGGCAGGGCGTCTGTCGGGGCCGGATATGCGATTGCAGTGCAGAATCTGGGTGAAAATGTGGCCATGCTGGGGATGCTGACAGTCTATGCGCTGGCGGTCAAACTGGGCGCACCTCCGCTGGTACTGGGTTTTGCCTTTGGCAGCTTATTCGCGCTGGGGATCACTGTACTCTGGGGCTGGCAGTGGCTGAAACCACGCCGTGCCTGAGGCTTTCTGCACCGCCCGGCGGTGCAGAAAAGGCAAGTCAGGGGGCAGGGTAGGTAAAGCGCCGATGGATAGCCTCCAGCTCAGCGATGACTTCTGCACTCAATGTGAGGTTAAAACTATCGATATTAGTTTTCAGCTGTTCGAGAGTCGTGGCTCCCAGCAGGGTGCTGGCGACAAAAGGTTGCTGACGGACAAACGCCAGTGCCATCTGTGAAGGGGCCAGCCCGTGCCGCTGTGCCAGAGTCACGTAAGCTTCAATCGCCAGCGCAGACTGCTCACCGGAATATCGGGTAAAACGACTGAACAGAGTATTTCTCGCCCCGGCAGGTTGCCGGCCGTTCAGGTATTTTCCGCTCAGCGTACCAAAAGCCAGCGACGAATATGCCAGTAACTCCACCCCTTCATATTGGCTGATTTCTGCCAGACCGACTTCAAAACTACGATTCAGCAGACTATACGGGTTCTGAATGGTGACGATACGTGGCAGGTCATGCTTTTCTGCCAGTTGCAGGTAGCGCATGACACCCCATGCCGTTTCGTTAGAAACACCGATATAACGGATCTTCCCGGCACGGACCTGCTCAGTTAAAGCCTCCAGGGTTTCCAGCAGGGTGACTGGCACGTTCTCGTCGGTATATTCATATCCCAGACGCCCGAAAAAGTTCGCCGGTCGCTGTGGCCAGTGTAACTGGTAGAGGTCGAGGTAATCGGTATTCAGTCGTTGCAGGCTGGCATCCAGGGCGGCCCGGATATTTTTGCGGTCCAGTGCCTGGCCAGGCCGGATAGACGCATCATTACCACGGATCGGGCCAGCCACTTTGCTTGCCAGGACAATTTTGTCGCGGTTACCGGTTTTTTTCAGCCAGCTGCCGATATATTTCTCCGTCAGGCCCTGAGTTTCCGGGCGTGGCGGAACGGGATACATCTCGGCAGTATCAATCAGGTTAATTCCCTGGCTCAGGGCAAAATCGAGCTGCGCGTGGGCATCGGCTTCACTGTTCTGTTCGCCAAAGGTCATGGTACCCAGTCCCAGCTGACTGACTTCCAGCGAACTATGGGGAATGCGGTGATAGTGCATTGCTGGCTTCCTTCTGTGGTTACGGGTAAAAAAGGCCTTCCCGGACTATAACCGGCGAAGGGATAGCGCGAAAGGAAAATGTACCCGCGACTACCGCCGGAACAGCAGCAGGCTGAAATCAGCGTTCGATAATGCCGGAAATTTCATCCCCGTTGATCTGCACCTGATCCCCGGACTCGTCGGTATACCGGACGAGCCCTGTATCTTTATCGATTTCCGGTTTTCCGTGGGTCATAATCATACGGCCATCTTTCGTGGCCATTACATAATGGCTGCTGCAGCCGCCAAGTAGTATTGCGCTAAGCATAATGCCGCCGGCTGCAATGATACGTAATCCGTTCATGGCTCTCCTCTGTGCTGTTGTCAGTTTATTAGATGATATAGTAATAAATGATTTATCTGCTGCAGACAAACAGGAGCGTTCTGAAACCGATGATAACACGCAAAAAAACGCGAAAAGAAAGGATAAGACGGGACTCCGGCGGAAAGCGTCCGGGAAAGGGAGACTTTCCGCCGGAAGAGGATTAATGTGATTTCTTCTTAGTGCGTAACAGGTTAAGCAACTCCACCCCCATCGAGAAAAACATGGCGAAATAGATGTAGCCTTTCGGCACGTGTATCGACACACTTTCCAGCAGCAGGGTAAAGCCCACCAGGATCAGAAACGCCAGCGCCAGCATCTTTATCGTCGGGTGCCGCTCGACAAATTCTCCGATAGCCTTTGCTGCAAACATCATCATGACCACGGCAACCACGACCGCAGCCATCATAATAAACAGATGATCAGACAATCCGACGGCGGTGATGACAGAATCCAGGCTAAAGATGATGTCGAGCAGCATGATCTGGATAATCGCTCCGGCAAAGGAATGCACACGACTTTCGTGCACTTCTTCGCCGCCCTCGATAGTTTCATGGATCTCTTTTGCCGATTTCCAGATAAGAAACAGCCCGCCCGCCATCAGGATAAGATCCCGCAGAGAGAGAGCATGACCAAAAGCGGTAAACAGCGGATGAGTCAGTCGCACTACCCAGGCGATAGACGCCAGCAGTGCCAGCCGCATCAGCATTGCCGCCATCAGCCCCAGCCTTCTGGCTTTATCCTGTTGTTTTTCCGGTAATTTAGCCACTACCAGCGACAGGAATATTATATTGTCGATACCCAGAACCACTTCCAGCACTATCAGTGTCCCGAGCGCCAGCCAGGCATTGGGATCAGCAATCCACTCAAACATATTCACATCAATCCTAAACGAAATCTAAACAGAGAGTATAACCGCTCAGGATCCATCGGGGACAGAAAAAATTCACAGCAGAAAATGACGGGCCAGTAGCGGGCCGGTAAATGTTTTCTTCAGATAAAAACCGCGGGGCAGGGTCATGACAGGCTGGCCCTGCGCGCCAATGCCTTCCGTGAGGGCTTTACGGTTAGCCGCTTTCGGACGGATTTGCAGATACTGACCGTGGCGGGCGGTAATTTTATCCACGTCACCCAGTACAATCATCTCCATCAGTTCTTCCCAGTCTGCGCGCAACTGTTCTTCCTCTTCCGGGGAAGGGCTCCACAATAAAGGGGACCCTATCCGTCGTTGTTTCAGAGGAAGGGCGCGTTCACCTTCCACAGGTACCCATAACACGCGTGATAGCTTATGACGCAGGTGGCAGTTCTGCCATCTGACGCCGGTATTACCGGTTAGCGGTGCAACACAGACAAAGGTCGTTTCCAGTGGCTGGCCCCGGCTATCCACAGGGATAGTTTTTAGTTCGATTCCCAGGTGGGCAAAGTCCTGTTCCGCTTTACTTCCCGCTGTCGCGCCGAGATGCCATTCGATCAATGTCCCTATCCAGCCCTTATCCCGGCGCAGATCGGCCGGCACCGGCAGAGAGAATGCGGCAGCCAGTTCCTCCAGGGTTTGTCCGGCGAGCGCATAGGCTCGCTGCAGTAATACCTGTTCATTTTCCGGGGCGGCCAGAGGTGCCGGGGAGTCAGACATAATCCCTCGCTTTTTGATTAAAAAATAACCTGCCAGGAGGGCGGGTTTATTCGCGCGCCTGAATGCAGTGAGTAAATCCAATAATAGCATGATTCTGCGTACTTTTTTATGGGGCAGACGGTACCTCAGAGCATGGAGGGCCGGGCTTATACCTGTTTTTCATCGATAATAAACAGGATTATACGCAGAGTTATCCACAGAAAAATGGGATAACTGTATCTGGTACGGACTACTGGTTCTATTTACAGCCTTGACTTTGGCGGTCCGTACAATTTTTTTTGCGATGGTGGGTAACATATCACCATAATCTGTGGATAAAAATAGCGATGGTTACTTTTTGTTCGGTTGGTTAAGTTATTTGTGGCACACCCCGTAAAACCCTGCTTTTTACCCCATGTTTCATGGTTTAATTTCATGAAATATAAGGTTTTATTTTTGTTTTCTTTGCAAAGGGATTTGTCGGAGGTAGTGTGATTATTCAGGGAAATCCCGTGTTCTGCACAAAGCTATCCACAGAAAAGGTGCATAAAATTGTACTCTTTGATGGTCCTCTGTTTATAACTCTAAGGTTTTTTGTGGGTTATCCCTGATTTATTCTGTTGAATCCCTGCCAGCCAATGGTTTACCGCCTGTGAGTAGTATGAAACAATCAGGCTATCTGAAGATAGCTTTGAGGTAGTCTGGTGATCGATGATGATGGCTACCGCCCGAATGTTGGGATTGTAATCTGTAACAGACAAGGACAGGTTCTGTGGGCCAGACGTTTCGGACAACACTCCTGGCAGTTTCCTCAGGGGGGCATCAATCCCGGAGAAACTCCGGAACAGGCGATGTATCGGGAATTGTTTGAAGAAGTCGGGTTACATCGTAAAGATGTACGGATTATCGCCTCAACCCGTAACTGGTTGCGTTACAAATTGCCAAAACGTTTGGTGCGTTGGGATACCCGGCCGGTATGTATCGGCCAGAAACAAAAATGGTTTCTGTTGCAACTGCAATGCCATGAGAATGCCATTAATGTCCAGGGAAGCAGTACCCCTGAATTTGATGGCTGGCGCTGGGTAAGTTTCTGGTACCCGGTGAGACAGGTCGTTTCTTTCAAACGTGATGTTTATCGTCGTGTAATGAAGGAGTTTGCGACAGTGGTGATGTCTGCAACAGAGAATTCACTGCCACGCAGTCAACAGCCCGGCCGAAGAAAAAGAGGATAGAGCATGGCGCTGATGCTCACCCGGTTACGCGATATTGTAGAAAAGGTAGCCAGTGCTTCCAGACTCAATGAAGCACTTGAAATACTGGTGAATGAGATCTGTCAGGCGATGGATACCGAAGTCTGTTCGGTTTACCTGGCGGATCAGGAGCGTCAGTGCTATTACCTGATGGCAACCCGCGGTCTGAAAAAACCGCGCGGTCGCACCATTACTCTGGCTCTGGATGAAGGAATTGTCGGACTGGTCGGTCGCCTGGCCGAACCCATTAACCTGGCCGATGCTCAGAGCCATCCCAGCTTCAAATTTATCCCCTCGGTAAAAGAAGAGCATTATCGCTCGTTCCTTGGCGCGCCTATCATTAACCGCCGTCAGGTGCTCGGTGTTCTGGTGGTGCAGCAGCGGGAACTGCGCTCGTTTGACGAGTCCGAAGAGTCTTTTCTGGTCACCCTGGCGACCCAGGTCGGAACACTGCTTTCTCAGTCGCAGATAGGGCAGTTATTCGGGGTATTCCGTCAGAGTCGTATCCGCGCCATTGCCGCCTCACCGGGTGTTGCGGTTGCCCCGGGCTGGGTTGACCATATTCAGCCTACCCTCGAACAGGTCACCCAGGCCTCGACGCTGGATACCGTGCAGGAACGGGAACGTCTGTTACGCGCGATGAATGAAGCCGGCGACGAATTCCGTCGCTACAGTAAGCGCTTCTCCAGCAGTGTTCAGAAAGAGAGTGCGGCCATTTTTGACCTTTACTCTCACCTGCTGAGTGAGCCCCGGCTGAAGAAAGATCTGCTCAGCGAGATAGATCAGGGAGCCGTGGCCGAATGGGCCGTTAAAATCGTTATTGAGCGATATGCCGGGCAGTTTGCTGAGCTGAAAGATGCGTATCTGCGGGAACGCAGCGGAGACATTCGTGAACTCGGGCAGCGTTTACTGTTCCACCTTGACGACAGCCTGCACGGCACCAATGCCTGGCCGGAACGTTTTGTGCTGGTGGCGGATGAACTGACTGCGACGGCGTTGGCCGAAGTCCCTCCGGAACGTTTGATCGGGGTGGTCGTCCGCGACGGTGCGGCGAATTCTCATGCCGCTATCCTGACCCGTGCCATGGGGATCCCGGCGGTGATGGGGGCGGATATCCGTCCCGAACAGTTGCATAAACATCTGCTGATTGTTGACGGTTATCGGGGAGAATTACTGATAGACCCGGAACCGATACTGATTAAAGAATATCAGCGTCTGATCCGCGAAGAGAATGCGCTCAGCGAAACCGCCGAAACTGTCGCCGGGCAGCCGGGCACAATGAAACACGGCGAAGCCGTCACTATCCTGCTGAATGCCGGGCTGAGTGCCGAACTTGAGCAGACGATGGGCGACCGCGTCGATGGTGTCGGCCTGTATCGTACGGAAGTGCCCTTTATGTTACAGAGCGGCTTTCCTTCTGAAGAAGAGCAGGTCGCGCAATATCAGGGCATGCTGCAGGTCTTTAATAATAAGCCTGTGACCCTGCGGACATTGGATATCGGTGCCGATAAACAACTGCCGTATATGCCCATCAGTGAAGAAAACCCCAGCCTGGGCTGGCGGGGAATACGTCTCACCCTGGACCAGCCGGAAATCTTTCTGGTACAGGTCAGGGCGATGCTGCGTGCTAATGCCGCCTCCGGTAACCTTAAAATCCTGTTACCGATGATCACCAGCATTGATGAGATCGATGAGGCCCGCAAACTGATTGAACGGGCAGGACATGAAGTGGAGGAGATGCTGGGCTACGAGATCCCGCGTCCTCAGGTCGGTGTCATGATAGAAGTGCCGTCGATGATTTTTCTGATACCGCAGGTGGCCCGTACGGTTGATTTTATTTCGGTCGGTACCAACGACCTGACGCAGTATTTGCTGGCGGTCGACCGGAATAATACCCGGGTAGCAAACCTGTACGATCCTCTGCATCCGTCGGTTCTGAAGGCGATGTATCAGATTAACTTAGAGGCCCGACGCCACAACCTGCCGGTCAGTGTGTGTGGTGAAATGGCCGGTGACCCGATGAGTGTTCCGCTTCTGACCGGGATGGGTTACCGCCATTTAAGTATGAACGGTAAAAACGTACCGCGGGTAAAATACCTGCTGCGTCACCTGGATAGTAACGAGACTGAACAACTGGTCGCTCAGGTTTTACAAGCCAGTACCGCGAGTGAAGTCCGCTATCAGGTGGCTGTCTTTATGGAGCGGCGCGGGCTCGGAGGGTTGATCCGCGGGGGACGTTAGCGGCTCATTCCCGTTTACATTTAGCCGCCCCGGCCCACGGGTGCCTGTGCTATCATGCGCAACTCTTCGCGGTCTTCACCGGTAAAATGGCTTTTCCGGTGACAGGCTTTCAGATAGAAAGAATAATGGTGAAAGATGACTAACGGCTATCTTGCTTTTCCAAAATTTGACCCGGTGATTTTTTCTATCGGTCCGGTATCGCTGCACTGGTACGGATTGATGTATTTGATCGGCTTTATTTTCGCTATGTGGCTGGCCGGACGCCGTGCCGATAAACCCGGCAGTGGCTGGACCCGCAATGAAGTAGAGAATCTTCTCTATGCCGGGTTCCTCGGGGTCTTCCTGGGCGGAAGGATCGGTTATGTGCTGTTTTATAACCTGCCGCTGTTTTTACAAAATCCGTTGTATCTGTTCAAAGTCTGGGATGGCGGAATGTCATTCCACGGCGGCCTGATAGGTGTCATCGTGGTGATGCTGGTGTTTGCGCGTCGTACCGGCCGCAACTTTTTCCAGGTCTCTGACTTTATTGCACCGCTGATCCCGTTCGGGCTGGGTGCCGGACGTCTGGGTAACTTTATCAATGGGGAATTATGGGGCCGCGTCGACCCTAACTGCCCATGGGCGATGTTATTCCCGGGGTCCAGGGATGAGGATCTGGCGCTGGTGGCTACACATCCGCAGTGGCAGTCATTACTGAACACCTACGGTGTTCTGCCGCGTCATCCGTCACAGCTCTATGAACTGCTGCTGGAAGGGGTGATCCTGTTTATCATCCTGAATGTATTTATTCGCAAACCGCGCCCGCTGGGAAGTGTGTCAGGTCTGTTCCTGATTGGTTACGGCGCTTTCCGTATCATTGTTGAATTCTTCCGCCAACCGGATGCCCAGTTGGGTCTGTTTGACGGTGTGATCAGTATGGGACAAATCCTGTCGATTCCGATGATTCTGGCCGGTGTGATTATGATGATTTGGGCTTACCGTAGAGGCTCACTGAAACAACCGGGTGAAGTAAAATGAAACAGTATCTGGAACTGATGCAGAAAGTCTTAAACGAAGGTGCATCAAAAGATGACCGTACAGGTACCGGCACGTTGTCGATATTCGGTCACCAGATGCGCTTTGATCTGCAGCAGGGCTTTCCGCTGGTCACGACCAAAAAGTGCCATATCCGCTCCATTATTCATGAGTTGCTTTGGTTCCTGAAAGGGGAAACCAACATTGCTTATCTGAAGGAGAATAAGGTCACTATCTGGGATGAGTGGGCTGATGAACAGGGGGATCTGGGGCCGGTTTATGGTCGTCAGTGGCGTAGCTGGCCTTCGGCAGACGGTCGCCATATCGACCAGATCAGTGAGGTTATCCGTCAGCTGAAACAGGACCCGGATTCACGGCGTATTATTGTTTCTGCATGGAACGTCGGTGAACTGGATAAAATGGCGCTGGCACCTTGTCATGCGTTCTTCCAGTTCTATGTCGCTGACGGGCGTCTGAGCTGTCAGTTGTACCAGCGCTCGTGTGATGTGTTCCTCGGCCTGCCGTTTAATATCGCCAGCTATGCCTTACTGGTGCATATGGTTGCGCAGCAATGCGATTTGCAGGTCGGTGATTTTGTCTGGACCGGCGGGGATACTCACCTGTACAACAATCACCTTGAGCAGGCTCATCTGCAACTGACCCGGGATCCACGTCCTTTGCCGGTGCTGAAAATTAAGCGTAAGCCTGATTCTATTTTCGATTACACCTTCGATGACTTCGAAATTGAAGGTTATGACCCTCATCCGGCGATTAAGGCTCCGGTCGCCGTCTGAGTTCATCCGCGTAGTCAACGTATCACGGCGGTAGTGCATTGGCACTGCCGCCGTTTTTTTTGCCTCTCCTCGCAAATCTCGCTGAAATTCTGTGCCTGCTTGTCCTTTCCTGCGTACCTGTCCCGACGCTGTCACATTGCCGGGCGACCGGGGATGTTTTCTGCCACATAGTGCGGGAATGAAAAACGACACACACTTTTTACCCTGTGGATTCACGTTGCCGGAGCTGGCACTGGTCCTGTTAATTATCGCGTTGCTGGCGGGGGGCGGCAGCCTGGTTTGGCAGGGCTGGCGTGAGCAACAACAGCTTGCAGAAACGGCCACCGGATTGCAGTTGTTTCTTGCCGGTGTCCGCGAGTATGCGAACCGCACCAACCATAATCTGCCCCTGGCCATTTATCCTAGCGGCGATATCTGGTGCGTGGACACCCGCCCTCCGGCAGAGCGCAACGGGTGCCCTAAGACGGCCCGTTTTGTCTGGCGGGCCCCTTATCCGCAGGTACAGTTACTGAGGGTGGTCGGGGAGCCAGGCTTCTACGGGCGTCGTAATGTTGCCCGGGCGGGTAGCCTGGAGTTTGGTACGTCAGCCCGACGCGCGCGGGTGATTATTTCGTCGCGGGCGAGGATCAGGCTCTGTCTGCCGGAGGCAGGAGGATGTGAATGATGGAGAAAGAGAGGGTATCCCCCGGAAAACGTCACGGGTTTACCCTGGGTGAGATGTTGCTGGCCCTGCTGATCAGCAGTGGGATCTTTCTGGGGGCAGCGCGATTTTTTCCGCATCTGGTCCGCAATAACTGGCGACTGCAACAGCAAACCCTGCTGGCACAGGAAGTCCATGAACTGTTACTGATGCTGGAAAAAAACTTCCGCCGCGCGGGATACTGCGAAAGGCCGCCCTGCGCCCGTCCGCCGGTGATACTGAGTGCCGATGGTCACTGCCTGATAGTGCAGTTACAGTCGCGGCGCTATATTCCCGGAGACGTTTCCGGCAGCCTGAAAAACGACAGTTACGGTTTTCGCTGGCGGGATAAACGGCTGGAGACCCAACGGGGCGTCACAGGCTGTGACGGAGCCGGATGGGAAGGGCTGAATGATCCGTCATCGCTGCAGATTACGCGATTACGTTTTCTGCGTGAGACCTCACGGCTGGCTGTGGAACTGACCGCCAGCGCCGGCCCCGGAGTGACCCTGGCGCAACAGCACTGGGTGCTGGCGGAAAACCTGTGAAACAGCGGGGCAGTTCACCGCTGCTGATCGTTGTTTTACTGTTGCTGACGGGGAGTCTGTTACTGCAGGCCAGTGAACGGATTTTACGGGCCGGGATGCCGGGAGGGATCGATGAATATCACTATTTACAGGATTTCTATCAGGCTTCTTCGTCTCTGGCCTGGGGGTTACAGCAGCGATGGGCAGACCGTGAAGGCTGGCAATGCTTTCAGTCTCCGGAAGAGGGCTGGCGTAGCTGCCTGTTATGGCAGACACGCGAACGCGGAGTATTACGCGGGCAATCGGCAAACGGCGAGACCCTGCTCTGGCGATGGGTTCAGCCACACGATGCGGAACGTTCGGCCCTCGTGGCCATTCCCGCGGGCTGGAGTGACCTTTGTCCGTTACCCGATGAACGGGAATGCCGGCAGGGGCTTTAGCCTGGCAGAATGCCTTATTGCCTTACTGATCCTCTCACTCAGTGTGTTATTGCTCAGCCAGTATCATCAGCAACTGGTTAACAGTTATCAGCGGCAGTGGGCACAACGCGAAGCCGTGCGGGCCGCGGCTCAGGTACTGGCCGGGAAAACCCCTGCGGGCTGGCGTAGTGATATCCGTCGCCAGCCTGCCGCGAATGGCTGTTTGCGGGTGACTGTACATACAGAGGGGCCGCTTCGCCGGGAGGCCACCCTGCAACAACTGTTTTGTCCGCCTTTTGGCGATCGCTTACCGTAATAAGTGTCCCGCGGGGCTTGCAACCGGAAGATGAGCAGGTAGAGTGACGTGGCAGAGACGGCAGGCGTCGCAGGAGGCAATATGTTCAGGGTCTATCATTCAAATCAGTTGGATATTTTAAAAGATCTGACGGCACACCTGATTAACAGGGAGCCATTAGCGGATCCTTTCAGTAAAGAGGTCATACTGGTTCAGAGCCCCGGTATGGCTCAGTGGCTGCAAATGGCACTGGCGGAAGAATTTTCGGTGGCCGCAAATATAGAGTTTCCGCTACCGGCCAGTTTTATCTGGCAGATGTTTGTCTGCGTCCTGCCTGGCATTCCGAAACAAAGTGCCTTTAATAAAAGCGCCATGAGCTGGAAGCTGATGAAGTTGCTGCCCGGGCTGCTGTCAGAGGACACCTTTCTGCCGCTCCGCCATTATCTGAACGATGATGAGGATAAACGTAAGCTTTTTCAGTTAAGCAGCCGGATTGCTGACCTGTTTGACCAGTATCTGGTCTATCGCCCGGACTGGCTGAATCTGTGGGAACAGCAGCAAATGGCCGACGGCCCGGGGGAGGCTCAGCAGTGGCAGGCGCCTTTGTGGCGGGCGCTGGTCGCGTACACGGCTGAGCTGGAACAGCCTGAATGGCACCGTGCCAATCTCTATTCCCGTTTTATCGAAGCCCTGGAAAATGGCGATACCTGCCCGGAAGGCCTCCCGCCACGGGTTTTTATCTGCGGTATCTCGGCACTGCCGCCAGTATACCTGCAGGCCCTGCAGGCGCTGGGCCGTCATATTGATATTCATCTGTTATTTACTAACCCGTGTCGCGATTACTGGGGGGATATCCGTGACCCCGCCTTCCTTGCGAAGCTGCAAAGTCGTCAGCGCAAGCTGCACCAGTCGCAACAGCAACGTCCGCTGTTCCGTGATCCGGCACAGGCCTCATCGTTGTTTGGTCCGGACGGTGAACAACAGCTGACCCAACCTCTGCTGGCATCCTGGGGGAAACTGGGGCGGGATAACCTCTATTTACTGGCGCAGATGGATGCACTGGATAATGAAATCGATGCCTTTGTTGAACCGGGGCACGACACGTTATTGCATTCTCTGCAGCAGGATATTCTGACGCTGGAAGACCACTCTGTCATCGGCATTACGACCGAAGAATTTAACAATAGCAGTGCCCGGCGGTTACTGGACCCGAAGGATGACTCTTTTACCCTCCGGGCGTGCCACAGCCCGCAGCGTGAAGTGGAAGTGGTACAGGATTACCTGCTGGGGCTGATGGATGCCGATCCGACATTAAAACCCCGCGATATTATCGTGATGGTATCAGACATCGACAGCTATTCGCCGTTCATTCAGTCTGTATTTACCGATGTCAGTCGTGAACGGTATCTGCCTTTTGCCATTTCTGACCGCAGAGCAAGCCAGGCGCATCCGGTGATCCAGGCCTTTCTGCAATTACTGTCCTTACCGGACAGCCGGTTTACCTCAGAAGATATTCTGGCTCTGCTGGAGGTCCCGGCACTTGCGGAACGTTTTGCGATTGATGAACAGGGGTTGCGGACGCTACGCCACTGGGTCGATGAGTCCGGGGTGCGCTGGGGGCTGGATGACAGCAGCGTCAGTGATCTTTCACTGCCCGTGACCGGGCAGCATACCTGGCAGTTTGGTCTGCAACGGATGCTGTTGGGGTATGCACTGGAAAGTGAACAGGGCGACTGGCAGGGGATCCTGCCCTATGATGAATCTGCCGGATTACAGGCCGAACTGGCCGGACAACTGGCGGAATTACTCAGTTGTCTGGCCGACTGGCGGCAGCGTCTGCGGCAGTCACTGATTCTGGAACAGTGGCAGCCGTGTTGCCGTGAATTAATCGATACCTTTTTCGCCGGTGACACGGATAGTGAAACCGCACTGGCGCTGATTGATGAACAGTGGCGGCAACTCCTCGAACAGGGGCTGGAATCCCGTTATCCGGGCGAGGTCCCGGTGACGGTGCTGCGCGATGAACTGCGTAGCCGCCTGGAGCAGGAGCGGATCAGCCAGCGGTTCCTGGCAGGCCAGGTAAACTTCTGTACCCTGATGCCGATGCGTTCTATCCCGTTTAAAGTCGTCTGTCTGCTGGGGATGAATGACGGCGTTTATCCGCGCACCCTGACCCCCTCCGGATTTGATTTAATGCAGCAGTCACCGAGGAAAGGAGACCGCAGCCGACGCGATGATGACCGTTATCTCTTTCTTGAAGCCTTGCTCTCGGCCAGAGATCGGCTCTATATCAGCTATATCGGGCGCAGTATCCGTGACAATGCTGAACGGCTACCGTCGGTACTGGTCAGTGAACTCTGTGAGTATGTCACCCGCAGTTTCCGTCTGCCTGGCAGTGAGTCACTGAATGTGGATGAGAGCGCACAGCAGGTAATGCAGCACCTGTTATATCAGCATAGCCGTACTCCGTTTGCTCCGGAGAACTTTATCGCTGAGCATGAACGACAAAGTTTTGCCAGTGAGTGGCTGCCGGCGGCCAGCGGCCAGGGGCTGCCGGTCCCGGCGTTTGTAACCCCGCTGGAACCGTTCAGCCCTGAGGAAGTCTCGCTCGATGAATTGCTACGCTTCTGGCGCCACCCGGTACGGGCCTGGTTTACCCGTCGTCTGGGGATCAGTTTCCTGGCCCAGGAAGATGAATTGCCGGATACAGAACCTTTTGAGCTGGATAATCTGCAGCGCTACCAGATCAACACCCAATTACTGAATACCCTGGTCACCCGGCATGACAGCGACCAGTTTTTCCGACGACAGCGGATGGCCGGTCATCTGCCTTACGGGGCCTTCGGTAATATTTTTCGGGACAAACAACTCAGTGAAATGCAGGACATCGCCGCCAGAGTCAGCGACCAGTTGACGGAAAGTCGTAGTGTGGAAGTTGACCTGGCTCTCTCATTACGTCTGACCGGCTGGCTGACGGGAGTGCAGGACGACGGCATATTGCGCTGGCGTCCGGGGGAACTGAATCTCAGCGATGGTTTGCTGCTATGGATAGAACATGTGGTCAGTTGTGCACTGGGCGTTCCGGGGATCAGCCGCATGTATGGCCGCCATGACAGCTGCTGGCGGTTTATGCCGCTGGGCCAGACAGAGGCGATACAACAACTGGAAAAACTGCTGGCAGGCTACCTGCAGGGGATGAATAGCCCGTTAATGTTGCTTAACCGGAGCGGAGGGAGCTGGTTGCTCAGCCGCCTGAATAAAGAACAGCAGCTTGCCGATGACGAAGAGACCGTACGCAAAGCCCTGCAGAAACTGACCGAGGGCTGGCAGGGAACCGTGCTTATCCCGGGGGAAGGGGAAGACCCTTATCTGCAGCGTCTGTGCCGTGAACTGAATGATGATACCGTGAATGCTATTTGTCAGGCGGCTGAAACGTGGTATCTGCCGGTGATCCGTGCCCATACGCCGGAATCACTGTGACATTAACGGTTATTATCCTGAACTGACTAACGAGTGAATACGAATGAATTCTCAGCAGGCTGAAGCGCTTGACCCGTTAATTCTGCCATTACAGGGAGAGAGGCTGATAGAAGCCTCCGCGGGCACCGGTAAAACATTTACCATCGGTATTCTCTACCTGCGCCTGTTACTGGGGCTGGGCGGGGAGAGAGCATTTCATCGGCCATTAAGCGTCGAAGAGATCCTGGTGGTGACGTTTACTGAGGCCGCAACCGCCGAATTACGCGGACGTATCCGTAACAATATCCATGAACTGCGTATTGCCTGTCTTCGCTATGCGGATGATCCGCAACAGGTGTCGGCACAGTGGCGACCACTGATTGAACAAATTGAGGATATCACTGCGGCAACGGAGCTTCTGCTGGCGGCAGAGCGTCAGATGGATGCCTCCTCCGTCTTTACCATTCATGGCTTTTGCCAGCGTATGCTGAATATGAATGCGTTTGAATCCGGGATGTTATTTGAACAGCAACTGGTGGAAAACGAACAGCAACTGCTCAGTCAGGCTGCCGCCGATTTCTGGCGTCGTTATTGTTACCCGCTGGAAGAAGAGGTGGCCCGTGAGGTCCTGAAAACCTTTACCGGTCCGGAGCATCTGCTGGCTTCGCTGCAACCCTGGCTGCAGGGAGAAATGCCGGTCATTTCCCCGGCACCGTCAAACGATGAAACCCTGACTGAACGGCACAGAAAAAATATTGCCCGCATTCAGGCGATTAAACAGGCCTGGCGCGAGGCGGCGGCGGATTTGCTGCCGCTGATCCAGGATTCCGGTGTTGATAAGCGTAGTTACAGTAGTAAACACTTACCTTCATGGATAGAGAAACTGACCGCCTGGGCCGCAGAAGAGACCTGTGATTATCTGATACCGAAGGAACTGGAACGTTTTCAGCAGTCGGTACTGGCGGAAAAAACGAAAAAGGGGGCCGTCCCGGAACACCCTCTGTTCACTCAGGCTGAACGTTTTCTGCAGAAAAAAGTGACCTTGTATGATTGTCTGGTGGGGCATGCGCTGCGTGAGATCCGTCAGTCGGTGTATCAGCAGAAACGTCAGCAGGCATTGCTCAGTTTCGATGACTTACTGAGTCGTTTCGACCATGCTCTGGGCCAGGCCGCCGGAGTCAGCCTGGCAGAATCTGTCCGTCAGCGGTATCCGGTCGCGATGATCGACGAATTCCAGGACACGGACCCGCTGCAGTACCGGATTTTCCAGGCTATCTATGGCGGACAGCCGGATAATGCGATGTTATTGATTGGCGATCCGAAACAGGCGATTTACGCATTTCGTGGCGCGGACATTTTTACTTATATCTCGGCAAGGAAAAAAGTTAGTGCTCACTATACGCTGGGAACTAACTGGCGCTCTTCTCCCGGGATGGTGAGCAGTGTTAACCGGTTATTTTCTCAGAGCGATAACCCCTTTGTTTTTAACGACATTCCGTTTTTACCGGTGGCGGCCGCCGGGAAAAATCATCCGCTCCGTCTGCACTATGACGGGGAATGTCAGCCGGCCATGCGTTTCTGGGTGCCGCCCGCAGAAGCGATGGGGGTAAGTGAGTACCAGCATTATATGGCGCAACTGGCTGCGGCGGACATTGCGCGCTGGCTGATTGCCGGTCAGCAGGGACGAGCCTGTTTCATTGATGCCGCGCAGCAAAAAATTCCGGTCAGTGCAGCGGATATTACCGTGCTGGTACGCAGTCGTCAGGAAGCCTCCCTGATGCGTAAGGCATTACAGAACAAAGGCATCAACTCCGTTTACCTGTCGGGGCGCGATAGCGTTTATCAGACGGCGGAAGCCCGTGAGTTGTTATGGCTGCTACAGGCGATACTGGCCCCTGAGCAGGAACGCATCCTGCGGACCGCTCTGGCAACTTCCCTGATGGGGCTGAGTGCGGTACAGATTGAGGAAATCAGTCAGGATAGCCGTCAGTGGGATCAGATGACTGATCGCTTTGCCGGCTGGCAGCAACTGTGGCGTAAATCGGGCATTTTGCCTATGCTGCGCCATCTGATGATACAGCAGCAGTTACCGGAAAATCTGCTGGCCAGTGACGGCGGTGAACGCAGACTGACCGATATCATGCACCTCGGGGAACTGTTGCAGGAGGCCGCGGTGCAGCTCGATAGCCCGCATGCGCTGGTGCGTTATCTGTCACGGCAGATCCTGCGTCCCGATATAAATGGCGGTAATCAGCAACTGCGCCTGGAGAGCGATCGGCACCTGGTGCAGATTGTGACCATCCATAAATCCAAAGGCCTGGAATATCCGCTGATCTGGCTGCCGTTTATTGCGGCTTACCGGCCCGCAGCCTCCGCGCTTTACCATGACCGGCAGAGTTATAAAGCCGTGCTTGACCTGGAAAAAGAGGAGGCAAGTCTGGAACTGGCGGAGCAGGAACGACTGGCAGAAGACCTGCGTCTGCTGTATGTGGCGGTGACCCGCTCCGTATGGCATTGCAGCCTCGGGATAGCCCCGTTGTTCCGTGGCAACCGTAAACAGCAGGGGGAAACCGATTTGCATCACAGTGCCATCGGATACCTGATACAGCAGGGCCAGGCGCTCAGTGCTGAAGGCCTGCGCGAACGGTTAGCTGCACTGGCCAACGAACAGATGGTGGTGACAGAACCGTATTCCGAAGAGATCCCCGCGTTTACAGACCTCCCTGAGGCTGATCGGCAACTGGCCAGCCGTCGTCTGCACCGTTCGCTGAACGACCCCTGGCGAGTGACCAGTTACTCCGGTCTGCAACATCACCGCGGTAGCAGGTTACTGGATATTATGCCCGGCTTTGATATTGATGCGGCGGGAGAACAGCAGGAAGACAATGAACAACAGCTGACCGCACATCACTTTCCGCGTGGCGCCGGGCCTGGAACGTTCCTGCACAGCCTTTTTGAACAACTGGATTTCACTCAGCCGGTCCCCGAAGCCTGGCTGGGGGAACAGGTAGCTGCCCACGGCTATCCGCCGCACTGGGTGCCGGTGCTGCAGCAATGGCTGGATACTCTGTTGCAGACACCGTTGGCGGACGATGAATTGTCGCTTGCCTGTCTGCAGCCAAAAGATCTGCTGGTGGAAATGGAATTCTATCTTCCCATCAGGGCGCTGCTGCGTCCTGAGCGGCTGGATGCGCTGATGCGCCGTTATGATCCGCTTTCACAGCAGGCGGCGGCCGTCGATTTTCAGCAGGTAAAAGGTATGCTGAAAGGGTTTATCGACCTGGTGTTTCGCTGGAAGGGAAAATATTATCTGCTGGATTATAAATCTAACTGGCTGGGAGCAGACAGTTCTGCCTATACACCGCAGGCGATGGCGCAGGCGATGATCGACCATCGTTACGATATGCAGTATCAGCTTTATTCGCTGGCGCTGCATCGCTATCTGGGGCACCGGATAGCGGATTATGACTATCGCCAGCACTTCGGGGGCATATTTTATCTCTTCCTTCGCGGAATGGGGGGCGAACAGCCGGAAAATGGTGTGTTTTTCACCCGTCCAGAGGAAGACTTTATTCATCAGCTGGATGCACTGTTTGCCGGGCAGGAGGACACCGATGTCTGAATTTGAGCAATTGCTGAAGCAGGCGCAGGAACTACAAATGTTCCGGCCTCTGGATCTGCGGTTCGCTGCCTTAACTGAGGGCAGCGGATCACCCGCCCGACGTCTGGCTGCGGCCTGCCTGAGTGCCGGCACCGGAGAAGGGCATGTCTGTTTGCCGCTATCCCTGCTTTCGCCAGCTTCTCTGTTTTCCGGACGACAACTGGCAGTGGCTGAAGCACTCTGGCAAGCCGCCGCCGCCCCGGTGAATGAGGATGACTGGCTGCCGTTGCTGGAGGGCTGGGATGCGGTAAGTGATGGCTCACAATCAACGCCGCTGGTACTGGCTCATCGCAAGCTTTACCTGCACCGGATGTGGCTTTACGAAAAGCAGGTTGCCCGTTTTTTCTCTGCCGGGTTGACGAGTGCTCCGGTGGAGCCCGGGCAGATCCGCCCGGTACTGGACGAGCTGTTCGGGGACGAAGGCAATAACTGGCAGAAGGTGGCGGCCGCTGTCGCGCTGACACGTCAGTATTCGGTGATCTCCGGCGGACCGGGGACCGGCAAAACGACGACAGTGGCCCGTCTGCTGGCCGCATTACTGACCCTGACGCCTGGCCGGTTACGTATTCGTATGGCTGCGCCAACGGGTAAAGCTGCGGCCAGGCTGACCGAATCACTGGGTAAAGCCTTACAGGCGCTGCCGGTCAGCGACACACTGAAAGCCCGCTTTCCGCAGGAGGCCACCACCCTGCACCGGCTACTGGGGGCGCAGCCGGCCACACGACGCTTACGCTATCATGCCGGTAACCCTCTGCATCTGGATGTACTGGTGGTAGATGAAGCCTCAATGGTGGATCTTTCGATGATGGCATCCCTGATCAGTGCGCTACCACCTGAGGCCAGGGTGATTTTTCTGGGCGACCGTGACCAGCTGGCTTCGGTTGAGGCCGGTGCTGTACTGGGTGATCTTTGCCGTAGCGCGGAATTTGGCTACAGTCCGGCCCGTGCTGCAGAGCTGGGCGCGTTGACCGGTGCAGACATTGCCGGGACAGAGGTTGCTCAGGCACCGGCAGTGCGTGACAGCCTGTGCCTGTTACAACAGAGTTACCGGTTCTCGGCCAGTTCGGGTATAGGGCAACTGGCCGCTGCCGTCAATTGCGGTGATCTGTCGCGACTGGCGGCTATCCGGCGGCATCAGGATTTCCGTGATATCCGGTTATGCCCGCTGGACTCTACGGAACAATGGCAGTCGATGCTGAATGACATCAGTCAGGGATATGCCGAAGTGATTGAAAAGGTGAATAATCATGTTTCCCCGGCGGAGGTGTTACATACCTTCAGCCGATACCAGTTGCTTTGCGCACTGCGGGAAGGGCCGTTTGGCGTCAGCGGTCTGAACCAGCGTATCGAGCAGCGTCTGAGGCAACAGCAGCGTCTGCCGTCGGCTACCGGAAGCGGTAATCTTTATGCCGGACGTCCGGTCATGATCACCCGTAACGACAATGCACTGGGACTGTTTAACGGGGATATTGGCATCATGATGTACGATGAAACGCAACAGCTAAAGGTGCACTTCCTGCTACCGGATGGCAGTGTAAAAGCGGTTCATCCCAGTCGTTTGCCACCGCATGATACGGCCTGGGCAATGACGGTTCATAAATCGCAAGGCTCGGAGTTTGATCACACGGCCCTGGTGCTGCCGGCACAGTACAGCCCGGTCCTGAGCCGGGAGCTGGTGTACACCGCCATTACCCGGGCGCGGACACAACTGACCATCTACAGTGATGAAGCCGTATTTACGCGGGCGATACAGTCCCGTACCCGAAGACGCAGTGGATTAAGTGACCAGCTGGTGAGTGAACCGTTGCGGCCTCACTGACGGTATAAGACGACGGCATCCTCCCGTCAGGGAAGATGCCGTGGCAGGATCAGTCCAGACTCAGCATTAAGACTTTGGAACGGCGCTGATAGTTGTACATTTTCTTCTTAGTTTCAGGTAAGGATTCGATATCGACCGGCACAAATCCCCGTTCCTGAAACCAGTGGATGCTGCGGGTAGTCAGGACAAATATTTTATTCAGGCCCATTGTGCTGGCCTGATGACAGATATGCTGTAACAGCAACTCGCCGCGTGAAGAACTACGGTATTCGGGATGAACTGCCACGCAGGCCATTTCCCCGATCTGTTCTTCAGGGAAAGGATACAGGGCCGCACAGGCAATGGTCAGATTATCCCGCACCACGACGGTGAATTTATTGATTTCCATTTCCAGCTGTTCGCGTGAGCGGCGAACCAGGATCCCCTGTTCCTCAAGCGGACGGATCAGCTCAAGGATCCCCCCGATATCATCGATGGTCGCTTTACGGATTTTTTCGGCCGATTCCATCACCACCTGTGTACCGATACCGTCGCGTGAGAAAAGCTCCTGTAACAAGGTACCGTCTTCCAGATAACTGATCAGGTGGCTGCGGGGAACGCCGCTGCGGCAAGCCTGCACTGCACCACGCAGAAAGCGTACGGTACCCGACAGGTAATTACCCTGTTGCTCAAGGCTGTCGATACGCTGCTGAGCCTGGTCAGGGAACATTTCAGAAATAACATTACCGTCGTCATCGCTGACACCCTGTTCGGAACAGAAACCAATCATCTTTTCAGCTTTCAGTTTGATGGCAACCTGAGTCGCAATCTCTTCTGAGGTAAGGTTAAAGCTTTCACCGGTAACTGATACCGCAACCGGCCCCAGCAGCACGATGGCACCGCTGTCCAGCTGGCGATGGATAGCGGCATGGTCAATACGGCGGATACGGCCGGAATGGCAGTAGTCTACGCCGTCATCCACACCCAGTGGCTGAGCGATAATAAAGTTGCCGCTCACCACGTTAATATGCGCGCCCTGCAAGGGAGTATTGTTAAGGCTCATTGACAGGCGGGCAGTAATATCCAGCTGCAAACGACCGGCAGCCTGTTTCACCAGCTCAAGAGAGGCGGCATCCGTGACACGGGTAAATTTGTGATAGTTAGGCGTCAGCTGGTGGTCGGCAAGATTAGCATCTATCTGAGGTCGCGCCCCATAGACCAGCACCAGGCGGATGCCCAGGCTATGCAGCAGACCGATATCATTGACAATCCCGGAGAAGTTAGCATGCTCGATCGCTTCACCGCCCAGCATGATGACAAACGTTTTGCCGCGATGGGCATTAATATAGGGGACGGTATGGCGAAACCCCTGAACTAATTCGGTACTACGTTCCTTCACGGCGATCTCCGGGTGAATGTTTATTCGTTTTTTCTGTATTTTTATTCCTTTATGGTCCTGAATGCAAGTATTGTGTTTCAGGGACATGTGCATTGATAGCGGGTTTTACCGGACTTATCCACATTACTATCAGTAAGTTACTTTTATCTGCGGCGGGGGAGAGGATTAAAATTTTTCGGAGAGCGAACGATGTTCGGGTGTTTTTTGTTCAGCTATCAGCTATCAGCCATCAGAGATAACGGACAACGAATAAAGGATTGCCGGAAACATCAACTGTCAGGATCAGTGCCTTCTCAGATCCGATCCGACAGATCAGTGCGGCAGGTCATCTCTTTCTGACAATCGGATAACGTTGGATCCGGTAAAAATACGCACCATTACTCTGCTCTCAGTTCACTCTTTCGCTCTGTAATTATTAAGGTGATCCTTTACCGGTATCAGGAATAAAAAATAAGCTCTCAGAAGGTTTTCAGAGAGTTTGTTTATTTATTTTTTATGGGATAAATGACATGACGAAAGTCAAAAAATAATGGGTTTGTGAATATTTGGCGGGATAAATATAACCGAAAGTGCTATTTCTGTAGTAGCCAGAAATATACCTGTTTTATTTTACAGGTACCAGGGAGGGAGCATGACTAATATGATTAAAAATATTAAATCTTTAGAACTCGATAAAGTCTTCCAGCAATTATTAAGGGACGAACGTTTTGGCTCTCAGGCTGAATTTGTCGATTATCTTACCCGTCACGGGTTCAGGCATATCAACCAGTCTAAAGTTTCTCGCATGCTTGCCCGCTATGGTGCGGTACGCACACGTAATGCCAGAATGGAAATGGTCTATTGCCTGCCGGTTGAGCGGGGGATCCCGACGGCCAGAACTATGCTAAAAAGTTCAGTGCTGAGTATTGAAACCAATGACTGGATGGTTGTTACCCATACGGTTCCCGGCGCGGCACCCTTAATTGCACGTCTGCTTGATTCTTGTGGAAAATCAGAAGGAATATTAGGAACAGTTGCAGGGGATGATACAATTTTTATTGTTCCGGTAAAGGGGGTTAATGCTTATCAGCTACAGCAGTCCGTCGTCAGTATCCTTAATTCTGATAGTTAATTGATCAACAAGGATGCTTTATTCCGTGGCACAGAAGGGGGGGTAATGATCTCGCGGGTAAGGGAAATTTATAGATATACACAATACGGGCTCATCAGATCCAGATGACGTTGACAGATGTTCACCTTATCACGGAAAAATAGGTTACGGTTCTTTCTTCCGTACGTCCTGAATTTGTCGATGGTCAGTCGCAGGCCCGTGCGGAGGTGGCTGGCACCGGGGAGGGGCATGCCGGAAATTATATCAGGGGGCGGAGAATATGCAGGCAGTCAGCAGGTTGCTGAATTCAGAGCAAAAAAAAACTTATCAAAATTAATTTGATAAGTTTTCTTCGGTTGGTTGCGGGGGCCGGATTTGAACCGACGACCTTCGGGTTATGAGCCCGACGAGCTACCAGGCTGCTCCACCCCGCGTCCGTGCTGTTGCTG
>NZ_JMPR01000047.1 GCF_000735525.1 Tatumella ptyseos ATCC 33301 | reverse complement strand
CGATACTACTGGTTACTGCCACTACATAATGTGAATTGGTTGCGGGGGCCGGATTTGAACCGACGACCTTCGGGTTATGAGCCCGACGAGCTACCAGGCTGCTCCACCCCGCGTCCGTGGATGCGCACTATACTCTCCACAGCCTTTGATGCAACCCATTTATGATAAAAAACGTAAAAAAAACCGTCATCTGCTGAATTTTACGGCACTTTTCTTTTTTTATGTAAATCACAAGGGCTGTTAATGCGGAAGATTTTATTATCACCCTGCCTCTGCTATCTTCGCTTCAGATAATTCAGCGAAGGCAGCGTAATGAAAGGAAAATGGGTAAAGCTTGCACTGACCGGGGCATTTCTGGCGTTACTGGCCGGATGTTCTTCCCGGCCTACCGACCGCGGTCAGCAATATAAAGACGGAAAACTGGATCAGCCCTTTGCGCTGGTTAACCAGCCGAATGCGAAAGGGAGCCCGGTAAACGCACGAGACTTTGCCGAACAGGTCCGGCAGATCCAGGGGGCTTCCGGCGCACTCTTTAATCGTAACAGCAGTACCTATACTGCCATTGAAAGCTGGCTGGTCGCCGGGGGGAATACCCGCGAGCTGCGTCAGTTTGGTCTCAATGCCTGGCAGATGGAGGGGACCGATGATTATGGGAACGTCCAGTTCACCGGCTACTACACCCCGGTGATCCAGGCCCGCTATACCCGTCAGGGGGAGTTTCAGTACCCTATTTATCGTATGCCACCACACCGCCGCGGGCATAAATTGCCGAGCCGCGCAGAAATTTATAACGGTGCACTAAGCTCCCGGTATGTGATTGCCTGGAGTAACTCATTAATTGACAACTTTATGATGGATGTCCAGGGCAGCGGTTATGTGGATTACGGTGATGGCCGGCCGTTGACCTTCTTTGGTTACGGAGGCAAGAATGGCTGGGCGTACCACAGCATCGGTAAAGAGCTTATCGATCGCGGGGAAGTGAAGCGGGAAGATATGTCAATGCAGGCCATTCGTGAGTGGGCAAATAACCACTCTTATGCAGAGGTCCGGGCCTTGCTGGAAACAAACCCTTCCTTTGTCTTCTTCCATCCGGAATCCTACACTCCGGTCCGTGGGGCCAGTGCCGTGCCGCTGGTGGCTAAAGCCTCCGTTGCTGCCGACCGCTCGCTGATCCCGCCCGGAACCGTATTGCTGGCCGAAGTGCCACAACTGGATGAGAAAGGGAAGTTTAATGGCACGTACCGGATGAGGCTGATGGTCGCTTTGGATGTCGGCGGGGCAATTAAGGGACAACATTTCGATATTTATCAAGGGATTGGCCCTGAAGCGGCCCATCTGGCCGGTTTTTATAATCACTACGGACGCGTCTGGGTGTTAAAATCCGCGCCGGGAACAGGATTACTGACCCGCTAAGCATCCGGCGGAAGAGGGCAAACATAGCCACTCTTCCGCCTGCGGTAATAAAGAATGCGGTAATAAAGAATAATGAGAAGAAAGAGGATCTATGCCGGAAGTGACTGATACCTGGCGCCAGCGTTTTGGCGGTACAGGTCGTTTATATGGTCAGCAGGCTCTGCACTGGTTTGCAGATGCACGCTTTTGTGTGGTTGGCATTGGCGGCGTTGGCTCCTGGGCCGCAGAAGCATTGGCCAGAACCGGCATCGGCCATATCACGTTAATTGATATGGATGATGTCTGCATCACCAATACTAACCGGCAGATCCATGCGCTTCGCGGTAACGTGGGGCAGGCAAAAACCGAAGTCATGGCTGAACGCCTGCGGCAGATTAACCCGGAATGTGATGTTGTCTGTATTGATGATTTTGTGACGCCGGATAATGTGGCTACCCTGCTGGATAACCGGTTTGATTACGTCATCGATGCCATCGACAGTGTCAGACCCAAAGCGGCCTTGCTGGCTTACTGTCGCCGTAACAAGATCCCGTTGATCACTACCGGCGGCGCGGGCGGGCAAATCGATCCGACGCAGATTGCGGTGACGGATCTGGCGAAAACGATTCAGGATCCACTGGCGGCAAAATTGCGTGAGCGACTGAAATCCGATTTTTCTATCGTTAAAAACAGTAAAGGCAAACTGGGCATCGACTGTGTGTTCTCTACCGAAGCCCTGGTCTATCCGCAACCGGACGGTACTGTCTGTGCTTCCCGCAGTACGGCTGAAGGCCCGAAGCGTATGGATTGTGCTGCAGGATTCGGTGCAGCCACGATGGTCACGGCCAGTTTCGGATTTATTGCCGTTTCTCACGCGCTGAAAAAGTTTATCGCCAGAAAAGAACGTCAGGCGGCTGATGCCACCTGATGCTCTGCGGTTCAGGCGCTGCGGGCAATACGATGAATGGCTGCGGCCAGAGCTTCCAGACCACTACTGCGACTGGCACTAAGCTGTTCTTTTAACCCCAGTCTGTCAAAAATGGCCAGCGGATCGACACCGGATAATTCGCTGGCTGTTTTCCCTTCACATACCGTCAGCATCACTGCCAGTAACCCTTTAACGATGCGTCCTTCGCTGTCACCGTAAAAATGGAAAGTGCCATCATCCAGCCGCTGACTTCCCAGCCAGACACGGTTTTCGCATCCGCTGATTTCATTCTCCGGTGTTTTCAGTGTTTCCGGCAGGGCCGGTAATTTCCGGCTCAGCAGGATCAACTGGCGGTAACGTTCCTCCCAGTGGCGGAACTGGCCGAACTGCTCAGTTAACCCGGCATCGGTGATGTCGTGACCAAACGGATGTGGTGCGATTAAAGACGTCATAACATTACTCACTTAACAGATCATGGGCCATCCGGACTGCCCGGACAAAAGCGTCAACATCCTGTTGATTATTATAAGGGGCAAATGACGCGCGCAGGCAGCCCTGAATGTCCAGCGCCTTCATCAGCGGCTGTGCACAATGTTGTCCCGCACGTATCGCTATATTTTGTTCTGCCAGCAGGGTCACCATATCGGACGGATGGATGCCCCCGATACTGAAAGATAACAGCGGGGCATTATGCTGCCGGAAACTGCGAAAACCGGGCAGTTCCGCCAGTTGCTGTTCTGCGTCAGTGGCCAGAGATTCACTCCACAGTGCTGCAGCCTGGTGGTCCACGGTGGCTAAAAAGTCCAGAGTGGCGCCAAAGGCGCAGACGCCGGCAATATTCGGTGTACCGGCTTCCAGACCATGGGGGGGGGCCATTGCACTGAACCCATCGAAACTGACCTGGTCGACCATTTTTCCGCCTCCCATCCAGGGTTTCATCTCCGCCAGACATTCGGTACTGGCATAGAGTACCCCGACACCGGTCGGGCCGTAGAGTTTATGGCCGGAAAAAGCATAAAAGTCAGCCTGAAGGGCGGTGACATCGGCGGGCTGATGAACGATCCCCTGGGCACCGTCGACCAGTACTCTGACGCCTGCGGCATGCGCCGTAGCAATAATGTCGGACAATGCCGGGAGTGCCCCGGTCACGTTTGACATCTGGCTTATCGCCAGCAAACGGGTTTTACCGGTCAATAGCTGCGGCAGCAGATCGTTGCGCGGCAGCCCTTCAGCGGTCACCGGCCATTTCACCACGCGGGCCCCTTTTTCGGCAGCAATCATCAGCCAGGGGATCAGGTTAGCGTGATGCTCCATCTCACTGACCAGGATTTCATCACCCGCTTGTAACTGATGTGACAGCCAGCTGTGTGCGACCAGATTGATGGATTCGGTCGTGCCCCGGGTCCAGATTATCTGTGACGCGCTCTGCGCGTTGAGTAACTCCGCGACCTGCTGGCGGGTATGCTCATAAGCAGCGGTCAGTTTTCTCGCCTGCGAGTGCTGACTGCGGTGCACCGTTCCCGCCGCGCGGTAACATGCTGTGCTGGCATCAATCATCGCCTGAGGTTTCAGGGCGGTGGCCGCACTGTCCAGATAGATGTCATCCCCGCTAAGTGCAGGAAACTGCTGGCGAAAACGGGCGGCATCAAAACCATTCATAACGTACTCGTGTCCGGTAAATTTAAGATAAGACTGAAAAAACCTCACCCACTGGTAAAGTTGTAAATATGTCATATGATTTATTAGCAGACTGTAAGCATATTTATTGCTTAATGTTAGTTATCCGTCGCTACGGACGAAAACATGGACTGCATATTGACAGAATCGCTGACAGTTTAAGGTATTCTTATCTGTAAGGAGATAATAAATGAAAAAGCAACTCGCAGCAGTATTCGCGGTATCCGCGCTCGTCTTCACCCTGGCTGGTTGTTCGTCTAACTATGTCATGCATACCAACGATGGCCGTACCATCGTAGCACAAGGTAAACCCAGCGTTGATGACGATACCGGTATGATCGTCTATAAAGACAGCAGTGGTATTAAGCAGCAAATCAACCGTTCTGATGTGAAAGAAATGACTCAGCTCGGTCAGTAAGGGTATCGTATTGATTGCAGTCGCCGGTGGCGGCTGCTTTATCTTCTCTCCTGTTCGCCCTGCCACGGTTCTGACGTATTATCCCCCCGGCCCCTGCCATTTTTTTACTGAAATGATTAATTATGCCGTTCTTCTGTCAGGTTTATGCATAATCCGGATTTATGCAAATATCTGCGCAAACGTTTAGCTTTTCGCATAAGCTGAGTTATTGCGGCTTGCAGCGTTTTTACGGGGGGAGATGGCATCATCGGCGGGATTGAATACGAAAGACAAAAAAAAACACCGCATAAAGCGGTGCTGTAAAAATATAAACTATGGACAGACAGGGTATATCACAGGAAATAAATCAGGTCTGAAAAACAGACCAAATGCAAACACAACATCACCACCTAAAGCCAAAAGAGTCTGAAATGACTGGTTCAGAAAACTTTTCGTTCCGGCTCAGGAAGTGCGTGAACTATAGGTATTTGCTGGTGCTTCCTCAAGGGACAATTTATAATGCTTCGGATAAAAAAAACTAATGCCTGAGTGCGTTCCGGCTCCGGCATCCTATTAGCCCTGAATCTGAAGACTGTTATGTCAAAACGACTGCCTCCTCTTAATGCCCTGAAAGTCTTCGATGCGGCCGCACGGCACCTGAGTTTTACCCGGGCGGCCGAAGAACTGTTTGTGACCCAGGCCGCTGTCAGCCACCAGATTAAATCGCTGGAAGACTTCCTCGGCCTGAAACTGTTCCGCCGTCGTAATCGCTCGCTGTTACTGACCGAAGAAGGTCAAAGCTATTCGCTGGATATTAAAGAAATATTTTCCGCACTGAATGATGCTACCCGTAAACTACAGGCCCGGAGTGCGAAAGGTGCATTGACGGTCAGTCTGTTACCCAGTTTTGCGATCCAGTGGCTGGTCCCGAGGCTATCCAGCTTCAACCAGGACTGTCCGGGCATCGATGTCCGTATCCAGGCGGTTGACCGTGAAGAGGATAAACTCTCTGACGATGTGGACGTGGCTATCTTCTATGGCCGGGGGAACTGGCCGGGCTTGCGGGTGGAAAAACTGTATGCTGAATATCTGCTGCCGGTTTGTTCACCGGCGCTGCTGACCGGTGAGTTTTCACTGAAGAGCCCGGCCGACCTGGCTCATTTCACCTTATTGCATGACGCATCGCGCCGTGACTGGCAAAGCTATACCCGGCAACTGGGACTGAACCATGTCAATGTTCAGCAGGGGCCCATCTTCAGCCACACCGCAATGGTATTACAGGCCGCCATCCACGGGCAGGGGATTGCACTGGCGAATAACGTGATGGTGCAAAGTGAACTGGAAAGTGGCCGTCTGGTGTGTCCGTTTAATGATGTTTTGGCCAGTCAGAACGCTTTTTATCTGGTTTGTCATGACAGTCAGGCAGATCTGGGTAAAATAGCGGCTTTCCGGCAATGGATTCTGGCGCGTGCCGCCAGTGAACAGGAAAAGTTTCGTTTTCGCTATGATTAGCAAAACAGGACGCAGCCAACGTACCCGATGAGGAACAGGACATGTCCAGCCGCACGATGTTTATTTTTGCCGCCATCAGCGGTTTTTTACTGGTGGCTTTCGGTGCTTTCGGCGCCCATGTGTTAAGTAAAACCCTGAGCAGCAATGAGATGGCCTGGATCCATACCGGCCTTGAATATCAGGCGTACCATACGCTGGCTATTCTTGGCCTGGCATCGGCAATGCTGCGCAGGGCGAATATCTGGTTTTACTGGAGTGCAGCACTCCTTGCGTTAGGGACAGTTCTCTTCAGCGGCAGTCTTTACTGCCTGGCACTGTCTCATCTGATGTTTTTAGTTTTTGTGACGCCGGTCGGAGGCCTTTGCTTCCTGGCCGGATGGTTTTTGATGTTGATTGGCGCTCTGCGTCTGAAACGAAAGGCAGGCAGCCATGAATAAGGTTTTACTCTATTGTCGTTCCGGGTTTGAAAAAGAATGTGCGGCAGAAATCACCGCCCGTGCCACAGCACTGGAAGTGTTTGGTTTTGCGCGGGTGAAGGATAATTCGGGCTACGTGATTTTTGAATGTTATCAGTATGAAGATGCCGATAAATTGATCCGTCAGATCCCGTTTGCATCACTGATCTTTGCCCGACAGATGATAGTGGTCGGTGAATTATTACGGGATTTACCGCCGGACGATCGTATCACTCCGGTGTGTGGCATGCTGACGGGGGCCGTTGAAAAGGGGGGAGAACTGCGTGTTGAAGTCCCCGATACTAATGAAGCCAAAGAACTGCTTAAATTCTGCCGAAAATTCACGGTGCCACTACGGGCTGCATTACGTCAGAACGGTATTCTGCTGAATTATGAATCGGCAAAGCGTCCGGTCGTGCATGTTTTCTTTATTGCCTCCGGTACCTGCTATGTCGGTTACTCTTACCCGGAAAACAACTCTCCGTTGTTTATGGGGATCCCACGGCTGAAGTTTCCGTCCGATGCCCCGAGCCGTTCAACGTTAAAACTGGAAGAAGCATTCCATGTTTTTGTGCCGGCAGATGAATGGGACGAGCGTCTGGGGAGCGGAATGTATGCGGTGGATCTGGGAGCCTGTCCGGGCGGCTGGACGTATCAGCTGGTGAAACGCAGTATGATGGTGTATGCGGTCGATAACGGACCAATGGCCCCTGCGCTGATGGATACCGGACAGGTGATCCATTGCCGCGAGGATGGCTTTAAATTCCGTCCGGCAAAATCGAATGTGACCTGGCTTGTCTGCGATATGGTGGAAAAACCGGTCAGAGTCGCGGCACTGATGACAGAATGGCTGATCAATGGCTGGTGCAGGGAAGCCATTTTTAACCTGAAACTGCCGATGAAAAAACGCTATGAAGAAGTCACTCAGAACCTGCAAATGATCGCGGAATCGCTGCAGGCCGGGGGGATCAATGCACAGATCCAGGCGCGTCACCTCTACCACGATCGCGAAGAGATCACCGTCCATGTTCGTCGTATCTGGGGAGCCGCGCCAGGACGTCGTGACGAACGCGAATAAACTGCGTTACCTGCCCGTCGCGGGCAGATAACGCAGGCTTTTCAGGTTTCCCTGTAAATCCAGACAGGTTGCCAGTCGGGCAACCTGTCTGGAGATCAGCGCAATTTCCTGCGCGCCCTGTAATTTCTTACGCCACTTTTCTTCTACCTGATCCAGTTGCTGAAAAAGCGTCTCCAGATTATCAAAACGGCGGATAAGCTCTGCCGCACTCTTTGGCCCTATCCCAGCCACACCGGGAATTTTGCTCCCTGCGATACCGCAAAGCCCCCAGTAATCCGGCAATTGTCCGGGGGAGACACCGTATTGCTGCCGGATAAAAGGCACATCCAGCCAGCGTTTCTGAAAGTAGTCACGTAAGCGAATTTCGGGCACCAGCAACTGGCAGTAACCTTTGTCTGTCGACACAATGGTGGTTTGCTGGCCAGCCTGCGCCATTTTACAGGCCAGGGTAGCGGCCAGGTCATCGGCCTCATCGTCGGTGGCATGCCAGCAATGAATACCGCTTTCAGCAAATACCTGATGCAGGGCAGGCATCAGCAGGCGCAACTCTTCCGGCATCTCCGGACGACCGGCTTTATATTCACTCAGTACCTGGTGTCGCCAGCCTTCACGCTGATGCGGGTTATCAAATACGCCGACCACATGGGTGGGCTGGGTGTGTTGCAGTAACTGGCGCAGGGCGGCACGGGTGCCGGTCAGACACTGATTACCCTGAACCGCATGGATTCGGCGAATGAGGTTCAGTGCATCGATGATCAGTAGATGATAAGTCATAATTGCCGGAGAATATAAACGCTGAAAACTGCGTAAAGTAAAAACAGAAGCTGCTTACCGGCGGCTGGCCGGTAAGCAGAGAGACTACCTGATGATTTCGTAGCAAGGGACATACGCACTGCCCGGAAGTTTCATCCGGTGTTGAGCGACGAACCCCTGTAACATTTCATCCATGCGGTGCATGATATCGGCATCACCATGAATTTTAAACGGTCCGTGGGCCCGGATTTCGCGGATCCCGATGTCTTTCACATTTCCTGCCACGATCCCTGAGAACATCCGGCGCAAATCTGCGGCCAGTTTCTCTTTCGGCTGATCCTGGTTCAGGTTAAGGGCTGACATATTGGCATGGGTCGGCTGGAACGGCAGTTGCAGTTCCGGTTCGATACGCAGTGACCAGTTAAAACTGTACGCATCGCCGGTCTGACGGCGGTACTCTTTCACGGCGGGCATCGCCTGCTTCATGGTTTTTGCTACCGCATGGGCATCATCAATAATAATCCGGTAATGACGGGTGGCCGCCTCGCCCAGGGTATTGATAATAAAATCATCCAGTACACGGAAATAGTCTTCACTTTCTTTCGGCCCGGTCAGTATCAGCGGCAGAACCTGCTGCTGGTTGTGCGGATGCATCATAATGCCCAGCAGATAGAGTAGTTCTTCGGCCGTCCCGACGCCTCCCGGGAAGATAATGATCCCGTGCGCGATACGGACGAAGGCTTCCAGCCGTTTTTCGATATCCGGCATGATAATCAGTTCATTAACCAGCGGGTTCGGTGGTTCAGCAGCGATAATCGACGGTTCGGTCATGCCGATAAAACGTCCTTCACGGTAGCGCTGCTGTGCGTGGCCGACAGCGGCACCTTTCATCGGCGCTTCCATCACGCCCGGGCCACAGCCGGTACAAATATTAAGTTCACGCAGACCTAACTGCGTTCCGACATCCCGGCAATACTGGTATTCCACAGGGTTTACTGAATGCCCTCCCCAGCACACCACCGTATTCGGTAACTCACCCACATGCAGAGCACGGGCATTACGCAAAATTGAAAACACCATATTGGTGATGTAGGCCGAATCTTTCGGGTTAGGTTCACGAAAACGTGCCGAATGATTCAACTGGCCGGTGACGAACAGGATATCCCGTAACACGGCAAATAAGTTCGCCTGCAGGGAGCGGATGATCTGACCGTCGACAAAGGCATTTTCCGGCGGATTAATCAGCTCCAGTTTTACGCCGCGCTCGCGACGCAATACGTTAATATCGAAGTCTGTAAACTGTGACAGCAGTTGCTGACTATTATCCGTCAGGCTGCCGGAATTGAGCACCGCCAGTGAGCAGTTGCGGAATAACTGATACAGGTCACTGCTGGCGGTTCTTTTCAGCATATCTACTTCCAGTTGTGAAAGCAGATCCATAGCCCCAAGAGGGCTGATATGTGTAATCAAGAGAACTCCTTACTCCCCGCGGGGAACTGCTGCATCACACAGCGGCTGTAAAATCATTTACCGTGACGCCGGCTCCCTGTCCGGCCCTGTTTTTATCTGGCCGGTGCTTCAGAGTATCGCTGGCGTACGGATTTTCACAAGTGATAAGTAGTTATTTCCTGTGATGATTACGGGGAGTTACGGAGTTTACTGACGGGCCAGTCGGGCGACAGGGGCTTCGAATGCCACGTTACTGCGCCACGGATTAATGTCCAGGCCACCTCTGCGTGTGTAACGGGCATAGACGGTCAGTTGTTCCGGCTGGCAAAACTGCATCAGGTCATTGAAAATGCGCTCAACACACTGTTCGTGGAATTCATTATGCTGGCGGAAAGAGAGCAGGTAACGTAGCAGTGCTTCACGCTCTATCCGTGGACCGCGATAGCGGATCATCACAGAGCCCCAGTCAGGCTGTTGAGTGATCAGACAGTTGGATTTCAGAAGATGGCTGACCAGCGTCTCTTCGACGATGTCGGATGTGGTGGCGTCTTGCAGCAGATTATTATCAAAGCTGTAATTATCGACAGTGATCGGCAGGTCGTCGATGCACTCTCCGGCGAAATGGCCGACCGGCTGTCCTTCCGCCTCACTGAGGCTGGAGAGTGTCACTGTGACTTTTCCGCCGGCACAAGCGCTGAGATCTTTTTCAAGCGTGGCTCTGACGGTTTCAGTATCTGCAAATTTTGTCTGATTGAAACTATTCAGATAGAGTTTAAAACTTTTCGATTCAATCAGATTACGGCTGGTGGCGCAGAGAGCCACGTAGCCGATAGCAACGCGCGGAACGCCCTGGTCATTCAGCCAGGAGAGTTCGTACAATGTCCAGAGGTCTTCGCCATGAAAGGGCAGGTTACCTTCCTGTAAACCCAACCCGTCACGGTTGAGGCTTCGCGGGACCGGTTGTAATAACTCCGGAGCATAGTGTTCAGTGTAGGAAGTTTTTTTCCCCAGGGTCAGACCTTCCAGGGCCTGATGTTGGTCATAATGAGTCATGAAAGTACCACGGATAAAGTAAACGTTGTGCTCAGTGTACCCGATCAGAAGTGAGAAAATGAATGATGCAGCAAACCTTAGATGCTTTACACGCCTTTACCCGCCGCTATTGTGAGAACTGGCAGCAGCAAACCGGCCATTTTCCGCTGAGTGAAGCACTCGCGGGAATCGATTCTCCCTGTGTTGAGTACAGTGACGAGCAGGGAGTGTTCTGGCAACCCCGGCCGTTTACGTTACCGGCGACGCTGGAAGCGGTAGAGCGTGCGCTGGATATTGTGATCCAGCCTGCCGTTGTCGCCTGGTATACCGCTCAGTTCGCGGCGGATATGCAGGCCGTTTGGCAGGGGCGTGTGATGACGTTATTACAGGTCTGGAATGAAGAGGATTTTAGTCGGGTGCAGGAGAATTTAATCGGACACCTGGTGATGAAACGTCGGCTGAAGCAGAGTCCGACGCTGTTTATTGCCGCTACCGATCACGACACCGAAATTATTTCGGTCTGTAACCTGAGCGGTGAAGTTATCCTGGAATCACTTGGAACCAAAAAACGTGAAACACTGGCACCGTCACTGGCTGATTTTATTAATAAATCCGAAGGTATTGTTACGAAATAACCGGTAATCCTGATATTTGTGTAATAGAAGGCAATTGTTAACTTGATTCAGATCAATAAATAGTGTTTTTAACCTGGTATGACTCTTTATATAAAGCCTTCCTATTTCATAAGGTTACTTTAAAGGATATTGAATTATAACGCTAATTAAGATTTTTACTGTAAAAATCTCGTTGCGGAAAATGGTGACTCTGACAGAATGGCACCTACTGGCAGGAGGCCGGGGAAGTTACTTGTTTTCAGGATGAAAGCAACCCAGGGATGGTGGTATCTGTTATGGATGTCAGATACCGTAAGGTTGTTTCAGGATGAAGTAACCTGCTCTGCCTGAGCTAAACCCCCCTCCGCAGGAGGGAAGTTACTGTCGGGGATAGACAGTGACGCATTGAGCCAGAAAGTCCGGTCAGGATGACCAGGCGGATACTGATAAAGCTCAATGAACGCAGGGAGCACGATTGTAGCCGGATTGCTGCGAACAGACTGGGAGTACTGTATTTTTACAGTACTCCCTTTTTTATGCTCATCACTTTTCCCCTGTGTAATGATATGCTGGCGCGGTTTTTATCAGGAATAGGAGAATACCGGTGGCTGAGCAATATATTGTCCTGCAGCGACTGTCGCAACTTGAACAGATCTTACGGGACCATGAGCTATGGCAGGAAACGGCGCCAGCAGAGAGCGCGTTGCAAAGCGACCAGCCCTTCAGCCTGGATACCCTGCATCCTCTGGAATGGTTACAGTGGATTTTCATTCCCCGTATGACGGCGATTATCGATGCCGGAGCCGGGTTACCTGAAAAACTGGCCATCGCCCCTTATTTTGAAATGGCGCTGGAGCCTCAGCTCAGCGTACGTCCGGTATTGTTACTGACCTTAAGGCAACTTGATGGTCTTTTTGAACAAGAAACACCTTAATGCTTGAAATTATTTATCAGGATCAGTGGCTGGTTGCCGTCAACAAGCCCGCAGGTATGCTTGTCCACCGCAGCTGGCTGGATCGGCATGAAACCACTTTCGTCATGCAGACATTGCGCGACCAGATAGGCCAGCATGTTTTTACTGTCCATCGTCTCGACCGCCCGACGTCCGGGGTGTTGATCTTCGCATTATCTTCCGAGGTTGCACGGCTGTTATCACAACAGTTCGAACAGCATCAGCTGGAAAAAACCTATCATGCCATCGTGCGTGGCTGGCTGACAGAGGCAGGGGTACTGGACTATCCGTTGATGGAAGAGCGGGATAAGATTGCAGATAAACATTCTGCCGCACCTACCGAACCTCAGTCTGCTCTGACTCGTTATCAGCCACTGGCACAGGTTGAAATGCCGGTGCCTATCGGGCGCTATTCCACCTGTCGTTACACTCTGGTGGAACTCACTCCGCAAACCGGTCGTAAGCACCAATTGCGTCGCCATATGTCGCACCTGCGGCATCCTATTATCGGTGATACTAATCACGGGGATTTACGTCAGAATCGCGGTGCCGCCGAACATTTCGGATGTCAGCGACTGATGTTACACGCCTCCCGGCTGATGCTAACGCACCCGGTGACCGGGGAGCCATTACGCCTGCATGCAAGTCTGGATACGGTCTGGCAAACGGCCTTTGAGCATTTTGACTGGCAGGCGCAGTTACCGGACTTACCCCGGTCCGCCCTGTTGACAGACCCGCCAGCGACGGAGGAGCAGTAATGGCCAGTATCGGAATTTTTATCGGCACCGTGTATGGCAATTCACAGCTTATAGCCGAAGAAGCTCAGCCATTGCTGGAAGCCGCCGGACACCAGGTTCACCTGTATGAAGAACCTGAACTCAGTCAGTGGCTGGATGAAAGCCTGCAAATCCGGTTAATTATTACCTCCACGACCGGGCAGGGCGATTTTCCGGACACTATCGCCAGGCTCTATAGCGATATGAAAGACCAGTGCGGTTACCAGCCAACAGTACGTTACGGGCTGATTGCATTGGGGGACAGCAGTTATCAGGAGTATTGCGGGGCCGGTCAGGCTTTTGAACAGTTGTTGCAGGAGCACCAGGCACAGCGTATTGGTGAGATCCTGCTGATTGATGCGCAGGAGCACCCGGTACCCGAAGAGGTGGCATTACCCTGGGTAGAACACTGGATAACCTTATTGTAGTCTGCATAAACGCGGGCAGGAGAGCCTTTCCTGCCCGCGTTTATGCGCCCGACCTCCCGCAAGGCAGAAAGAGCTCTTTTCTGCCACTCTTTCCGGTGACGACGCTGTTTCTGTCAGCCACCGATGCATTTCAGGCAATCTGCCATGCCGGCGGTTTCAGAGACCGGCAATACTCAGCTTTTCATGATTATCCCTGGTAATATGACCTTTTCCCGGCAGGCAGGGCTGACGACAAGTGGAAAGATTTGTTAATGTATTTGTCTTTTTTACGCTACATTTCGCCTGTTTTTCCGTATCATTATCTGCAGAATTTTACGGAACGGGTAAAATACATTCTGTTGCCGGGATCCCCGGCATGCCTCTGATAATCTGCCATATTAAGAGAACACATTACTGATGGTGCAATTTTATTCCGCTGCCAGGCGCGCGAAGCCCCGCAAAGAACTCACGGTAACGATTGATGAGCTTGACCCGTTTGGTCAGGGCGTGGCGCGTTATCAGGGAAAAGCCCTGTTTGTCAGCGGTGCACTGCCCGGAGAAAAAGTGCAGGTGATAGTGCAGGAAGATAAACGTCACTATTCCCGCGGTAAAGCAACCCGACTCCTCACGCAAAGTCCTGACCGGGTGGTTGCACGTTGTCCTCATTATGGTGAATGTGGGGGCTGCCAGCAGCAGCACGTCAGTGAGGCACTCCAGCAGCAAAGTAAAAAGAATGCACTGGAAAGAATGCTGAATCACAACAGTTCGCAACCGTTGAACGTGGAACAGGTGATCCGCGGAGACAGCTGGCATTACCGGCGACGTGCCCGGCTGAGCCTGCGCTGGGATAATAAACAGCAGCGGCTGGAGATGGGGTTTCGTAAAAGTGGCAGCAGCGAGATTGTGAATATCCGTCAATGCCCTGTTATGGTGCAACCCCTGGAGCGTTTGCTGCCCGAACTGAGACAGTGTTTAAGCGGATTACAGGGTGCGCGGGATCTCGGACATGCCGAGCTGGTACAGGCAGATAATGGTGTGGTGCTGGTTTTACGCCATCTGAAACCCTTTTCTGTGGCAGATAAAGAAAAACTGGAACGATTTTCGCAAAGCCATCAGTTAATGTTGTTTCTTGCACCGGACAACAACACACTGCAACACATTTGCGGAGAAATGCCTTATTATCAGTCGCATAACCTGAAGCTTTCTTTCAGTCCGCAGGATTTCATCCAGGTCAATGACAAGGTGAATCAGCAAATGGTGACTACGGCCATCGACTGGCTGGCATTGCAGCCCGGCGACCGGGTGCTGGACCTGTTTTGCGGAATGGGGAACTTCACCCTGCCTGTCGGGCAGTATGTTGAGAATGTTGTCGGTGTTGAAGGGGTAGCAACATTAGTTCAGCAGGCTGCGTATAATGCGCAGGATAATGATTTACATAATGTCACGTTCTACCGGCACGATCTGGAACAGGATGTGACAGGACAACCCTGGGCATCGCAGGGGTTCACCAAAGTTTTGCTCGATCCGGCAAGGGCCGGTGCCGCCGGAATAATGGCGCATATCATTGCGCTGGCACCACAACGTATAGTGTATGTGTCCTGTAATCCCGCCACTCTGGCTCGTGACAGTGAGCCGTTGATGGCAGCAGGCTATATTGCGGAACGGGTGACGATGCTGGATATGTTCCCTCATACCAGTCATCTGGAATCCATGGTGCTGTTCAGCAGAACCTAAACGGCCAGGCAGGCCGTCATGCAGGAGAAGTTATGGTTGCGGTAAGAAGTGCGCATATGAATACGGCAGGGGAATTTGCCCTCGAACAGTGGATTGCCAGTCTGGGGATCGCCAATGAGCAATCCTGTCAGCGACTGGCGGACTGCTGGCGTTATTGCGAAACCGGGACCCGTCACCATCCTCTTCAGCCGATGTTACTGTGGCGTGGTATCGAGATGGTCGAAATACTGACCGAACTCAGTATGGACAACGATACACTGCGCGCTGCGTTGCTGTTCCCGCTGGCTAACGAAGAGGTGGTCACCGAAGAGCAACTGGAAGAGCGGTTTGGCAGGGAAATTGTTTCGCTGGTGCATGGTGTCCGGGATATGGATGCCATCCGCCAGTTGAAAGCGACCCATAACGATTCAATGGCCTCTGAGCAGGTGGATAATGTCCGCCGCATGTTGCTGGCGATGGTTGAAGACTTCCGTTGTGTGGTGATCAAGCTGGCAGAGCGGGTCGCCCATCTGCGCGAAATGAAAGATGCGCCGGAAGATGAACGAGTTCTGGCGGCGAAAGAGAGCACCAATATCTATGCGCCGCTGGCAAACCGCCTGGGGATCGGTCAGTTAAAATGGGAACTGGAAGATTACTGTTTCCGCTATCTGCACCCGGAAGAATATAAGCGTATCGCTAAATTGCTGCATGAGCGGCGGGTCGATCGCGAACAATATATCGAAAATTTCGTCGATAATCTGCGTCAGGAAATGGCCCGGGAAGGCGTCAGGGCTGAAGTCTATGGGCGGCCGAAACATATCTATAGCATCTGGCGCAAGATGCAAAAGAAAGCCCTGTCTTTTGATGAGTTGTTTGATGTACGTGCCGTGCGGATAGTGGCTGACCGCCTGCAGGACTGTTATGGCGCATTGGGTATCGTGCATACTCTTTACCGGCACCTGCCCAGTGAGTTTGACGACTATGTCGCCAACCCTAAACCTAACGGCTACCAGTCTATCCACACCGTGGTCCTGGGGCCTCGCGGGCAAACGGTCGAAATACAAATCCGTACCCGGCAGATGCATGAAGATGCTGAACTGGGGGTCGCTGCGCATTGGAAATATAAAGAAGGTCCGGGCATCAGCAATACCCGTGGTGCGGCGGGTCACGAAGAGCGTATTGCCTGGTTGCGTAAACTGATCGCCTGGCAGGAAGAAATGGCTGACAGCGGTGAAATGCTCGAGGAAGTCCGCAGTCAGGTGTTTGACGACCGGGTGTATGTGTTTACGCCGAAAGGGGATGTCATCGACCTGCCTGCCGGCTCGACACCGCTGGACTTTGCCTACCATATCCACAGTGATATCGGACATCGCTGTATCGGTGCCAAAATCAGCGGACGGATTGTGCCTTTCACCTATCAGTTACAGATGGGTGATCAGGTTGAAGTGATTACCCAGAAACAGCCGAACCCAAGCAGGGACTGGCTGAATCCGAACCTCGGGTATATTACTACCAGCCGTGGTCGTGCCAAAGTGCATGCCTGGTTCCGTAAACAGGATCGCGATAAAAATATCCTGGCCGGACGGCAGATTCTGGACAGTGAACTGAGCCATCTGGATATCAGCCTGAAAGAGGCGGAAAAGTTGCTGTTGCCGCGTTATAACATGACCTCTATGGATGAAATCCTGGCGGCCATTGGTGGCGGTGACATCCGGCTTAACCAGATGGTGAACTATCTGCAGGGCAAGCTGAATAAACCGACAGCCGAGGAAGAAGACAGGGAAGCCCTGCGTCAGTTGACTCAGAAATCACACAGTAATCACAATGCCGGAAAAGAGAGTGGCCGCGTGGTGGTCGAGGGCGTCGGTAATCTGATGCACCATATTGCCCGTTGCTGTCAGCCTATCCCGGGGGACGATATCGTCGGCTTCATTACCCAGGGGCGGGGGATCTCTATCCACCGGGCCGATTGTGATCAGCTGGCGGAGCTGACGAATCATGCGCCGGAACGTATTGTCGATGCCGTCTGGGGTGAGAGCTATTCCAGCGGATATTCACTGGTGGTGAGGGTCATTGCCAATGATCGCAGCGGTCTGCTGCGTGATATTACGACCATTCTGGCCAATGAAAAGGTGAATGTACTGGGGGTTTCCAGCCACAGCGATACGAAAAAACAGCTCGCCACCATCGACATGGATATCGAAATTTATAATCAGCAGGTATTGGGCCGTATTATTGCCCGTCTGAATCAGGTGCCTGACATTATCGATGCCAAACGCCGTCATTAACCGGCCTCCGATCCCCGGTCAGCCTCTGGCTGACCGGGGATGGTTTTGCCCTCCTTCGTTGAGAATGCCATGAACACATCAGAATCCTCATTACAGCATTTGCTGAGCCTTATGCAGCAATTACGTGACCCGCAACACGGTTGTCCGTGGGATAAACAGCAGACGTTTGCCTCCATTGCCCCGTATACCTTAGAAGAAACGTATGAAGTGATTGATGCGATTCAGCGTGGGGACTTCACTGAACTGCGGGAAGAACTGGGCGATTTGCTGTTCCAGGTCGTGTTCTATGCACAAATGGCTCAGGAACAGAATCTGTTTGATTTCAGCGATATCTGTCAGAGCATCAGCAGTAAACTGGAACGCAGGCACCCGCATATCTTTGCCTCACCGCAGGATAAACAGGTGAAAGATATCAATCAGCACTGGGAAGCGCTGAAACAGCAGGAGCGACAGGATAAGTCGCAGCATTCCGCGCTGGATGATATTCCCCGGGCAATGCCAGCCCTGATGCGGGCCTATAAAATCCAGAAACGTTGCAGCAATGTCGGTTTTGACTGGAATGAAACCGGGCCGGTACTGGACAAAGTGCATGAAGAAATTGCTGAGGTGATGGAAGAGGCCAGCCGCGATGAGATTAACCCGCAGCGGCTGGAGGAGGAAATAGGGGACCTGCTGTTCGCCACGGTTAACCTTTCCCGTCATCTTGGCAGTAAAGCCGAGACGGCGTTACAAAAAGCGAATGATAAATTCGAAAAACGGTTTCGTCAGGTCGAAAGCATTATTGCAGCACAAGGACTGACGATGCCGGGGGCAACCCTGGAGCAGATGGAAGCGGCCTGGCAGCAGGTAAAACAGCAGGAAAAATCCTGAGACTATTTAACAGGCAACCCTCTGCACAACGCCTCTGATTTTCCCGGCTGACTTTTCCGTGGCCAGAAGATGCGCTATCCGGTGAGCGGGCTTTCTGTGATCCCGGCGGCCGGCCCGGTTCCGCGTGGATAACCTTCCGGCAGAGCGGTTGCTTCAGCCTGCGGTGTTAAGTCGCGCAGTTTTTACTCCGTCCGTCATCAATCCGCCATCAGAAAGTGATAAATAACTTTTATTCAGCAGGCTAACTCGTTTCAGCTTTTTGCGAAAAACCCACAAAATTGTGATGAAAATCAAGTATAGCGGCGAGAGTTTGCCGTAAAGTGTCGGTTACGCAGAGTGAAGAGTCAATGAATCATCAATTGTGGCGGATGCGGCTTTCGGGTATACTGTTTTCCCGTCCTGGTGATTCCACCGTCTTTAAACCTTAACTCTCAGGTTCAGCATGACAACGAACTATATTTTTGTGACCGGCGGGGTCGTATCCTCTCTGGGTAAAGGCATTGCTGCAGCCTCCCTGGCAGCTATTCTTGAAGCTCGTGGTCTGAAAGTGACCATTATGAAGCTCGACCCTTATATTAACGTCGATCCAGGCACCATGAGCCCGACTCAGCATGGTGAAGTATTTGTCACTGATGATGGTGCAGAAACGGATCTTGACTTAGGGCATTACGAGCGTTTTATCCGTACCCGTATGTCACGCCGTAATAACTTTACTACCGGACGTATTTACTCTGAAGTTCTGCGTAAAGAACGTCGCGGTGACTACCTGGGGGCGACCATTCAGGTGATCCCGCACATCACTAATGCCATCAAAGAGCGCATTATTGAAGGCGGCGAAGGCCATGATGTGGTACTGGTTGAAATCGGCGGAACCGTCGGTGATATTGAATCACTGCCATTCCTGGAAGCCATTCGTCAGATGGCGGTCGATGTGGGTCGTGAACATACCCTGTACATGCACCTGACGCTGGTTCCTTATATGGCGGCGGCCGGTGAAGTGAAAACCAAACCGACTCAGCACTCCGTAAAAGAACTGCTGTCGATTGGTATTCAGCCGGACGTACTGATTTGTCGTTCAGATCGTGCCGTCCCAGCCAACGAACGCGCTAAGATTGCGCTGTTCTGTAACGTGGCAGAGAAAGCGGTTATCTCACTGAAAGATGTCGATTCTATTTATAAAATCCCGGGACTGCTGAAGTCTCAGGGCCTGGACGACTTTATCTGTAAGCGTTTTAATCTGAATGCACCGCAGGCTGACCTTTCCGAATGGGAACAGGTCATTTATGAAGAAGCCAATCCGGGTGGCGAAGTCACTATCGGTATGGTCGGTAAATATGTAGAACTGCCGGATGCTTACAAATCAGTGATTGAAGCATTGAAACACGCGGGTCTGAAAAACCGCGTCACAGTGAATATCAAACTGATTGATTCTCAGGATATCGAAACCCGTGGTGTTGAGTTACTCAACGGACTGGATGCTATCCTGATCCCTGGCGGTTTTGGTACCCGGGGTATCGAAGGCAAAATTCTTGCAGCTCAGTATGCCCGTGAGAATAAAATCCCTTATCTGGGGATTTGCCTCGGTATGCAGATTGCGTTAATTGAGTTTGCGCGTAATGTTGCCGGTATGACCGGGGCAAGCTCAACGGAATTTGACCCGAACTGTAAATCGCCGGTGGTTGCATTGATCACTGAATGGCGCGATGAAGAAGGTCGTGTTGAAGTGCGTGATGAAAAGAGCGATCTTGGCGGCACCATGCGTCTGGGAAGCCAGGCCTGCCAGTTGTCTGATGACAGCCTGGTGCGTCAGATGTATGGGACATCAACGATTGTTGAACGTCATCGTCATCGCTATGAAGTGAATAATCTGTTACTGAAGCCTATCGAGGCGGCAGGTTTGCGGATTGCGGGTCGTTCCGGAGATGACCAGCTGGTAGAAATTATTGAAAACCCTAACCATCCGTGGTTTGTGGCCTGCCAGTTCCATCCTGAATTTACCTCGACCCCGCGTGATGGTCACCCGTTGTTCTCAGGATTTGTCAAAGCATCGGTTGAGCATCAGAAAAGTCTGGCGAAGTAAGCTTATCACTGCAACGCGCGAACTTTTCGCGCGTTGCTTGTCTTAGGATTAAGAAGTTTTAGCTTAACTTGTACTGAGGAAAAACGAATGTCCAAAATCGTAAAAGTCATCGGTCGCGAAATTATCGACTCACGTGGTAACCCGACTGTTGAAGCAGAAGTACATCTGGAAGGTGGTTTCGTTGGACTGGCAGCTGCACCGTCAGGCGCTTCTACGGGGTCCCGTGAAGCACTGGAACTGCGTGATGGCGATAAATCTCGTTTCCTGGGCAAAGGTGTCACGAAAGCAGTTGCGGCTGTTAACGGACCCATTGCTGAAGCAGTCACAGGTAAAGATGCGAAAGACCAGGCCAATATCGATAAAATCATGATCGATCTGGACGGTACCGAAAATAAATCTAAATTCGGTGCTAACGCGATTCTGGCCGTTTCTCTGGCAGCGGCAAAAGCGGCTGCAGCGTCTAAAGGCCTGCCTCTTTACGCTCACATTGCTGAACTGAACGGTACTGCCGGCAAGTTTTCTATGCCACTGCCTATGATGAACATCATCAACGGTGGTGAGCACGCGGACAATAACGTCGATATTCAGGAATTCATGATCCAGCCGGTAGGCGCTTCCAGCATCAAAGAAGCTATCCGCATCGGTTCTGAAGTTTTCCATCACCTGGCGAAAGTACTCAAGGCGAAAGGCCTGAATACTGCAGTCGGTGACGAAGGCGGTTATGCCCCTAACCTGGCATCCAATGCTGAAGCGCTGGCGGTTATCGCTGAAGCGGTTAAAGCGGCAGGTTATGAGTTAGGTAAAGACGTCACTCTGGCGATGGACTGTGCGGCTTCTGAGTTTTATAACAAAGAAACCGGTAACTATGAACTGAAAGGCGAAGGTAAAACCTTTACCTCTCAGGAATTCACCCATTACCTGGAAGAACTGACTCAGCAGTATCCTATCGTTTCCATCGAAGATGGTCTGAACGAATCTGACTGGGATGGTTTTGCTTACCAGACTAAAGTTCTGGGCGATAAGCTGCAACTGGTGGGTGATGACCTGTTCGTGACCAACACCAAAATCCTGAAGGAAGGTATCGAAAAAGGTATCGCTAACTCCATCCTGATTAAATTCAACCAGATTGGTTCACTGACCGAAACGCTGGCTGCCATTAAGATGGCAAAAGATGCCGGCTACACCGCGGTCATTTCACACCGTTCCGGTGAAACTGAAGATGCGACTATTGCTGACCTGGCGGTAGGGACTGCGGCTGGTCAAATCAAAACCGGTTCAATGAGCCGTTCTGACCGTGTTGCGAAATACAACCAGCTGATCCGTATCGAAGAAGCTCTGGGCCATAAAGCGCAGTTTAACGGCCGTAAAGAGATCAAAGGTCAGGCATAAGCCTTTTCCTTATCTTCGTTGAATAGCCCCTCCGGCAGACCGGAGGGGCTTTTTTTATACCTGCAAACAGGGAGTGCCTCGTTATCCGGCAGTGACTGAACGTTGCTGCGACAGGCGTAGCTGATAATTGATTTTTTCTATTTCATTACAGCTCAGTAAACCAAACGGATAAACCAGAGTGTTATTGCTATACATACCTGCTCTTGACGGATGACGGAACAGATTCACCGGAAAAAAATAGCGATCGAGAAGTCCTTCAGGCAGTTCATTGATATCAGCGTGAAAGGTGTAGAAACTGGCATTTTCCTGTCCGTGACAGCAAGGTTCCGGCAGATACTGTAACCCGCCCAGAGCCAGCGCAGCCTTCTGGCGTCTAGACTGCATACTACTGGTCAGATATTTCATAAAACGGCTGGATTCCAGAAATGCGCTGAGTAACGACCGGGTCAGAGGATGGATATCACTGACCAGCAATGGAGCCAGCGTCCGGAGGGGCTGCATCAATGGCTGAGGGGCAACAATACAGCTGACATTCATTCCGCTGCCGGTCAGTTCCGAAAGCTGGGTAAGATAAATAATCCGCGGATTCGGATAACGATGACTGAGTGTCGGGATCACTGACTGACCGAACCCCAGCATGGCAAAACTGTCATTTTCGATGATCAGAGAGTCATGACGGGAGGCCCATTCATTGAGCATTTTACGTCGGGACTCACCCAAAGGGATAGCCATCGGAAACTGGTGTGCCGGTGAGGTAAAGATAAGATCAGCGCCGCTATCCGGAAAGTCTTCCACCCGAATGCCCTCACTATCGACGCCAATGGGAATGACGGTGAAATCTAAACACTCGAATAATTCACGAATATTTGGCGGGCAGGGGTCTTCAATCAGCAGTACCGGTTGCTGGCGAATTACCGCGATACTTTTCGCTATCAGTAACAAGGCTTCCTGTAGCCCCGGTAGCAGAAAAAGATGCTCCGGCTGCAGGGTGACTCCGCGGGAAATTCGTATAAACCGGCAGAGATTTTTTTTCAGCGACTGATCATTTTTATCTGACAATTCACCGTTCGTGGGGTGTGAAAGCGTCCCGCTCTCTTCAAACCAGCGACGGATAAAGTGTTTGGGTAACTGCACGCGGTTGCTGCATCCCAACCACTGAGAAAATTCCAGTGTCTTTTTTTTTCTTCCGGATATTTTTCCGTAGCTACTGAGGGATTTCTGACCGGCTTAGACTCTGAAGCCGCAGGCAGGAACCCGCCAGTCACCAGATAGCCGCTGCGTTCATGCCCCTGGATATAGCCCAGAGATTCCAGCGTCTTATAGACCAGTAATACAGTGCCTCGCGAAACTTTGTACCGGGTGCCCATGGTACGAATAGAAGGCAGGAAATCTCCTTTTTTTAATGTGCCAATAATTATCATCTGACTGATGTCATCAATCATCTGTTGTTTTATTGTCTGTTTAGTCAGCATCGATACATGTTCCCTATGAATGGTACTGAATTAAGAGATTAATTCTGACATTCATAGCATAACATTATAAATTGTCGCAACATAAATTAAACGTGATGAGATGCTTTCGGACTCTTTATTGTTGCTTTGTTAAATATATTGGTGAATATCTAAAGGAATAATTATCACTTCATGTAAAGATAACAGCTAAAACATTTACATTGGTATCGTTTCTGAACGGGGTAAATAAGAAAAATACACGACATGAAATGGGTGTTTTTGTCGGTCAGGCCTGAAAATCAGGCTGTGTGTCAGTTTACAGATAATATCGGTACACTGTCATTTTTATTAATACTCCCTGTCGCTTGAATATTATTTTTGTCAACGTATTATCATCGTACAGTGCTGAAAACCGCATTGTCATATCGACAATAAATGTTAATTGTTTTTTATATTTCAAAGTTAAGGATGATGACTAATGACTGAACAACTGACTTCATTATCTCTGAAAGTCCAGATGGCCCTCAGTGAGGGCGGACGTCGTATCTGCCAGGCGATGCGTAAAGAGAACGGCGTAACAGCCATAGAATATGCTGTCATCGCCGTTGCAGTAAGTGCGATGTTATTGACTGTTTTCGGAAGTGACGATGGTTCTTTCGTCAAGGCGATAACCGATAAATTTAATACGCTATCCAATAATATTAATGGCACTATCAAGTAACGACTGAATTTTAATTATAAGGAGGGAAGGTCTGCCCTCCTTATCCTGTGAATAAAACAGATGATAAATACTCTGTGTCTGACCATGATACTGCTGTTACTGATCAGTGTCTGTTATACCGATATTATGTTCAGGGAAATAAAAAACAGGACAGTCATTATTATTGCACTGTTGTCTTTTATTTCGACATTAACGCATCCTGAACCGGTTAATCTGATCTGGACATTAATGATATTCGTCACAGGTGTATTACTGGTACTGGCAAATATTATCGGGGCCGGTGATATTAAACTGATTGCCGCACTGAGCCTGTCTTTACCCGGTGCAGACATCCCGGCATTCATTTTTCTCATCACACTGTCGGGTTTGCCGTTGATCCTGGTAACAGTATTGCTCCATAAGATGACAGGGAGTCGTCATAAAATAACATTACCCTATGGGGTTGCAATTAGTTGCGGATATTTATTTCACCTTTTGGGATAAACAGGATGAACAGTGAATCAAAGACTGTTAGTTATTATCGCGGTTCTGTTACTTGTGGTTGGCGTCAGTGGTTTGCTTATGAGCGGAGACAGCTCACCGTCGGCTGACACTGAGGAAACACAGAAACAGGTAACGTATTTCGTTACCACCCGGGCGCTGAGTGCCGGTAGTCGTCTGACAGACGATGATATTACCCGTCATAAAAGCCCGCCGGCAGAGGCTGGCATAACGGCAGAGGCAGGCCAGACAGAGATGCCGGACTCGCCAGTAGGATATTTTCTGCAGGTGGATAAAGCGGCAGGTGAACGTCTTTCTGCCGGGGAAATTACCCTGATCGACCCGATAAATCAGCAGCCCGGAAAACATATGATCCGCTACAGCGCGCTGATCTACGAGCGCTATACCGGCGCTATCCAGCATCTCCGGCCTGGAGACAGGGTGGATGTGTATCTCCGTTTTGATGCTCAGCGTCCGGGAAGTCAGCGTACTCACCGTCAGTCGCTGCTCAACGGTGAGTCCGGGCTGAATATGTTTCGTATTTTTAAAGCACGACGGGTGATCAGCCGGCCTGAAAAAGCCAGTGCTTCTTTGCTGGCCCGTCAGTCGCTGATTGAGGTTGATGATAAATCGACGGGGAAAGGCTCACTGAGTGTCGATCTCGAACTCAGCCAGGCTGATCTGAAACGGTTATTTCTGGTTACGAATAATTATGAGCTGGTGCTGTTCCCGGTTGTTAAGGAAGAGCAACCCAAGGTCACCCCCGGTAAAATGCAAGGAAAAGCACAATGAAACGCCCCGACAGCAGATTTTCCGCAGGTATTGCCGGAAAAGTGTGGTTGAAATGCTTACTGATGTTTTGCCTGTTATTTCCGCTCAGTGTCACTGCGGAAACTCTTTATCTTTCAAAAGGCGGAGCCAGGACGCTGAAAGTGAATACAGTGATAGACACGGTATTTACCACCGACCCGGAAGTCGTGGACTACAACCTGATAAGCGATCGTGAAGTCGTGATTTACGGTATCCAGAATGGTGTCGGTGAGATCCTGTTAGTCCAGAATGATGCCACCCGTAAGATCAAAGTGGTGGTTGATCCTTTAGTCGGTAAACTCGCCTCACAGATCCAGGATCAGTTCCCGGGATCCACGATAGAACTCCGTAAAGTCGGCGAAAGCTACGTATTGTCAGGCGTGGCTGTGGATGAAGAAAGCCGCGACGCTATTTATCAGATAGTCGGTGAGGCCCTGGGTATGGAAAGTGACACCGGCACCACACAGATGAGTACGGACAGCCTGGGGAGTGTCAATGTCGCACTACTTAATCGTGTCAGCTACAAGAAATTGCAGAACCGGATGCGTCTGCCTCAGGCCAATCAGGTGAATGTGAAAATATCCGTGGTCGAACTCAATAAAAGTTACAGTGATAGCCTCGGCATTGAGTGGGGGCAAGCCAGCAGTGTCGGAAATTTTGTACTCAATAAGCTGAAATTTAATGCCTCTGAACTGACGTCTATGATCCATGCACTGGGTAATGAATCGGTCGCCAGGGTACTGGCCGAACCTAATTTGTCGGTGCTGTCAGGAGAGACGGCAGATTTTCTGGTCGGCGGTGAAATTCCTGTGGTGACCAGTTCTTCAAATGGCAGCAGTGTCGAATATAAAGAAATTGGTGTTCGCATGACGCTGGGCGCGAAGGTGGAAAACAGTCAGAAAGTCCGGTTGATGATTTATCAGGAAGTCAGCAATGTTGACAGCCAGAATACTACAACCTCTGAATCCTACTATTTGCCCACACTGAAATCCCGTAAGGCCAGAACCACCATTGAACTGGCGGATGGTGAGAGTTTTGTACTGGCTGGCCTGCTGAGTGAATCCGAACAGGAAGTGCTGAAAAAGGTACCTTTTATCGGCGACATTCCGGTGCTGGGAGCATTTTTCCGTTCGACTTCGGCACATCGCGAAAAAACAGAATTAGTGGTGGTGGCCACGGTCAATCTGGTACGTCCGGTGTCTTCCTCTCAGGTGACCTTACCGGCATGGCAACGCAGTACCTTACTGGAGCGGTATTTCAATATTCATAGTTTTTCCGGTGACAATGGCGGCAAAAATGTTGTCAGTTTCCTTGAACAGGGTGGTTTTATTTACTAGTGAGGCAGTTATGCGGCAAGGGATCCTGCTGTTAATCGCGTTATGGAGTTGCGGGGTAATGGCGAGCGAGGGATATCGCTTTACGTTACAGGGCCGCAGTGATATTGACCAGGAAATACTGGTCTCAGAAGTCGTCTCATTTCATCGTTACGTGTCGGGTACGATTTCTCTGCAATGGTATCTGAACGATGCCGACGATATTGTCGGCCAGCTGAAACAACGTCTTATCACGGCCGGCGTGCCGGAAAACAGTATACGGTCAGAGAAAATACCTGCCCGTGAAAACAGAACCACTCCGGGGATAGTGACCGTACTTCTCCGCCCGGGGGAGCGTGATACGCTGTGTCAGTTGCAGGAAAGTAATTTTCGTTTCGACAGTGACTCCCGCATGGGCTGTGCGGTTGAAAATAATCGCCGTATCTCTGAAATAAATTCAGCAGGTAGTCACTGAGCGACAGGGAGGTCTGATGTTGTTATTTTCGGATACAGAAAAGCAGGCAGCTCAGTCTGCTGATCGGGTACTGGTGATAGCCGACCATGCGGAGGTGATGGATAGCGTCTGCGAGCAATTGGCTATCCGTAATACCGGAGAGGTACGACAGTTCACCGGGACGGTTTCACAACTTGAGAAATATACAGAATCCGGCAACGTGGATGTGGTGATTTTTGAAGTCAGTGAACAGGATGATGTCGAAGTGATCGCCGGTTTGCTGGAACTGCATATTTCCCGTAGTGCGATTCAGATTGCTATTGGTAAACAGGACTCCCTGACCCGGGCCGACAGCTTTATGCAGCATGGGATCAGTTATTGCCATTATCCGTCTCAGCTTAATGCGATAGGTGCATTACTGGCCTCCGGTAAACAGCCATTTCGCGATCAAAACAGCGCTATTCGTTTCTCCATCCTCGGCTGTAAAGGGGGGATTGGTACCTCGCGGCTGAGCTATCATATTGCAGAGAATATCGCGCGGATCAGGCAATCACCGACCTTACTGGTACAGGGCTGCGGTGGCAGCCGCAATCTGGATTTGATCTCCCGGGTAGCCATCAGTAATGAGGTGACGCTGCTGCAGAATAATTTCTTCGCCATGTACGAAGAACCGAATCATGCCTGGTTTTTTAATAATCCGTTATACGACCGGCATCAGTGTGTGGTTTTTGATTTCAGTGCGTATAACGCCTCTGATGAAAATATCGAAAATATACTGACTCATTCTGACAGCGTCCTGCTGATCTGCGACCGGGATCTGTCCTCTATCCGCATCGCCAAAAAGATTATCGAAGCGAATGCGCACCTGCAGAACAGTAATAACGGTATTAAACGTCTTTACCTCTGTTTTAATCAGCATCATCCGAAGATTAACGGCGAAGTGATTGCCCGGGAAATGGGGGATCTTGTCGGTCAGCAAGCCGACATTATTATCCCTTATATGCTGAAAGCCGGTGATCCCTCTTTGAGTCTGGAGGTTAATGGCAAATTCCGTCCGATACTGGAAAGCATGACCTATCTGTTACTGGGCAAGAAAAAAGAAATCACTCAACCCTCTCTGTTATCCGTGCTGAAACAGCGTCTGACAAGGAAGTCTGATTAATCATGAACCCTAAATATGAAGCGCTGGCCCGCCGTCTGCGAAGCAGTGTGCTGCCCCGGCTGGATCTGGATCAGATAGATAAGCTGATGGACGATCGTACGGCACTGATCCGTGAGATCTCTCAGGCAGTCCATCGGATGAGTGTTGAGCTGAACCAGTATCTGCCGGCGGAAGAGACGCGTGAGCTGGCCTCCGCCGTGGCCGATGAAATTCTCGGGGTCGGACCCCTGCGCGAGTTGATGGAAGACGAATCGGTGAGCGACATTCTGGTTAACGGGCCGGATAAGATTTTTGTGGAGCGGGGCGGGAAGCTGGTCTTTACCGGTAAAAAGTTTGTTGATAACCAGCAGCTGACCGAGATTGCCAAGCGCCTGGTCAGTCGCGTCGGCCGCCGTGTTGATGAATCCCAGCCGCTGGTGGATGCCAGGATGAGTGATGGCAGCAGGCTGAATGTGGTGATCAATCCCATTGCGCTGGACGGGACGTCGATCTCCATACGTAAGTTCAGCCAGGTATCACGCACATTGAGGGACCTGGTGAGCTGGGGCGCAATGAATGAACAGATGGCTAACTTCCTCTCTATCGCGGTGCGTTGCCAGAGCAATATAGTCATCTCCGGGGGGACCGGCTCCGGTAAAACGACCTTACTCAATGCTCTGTCGCAGCATATTAATAGTGATGAACGCATTATTACCCTGGAAGATGCCGCGGAGCTACGGTTGCAGCAGCAGCATGTTGTCCGCCTGGAAACACGCATGGCGGGAGCGGAGAACAGCGGCCAAATCTCTATGCGGGATCTGATGATTAATACCCTGCGTATGCGTCCGGATCGGATCATCGTCGGGGAGTGTCGCGGGGGGGAAACCTTTGAAATGCTGCAGGCGATGAACACCGGCCATGACGGTTCGATGACAACACTGCATGCGAACTCTCCGCGTGATGCGGTGGCCCGTCTGGAAAACATGGTGATGATGGCCAACCTTAGCCTGCCTATTGAAGCCATTCGTCGCAATATTACTTCCGCAGTGAACCTGATAATTCAGGCCAACCGTCTGCATGACGGTTCCAGAAAGATCACTCAAATCAGCGAAATTATGGGGCTGGAAGGCGACACCATCGTGCTGCAGGACATTTTCAGTTTTGAAGTGGATGACAGCGTTCAGGGAAAAGTGATGGGCCATTTTACCACGCCGGGCCTGTCCGGACGCTCCAGTGTTGTGATCCGGGCACGGGAACACGGGCTGGATACTTTACTGAAAACAGTTTTTGGGTAAGCGATGAGTGTTCTGTTTTTAGCCTCACTGATTATCGCCGTACTGGTGTTATGGCTGGTGTTGCAGCGAAATCAGTCAACCCGAAAAGCGTTAACCCGTTCGGTACAGAGACGGCAGGTACTGCAATCCCTGATCAACCAGAAAGACAGCGAAAATACGCAGGCGTCCCTGCTGTCCCGACTGCAGCACATTATGCTGACAAAGCTTGCCGGGATTTACCGGGTATTTTATGCGGGAAGTCCGGTGATGCTGATGAAGCATCTGGCATTTCCGGCCGGGGCCGCGGCAGGGATCACCACACTGAACGGACTCTATATTGGTTTCCCTGGCAGTTGGGTCGCGGGTGTTGCCGGAGTGGGGTGTTTTGTCGTGTTCTACGGCATGCTGAAAAAGCGGCGCAGGAAACAGTTTTCTGCTGACTTTAGCGAAGCACTGACCACCATTAACGGGGCAATCTCCTCGGGGCGCACATTTCTGCAGGCGATGAGCGATTACAGCCAGAGTCGCGATAACGCTCTGGCAGGAGAGTTTCGCACACTTTCACGACGGCTCAATCTTGGGGAACCGGCGGAAACGGTATTTATGGAGTCCTGGCAGCACTATCCGTACCGGGAATATTATTTTTTCATTGTCGCTATTCTGCTGAATATCAACAGTGGCGGCCGTCTGAGAGAGGTTCTGGCAAAACTTCAGCGCTCAATTGGCAGCGGCATTGCTATGGAAAAGAAAATGCTGTCCATGACCTCAGAAATGCGGATGTCCGCGCGGATCACCGGGGCCATCCCCTTTATTTTTCTGATCCTGCTGAAATTTATCAGTCCGGAAAATTTTGAGTTTGTGCTGCACGATGAACGGGGAAAAGTACTGCTCTATTACCTGATTGGCAGTGAACTGTTCGGACTGATGGTCATTAAATTTCTGATGAGGAAGCTCTGATGATAAGCCCGTTATTACTTATTGCTGTTACTGGTATTGCTCTGGTAGCCGCTGTTTACGGTGAACGGAAGTATCGCTCGAATAAACTGCAGAAAGCCATGACGGTGGTGGATGCCGGGACGCACCGACTGAAAATACAGCAGCTTAAAGAGCATCATCATACGGAAGCCGTCCTTGAGCAGAATAACCCGCTACTCAATCTCTATCGCCGGCTGGATGGCAGTATCCTGAGCAAAGTTCTGCTGGCTGTGCTGGCCTTTGGCATCATCGTCGTGGTTTTCCGGGCCAGTGGCAGTGAACTGAGTCGTGAATCCTGGCTGATGGCTGGCGTTTTTAGTCTGGTTGCCACCATTATTCTGCCCGGTATGGCCCGCGCCATGTTTGTAAAACGGCGGCTGAAAACACTTAGCGCAGAATTACCGTGGATGATCGAGTTACTGGCCGTGAGTGTACAGTGCGGAATGACCATCGAACAGGCCTTCAGTTTTCTGGCGGATAAAATGGACGGGATTAACCCTGACTTTGTCCCGTTTCTGACAAGGCTGGTAAGGCGTACTGAGGTCAGCGGTCTGAGCGTGGCTCTGGACCATTTTTACCGCGAATTACCTTCCGCCGAAACGCGGATGTTTTGTGCCATGTTACAGCAAAGTATTCGTTACGGTTCGTCCATGTACGAGCAATTAATCGAACTGGCGCGCGAGATCAGGGAAGTTCAGCTGCTGGGGACCGAAGAAAAAATCGGTCAGCTCGGGGCCAAAATGAGTGTGCCGCTGATCCTGTTTTTTATGTTTCCTGTCGTGGTGATTGTCGCTGCGCCGGGTGTAATGAGGGTGATGTCCAATGGGTAAGTTAAGGATAACAACAGTATTTTTCGCCATTGCGGTGAGTTTTGTCAGTGGATGCAGTGAACCATCAGCCACCATCGGGGGGCAGCGTTTCTCACTGCCTGAAGGCTCGAGTGACGAACAATTGCTGCTGAAAGCCCGAAATTACTCGGGGCTTATCAGTCTGAAGCAACAAGCGCTGAAAACCAATGACTCGCCGGAGGTCCGCTATCAACTGGCAGAATATTATTATTTATCCGGGGATTATAAATCCTCGCTGTACCATCTGAATAAACTGATGGGCAAAAATACAGCGACAAAAGTCTCTCTGCTGCAGAGTAAAAATCTCAGTTCCTTAAAAAAATATAAAGAAGCGCTGAATTTCGTTGGCATGGCGCTGAATAAAGATAATCACAGCGGGGAGGCGCTGAACCTGCGGGGAGTTATTCAGGCTGAAAACGGTGACCTTAAAAGTGCTCTGGTGAGCTTTGATGCTGCGCGAAACGCCTATTTTCAGGAAGAATCAGTCGTTAACAATATCGCGATGGTCTATATCGTCCAGAAACGTTACCACGAGGCCGTACAGATGCTGCTGCCGGTGTATCTGCGGGGCTACCATAACCCGCAACTGGAACATAATCTGGCCTTTGCTCTGGCGAAAACAGGGGATTTACGTTACGCCAAAGAGATTATCAAACGCGGCAACTATGCGAAGAACCCAGACATGCTGGTGGCGGATCTGTTCCGGGTCCAGAGTTTTTGATTCACTTTATTGTCAGACGCAGTCAAAGGATGGACGATGAAAAAAAGCATCAGGGCATTGTGGCGGCGGGTCAGACCGGAGCAGGGAGTGATCACCATTGAGTTCTCCTTTATCTTTATTATTTTTATCTTTTTTATCTTCCTCTTTTTTGAGGTCAACCGTTTTGTCTATGTTTCCGCGAGTATTGATCTCACCTTATCAGAGGCTGCCAGGATAACGTCCCGCACAGAAAGCAGTGACAGTAATTACACAGAGGTTTTTGCCAGCAATATCCGCCAGCAAAGCAGTTTCTGGGATATGTTTATTGATGCCAGTAATTTCACCCTGACGGTGCGTTATTGCAATTCTGTCAGCGCGGCGGTGAACGGTAACTGTAACAGTACGGACGGACGAAATTTTCCGCTGGCCCTTTATTCGGTCCGTTATCGTTATCGTCCGCTATTATTTACTTTCGCCGGAAATAGCGCTGTTAATAATCTGTTTAATTCACTGGATAATTACCTCTCCCGGCAATTGTTGTATGTCCAGGAATATGAATCAGGGAATGAATGATATGGATTACAGACAGCGCATAGGGGCATTTCTCCGTAACCCGCAGGGGTCAGTGGTCGTGGAGGCGGCATTTATTTTTGTCTTTCTGTCGGTACTCACCGTGGCCGCCATGGATTACGGATTCTGGCTGATGGCCCGCAGTAAAGCAGAACGGATTAATTACTCGCTGGCGGCTGTTATCCGTGAGCGCAGCACGTTATACAACGGGCAGGAAACGCCCGGCAGCAATGAGGTCACGGAACTGGCGTCATTGGCAAAATTCCTGGCACAGGACAGTACGGTGTCCTCTCTGTGTGTACGGTTAGAAAGCGTCAGCTTCAAAGAGACCACGACCCGTCAGGTCGATAAATACCAGAAAACCAGCGCAGGTAAATCTAAATGTGAGGTCAATGCACCGGCACTGACGGAAAATCTGCAGCTCTCTCCGCTAAGCATTCGCGGACGCTGGGTACCACTCTATCAGGTCTCTCTCAGTGTTCCGGCACCACGGGGCAGCCTGTCTGCATTGTTACGTAGTAGCGGAGCCTTACCCGAGACCATCACGGTCAGTAATATCGTGCTGGCACGATAAGCAGGGAGCGACATGAAATTTATTACGCGATTGCCGGTGATACCCGGTACGCTGTTACTGCTGGCGTGTGTCTTCCCGTCCGGCAGTGACGCCGCTCAGAGCAGCGGCGGACAGAAAAAACAGGCCATTATTTTCCTCAACACGCAGCAGGGGAAAGAGAACCAGTTGGCCCGGGAAATTAACCGGCAACTCTATTTCAGCCGTACGCTGTCACGTCAACTGGATGTCACGCTGATCGATATCTCTCCCGGCGGGCCGGCGTTGTCCGGTGCCGCCAGATACCTGAGAGATACTTCCGGTATCTGGGTCGCAAAATACCGGCCTCTTTCATTACCCGCCTTGTTTTGCCTTCAGGGGAAATCCCGTCATTTCTATCATCTGACTACTGCGGAAGACATACGGAAATGTTTATAGAAAAACTGAGAGCGTTGACCTCCCGTCTGGCCAGTGAACGGGGGGTACTGATAGTCCCTTTTGCCATCCTGTTACCGATACTGATTGTGTTAATGGCTTTGGGCATTAACAGTGCGGCGGGGCTGGCCAGTAAAGCCAGAATGGCCGATGCGGCGTCTGAAGCATCGCTGGCGGTATCGGCATCCTCCCTCGCGAATGACACTCAGACGGCCGCGGGGAAAGAAGAAATCGCGGCCGGAAAAGCGATGGTCGCCGCATGGATGAAATATTACTTCCCGGCGATGCAAGGCACACCGCAGGTAGATTTCACCGTTGTTCAGGATCAAAATCAGTCTTCCTCCGATATTCGCTATACCTATTACAATGTGGCGATTTCCCTGGACCTGCCTTACCTGTTCCGCCACCGGACGCTGACCGGCAATAGCCATAATTACACGCTCAATGCCAGTGAGGGGCATGTCAAAAAATACATTTCAAAACCGGCAGACTATGTCTTTATCGTTGATTTCTCGACTTCCCAGATTGGCTCGCGGATGAAGATGCTGAAAAGTGTCTTTGCTGAAATCACTGATTATGTGGTCGGCGCCAGCCCGGAATCCCGTATTGCTATCGTGCCGTTCAGCACCGGTGTGGTGGTGAAATTACCCGGTAAAAACCAGCGGGGGGGCGCTATGCTCGGGTGCAGTGTGCTTTTTGTACCCAAAGACGACTGGAATATTGATTATGCCTTCTGGGCCGATAAACGCACGGCAACGACTTCTGCCTATCAGGCCCTGAACAGGCAAACCTATCTGATGGATGAGGCTCGTTACAATTATTACCACAGGTATGTGGCGGCCTCTCCCCCGGCAATCAGTGAGGCCAATATGAAGGCTTCCTGGTGCCGGACGAACAGTACTTACGGTCAGAAAGCGGGAAGGTATCAGTACAGTTGCTCTGATCCGCGTGACCCGGATGATGATATTTTTTCAGCCAAATCTCAGGCGATTATTCAGCGCGAATTTCTCCGGGCTGCGAAGATACAGTCCAGGCAAGTGACAACGTTTACCATAGAGCATGATGACGCCATCGATTATCCGGCGACGCTGAATAAAATGTTCTCCGATGAAGCCATCATTACCCTGCCCATGCCACTGACCCCGCTGGACGGGACCTATGCCTGGGGATATAACGAGATGTGCCGCCAGGCAGGGTGGTGGAATAAAAGCACGAATAATCTGGTAAATCGTTCACCGAAAGCCTGGCTTATTCCTCTGACCGGAGATGCGGATCAGTTGCATGAGTTTCAGTCCATGGAGCCTTATGGCTGGACACATTTGTCATCAGCCCTCGTACGCTCGGTGCCGGTGATGATGGAAGGGCAAAACCGGCGTAAGGTCTTTATTATGATCTCGGACGGTAATGACAATACCCATCCGCATAAAGTGACCGACAAGTATCTGAAAACCTATGATCTGTGCCGTAAAATTGAAGAAGGTCTGCTTGCCCGTCCGCAGACGAATACCAGTAAAGTTGAATTTTACTATGTCTCTACCACGAATGCGGCCAGTCGGGTGAAATACTGGTCGGATTATTGTACCGGCAGTGGCCGGGCAAAAACCGCGACCCAGAGTGATGCCCTGATCAAACTGATTAAAGGGATCATCAGTGATGAAACCGGTCATCTGGCGGTGAATTAATCCGGTAAGAAACGATCACAGAATGCTTTCGCCGCCGGATCAGGCATGATCTGCGGCGGAAGATCTGTAATAATGGTCGATTATCTTTTGTAATGATTGAGCAAGTGATGCTGTACCCGATTAACGAAATGTTTCAAACCCTTCAGGGCGAAGGCTTTTATACCGGTGTACCGGCCATTTTTATCCGTTTACAGGGGTGTCCTGTCGGGTGCAGCTGGTGTGACACCAAACATACCTGGGAAAAATTCGCCGATAACGAGGTCCCTGTCGGGGATATTCTGATTAAAACGGTTGAAAGCGAGCAGTGGGGCAATGCTGAACCGTTAACGCTGCTGAAAATTATCAGTGAGCAGCAATGGACGGCACGCCACGTGGTGATCACCGGCGGCGAGCCGGCAATTTATGATCTGCGTCCGCTTACCACGGCACTGGAAGCTTTTGGCTACAGTTGTCAGATTGAAACCAGCGGCACGCACCCGATTCAGTGTTCAGATAACACCTGGGTCACGGTCTCACCGAAAGTGAATATGCGTGGCGGCTATGATGTACTGACTCCGGCGCTGATCCGTGCGGATGAAATCAAACATCCGGTGGCCCGTGAGCGGGACATTGAAGCTCTGGAGCAGTTACTGGCGCAGGTACAGGACGATAAGTCACGTATTATTGCTCTGCAGCCTATTAGCTGTAAGAAAGAAGCCACGGAGCTTTGTATCTCTGCGTGTATTGCCCGCAACTGGCGGCTATCAATGCAGACCCATAAGTATCTGAATATTGCCTGAACCGGTGCCGGCGGTCTGAGGATGGCCGGCAATCGGTAAGTCTGTTTTTTTCTGCGTTATGCCTGTCCGCGATAGACACAGCCAGCGGTACAGGTTTCTTTGATCATGACTGCGCTCAGTAACGGCAATTCAGGTTTCATTTTCTGCCAGATCCAGGCCGCCAGAACTTCGCTGGTCGGGTTTTCCAGTCCGTCAATCTCATTCAGGTAATGATGGTCCAGCTGTTCATAGAGAGGCTTAAAGCGTGCCTTCAGTTCAGCAAAGTCCATCACCCAGCCGGTGTGCGGGTCCACTTCACCTGTAATTTCCAGACGAACAAGGAAAGAATGCCCATGCAGGCGTCCGCATTTATGCCCGTCCGGGACATGGGGTAAATAGTGAGCCGCTTCGAACTGAAATTCTTTAAAGAGTGTAGTAACTGACATAATTCTTCCCGAGTGTAAAAGCCGCAGATTCTACCGCAAAACCTGGCATTTCTCACACTTTTCCCTGATATTCCCTTTGTAACCGATACCAGTCTCCGACAGATGGCAGAAGTTTATCGCTTACCACTTTTACTGGTTAATATTAGTGATAAAACCCGTTAGGCAATTTGGTTATGTGATATGCATAAGCTGTCTTTTACCGGCATACTCTCTCCGTTAACCTTACATTTACTGATTCTATTTTTCGCCGCTGATACTGGACTACGAAACGCAATGACCAATAAGGCCCCACAGCTTCCGCTTTCGGCAGAACAACTCGCCCAATTACAGGCTGCGACGCAGGATTTTTCTGTGACCCAGATGGCCTGGCTCTCCGGCTATTTCTGGGGACGGTTAAGCGGCGATACGCCGGTTGCCGCGACCACCGCTTCGTCCGCAGGCACAAGCCCGCAGGCCGCCCCGGCACCGACCGTCACTATTCTTTCCGCATCACAGACCGGCAACGCCAGACGGCTGGCTGAGCAGCTACGGGACGATTTACTGGCCACCGGAGTGGTGGTTTCTCTGGTGAATGCCGGCGATTACAAATTTAAGCAAATCGCTCAGGAAAAATGGTTGCTGGTGGTGACATCGACCCAGGGGGAAGGTGAACCGCCGGAAGAGGCTGTGGCCTTACATAAATACCTGATGTCGAAAAAAGCGCCGGAAATGAAGTCGACGGCATTTGCGGTCTTTGGCCTGGGCGACAGTTCCTATGAGTTTTTCTGTCAGGCCGGTAAAGACTTCGACCAGCGTCTGGCGGATCTCGGTGCAGAGCGACTGCTGACCCGCGGTGATGCAGATGTGGATTATCAGGCGACAGCCGATCAGTGGCGCCAGGAGATTGTGGCGTTACTGCAGCAGCGGTTACCGGCGGTCTCCGATGCGGCGGTATCACAGGCTGCCTCCGGTGCCAGTGACGAAATTGACAGTACTCCGTATACCAAAGAACAACCCCTGGTCGCGTCGCTGGCCGTAAATCAGAAAATTACCGGCAATGACTCGCAGAAAGATATCCGTCATCTGGAGATAGATCTGGGCAATTCCGGTCTGCGCTATCAGCCAGGGGATGCGCTGGGCGTCTGGTTTGACAATGACCCGCAACTGGTGGAAGAGCTGCTGGGATTATTGTGGCTGGACGGAAAGCAGGAGGTCAGTGTTGCCGGCCAGTCATTGCCTCTGGCAACCGCGTTACAACAGCATTTTGAACTGACGGTCAATACCCCGCAGATTGTGGAAAAGTATGCACACCTGTCCGGGCACAGTGAACTGTTGTCGATGGCCGGAGATAAGGCTGCGCTGCAGGCTTATGCGCAACGGTGGCCGATTGTCGATATGGTTCGCCATGCACCGGTCGAATTGCGGGCAGAGCAGTTAACAGACCTGTTACGGCCGCTGACGCCGCGTCTTTATTCGATTGCCTCCTCTCAGGCCGAAGCCGAAGATGAAGTGCATATTACGGTCGGTGTGGTCCGTTATGATATTGAAGGCCGCGAACGCAGCGGCGGAGCCTCCGGCTTCCTGGCTGACCGGCTGGAAGAAGACGGCGAGGTGCGGGTGTTTATCGAACATAACGATAATTTTCGTTTGCCTGAAAACCCGCAGACCCCGGTGATCATGATTGGCCCCGGCACCGGGATCGCCCCTTTCCGTGCGTTTATTCAGCAGAGAGACAATGACGGTGCTGAGGGTAAAAACTGGCTGTTCTTCGGTAACCCGCACTTCACCGAGGACTTTCTCTATCAGGTCGAATGGCAGAAATATGTGAAAGACGGCCTGCTGACCCGTATCGATCTGGCCTGGTCCCGTGACCAGCAGGAAAAAATTTATGTGCAGGACAAACTCCGTGAGCAAGGGGCAGAAGTCTGGCGCTGGATTGAGGAAGGTGCACATCTTTATGTCTGTGGCGATGCCAGCCGTATGGCAAAAGATGTTGAACAGGCCCTGATTGAGATCATTGCCGAACAGGGGCAGATGGATAGCGAAGCTGCCGACGAATATTTGAGTGAGCTGCGCGTGGCGCGCCGTTACCAGCGAGATGTGTACTAATGAGTGATAAAAATCCCGGCCCGTTAGTGGTCGAAGGCAAACTGACGGATGCCGAGCGCCTGAAAAAAGAGAGCCACTTTCTGCGCGGCACGATCACCGATGATTTGTCCGACGGCCTGACCGGCGGATTCCGCGGCGATAACTTTTTGCTGATCCGCTTTCACGGCATGTATCAGCAGGATGATCGTGATATCCGTGCCAGCCGCGCAGCGCAGAAACTGGAGCCGCGTCATGCCATGATGCTGCGTTGCCGTCTGCCTGGCGGGATTATTACGCCGCAGCAGTGGCTGGCGATTGACCGCTTTGCCACCGATAAAACCCTTTATGGCAGCATCCGTCTGACTAACCGTCAGACCTTCCAGTTCCACGGGATCCTGAAGAAAAACGTGAAACCGGCCCATCAGATGCTGCATGAAGCGGGGCTCGATGCCCTGGCGACGGCAAACGACGTGAACCGCAATGTGCTCTGTACGTCGAACCCGGTGGAATCTGAATTACATCAGGAAGCCTACGAATGGGCGAAACGCCTTTCTGAGCACCTGCTACCCCGGACCCGTGCGTACGCGGAAATCTGGTGGGACCAGGAAAAAGTGGCGACCACCGATGAAGAGCCGATCCTCGGCGAGACGTATCTGCCGCGTAAATTCAAGACCACGGTGGTCATTCCGCCGAACAATGATGTTGATTTGCATGCGAATGACATGAACTTTGTGGCAGTGGCTGAAAACGGCAAACTGGCGGGGTTCAACCTGTTGCTGGGGGGCGGATTATCCATTGACCACGGTAATAAAGCGACCTATGCCCGTACCGCGACCGAAATCGGCTTCCTGCCGCTGGATAAAACGCTTGATGTCGCCACCGCAGTGGTGACTACCCAGCGTGACTGGGGGAACCGGACCGATCGTAAAAATGCCAAGACCAAATACACCCTGGAACGGGTCGGGGTGGACGTCTTTAAAGCCGAAGTCGAAAAACGGGCCGGGATCACTTTTGAACCCGTCCGTCCGTATGAATTTACCACCCGCGGCGACCGTTTTGGCTGGATCAAAGGCATCGATAATCAATGGCACCTGACTCTGTTTATTGAAAACGGTCGTTTGCTGGACTATCCGGGCCGTTCCCTGAAAACCGGGATTGCTGAAATTGCCAAAATCCATCAGGGCGACTTCCGTCTGACGGCTAACCAGAACCTGATCGTCGCCGGGGTGGCGGGATCGCAAAAGCAGATCATCGAAGACCTGGCCCGTGAACATGGCCTGATGGAATCCGTCAGTGTTCAGCGTGAAAATTCCATGGCTTGTGTGGCATTCCCGACCTGCCCGCTGGCGATGGCCGAAGCAGAACGCTTCCTGCCGGCGTTTGTGGATGAGGTAGAAACCATTTTGTCCCGTCACGGGGTGGGCGATGAACATATTGTCCTGCGGGTGACCGGGTGTCCGAACGGCTGTGGCCGTGCACTGCTGGCAGAGATTGGATTAGTGGGGAAAGCCCCCGGCCGCTATAATCTTCATCTCGGAGGCAACCGCATCGGTACGCGTATCCCGCGGATGTACCGTGAAAATATCAGTCAGCAGGAAATCCTGTCGGTATTGGATGAACTGATTGGCCGCTGGGCCTGTGAACGTCAGACGGACGAAGGTTTCGGCGATTATGTGATCCGGGCGGGCATTATCCGGCCGGTACTCGATCCTGCCCGTGATTTCTGGGAATAACGGAGGTAGCTATGTCTCTCAGGTTATCCGAACTGAATGCACTGGATAAAACAGAGCAACAGCAGGCGCTGAGTGAAGTGAATCAGCAACTGGAAGCACTGACCGCAGAACAGCGGGTGGCATGGGCACTGGAGAATCTGCCCGGTAACGTGGTACTCAGTTCCAGCTTCGGGATCCAGGCCGCAGTCTGTCTGCACCTGGTGACCCGCCAGCGACCGGATATCCCGGTGATCCTGACCGATACGGGGTATCTGTTTCCGGAAACCTATCAGTTTATTGACCGGCTGACGGATCAGTTACAACTGAACCTGCAGGTATTCCGTGCCAGCGAATCACCGGCATGGCAGGAAGCCCGCTACGGGAAACTCTGGGAGCAGGGGGTTGAGGGTATCGAAAAATATAATACCCTCAATAAAGTCGAGCCGATGAACCGTGCCCTGGAAACCCTGCAGGCATCGTCATGGTTTGCCGGACTTCGCCGGGAACAATCGCAGAGCCGTGCCGGACTGCCGGTACTTTCTGTTCAGCGCGGCATATTTAAGATCCTGCCGATCATTGACTGGGATAACCGCCAGGTGTACCAGTACCTGAAACAACACGGGCTGTCGTACCATCCGTTATGGGACCAGGGCTATCTGTCAGTGGGAGATACCCATACTACGCGGAAATGGGAACCCGGTATGGCCGAAGAAGAAACACGATTTTTTGGTCTGAAACGTGAGTGCGGCCTGCACGAAGGTTAATCTGTCGCTGCACGATGCTCCCGGTATCGTGCAGCGTTTTCGTACTGTCTCCCTTTCTGAATGCGTTCCTGAACGTCGCCATTAATTTACTGATTTATAGATGAAATATTTTCAGGTGCCCGGAAAATAGTTATTTTCCCTTTTCTCCTGCCCTGCCTGTGCTGAATACCGTGCTATCACGGGGGATAAGATGACTTATTCAGAATACGCATAAGCTTTGCATATTCCATTAAGTTACAGCTCATTCCAAATCGACATTTCAAACCGGCCCTGTCAGTCGTATAGTCATTATTATTCTAAGTTAATAACAACCAGGTGACCGTGGATTACCTTCCCCTATTTGCAGAGCTCCGGAACCGGCCCGTTTTAGTGGTGGGCGGCGGAGATATTGCTGCACGAAAAATTAGTTTACTGCATCGCGCCGGCGCGAAGGTCTATGTGGTCGCGCGGAAGCTTTGTGAAGAGCTGGCAACTCTGCACCAGCAGCAGCAATTGATCTGGCTGGCGACAGAATTTGAAGAGTCGCAGCTGGATGCGGTGTTTCTGGTGATTGCGGCAACAAATGATAATGCGCTGAATCAGCGGGTGTATAACGCGGCGGAACAACGGCAGAAGCTGGTCAACGTGGTAGATGATCAGGCGCGTTGCAGTTTTATCTTTCCCTCGATTGTGGACCGCTCACCGCTGGTGGTGGCGATCTCTTCCGGGGGGAAAGCACCGGTACTGGCCAGATTCTGGCGCGAAAAGCTGGAGTCTCTGCTGCCGGCCAGTCTCGGAGAGGTGGCCAGGATTGCCGGCGAATGGCGTGACCGGGTGAAGCAACATTTGCCGGATGTCACCCAGCGTCGCTATTACTGGGAACGCCTGTTCGGCGGCCGTTTTACGGCACTGGTCGCGGCTGGCCGTCAGCAGGAAGCCGAAAAAATAGCAGAGCAGGAACTGCATCAGCACAGCACCCCGAAAGGGGAAATTTATCTGGTGGGGGCCGGTCCGGGAGACCCGGGGCTGCTGACCCTGCGCGGATTACAGGTTCTGCAACTGGCCGATGTCGTGCTGTATGACTATCTGGTCAGTGACGAGATTCTGGACTTAACCCGACGGGATGCTGAGCGTATTTGTGTCGGTAAGCGGGCAGGGGCGCACCTGGTTATCCAGGAAGAGACCAACCGTTTACTGGTCCGCCTGGCGCAGGAAGGTAAGCGGGTGGTTCGTCTGAAAGGCGGTGACCCGTTTATTTTTGGTCGTGGTGGCGAAGAATTGCAGGTCGCAGCGGAGGCCGGTATCCCTTTCCAGGTGATCCCGGGGATCACGGCCGCCTCCGGAGCCACGGCGTATGCGGGGATCCCGCTGACACACCGTGACCACTCGCAGAGTGTGCTTTTTATTACCGGACATTGCCAGCCAGGCAGCGAGCTTGACTGGCCTTCTCTGGCCCGTGCGCGCCAGACGCTGGCTATCTATATGGGCGCGATGAATGCAGAAACCATCAGCCGCGAGCTTATTGCCCACGGGCGGGAACCACACACGCCGGTGGCGATTATCAGCCGCGGCACCCGTGCGGATCAGCAGGTGAGTAAAGGTACCCTGGCCGGACTGGGCGAACTTGCACAGCAGGCACCGTCTCCGGCGTTACTGGTTATTGGTGAGGTGGTTCTTTTACAGGATCAGCTTGCCTGGTTTCAAACTTCATCATCGCAGGTCGACGACGACCCGCGGCTGAACCCTTCTGTTTGAGGAAAAGTTGTATGGATCAGAAACGATTGACTCATCTGCGTCAGCTTGAGGCAGAGAGTATTCATATCATCCGTGAGGTGGCTGCCGAGTTCAGCAACCCGGTGATGATGTACTCCATTGGTAAAGATTCCTCAGTGATGTTGCATCTGGCCCGTAAAGCCTTCTATCCGGGGAAATTACCTTTCCCGTTGCTGCATGTGGATACCGGCTGGAAATTCCGTGAAATGTACGAGTTCCGTGACCGCACAGTTAAAGCGATCGGTGCCGAGTTACTGGTTCACCGTAACCCGGAAGGGGTAGCGATGGGGATTAACCCGTTCGTTCACGGCAGTGCTAAGCACACGGACATCATGAAGACCGAAGGTCTGAAACAGGCGCTGAATAAGTACGGTTTTGATGCCGCGTTCGGTGGCGCACGCCGTGACGAAGAGAAATCCCGTGCCAAAGAGCGTCTCTATTCTTTCCGTGACCGTTTTCACCGCTGGGACCCGAAAAACCAGCGTCCGGAGCTGTGGCATAACTACAACGGGCAGATTAACAAAGGCGAAAGTATCCGTGTGTTCCCGCTGTCTAACTGGACGGAACTGGATATCTGGCAATACATCTTCCTTGAAAATATCGAAATCGTACCGCTTTACCTGGCCGCTGAACGTCCGGTACTGGAGCGTGACGGTATGCTGATGATGATTGATGATGACCGTATCGATCTCAAACCCGGAGAGGAAATTAAAAACCGCATGGTGCGTTTCCGTACTCTCGGATGCTGGCCACTGACCGGTGCCGTCGAATCGCAGGCGGAAACACTGCCGGAGATCATTGAGGAAATGCTGGTTTCCACGACCAGTGAACGCCAGGGCCGTGTGATTGACCGTGATCAGTCCGGGTCTATGGAACTCAAAAAACGCCAGGGATATTTCTGAGGAAACTGCCATGAATGAAGTATTAGCACAGGAAATTGCGGCTCAGGGCGGAGTGGAAGCCTGGCTGACCGCACAACAACATAAAAGTCTGCTCCGGTTTCTGACCTGCGGCAGCGTCGATGACGGCAAGAGTACGCTGATCGGCCGGTTACTGCATGATACCCGTCAGATTTATGAAGATCAGCTCTCATCACTGCAAAATGACAGCAAGCGTCACGGAACCCAGGGTGAAAAACTGGATCTGGCATTGCTGGTGGACGGGCTGCAGGCAGAACGTGAGCAGGGCATTACCATTGATGTGGCTTACCGCTATTTTTCTACCGAAAAACGTAAGTTTATTATTGCGGATACCCCGGGCCATGAGCAATACACCCGGAATATGGCGACCGGAGCCTCGACCTGTGACCTCTCAATTTTGCTGATCGATGCCCGTAAAGGGGTACTGGATCAGACCCGTCGTCACAGCTATATCTCAACCCTGCTGGGGATCAAACACCTGGTGGTGGCGGTGAATAAGATGGACCTGGTGGATTTCAGTGAGCAGGTCTTTAATGATATCCGTCAGGATTACCTGGATTTTGCAAGCCAGCTGCCGGATGACCTGGATATCCGTTTTGTGCCCCTTTCCGCACTGACCGGAGATAATGTTGCCAGCAGCAGTGAGCATATGCCGTGGTACACCGGGCCTTCTCTGTTACAGATTCTGGAAACGGTAGAAATTGTTCCGCCGACCGTTGAGCAACCCATGCGTTTCCCGGTGCAGTATGTGAACCGCCCGAATCTGGATTTCCGCGGGTATGCCGGCACACTGGCCTCAGGCACCGTCCGTACCGGGCAGGCCGTCAAGGTTCTGCCTTCCGGGGTTCGTTCCACCATCGCGCGGATTGTCACCTTTGATGGCGACCTGCAGGAAGCCTCCGTCGGGGAAGCCATTACGCTGGTACTGAGTGACGAAGTGGATATCAGCCGGGGGGATTTGCTGGTCGATGCAGAGGAAACCCTGAAGCCGGTACAATCTGCCGAAGCGGATGTGGTCTGGATGGCGGAAGCCCCGCTGACGGCCGGAAAAACCTATGGTATCAAAGTTGCCGGTAAGCAGGCCCGGGCAACCGTTGACCATATTGTTCATCAGGTCAATATTAACACCCTGGAGACGGCGGCGGTTGACGAATTACCCCTGAACGGTATCGGTAAAGTTGTCCTGACCTTTGATGAGCCACTGGTGATTGACCCTTATACTGACAACCCGGTCACTGGCGGACTGATTTTTATCGATCGTCTCAGCAATGTGACGGTCGGTGCCGGGATGATCTCTGCCTTGCGTGATGAGGCTGAAGATACCACGGGCCATCAGTACAGCGAATTTGAACGTGAGCTGAATGCACTGGTTCGTAAGCATTTCCCTCACTGGGGTGCCCGTGATCTCTCCGGAGGCCGTTAATGGCTGAGCATGATGAAAATGTGGTCTGGCATCCGCACAGTATTACCCGGGAAGATCGCCAGCAGCGACAGGGGCATCGTGGTGCTGTTGTCTGGTTTACCGGACTTTCAGGGTCGGGAAAGTCGACCCTGGCGGATGCGGTCGAACAGCGATTATTTCAGCAGGGGGTCAATACCTTCCTGCTGGATGGCGATAATGTCCGCCACGGATTATGTCGCGATCTGGGGTTCAGCGATGCCGACCGCAAAGAAAATATTCGCCGGGTTGGTGAGGTAGCAAAACTGATGGCAGATGCCGGTTTACTGGTGCTGACGGCCTTTATTTCCCCGCATCGTAGTGAGCGACAGATGGTCAGGGAATTGCTGCCGGCGGAACAGTTTATTGAGGTCTTTGTGGATACCCCGCTGCAGGTCTGTGAAGCGCGTGATCCGAAAGGGCTGTACCGTAAAGCCCGTGCCGGAGAACTGACCAATTTCACCGGTATTGATGCGGTTTATGAGGCTCCTGAGCAGCCAGAACTGCATCTTGATGGCGAACAATTCGTTACAAAACTGAGTGACGAAATCATCGATCTGTTACGCAGGAAAGATATTATCGATCTTTGAGATTACAGGGCGAATTTCTGCCCCTGTAACGTAATCACAGGATCGATATGCTGAACGTCACTTCATTGCTTGCCAGACAATCAATTCCGCCGGAAGAGGGCAGCGGTGCCTCTCTTTCCGGCGGGGTTATTGGTTTTTTTGCGTATTTATTTGCGCTGGCAACGCCATTTTTCTACTTTGGTGCCAGCGTATTGTTCTTCTTTATGTATACCTGGCCGTTCTTTCTGGCATTACTGCCGGTGTCCGTCATTGTGGGGATTGCGTTTTCTATCTGGCTTAACCGCCGTTTGTTCCTGACCCTGCTATTTACGCTTCTGATTGTGATTTCTTTTTTCTGGGTGTTATTTTCCTTCCTTGCCGGCTGGAATTAGGGCCTGTCCTGAGGATCTTTTCTGAAAAACAGCCATGTTATTACGGTCGGTACCGCATTTTTATTACAGAATTTTCATGAAAAATACGACATTTTGGTTGCCACAGTGGAGTCCTGCCGAAAGTTATGGGATGATTGAGCGGTTTTTCAGGGGGCGGGGATGGGAAAACTGACAATATTGTTACTGATTTTACTTGGCTGGCTGCAATACTCGCTTTGGCTGGGTAAAAACGGTATTCATGATTACACTACGGTTAATCAGGAAGTCGTGGCTCAGCAGGCAATCAATGCCAAACTTAAAACGCGAAATGATCAGCTGTTCGCGGAGATAGACGATCTGAACGAAGGTTCGGAAGCTATCGAAGAACGGGCACGTAATGAACTGGGTATGATTCGTCCCGGTGAAACTTTCTATCGTCTGGTAACAGAGCAAAATAAACGCACTACACAATCTGTGGTGTCAAACCAACAACGATAAAAACGACAACAATGACTAGCACCGTATCCTTTCCGGATGTGATTGCTGTAGTTCCGGCGGCCGGTATCGGCAGCCGGATGCAGTCCGATCGTCCGAAACAGTACATGACTCTCGGTCAGCGTACTCTGCTCGAATACAGTATCACTTCTTTATTTACTCACCCTGCTGTCAGTAACGTCGTGGTAGCTCTGCATCCCGACGATGACCAGTTTCATCGATTACCGCTGGCATCTGACCCGCGTATTATGACTGTCACCGGGGGAAGCTCCCGGGCAGATTCGGTCTATGCCGGACTGCAGGCGGCAGGCGGGGCAGAATGGGTACTGGTGCATGATGCTGCGCGTCCCTGCCTGCATCCGGATGACCTGCACCGTTTACTGGCGCTGAGGGCGGTCAGTGAGGTCGGGGGCATTCTGGCCTCACCGGTCTCTGACACGATGAAACGTGCCATCCCGGGGGGCTGCGATATTGAACATACGGTCGACCGCGAGGCGCTCTGGCATGCGCTGACCCCCCAGTTATTTCCGTTAGCACTCTTAAAGCAGTGCCTGCGTCAGGCGATGAATGACGGAGCCACCATCACAGATGAAGCTTCGGCACTGGAGTATTGCGGGTACCATCCCCGGCTTATCCAGGGGCGCAGTGATAATATCAAAGTGACCCGTCCTGAAGATTTGGCGCTGGCAGATTTCTTTTTAACCCGCAGGCAGAAAGAGGAGAACGCATGATGCGTATCGGCCATGGTTTTGATGTTCACGCCTTTGGCGGAGAAGGCCCGCTGGTCATTGGCGGTGTCAGAATTCCTTTTGAGCAAGGGTTTATTGCCCATTCCGATGGCGATGTTGCCTTACATGCCCTGACGGATGCTTTATTAGGTGCAGTCGCGATGGGAGACATCGGTAAATTGTTCCCGGACACGGACCCGGCGTTTAAAGGCGCCGACAGCCGCGGGCTGTTGCGTGAAGCCTGGTCCCGCATTCGCCAGAAAGGGTATGACATCGGGAATGTCGACATCACGTTGATTGCACAGGCACCTAAGATGCTGCCCCATATCGCTCAGATGCGTATTAACATTGCTGAAGACCTCGGCTGTCATATGGACCAGGTCAATGTGAAAGCCACGACGACAGAAAAGCTGGGCTTTACCGGCCGCGGTGAAGGCATTGCCTGTGAAGCGGTGGCACTTCTGACGGCGGCAGCCCGATGAAAATGAGTGAACTGCAGTATCTGCACGGTAAGCCTACGGTTTCCGGCGTCATGCGTGCCACGGCCGATGATTTCCGTGTGACAGAAGACCTTGGATATCAGCCGGATGGCGAAGGGGAACAGCTGCTGGTGCGTTTGCGTAAAACCGGATGCAACACGCGGTTTGTGGCCGATGCCCTGGCCCGTTATCTGAAAATACCGGCCCGTGAAGTCAGTTTTGCCGGCATGAAAGACCGCCATGCGGTGACCGAGCAGACATTCTGCTTACGGCTGCCGGGTAAAGAAATGCCCGATATGGGTGGCTTTGCTTTGGAAGGCTGTGAAATTTTACATGTTTCGCGGCATAAACGAAAAATCCGTACCGGGGCACTGGCCGGTAACGCTTTTAGCCTGATCCTGCGTAACATCAGTGATCGTGATGCGGCCGAACAGCGACTCGCCCTGATTGCTGAAGCCGGAGCGGTTAACTACTTCGGTGAGCAGCGATTCGGTCGTGATGGTCATAACCTGACCATGGTAACCCAGTGGGCCTGTGGTGAAATCACGGTCCGTGATCGGAATAAGCGCAGTTTACTGCTCTCGGCAGCGCGAAGTGCTATGTTTAATCAGGTGACCAGCGCACGGCTGGCGGCGCAGGGTGACCTGCAGACACTGATGCGGGGCGATTGTGTGCAGCTTACCGGTCGCGGTAGCTGGTTTGTCGTGAAAGACGATGAACTGGAGGACGTGCGGGGGCGTGTGCAGCGTCATGAACTTCGCCTGACCGCACCGCTGGCCGGTCGTGGTGAGGCCGGCCCGCAGGAAGAGGCAAAGTTGTTTGAACAGCAGATCCTGGACCAGAATCCGGAACTCTGTACTTTGTTGTGCAAAGAAAAAACCGATGCGGCCCGCAGAGCAATGCTGGTGGTCCCGAAAAATATGCACTGGCAGTGGCTGGATGATGCCACGCTGAAACTGGATTTCTGGCTTCCGGCCGGCAGTTTCGCGACCAGTGTTGTCCGTGAACTGTTATTCCAGGGAGGTGTGTTTGAGGATATTGCTGAGTAATGATGATGGTGTTTTCGCACCGGGCATCCAGGTACTGGCCAGTGCATTACGTTCAATGGCTGATGTACAAGTGGTCGCTCCGGATCGTAACCGGAGCGGGGCCTCAAATGCCCTGACGCTGGAATCACCGCTGCGCACGTTTACCCACAGTAACGGTGATATTGCCGTATTGATGGGCACACCGACCGATTGTGTTTTTCTGGGCGTTAACACCCTGATGCACCCGAAGCCGGATATTGTCGTTTCCGGCATCAACGCCGGCCCGAACCTGGGGGACGACGTGATTTACTCCGGAACGGTTGCCGCGGCGATGGAAGGTCGCCATCTGGGGCTGCCGGCGCTGGCTATCTCCTTACACGGGCAACGTCATTATGAAACGGCTGCCGCCGCCACCTGCGCTATCCTGCAGGCGTTGCAGCGTGTGCCATTACGGACCGGACGGGTACTGAATATCAATGTGCCGGATGTGCCGTTGTCAGAAATTAAAGGCTACCGGGTGACCCGTTGCGGACGCCGGCATCCTGCCGACCAGGTGATCACCCAACAGGATCCTCGTGGTGAGACAATTTACTGGATAGGTCCGCTGGGAGGCACGCTGGATGCCGGTCCCGGTACCGACTTTGCGGCGGTTGAACAGGGGTATATCTCAATTACCGCTCTGGACGCCGATCTGACCGCTCATCCTGCTCAGGAAACACTGGCAGACTGGCTGGAGCATGCAGAGGTCGCGCTGCCATGCTGAACAAACGCATTGAAATGTTACTGGCGCAACTGCGCCGACAGGGGATCGGTGATGAGCATATTTTACGTGCCATCGCCGATGTCCCTCGTGAGCATTTCATTGATGAAGCGTTTGAACACAAGGCATGGGATAATAATGCGTTACCGATTGGCTACGGACAGACTATCTCCCAGCCTTACATGGTGGCCCGGATGACTGAGCTGCTCGGGGTGACACCGCATTCCAGGGTGCTGGAAATCGGTACCGGCTCCGGTTATCAGACAGCCATCCTGGCTCACCTTGTTGATCATGTTTATTCTGTAGAACGGATTAAGGGGCTACAGTGGCAGGCGAAACGGCGACTGAAGCTGCTGGATTTGCATAATATCTCTACCCGCCATGGCGATGGCTGGCTGGGCTGGCCTTCCCGGGGGCCATTTGATGCTATTATAGTCACCGCGGCACCCCCGGAAATCCCGGCGGCTTTATGCGGTCAGCTGAGTGAACAGGGAGTGATGGTATTGCCGGTAGGCGATGAACATCAGGTATTACGACGTATACAACGTTCAGGTGATGATTATATTGATGATGTGATCGAGCCTGTGCGTTTTGTCCCTCTTATCCAGGGGGACTTAGCCTGACAGGCTGGTGAATTAAACGAAAACAGGTCGCGCAGCGTGTCGCTGACAGGACAGTCAGTGTCACCCGCCTTTATAGTGACCCTTGCCGGGACGCACAGATCTTAACGGCTTGCAGCCGGCAGGGTGTCATATCTCTTCCTTTTGTTATCCGGGGGAACGATGAGCACGGGAAGCACAACTTTTCAATTATTTCCATTACGCCGACTGGCGTTTTTAACCTTTGCGGCAGTCGCACTGGCGGGATGTAGCTCTGATGATAATACTCAAGCTCCTATCTCTGCCATCAACGGCAGTGCCGGCGGTCACACCAGTGATGCACCGGCCTCTTACGGACGTGTTCCGACAGCGCCGGTCATTAACGGTACCGTTCCCTCCGGCCCGGGTAGCAGCATGACCTACCGTCCGGTACAGCGTACGGCTGAACCGGTTCAGGCACCGGTACGTACAGAAAACGGACATATTGTTTATGATCGTACGTATGGGAACATTCCGAAAGGCAGTTACAACGGACCGACCTATACCGTAAGACGCGGTGATACCTTGTTCTATATTGCCTGGATCACCGGTAACGATTTCCGTGATTTGGCGCAGCGTAATAATGTTGCCGCCCCTTACTCTCTCCATGTAGGACAGGTGCTGCAGGTAGGTAACAGTTCCGGGCAGCCAATCACAGGTGGCAATGCAATTTCAATCGCTGATTCCTCTCAACCTTCCACAAATCCATCGGCTACGCCTTCTGTAAGGCCGGTTGCACAGCAACCAGTTATTACGTATTCTGATGATTCGGGTGACGAAACAAACAGCACCGCTAATAGTGGCAGTAAGTTATTACCGTCGAGATCACCGGTTGTGGGCAGTGCTTCAGCACCTATCACGGCACCGGTCAATCCACCGACGGCAAGCAGTACTTCAGTCAGCTCCGCGCCTATCACTACCTGGCGCTGGCCGACAGAAGGAAAAATTATTGATAGCTTCTCAGCCTCCGAAGGCGGCAATAAAGGGATCGATATTGCCGGCTCCCGGGGACAACCAGTGGTTGCTACTGCTGCGGGTCGTGTGGTTTATGCCGGTAATGCGCTCAGGGGATATGGAAACCTGATCATCATTAAACACAATGACGATTACCTGAGTGCGTATGCGCATAACGACACGATGCTGGTCCGCGAACAACAGGAAGTCAGCGCAGGACAAAAAATTGCAACGATGGGGAGCACAGGAACAAGCTCAGTCAGACTGCATTTTGAAATTCGTTACAAGGGGAAATCCGTCAATCCGTTGCGCTATTTGCCGCAACGATAACAGGCAGGGCTGAGATGGCTCTGTCCGGGATAAGGGGAGGAGCCATTGATGAACCGAAATACACTTAAAGATAGTGAGTTACAGGAAGATGCGTTTGATGACAATGGCAACGAAGCCTTTGATGAGAATGCATTAGTAGCAAATGACTCTAAAGATGATGACGTAACAGAAGATGATCAGCTGACTCAGGCGACGTCTCAGCGTGTTCTGGATGCCACTCAACTCTACCTTGGGGAAATTGGATTTTCTCCGTTACTGACCGCCGAAGAAGAAGTTTTCTTTGCCCGTCGGGCTTTACGCGGTGACGTGGCAGCACGTCGCCGTATGATCGAAAGTAACCTGCGTCTGGTAGTGAAAATATCGCGGCGTTACAACAATCGTGGTCTGGCACTGCTTGACCTGATTGAAGAAGGGAATCTCGGCCTGATCCGCGCGGTTGAGAAATTTGATCCTGAACGTGGATTCCGTTTCTCAACTTATGCGACCTGGTGGATCCGCCAGACGATTGAGCGTGCAATTATGAATCAGACACGGACTATCCGTCTGCCTATTCATATTGTGAAAGAGCTTAATGTCTATCTGCGGACCGCCAGAGAACTGGCTCATGTCCTTGACCATGAGCCAAGTGCAGAAGAAATTGCCGGAGAACTGGATAAACCGGTTGAAGATGTCAGCAGGATGCTGAAACTTAACGAACGTATAACGTCTGTTGATACCCCGTTAGGGGGAGAGTCGGATAAGGCGCTGCTGGATATTTTGTCTGACGATAATGACAGCGGTCCTGAAGATCGTACCCAGAACAATGATATGAAACAGAGCATTGTTAAATGGCTGTACGAGCTGAATCCAAAACAGCGTGAAGTTCTGGCCCGCCGCTTTGGGCTGCTGGGCTATGAAGCCGCGACTCTGGAAGATGTCGGGCAGGAAATTTCTCTGACCCGTGAACGTGTCCGCCAGATTCAGGTGGAAGGTTTACGTCGGTTACGGGAAATCTTACAGGGACAGGGTCTTAGCATTGAAGCGTTGTTTCGCGAGTAACAGGACGTTTTCGCGTAACGGACCATTTTCAGGGATGAACTGAGAGCAGCCTGTCACGACAGGCTGCTTTCTTTTATGCTTTTTGCAGGGGTCAGACCAGGTCTTTTAACCGGTACAACCATTCCAGTGCCTGACGCGGTGACATAGTGTCAGGATCCAACGCTTCCAGAGCTTCAACCGCCGGCGAAACCTCAGCTTCCAGCAGTGGCAACTGTGGCCCCCCGCTACGGGACGGCGTATCTTTTGCTGAAATCATCTCCAGTTCACGCAGCTTCTGGCGCGCACGTTTAATGACTTCTTTCGGGACACCTGCCAGTGCCGCGACGGCCAGCCCGTAACTTTTACTGGCCGGGCCTTCCTGAACACTGTGCATAAAGGCAATAGTCTCGCCATGCTCCATCGCATTCAGGTGAACATTGACCACCCCTTCCAGTGTTTCCGGTAAGGCGGTAAGTTCAAAGTAATGGGTTGCAAACAAGGTCAGGGCCTTAATGCGGTTCGCCAGGTTCTCGGCACAGGCCCATGCCAGTGATAATCCGTCATAGGTTGAGGTACCGCGGCCAATCTCGTCCATCAGTACCAGGCTGTTTGCGGTGGCATTGTGCAGGATGTTGGCCGTTTCGGTCATCTCTACCATAAAGGTGGAACGTCCGGAAGCCAGGTCATCGGCGGCACCGACCCGGGTAAAAATACGATCTATCGGGCCCAGAGTCACTGCTTCTGCCGGCACGTAACTGCCGGTCCAGGCTAACAGAGCAATCAGCGCCGTCTGGCGCATATAGGTACTTTTACCCCCCATATTTGGCCCGGTGACAATCAGCATCCGCCGCTGTGGCGAGAGCGCTAACGGGTTAGCGATAAAGGGGTCTTTCAGCACCTGTTCAACGACCGGATGACGTCCTTCCCGGATATTGATCCCGGCAGCGTCCTGTAAAACCGGACAGCAATAATTAAGTGTCATTGCGCGTTCTGACAGGTTTGTTAATACATCAAGTTCTGATAATGCACTGGCACTTTGCTGCAACGGTTCAAGGAAAGGCAATAACTGATCAAAGAGTGCGTCATACAGCGCTTTTTCCAGCGACAAGGCTTTGCCTTTCGAGGTCAGGACCTTATCTTCATACTCTTTCAGCTCAGGAATAATGTAACGCTCGGCATTTTTCAGCGTCTGGCGGCGCACGTAATGCATCGGTACCAGATGGCTCTGACCCCGGCTGACCTGAATATAGTAGCCATGCACCGCGTTAAACCCGACTTTCAGGGTATCCAGCCCCAGTGACTCTCTCTCCCGGATTTCGAGTTTATCCAGATAATCGGTCGCACCGTCAGCCAGCGCCCGCCATTCGTCCAGTTCTTCATTGTATCCCGGTGCGATAACGCCGCCGTCTCTCACCAGCACCGGCGGGGTTTCGATAATGGCACGCTCAAGTAATTCCCGCAGATCGGTAAACAAACCGCTTTGTTGAGCCAGTGTTTTCAGACGCGGGCTGGAAGCTTCGGCTAAAACTTCCTGCAATTCCGGTAATTGACGGAATGCGTGGCGCATTCTGGCGAGGTCACGCGGTCTGGCGGTCCGCAGTGCCAGACGAGCCAGAATACGCTCCAGGTCGCCCACCTGGTGTAACAGCGGTTGCAACTGCTCATTCAGGTCCTGAAGCTCGGCAATGCAGCTCTGGCGCTCCCGGATCACCCCGGCATCACGCAGGGGCATATGCAGCCAGCGTTTCAGCATCCTGCTTCCCATCGGGGTGACCGTTTTATCGATCACTGCCGCCAGGGTATTATCGGTGCCCCCTGCCATATTCAGGGTAATTTCAAGATTACGCCGTGTCGCGGCATCCATAATAATGGTGTCCTGCTGGCGTATCATACTCAGCGAGCGGATGTGCGGCAGGGCGGTGCGCTGAGTGTCACGGGCATACTGTAACAAACAGCCTGCGGCAGGCAGGGCCAGCAGCGCCTGTTCAACACCGAACCCGCGCAGATCGCGGGTCCCGAATTGCATATTCAGCTGCTGGCGTGCGGTACTGAGTTCAAATTCCCAGATCGGGCGGCGGCGCAAACCGCGGCGGCCATCAATTAATGCCATCGCAGCAAAGTCTTCCGGATAGAGCAGCTCGGACGGATGGGTCCGCTGCAGCTCAGCCGCCAGCGCTTCCGCGTTTTCCGGCTCGCTCAGCAGAAAGCGTCCGGAGCTGATATCCAGCGTCGCATACCCGAACCCCGTACCTTTCGGGCTTTCATACACGGCAGCCAGCAGATTATCCTGACGCTCATTCAGCAGGGCTTCATCACTGATCGTCCCGGGAGTGACAATACGGACCACTTTACGTTCGACCGGGCCCTTACTCAGTGCAGGGTCGCCCACCTGTTCACAGAGAGCGACGGACTCCCCCATCTGAACCAGTTTTGCCAGATAACCTTCCACCGCATGATAAGGCACGCCCGCCATCGGGATAGGTTGCCCGGCGGAGGCCCCGCGTTTGGTCAGAGAGATATCCAGTAATTGCGAGGCTTTCCGTGCATCATCAAAGAACAGCTCGTAAAAATCGCCCATCCGGTAGAACAGCAGAATGTCCGGATGCTCCGCTTTCAGACGCAGGTACTGCTGCATCATCGGGGTATGAGAGTCTAAATTTTCGATTGTACTCATAGTGTTGAGATGTCCATTATCATAAAAATTAGAGAGTTAAGTGATTTTATGATTATCATTTTTACTCACGTTGTCTCATGGGATCTCATGAAATCCTGGCGTTAACGGCAGGCTGACGAGTAGCTTGCCAGACGGCAGAGGGAAAAAATGCAGCTTCAGGAGCCACAACCCACATTTCCTTTCACGAGTACGTGGTGAGTATGATAACGGAGTCTGACAGGCAGGAAAACACGCGGGAAAGCGACTTTTTTCGGCGGCGTCCGAAAGAATGAAATTTGGCGATGGCGCTGCAGCGGATTACGGAGAAAATCGGTGCCTTCGTGTATCGTGTGGAAAAACCGGCGTTAAGTCCTTTTTCTATCGTTACACTAGTCCTGTTACTGGAAAATCTGGCTCGATATGAAAAACCTGGGTGAACGCGGCGGACGTAACAGGGTTGCGCGGTTGATGAGGCTCGCTGAATTAGCAACTTCCTTTTCAATCATCATAGAGGAATGTTGACGAGTGCCAGTGATTTTACCATTGGCATTATCTACTGGAAGATTGATACCGTGGCTTAACCCAATAATTTCTATACTACCGTCACGATCCTGAATATCGACAGAACCTTTAATATCTGCACCACCATCATCTTTAAGCCACATATACGGAGGGATTGGCATGTTATTTTTTCCTTATTTTATTAATTAACTTCATTGTAACTAAATAGACTAAAGTTGTTATAGAAAAAACGGTTATTACGGACACATAGAAATAAAGATCATAGTAATTGTCAGCACCTATTTCTCCTGAGCCATAAATAAGATGACCAAGCCATGAATAGAACTTGTCACTAATCCAATTTTCAGGAGTACCTAGGGTGCGTGCTATAACCAGAGACAAAAGGATATAAAATATAACTTTTGTAATTCTACGGGCAAGTGTTGTTATAGTCACCAGCTATTACCTCCACCCAGCCACGAGCCATAAGTGACCGCATACATGGAACTTGTATTGGAGCCGTTCTTAGAAGTGCATTTCTGATGAGGGCATAGTCTGAATTATGTGCAATTGTTATACAACCCTCAGAAACGCGACCTGGATGAAGTCTAAACAATCAACGATGAACACCATTAATCCAAGTCCCGTCATCAATACTCAAATCATCCTTGTATAGAGCAAACCACTCATCCCGTCCAAATTCAGCACCATAGTAAAATTTGTTGTATAGATCTTGTGCCTTAGCTTTAGCCCAGGAGCCTAGCCCACCAGCTCCTCGCTCTACTATCCAGTACTTCCCTGGTGGTAGTGGGCCGTCGCTCGGAATAGCTCCACATGCTCCTTTATTCCGGTATACCCCTTTACCAGAGAAAGCCATGAAAACACCCACACCATACAGATTGAAAGGTGCATAATCTGCCCCATTCAATATCAATTTTCCGTGTAAGGCCATGCTCTTTTTCCTTATGCTATTGTAAATCCTTATAAATAGTGTATCTATTGAGTGGGGGTGAGTAAATAACACAATATGTGGTTTTTTGTTCCTTAGAGAGTTAGTTATCTGCTTCTATCAAACCGCACCCACATTCCTCAAAATGTATCCCATCAGTAAACCAGAGCCTGCTAATTAATCACTTTGTTCCTAAATTTAAAAGGGTTAATCTTTGCAAAAGAGGACTGCTGCATCATTGGGGTATGAGAGTCTAAATTTTCGATTGTACTCATAGTGTTGAGATGTCCATTATCATAAAAATTAGAGGGTTAAGTGATTTTATGATTATCATTTTTACTCACGTTGTCTCATGGGATCTCATGAAATCCTGGCGTTAACGGCAGGCTGACGAGTAGCTTGCCAGACGGCAGAGGGAAAAAATGTAGCTTCAGGCGCCACAACCCACATTTTCTTTCACGAGTACGTGGTGAGTATGATAACGGAGTCTGTCAGGCAGGAAAACAAGCGGGAAAGCGACTTTTTTCGGGGCCGCCTGAAAGAATGAAATCTGATGATGGCGATGCAGCGGATTCCGGAGAAAATCGGTGCATCAGCTCCCTGCGGCGGTTTAACCCGGAGTAAGGTTTTTCTGCCGCGACACGAGACGCCTGACGGAAAACCAGCCCGGGTTCAAAGGGGCACTTTCTGCGGACTTCTTTCGCCGCAGTACCTCCGGCAACCATCGGTTTCTTTCGCAAACGACTTAACCTTTTGACATTTACGTGAAAAGGCTCACATACGTACTATATCTTATTGCACGTAGTACGATCTGTGTCGTACCGTATTGATACAGAGGATCTTCCCGCTTACCATGTCCGGGAATCAGATTATTTCTGGATATTATTGCTTTAAATATTATAGGAGCATTCGTCTGAAATATGAAACTGGTCGTCAGGCAGGTTTTAATGATTTTTAAGGTAATAATACTCTTTCGCTATATAACAACCTATTCCTGGCATCAATGTGATAAAAGTGCGATATGATGAAATTCATAATCCTGTTTATTTCTATTGTTTTTTTAACATCCTGCCACATAAATGATCCTCGCCCGGAAAATCATCGGGCTAAGGTCAGTGTAGCCGGTGGCAGGGTTTGTATTACTGCACCGGGGGCTCAGGGCGAAAGGATCACCTCATTAAGTATTAATGAAATCGGGAGTAGTGAAAATATGATTGCCAGAACATTCACTATTGATAATGCACCAGTGTTATTTTCAGATAAATGCATTTCAGATGCCGGCTTTACTTTTGCCCCCGGTAAATCATATATATTCTCTGTTAATGCAATACGGATAAAAGAAAATCACACTATCGAAAATGGCAATAGTTATAGTGTGACTTTTTCCGTGTGGAAAGATAACGGAAAATTCAAAGTAAAAGATATTAACTAACCCGCCGGGAAATTATGCCTGATTTCCGGCGGTCAGGGGAGCGCGTCTGTCACCCGACCTATGGCGAAGCTTGATCAGGTCATCCCGTATCCGTAGAGGGAAACACATCTTTCCGAAATTATCTCATCGGGTGAAGAAGCCCGGGATGAATTCCGCAACAACCCGGGACCGGGGAACGGGCAGCCCGGGAGGCGTTAACCGCGAAAAAACTGGCGCGGAGCCTGTCGGCAGTGAAATACTAACCGGGCTGACATAAAGCATAACGGGCCTCCGATACGGTGAGGCCCTCTGGCTTACTCCACCGTGCCGCTCATCGACAGCGGTGTTTCTGCGGCAGTAAAACTGTTCATGATCCTGACGTAGTGCTTACGCTGGCTGTCAGTAAATTCTCCCGTCGTGGCAAGGGTAAAAATAAGAAGATTACTCTGCGATGGATTGAGTGAACCCTCGTAAGGCAGGCGGATCACTGACAGGATCTGTTTCGTCCATTCACCATTATTCAGAAACCGGTTGGCGGCCTGTAATACAGGAAGCTTTGACGGCCCGAGCTCATGACTGAGGATCTCGCCTTCCGGCGTGTAGCCGGGCGTAAATTGCCGCATCCGTTGCTGCTGCATCTCATAGAAATCTTCCATGGTCTGGTCGGCTGCCAGCTGAGCGCGGTTGATGATCACTTCGTAGGCTCTGTTCTCTTCATCGGTATACTTCAGGATATTCACTGAGTAATCCGCGTCCGGGAGCAGTGTCAGAAATGTGCCTTCCGGCAACGGGTAAGTCACGGGTTTGTTAGTCATAGTCTTTATTTACCTGGAATAAATGAGGGTAGAGGGGAATGATTTCGATGCGCCGGTTACCGGCCCGTCCCTGCTGACTGTCATTGGTGGTTATCGGACGGGTTTCACCGGCACCATCAACAATAAAATGGCTGGACGGAAATTCACTATTCGCTACCAGCCAGTCGCGGACGGACTCAGCCCGGCGTAAGGAGAGGTAACGGTTTCCCGCGGCTGTACCGGTATTATCGGTGTAACCCACGATCAGAACCGGATACTGTGACGTACGGCGCAGCGCCGGTAACAGCGCTGCCAGCGTCTGATAACGTGTGCCGGTGATCGTGCTGCTGCCGGGATCAAACCATCCGGTGCCGTCGTCAGGCAGCGACAGCGGTGCGATGACCGCCGAAGGCATTAATGGTGGCCCGGTGAGTGGTGGCCTGGAACCGGAAAGCAACAGGGTTGCACTCAGTGACAGACATAACAGCAGTCCCGGAACGACGAACCGCTGTCGTTTGCGAGGGCTGACCGATGCTGTGAATGGCTCACCCGGTGGTTCGGAGGCAACCGGCAAAAGAGGCGGCAGCGGCAGGCAAGGTGCCGCCTGCGACAGGGCCGGATACAGTAAATAGCGTTCAGCCAGCCAGTGTGACCAGCCGCCGTGGCGGGGAAAGCCCTGACGGATATCAGCCAGCAGTAACTCCGTTAACTGCAGCGGAGTATCGGTGAATAACCCGCCCAGGGCAGAGTTCAGTTCACCCCCTGTCAGCCATTCTGACAACGGTTTTGCGGCGCAGGCACGCGCGGTGGCATAACTGTCGCCGCAGCGCGCCGCATTCTGCAGTTGCTGATGCAGCCGTGTCAGCCACTGAGAAAATGAATCTGAGCCGGTACCGGGAGGCGTCCGGACCCAGGCTGCATCCCGGGGGGCTCCGGGCGGATGCCGGTGGCTCAGCCGGGCATACACCACCAGCTGGCAGCGGATCCGCGGAAGTTTTACGGCGCTGAGCAGACTGTGCCGCCAGTGTACGAAGGCGGCAGCCAGCAGAGCGTCACTCGCGAAAGTGTCTCCCGTCAGAGGGATCAGGCACTGAATAGCGACCTGCGGGTGTTTTTCAGAAAAATAACGGATACGTTCCATTAATACCTGTGGATCGGTCACGACGACCCGGTGACAGGACAGATCGCGACTGCCTGTTGTATCGTACTGGCTGAATCCTTGTACGGCACAAGGACCGGTGATCAGGCAGATCTGCGGCTTCCCGGCCTCCGGCGAGTCCCCGGGCGTACGGGCGACAGGATGAGGTGTCATTCCCGGTAACGAAAAATAGCGTTTCCGGTATTCGGCAAGAAAAGCGTCAGTCACCGCTCTGTCGCTATTTTCCGTGACTGACAGCAGACAGAGCAGGCGATAGCCGTAGCGAAACAGCGTGTTATCACCGCAGACCAGCAAGGCCTGCAGGACCACAGAAATGTCTGCCCGCGAGTCTGTACCGGCAGGAGCCTGCGCTTCGCCTCCGGAGCGCGTCTTTCTGACCGAACAGTGTTGCTGGTGCTGCTGAAGCTGCAGGTCAAGGAAGTAACGCAGCAGGCAGCAAAGTGAGTGGCTTTGTTCTGCGTCGTGATGTTCTTCCGTCAGGCTCTGGCTGAACGCCGTTATACGGCTTGCCAGTCGTTGCCGGAGGGCTGAAAGTGAGGGAATGACTGCCCCGGCTCGGATCAATATGCCGTAAGCCGCCAGCTCATCAAAACAGGTTTCGTGAGTCACCAGGGGGTCTCCGTCAGTTCACCCCAGCCGACCCCGGACTGCCAGCCACAGGTCCGTATCCGGTGCGGGTAACAACAGGGGAGGGTGGAAAAGCGGATCGACAGTGAGACCGCGGATTGTTCGTCCGGAGATGTCAGGCTGGCAGGAGGCTGGCGGCAGGTGAACAGCAACCGGTTATCCCTGTCATAAACACTCAGTCGGATAAATTCATAGCCGGCCCCGGGACCGGTGATTTCGGCGGGGGAAAGCGTTATTGTTCTGTGATGCCACAGAGTAAATGCCTCCAGCCATTCGGCATCGCTGGCGGGCGGGACAGCAAAAAAAGCCTGTTTTTCATCACCGCTAACGGCAGGCTGAACCGCCCTCAGACGTAAATGCAAACCGGTCTGATATTCAAACTGTCTGAGCGTTCTCTGATCACCATGGCCGTAAGGGGGGGCTATCTCCTGTGCGTCATTGTTTAGCCCGAGGAGGGTTGCGAGTCGTTGCTTTGATACCCGGTCCCGCTCCCACCATGCCCGGCTAACCGCCCCCTGTTTCCTGGCGTCATCGTTATGATCCTGCCAGATCTTCGAACATTCTGCGCGCTTGTAGTAATGCCACAGCAGGGGGATATGGGGATGGTAGACATCATAGCCCTGAGTAAATGCCCTCACCGACATACCGATCTCTTCCCCGGCAAAGAAGATCTGCGGGTCATTCGGGACATCCCGCACAAAGCGGCCCGGGGCAAAAATAAAGCCCCCGGCCAGATAACTGCCCCGCACAGGACGGGGGGCCGTCAGGACATGGCTTCCCACCATCGGTATGCCTTCCCGGGTAAATTCCCTGAAAATCATCCGGCTCACCGATGTCTGTTTACTTTTTTGTTCATCATCACCCGGCTGATAGCCGGGCGGGTAGGCGGAAAGTACCGGTAACGCACTGATCTTCTTAAGCGACTCCAGTAAAGAGATCATCTGCTGATCCCATCCTTCAATAAACCGGCAATGGGAATCGATCTGCAGGAAGTAAGGTTCATCCTGATAGCAGGTTTCTGACAGATGACGAGCCCAGCAGGCACCTTCACTGGTCAGATAATGGCGGTAAATTACGGTGACAGAAGCGCCGTTATAGCAAAAAAAACGGGTATCCTGAGTCTCTGACTGACGGGATACCGTCAAACCGGCATCGCTGAATACCGAAAAATCTCCCTCGTCCTGCCAGCACACCGCAATATGTAAGTGCTGCGGTGATGAAGCATTATCTGTCATATCTTTCAGTGTCGGGATCAGTTCCGGGTCACGGTAGCTGGCGATACTGACAAAAATATCTGGCTGGGGTGGCATATGTTTCTCCCGGAAAATCATCAGTCAGGTGATATCAAAGATAATCTCAGCTTTGGCCGAAAATGCCCCGGCCGAAGGCTGCACCAGGCCTGCGGCAGAAAGTTCCGCCGTCCAGTGAAATTCCGCACTGTTCTGACTGAGCGTACTGGTGATTTGTTCTCCGTCTTTACCGTTCACTTTCAGTGCCCGGTTCTGGCTGTCTTTGATAGTGATCCTCAGGCGGCCACTGCTTCCTCCGGCATCCTTCACCATAATACTGGCGGCATCATAAGAAGGGGTATCGGTGGTGATGTAAGCCGTGGCAGAGTAGTTGCCATAGTCCGTTTTACAGTTGATAGCAAAATCCAGTTTTTCCGACACGCCGGACTCAAGCATTTTGGCGGTGACCTTGCCGAAATTTACCGTTTTCGCACTGTCAGCCGTGCAGACCGGAGTGCTGATAATTTTAATTTCGCTGAGGGCCAGCTTACTCAGATAGTTATTCGGATCATTACTGACAATCAGATAAAAATAGCCAATAGGCCCGGGAGGCATAATGAGGTCACCGGCCGGGTTATTAAGCTGGAGGGTGTCAGCCACTTTATAAAACTCCACCTTATAGCCGGAAACGTCGGGGAAACGGAAGTAAACATACCCGGATTCATCCACTTTTGGCATATAAACCGTGGTGGGAAACCCTCCCCATTCGGGCAGGCCATTGGTCCAGAGCGGCTTAATGACAATGCCGGGAATATTGGTTTTGAAGGTCTTGTTCTGTGCGTTGTAAGACTCCAGTCCGATCACTCTGCGACCGACTTCGGTGCCGACCGGACAGTAAGTATAGAAAATATTATGACCTAACCGCGGGGTTTCAAAGGAGGCTATCGGAGTGGTGCTGTCAGCCGGGGCATCGGCCGCAATCGTAATCACCTGGTCCGGCACAGTTAATATTGCCGGGTAGCCACTTTGCCAGTCACAAAGGGCCCGGGCGCTTCCTGCGCCTAAAAACAGAGGCATCAGCAGTAGGGTTCGCCATCTCATATCTCTCGTCCTTAATTATCTTTCAGTAATAAGAGGATTTCCGGTGGATACATCGCCACCAGTTCAGCAAAATTTCGGCCAATACTCCGTTCTGCATAGGCCAGTAAAGGGATGACCGGGCTGCCGGGCTCCGCGTCTCTGAGCCAGAGACGCACCTCCTCCAGTCTGGCGCAGGCGCTCTGCCGGTCACTGATAAACGGTAGCGCAGGCACTAAGAGGGGAGCGGAGGACGGCTCTGCATTACCGGGAAGGTTTGTTGCTGCAGGAACATCCGTCGGCGGGCATTCAGCCACCGGCTGAACGGATGAGCGCAGAGGGGGGACGGGGCTGAACAGCTTCAGCAGAGAGAGCAACCCGGTAAGATCAGGAGCTTCCTCGCCCAGATCCTCCCGTATCAGTGAAACCAGCTGTTCCGCAGTCTGATGAGCCTGTGATAAGTCACGATACGTTGTGTCTTCACTGCAGGCCCATTGCTGGCGCAGAAGGGGGATCCGCTGTGCTAACAGGGCTGCATCGGCAGGCTGATATCGGCAGGCTTTTTCGACGTCGCGAACACTTATCTGCCCCTCCGCCGTTTTCGGTAAGCGTAACTGGCGGATATCGGCCAGTATTCCGTGACTGTCATTCAGTTCGCCAAACGCATTGGCTCTGAGTTGCGGGGTGAACTCTTCTTCATCAAAAAGCTGCGGATGCAGGGGTTCCGGCCATTTTTTTAACAGGGTCAGTAACAGAGAAAGGCCGTTTTCCAGAGCCGCAGCCCCGGTCAGTCTGATCCTGCAGCGCATTAATATAATAAATAACCGGATATCTTTACTCCGGCACAATAGCCGGCGGGCGGAAGCCGCCGTTTCTGCCCAGTTAACTGACTCTGCCGGCTCGTAAAAATCACCATACTGGGCATCGGCTTTGGGTTGCAGGCCTGCCAGTAACAGTAAAAATTGCGGGTCGTCATCAATACTTATTCCGCATGGGGCATCGGCACTGATTTCTGTCAGTAGTGACGCATCATCATTTTCAGGCGCAGTGTCCTGAACTATTGTCTGTTGCATGAATTTCCTGCCTCTGAGTATCCTGCGAAATTCTCCGGTTCGAAACACATCCCGGCCAGTGGTTGTGTTGTGTTTTCTCTTTCCAGCCAGACGGCATGCCCTAACTGATGACGGCCATTCAGCTGTGCCAGAGGGATCTGATCGGCCGCCAGTACGAGCTGCACATCCCAGCTGTATTCCACCCCGATAAAACATCTCACCCATTCACGTAATACAGGCATATCCTCCCCTCCGGGGATAAAAGAGAGATACTGTTGCAGGGTAAGCGGACCCACGATGAGTCTGAATTTATGCTGGCGGTCATGCACCGTATCACCGAGGATTGCGCCTTCCCCTAACCGGCTGGCCCCGTTTTTTACCCCGAGACGGCTTTGATCTTCCCGGGCTAACTCAATCCATTGCAGAACAAACTCCTGAAGACGGAAGGGCAAATCGAAATAATGTTGCAGGCTGCCTGTCAGGCCATCGGGGGAGCGTGCTTCCCTGGCCAGATGCGGGGCGGAAGCCAGTTGAGCATGGCGCGGTAACGGGGATGAATGGTCTGCCGTAGGTGCAAATCCCGTCAGGCAGCCCACGTAAAAAGAAAAACGCTCATTTTGCGGGTCATCCAGGGTTGCCGTGTCCTGACACAGAAACCATGCACGGTAAAACAGTGACAAGGCCCGGTGGTGAAAGATATCCGCGAAATCACTCAGGCCGTAATCCTGGCGGGTCGTACAGAAATAGGCCTGTTCTGACAGGTGTAACGGAAAGACGCTGTTCGGTCCCCAGATCCCCGGCCAGAACAGACGTATTTTCAGGATCCCGTCGTCGTCATTCAGGCTGGCAATTTCCCGCGGCGGAAAGATCATGCCAGGCTGCTGCCCGAGGCGGACCGGCTCCTGGCCCGGCAGCCGCGCGGTACCCGGTGCCGGAGAGTGAGGGTGGCGGGCGGCAACAGCCCTCATCAGACTGAAAAAACCACTTTCCCAGGGCGCTGAGCATTCGTACCACGGGGCTGTATTTCCTGTCGCAGGCGGAGAGTGCCGGGTCATAAGATCCCCCGCCGGCCCGGGCGTGCCGGCCAGTCGGCGACCCGTCCGCGCTGAACCGAATACAGTTCGGTTTCGGTGAAAATATTGATCGCCGCATGACGGGACAGATAATTCTCCATAATCAGTCCGAATAAATAAGGACTGAGGCCGGAAAAACCCGTCTCATCGACGGTCAGGCGACAGCGGATCCCGCGGCCGTAAATCAGCAGGCCTTCCCCGCCCAGTCGTCGGATCACCGGTTCGGTCGTACATCCGACCAGGCTTTCTATCTGTGTGACGGTCTCCGGGTCTGAACGGGTCGTAAATAATTGCAAAATATCACGCAGAAAACCGGCACCGCCGGCCTCCGGCATTTCACCGACCGGCAGATAATTCAGGCTAAGCTGAGAAATCAGACGCCAGGCGGCCTCACCGACAGCAAAAGATCCCCTCGGGGCCGACGGGGTACTGACAAACTCAGCCTGGCTTACCGGCACATCTTCCGGCAGGGTCAGCCGGAAGCGGGCATGCTCTGCCAGTGTGCAGGGCAGATGACGGTTAGTCACCAGGGCATCTACCCGCAGGTAACGCAGAGTATCGCTGTAAGGGGCTTCATGTTGATCCACCAGCGAAATATAAGTCTCCGTCCCCGGATAAGCGCGTTGTGTCAGATAGCTGCTATCGTCCGGTTGTACCTGGCGAACTTCCCGCTGCAGAGAGAAGTAGCGTCCGTAATTCCCCTGGTCCACATGGCGGGTGTGATACAAAGGGTTAAAGACAACCTCGTCACTGTTGTCTGCCTGTAGCCCGGTCACGTGACTGACAGAAAAAATTTCATAATCCAGGGGATGACAACGATCGACCACGGCATGAAACTGATTCAGCGAGCGGTTGAGGGTGATCCTGTCCAGACGCTTCGGAAACAGGTTGATCACCGGGGTACAAAATAATAAGAAACGGGCAGCATTGACATGGGCAATCAGCTCCTGCGGTAGCCGGTCCAGCAAAATAATAATTTCGGCTTCCCGGGTGTGATTGCTTTTCAGACCCGCGGCAAGCCGGGTCAGAGTAAAGAAATAGAAACGCTGGCGGCAGCAGACGTACTCCTGTAACAGGGTATGCCCATGAAACATGTTCCAGCTGGCCGGCAGCAGTCCCTGATGAGGTTCCAGGCCTTCCGGAACCAGTGGCTGCTCTGTAATGAGGGTGGCAGGAGTACCTGCATGAGGAGAAGGCATAATCACGGCCTGATGATGACAGTGCAGCAATTCAAACAGATGTGACACGATAGTTTCATCGCCGGAGATATAGATAGGTAGTCTGTCCAGTCCCTCCAGCTCCGAAAATGTGGCATCTCCGGTCAGCTTCAGCCGTAAACGCAGGGCACCTTTACATTGGCTAATATCACAATCTTCCTCTGCCACCCCGGGAAGATCCGGCGGTATCGAGGTCAGACTGGCGTCGGCAATTTCCAGCGGCCAGAGCGTCACCGGCTGGCTGTTACGAAACTCGCACCGGGTCTGACTTTCCGGCAGGCGCTGGCTGATAAACGCACTGTCCCGGTCGAGGGTATAGCCGCGGGTTAAATCACCGGTGTCGGGGTCCGGATACAGGCGAACGACCCCCATCGAAGGCGTCGGTGAATTGTAATTCGGTGACAGTGTGTCCAGTAATCGTTGAGTGAACCGGGGAAATTCGGCATCCAGTTTGATACGGGTTCTGGCGGATAAAAAGCAAAACGCTTCTATCAGCCTTTCCACATAAGGATCGGCAACTTCTATCCCCTGCATTCCCAGTCTGGCAGCAATCGCCGGATGCTTTTGCGCAAACTCACAGGCCATTTCGCGGATAAATGTCAGCTCACGGTTATAATAATCCAGAAAATTATTTTCCACGTTTTTCTCTGATTAATGACGTTCATTTTTAATGAGGGTGGTGCGGAGCTAACCCGCAGGTGATGACACTCAGTCGAAACGGATAAATACATTACATTTGCTGTTTCCTGTCTTTTTACTTTGGTCAGATTTACTTATCCGACGGTCAGAATAAATTCCCGCCTGATAAATTACCGGTGAATTTATCTGTGTATTTAAGCGGGCTGAATAATAAATTTAATCACAGTTTTTAAATTGACGAGGAATACATAACCCGGGGGAAACTGTTTTCATCTTAATGATTAATTCTGCTGCCCGTATTGACCTCGCCAGAAGATATTATCGATTGCTGCCAGGAATAAAACAGCTAATCGCCGTTGTTTTTCTTTTTTAGGAATATGCATCAGGCTGTTTTCTTATTTTTATATAACTGTCAGGTGTGACGTTGTGAAGATATTATTTTTTTGGCTACTATCCGGGGCATGACTGCAGGGTGATATTCAGTGTTACACATCCTCTTAACTTTGAATGAGTTGTTTTTTTCGGGTGCGCTAAAAATTATGATCGTCAGAAGAACGTTATTCGATAAACTTAACGACGTATTATCCCGAAGTATTGAAAGCGGGACAGAACTCTGTCGTCTCAAGGGTAATCCTTATGTGGAACTGGTCCACTGGCTGATGACCCTGCTTCAGGAAGAACGCTGTGATCTGCAGTTTATTCTTCGCCACTACCAGACAGACAGGGCGATACTGGAAGAAGACCTGATGACTCAGGCCGCGCATTTGCCGCGCGGGGCGGAAGAGGTAACCGATTTCTCTTACCTTATTGAGCTGGCGATCGAGAAAGCCTGGATGATAGCAAGCCTCGGGGAAGAGCCGGTGGCAAAAATACGCAGTCTGCATCTGGTGATTGCACTGCTGAGTCATCCTGAACTGCGTCGTGCATTATTCGCCTTATCATCGGAATTTCGCGTACTGTCTGCGGAAGAAATCAGCCATATGTCGGCAATGCTGACCCGGGACTCGGCAGAGCAGGAAAGCCTTATCATGGCGGAGGGGATGGCGTCGGAGAACGGAAACATGTTCTCTGATCTCCGGCCAGCAGCAGGAAATGCGCTGGAGATGTATACCACCGACCTGACGGCACAAGCCCGGGCGGGGAAAATTGACCCGGTCACCGGCAGGGACAGTGAAATTACCACCATCATTGATATTCTGTTGCGCCGTCGCCAGAACAACCCGCTACTCACCGGGGATGCCGGGGTAGGGAAAACGGCGGTGGCTGAAGGCCTGGCGCTGGCGATTGCCGACGGTGCCGTACCGCCCTCGCTGGTGAATGTCCGTCTGCTGGCGCTGGATATCGTGGCCCTGACTGCCGGTGCGGGAATGAAAGGCGAATTTGAGTCCCGTCTGAAATCCGTTCTCGAATCTGCGGCCCGGGCCGTTCCTGCCGTCATCCTTTTTATCGATGAATTTCATACGCTGGTCGGTGCTGGCGGAGAAGCCGGGACCGGTGATGCGGCGAACCTGATGAAACCGATGCTGGCCAGAGGGGAGATCCGCACGATAGGCGCGACAACCTGGAGTGAATTTAAACGGCATATTGAAAAAGATCCTGCGCTGACCCGTCGGTTTCAGGTTGTACAAATCGACGAACCCTCCGAACCTTTATCGGTACAGATGTTACGTGGACTGCTGCCTTCTCTGGAACAGCATCATCAGGTCCTGATCCTTGATGAGGCTTTGCAGGCTGCGGTCCGGTTATCTCACCGCTATATTCCGGCAAGACAGTTACCCGACAAAGCGATCAGCTTGCTGGATACTGCCTGTGCCCGTGTTGCGATTGCCAGGTATACCCCTCCCGTTAAGCTACAGCAGCTTCGTGCCAGTGCAAGAGCCTCGGTCAGTGAACTGGAGTTACTGGATAAATCTCTGTGTTTTGGTAAAGCCAGTGTGCAGTCCAAAAGTGACATTGAGGACTCCCTCAGAGATGTGTTACAGGAGTCAGATCTTCTGGAGAAACGCTGGCATCAGGAGTGCGAACTGCTGACGGAGATCTATGCGCTAAGAGAGCAGTTGCTGCAACCCGGCCTGCCGGATACGGAAGTTCAGAAGCTTCAGCAGCAACTGCAACATGTGCAGTACACCCTGGAACAACAGGGGGAACAGCCTCCGCTGGTCCGTGCCGAAGTCGATGCAACGGTCATTGCTGAAATTATCGCGCAATGGACAGGGATCCCGACCGGACGGGTAATGAAAGATGATTTGAGTGCGGTGCTGGAACTCCCGGCACAGCTGGCTGCCCGGGTCACCGGGCAGCCACGCGCTATCGGGCAAATTTGCCAGGCTGTCCGGACGGCAAGGGCGGGATTATCCGATCCTGACAGACCGACAGGGGTTTTCTTCCTTACCGGGCCTTCCGGTACCGGTAAAACGGAAACGGCGCTGGCACTGGCTGAGTTACTTTACGGGGGGGAGTCGAATCTGATCACTATCAATATGAGCGAATTCCAGGAGGCTCATACCGTTTCGACGCTGAAGGGCTCTCCGCCGGGCTATGTCGGATACGGTGAAGGTGGCATTCTCACGGAAGCGGTACGCCGTAAACCCTACAGTGTGGTGTTACTGGATGAGGCAGAAAAAGCACACCCGGATGTTCATGAATTATTCTTCCGTATTTTTGATAAAGGAACTCTGGAAGATGCTGAGGGGCGTCGTATTGATTTCAGGCACACCCTGATCCTGCTCACCAGTAATATCGGGAGTGACTTACTGACGGTAAGTCATTCTGATGAGTATGCACTGCCGGAAAACGAGACTCTGTTAGCGCAGCTCCACTCTTTATTACTAAAAACATTTCCTGCTGCATTTCTGGGCCGCGTCAGTGTTGTTCCTTATTTCTCTTTGTGCAGAACGTCACTGGAGGCCATTGTCAGGATGCAGCTTTCTAAGATTATTACCCGTTTGTATGAACAGCAATCACTGGAACTGAAGTACAGCGATGACATCGTCAGTTTTATTATTAATCGCTGTCAGACAGTCACCTCCGGTGCCCGGGAGATCATCCATGTGATCGGGAAAGAGATCCTTCCTGTGATAGCGACATATCTGTTATCCCGCACCAAAAACAACAGAGTTGAAAAAGAACACCTTTTTTTGAGCTATATCCCTGAACAGGGGGTAGCACTGGTGGTTGATGATCCGGAAAACAAGGAGGTTGAGCGATAAGCACGAAATTCAGTGAAAAACATAAAGAGGGAAGTTTCTACCTGAAGGGTAATTACGTGACAAAAATAGGGATTTTTATGCAAAAAAATAAAGTATCTATCAGTTTACTGGCGCTGTTTGCATCGTCTTTCGCATTATCTGCTTCAGCCGCAGATACCCTGAACCCCGGACAAGGCATGGTAACGTTCGACGGGGAGCTGGTGGGGGAGACCTGTACTATCGAAAATGACAACCTGATCGTCACTTTGCCGACAGTATCGACCCAGTCGATGCAGGGTGCCGGAGGCCAGAGCGGCATTAAAAACTTTGATATTAAAGTGAAGGATTGCCCCGGTTCCTTTAAGAAAGTGGCTGCCCATTTCGAGCCGATCGGTTCCTCCGGGATTAACTACAGTACCTGGAACCTGAAAAATGATTATCAGGCCACCACCGGAAGTAAAGAAGCTGCAGCGAATGTCGAGGTTCGTTTATTTAATTCGGATCATACACATCTTCGTCCCGGTGATACCGGAAAAGAAGTGGATATCGTTGGCGGGCAGGCCAGTATGACCTATGCCGGCGGCTATTATGCCACCGGGGTAACGACGGCAGGGAAAGTCACGGCGCATGTGGTATATACGCTTTCTTATCCTTAATAGCGTTATTGGTAGTTAAATACCACGGGGGAGCGAAAGCTGCCCCTGTTAATCCACTATTATTAATGGTTTATTCTATGAGATGTTATAAGGGAATAATCTCGTGCCTTGTGGTTATTATCGCCGGGTTACTGTTGCTGCCTGTTCCTGCCAGCGCAGGTGTGACAATAGCCGGTACCCGGGTTATTTTCCCTGCGGCTGAACGGGAAAAAAGTATCCGTACTAATAATAAAGGAAGCTCTCCCGTACTGGTGCAGGTCTGGGTCGATGACGGCAGTAAGAATAATGATATTAATACTATGTTGGTACCGTTTACTGTAACGCCACCGGTTTACCGGATTGATCCCGGTAAAGGACAAAGTGTCAGGCTGATATATAACGGTATGGAATTACCGACGGATCGTGAATCCGTTTACTGGTTTAATTTACTGGAGATACCGACAGTTAATGATGACGATAAAAATAAAGATCGGCTGGAATTGGCTTTTCGCACCCGGATAAAAATATTTTATCGTCCTCCGGCATTAACAGGAAATAGTACCGATTATATTTCAGCATTACGCTGGCACACGGAACCTAATAAAAAATCCGTGAAAATAGAAAACCCAACGCCGTATTACTTTTCTTTCGAGTCCGTGACGGCAAAAGACGGGAAGCAAACGTATCCGCTTGTGCCGCAAATGCTGGCACCGTATTCCTCTGCGTCATTAGCCACGGCAGGCTCGCAGGGATTACCCGCCCGGCTCAGTAGCATCGAATTTAATGTACTTAATGATTACGGCAGCACAGTGACTGAAAAAGTCGTTTATCAGCAAAACAAAGGCTGGGTTCTGAGTCAGTCAGCCGGAGATGAGTCCTGATGGCGGAGCCCATAGCGTAATACGCTCGGCAGGATGACAATAACTGAAGGGAGTCAGAGAGTTGAAAATGATCACTTTGAGCGCCGGACTGCGCGACAATAGCGGGTATTCCGTGAGATTCGGCATACTGGTTTTCAGCAGTAGTTTACTCATATTACCGGTTTCGGCGGCAGTCTCTGCAGAACTCTCTGACAGTCCTTTCGCGCCGGATCGCGCCTCACCGGTTGTCTTTAACAGTGCATTTATTCATGGCAGTACCGTGGATGTGAACCGGTTTTCGACAGGTAACCCGGTGCCCCCGGGCCAGGCGGTGGTTCGGGTACGGGTGAATGGTAAGATCCGCGGAAAATATGATGTCTTATTTGTCGCCGTGCCGGGCCGTGATATTGCCGAACCTTGTTTCAGTGCCGCTCAGCTTGAACAGTTTGGCATCCGGCCACCGGTTATGAAAAACCGGGCGGCTGACGGTGAGCAATGTAATGCGTTACCACGCTGGATTGATGGGGCCAGCACCCGCTATGACCCTGCTGATTTTGAACTTGAACTCTTTGTTCCTCAGTTATACCTGGTCAGCCAGCTACCCGGTTATACCGACCCGTCGACCTGGGACAGTGGTGTTCCGGCAATGTTTCTGGATTACACGGCGAATGTTTATACCCAGCAGTTTTCCAAAGGTTTTTCTAACGGTATCGGCCATGCAATCAGCGCAAACCTGGGGTTACTGACCGGCATTAACCTGTTTGGCTGGCAGTTGCGTAACCGCAGCAGCAATTATTTTTCCGGTACCGGGAGTCCCGGTTCCCGAAATCTGTATACCTACGCCCGGCATGATCTTCCGCTGCTTAAAAGCCAGGTGACGCTCGGTGAAACCGTCACCAGCGGAGATCTGTTCGATAGTCTGAACATTCGTGGCGTGCAGCTCGCCTCTGATGACCGGATGCTGCCGGAAAGCTTGCGTCAGTATAACCCGGTCATCCAGGGGATCGCGGAAAGTAATGCCCGGGTTCAGGTCACTCAGCATGGGCAGCTGATCTATGAAACCACGGTTCCCCCCGGTCCCTTTGAGATTAATAGCATCGGTGCGATGGGATATGGCGGTGATTTACTGATGACCATTATCGAGGCCGATGGCAAACAGCGTACCCAGGTGATCCCGTATTCTGCCCCTCCGATGTTACTGCATGCCGGTGTCTCCCGTTACTCGGTATCTATGGGGGAGATGAATGAAATCAGTATGCAGAAAAAACCGCTGATGGCGACCGGCTTTTATCAGTACGGAATGAACAATTTTTATACGCTTTATGGCGGCGGGCAGTTTTCAGAAAATTATCTCTCTCTGGCGGTCGGGCAATCTTTTAACACGCGGGTTGGGGGGATCTCGGTCGATATCACCCGGGCCAGAAGCCGGTTGAAAGATAGCCGCGTATCAACAGGCAATAGTTTTAACGTCGGGTTCAGTAAGTACCTGGAGTATTCAGGCACAAATATCTCAATGGCAGCGTATCGCTACTCGTCAAAAGGGTTTTATTCCCTGCGTGATGCCGCCGCAGAACGTTATGGTATGAACCGTGACTACTACCTGGTTGACTACCGTACCCGCCAGCGACTTTCGGTGAATCTTGCTCAGACCTTACCCGGCGACAGTCGTCTGGTGCTGGCGGGTAACTTTTATCAATACTGGAATAACCGAAATGCGTCTTCCCAGTATTCGCTCTATTTCAGTAAATCACAGCGACTATTTTCCTGGTCCGCTGGGATCAGCAGAACCTATAACGCTATCGGCAAAAATATTAATAGCTATTCGTTGTCGTTAACTATTCCGTTAAGTCGTCGCTATAACATCACCGATAAGCCGTTATTCAGCTCCATGAGCATGATGATGAGTCGGGATAATGCCGGGAATACGTCTCTTATCACGAATGCGAACGGCAGTCGCGGTGAGCGCTCCTCGGTAAGTTATGGTCTGGGCACCAGCACCGGGCGTCTGCGCGGGGGCGGTACCAGTTATTCACTGAACGGCAATATGAACTATTACTCAGATATGGGGCAGTTTGGGTCAACACTGGCCATTGGCAACCAGTCACGCCAGTTCTCTGCAACGGCTACCGGAAGTCTGGTGGCACACCGTGGCGGCCTGACAATGGGACCTGCGCTGGGCGAGTCACCTTTCGCAATAGTGAATGTGCCCGGGGCGGAAGGGGCTAAGTTACTGAATGGATACGGGTCCAGAATCGACAGTCGGGGATATGCCATTGTGCCATCACTGACACCTTACCGCGAGAACACGGTGTCTGTTGACAGTAAAGGTCTGCCGGATACGGTGGATATTTTGCAGAATGAACAGGTCATTATTCCCCGCATGGGGGCCGCAGTGTCTGTGACGATGAAAACCCAATCCGGCCAACCGGTGTTACTGATTATTCGGGATCCGCAAGGTAATTACCTGCCGATAGGCAGTGAGCTGACTAACGCCTCCGGGGAAGTGACCGGCATTGTCGGGCAGGCCGGTATGGCATTTATTCGTGGCTGGAATATAGGGACTGAAGCGATATCAGTCCGCACCGGAAGCACCTTCTGTACCATTTCTGCAGACAACGCTCTGGCGCAAGACATTTCCCGGTCAGGCAGCAGTTCGGTGATCCGTGCGGAGGTCATATGCAAGTCATAACACTGAATGTCGCAAAAAAAAGAAACCGCGCGATGACTTTGCTGATGTTGCTGCTATCGGCCACGGCGTCTGCCGGCGATTATCCGATCACGGTGAATTTCAGTGGAGAATATGTGACTGAAACCTGTGAGATCAAAATCAACGGAAGTGGTAGTAACGAAGCAGTAACGCTGCCGAGACTCACCACCGCGGCCCTCAGTAACAGTGGCGGGGAAGGTGGGAAGACCGGCTTTACCGTGACCCTGGCAGAGTGCCCGGGGTTCACGTCCGTAAATCTGCTTTTCAGTAGTGCTTATTCCCCGGCAGACAGTGCCACCGGTAATCTTCTTAATCAGACCGGTAATGAATATAGCCGCAATGTACAGCTCAGGATCCGTAAGGAAGACAATAGTCAGATAGTGATTGATGACCGTAATACGGCTCAGCAATACAGAATATGGTTTGCCAATACCCCGGTCACTCATCAGTTTTATGTCAGTTATTTTTCAGATAATTCAGGTCCGGTGACAGCGGGTAAAGTCCACGCCATTGCCGGTATTACCGTCGATTATCATTAACCGGACAGGCATTTTGTGCCGTCAACCGGCATGGCTTTTCTGTCCATTAACGTTCAACAAAAGGTGAATATGCTTATGCCTAAGGATAATTCTCAGAAGTTTATTGCAAGGAACCGTGCCCCGCGGGTACAGATTGAATATGACGTTGAAATCTACGGGAATGAAAAAAAAATAGAGTTGCCGTTTGTCATGGGAGTGATGGCGGACTTATCCGGTAAAACGAAAGAGCCTTTACCCCCGGTCGCGGAGCGTAAGTTTCTGGATATTGATATCGATAACTTTGATGAGCGAATGCAGGCAATGCAGCCGGGGGTAGCCTTTGCGGTGCCGGACACTCTGACCCGTGACGGACAATTGATGGTCAATATGACCTTTGAGTGTATGGATGATTTCTCGCCCGATGCCATCGCCCGCAAAGTCGGTGCACTGTCACAGTTGCTGGAAGCCAGGACGCAACTGGCGAATCTGCAAACGTATATGGATGGCAAGGCAGGTGCAGAGAGTCTGGTCATGAAAGTGCTTCAGGATAAAGCACTGCTGAATACGTTAGCGAAGGCCCCCCGGGAAGATTCTGTATGCACAGATACCGCCACCGGGGATGAATGAAAGTATCAGGGATGAGAGATTATAGTAATGGATATACGTAAGCAGAGCGCGCAGCCGGTAAAAACTGACATCCGGCAAAGTGATTTTAATGCATTATTATCAAAAGAGTTCCGTCCGCGGTCAGACCAGACGCGGGTTGCGGTTGAAAATGCCGTAAAAACGCTGGCCGAACAGGCTTTGCAGAGTTCGGTGACCATCGCCGATGATGCTTATAAGAATATCTCAGCTCTGATTGCAGAGATTGATCGGAAACTGACAGAACAGATTAATTTAATCCTTCACCATCCTGAATTTCAGGCGCTGGAAAGTGCATGGCGAGGGTTACATTATCTGGTCACTCATACCGAAACGGACGAGAAGCTTAAACTGCGTTTTATGGACATCTCAAAACAGGAGTTGAGACGTAACATCAAACGCTATAAAGGTATCGCCTGGGATCAGAGCCCGCTGTTTAAGCAAATTTATGAAGAAGAATATGGGCAACTGGGAGGAGAACCTTACGGGTGTCTGGTGGCGGATTATTATTTTGACCACTCAGCGCCGGATGTTGATCTGTTATCTTCCATTGGCCGGATAGCCGCGTCCGCCCATGTGCCGTTTATTACCGGTGCTTCGCCTTCCGTATTACAAATGGAAAGCTGGCAGGAGCTGGCGAACCCGCGGGATCTGACCAAAATATTTACCCGTAATCTGGAATATGCCGCATGGAATGCCCTGCGGTTATCTGAAGACTCGCGTTATATTGGTCTGGCCATGCCCCGGTTTCTGGCGCGCCTGCCTTATGGGATACGCACTAATCCTGTCGATGCGTTCAGCTTTGAAGAGGATACCGAGGGAGCGGATCACAGCCGCTATGTCTGGGCAAATGCCGCGTATTCGATGGCCGTAAACATCAATCGTTCTTTTAAAAATTACGGCTGGTGCACGATGATCCGCGGGGTAGAAAGTGGCGGCGTAGTGGAAAAACTGCCGTGTCATACTTTCCCCACAGATGATGGTGGTGTCGACATCAAATGCCCCACAGAAATCGCTATTTCTGACCGCCGGGAAGCTGAGCTGGCTAAAAACGGATTTATTCCGCTGATCCACCGTAAAAATACAGATTATGCCGCCTTTATCGGTGCCCAGTCACTGCAGAAGCCTGCCGAATATCACGATGCTGATGCGACAGCCAACGCTAACCTTTCTGCACGTTTACCTTACCTGTTTGCCTGTTCCCGCTTCGCTCATTACCTGAAATGTATTGTCCGCGACAAAATAGGGGCCTTTAAAGAGCGGGAAGATATGCAAAGGTGGCTCAATGACTGGATTATGAACTATGTGGATGGTGATCCGGCAAACTCCTCAGAAGAAACCAAAGCACGCCGTCCTCTGGCTGATGCGGAAGTGCTGGTGGAAGATGTTGAAGGGAATCCGGGCTACTACCAGGCGAAGTTTTTTTTAAGACCCCATTTTCAGCTTGAAGGACTGACAGTGTCTTTACGAATGGTGGCTAAATTACCGTCAGTAAAAGATGTTGCCTGAAAAAATATCATTACCGTTATCCGGTGAATGAGAGTGTGAATAGTTCCGTGGACGACAACATCCATCAGGACGTCGTCTGAAGACGTAATTACGTTACCTGTCAGGTAACGTGTATCAATAACAGCGATAAATAAGGATTATTATGGCTCAGGATATGTTTATTAAAATTGATGGCATCGAAGGTGAATCTCTGGATGCTTCTCATAAAAATGAAATAGAAGTGCTTAACTGGAACTGGGAAAGTTTTCAGCATTCCAATATGCACGCCGGTTCGGGTGGCGGAGCCGGGAAGGCGACCGTCAGTGATTTCAGGTTTGAACATTATCTGGATAAAGCAAGTACAAATTTATTAAGTTATTGCCTTTCCGGGAAACATATTAAAGAGATTAAATTTGTTGTCCGTAAAGCAGGGGGGGATCCCCTGGAATATCTGAGCATTAAATTCACCGATGTCATTATTACGCAGGTAAGTGCATCCGGCTGCAGCAGTGAGGATGTCCGCCCCCGTGAAACTGTCTCCTTTTCATTCTCCGGATTTACTCAGGATTATGTAATGCAGAGTGCGGAAGGAAATAAATCAGGCATTATTTCCACCAGTTACGACATCAAAGCGAACCAGCGTAGTTGATTTTTTCAGGCCAGCTGAGTATTCAGTCTGGCCTGAATTTATTTCACAGGGGTAAAATTATCACCGGAGTCAGAGGAGGTGAATATAAAGACGTTTATCTTACATTCTGTGTTAAAAAATATTTTACGATTAAATAAGAGAGAGCCTTTTTCCGAAAAGCTCAGGCTGTTGTCGTTATCTTGTGTCTTTTTATCTGTTGCCTGCAGTTATTCATCACCGGAAAAAGCACCTCATCTGCAGTTTATTGATATTCGGGTGGATAGAGATGTGAACCTGAACCGTTATGGTGAACCGGCTCCGGTAAATATTTCAATCTATCGTATGGATACGCCGGGGGAAATAAACAACGATATGACAGAATTACAGGACTTTCGGAATAATAAAAGGGCCGAAGTAATATTCAGTGCGGTATTTCAGCCGGGAGAAATACGCTGTCTGAAATTACCATTGCAGCCGGAGACTTTGGCGATCGCGGTTACCGGTGAATTTCGTGATATTGAACATGCACAATGGAAATCGGTACAGCCACTCCCGCACACCCGTACTCTTCCCTGGTGGAAAAGACTCTTTACCACCCGTGACAACACCCTGTATGCCAGAGTTCACCGGCAGGGGCTGACTCTGACCGGAACGGAATAAATCATGAAAACCAATAAAGTGGTCTGGAGTGAGGGATTATTTTTACGTCCCCAGATATTTCAGCAGCAGGAACGCTATCTGGAGTATTTTATCCATCAGCGGGCGTCTGCCCCGGGTCTCTATTTCTGGGGGTTTTCCCGCTATGAGATAGACAGTGAAGCACTGACTTACGGCAAGCTGGTATTACGCAGCGCCAGTGGTGTTTTTCCTGATGGCACACCCTTTGATTTGCCCGGTCATGCCGGGATCCCTGCGCCTCTGACGCTCCTGCCGGAACACAGTGGCAAGACTATCTTTCTTGCCGTGCCGCTCAGGCTGGATAACAGCGATGAAACTATCTTCAATACCGGAACGCCCGATTCCCTGGCGAGGTTTTGTGCCGTGGATACTGAGCTGACGGACAGTAATGCTATCCGGCAAGGGAGGAAACCGGTTCAGCTGGCCCGGTTACGGCTGCAGTTACTCCCCGAAAGCGGAATAACCGGCTCCTGGATTGGTTTGCCATGTGCAAAAGTCAAAGCGCTTCGCCCGGACGGCAGCGTATTACTGCACACAGATGATTACATTCCTCCGGTCAGCGGCTACGGGGCGAATGCGTTACTTAGCGAATGGCTCAATCACCTCAGTGGGTTAGTGAAGATGCGTGCCGGGTTACTTGCCGGGCGGCTGATTGCCAGTGATGGCAAACCTGAAGATAACGCCAGTGTTATGGATTATCTGCTATTGCAGATATTCAATAAATATCAGGTGATCCTGGAGCATCTGCGTCATACCCCGAAAACCCCGCCGGTCGATTTTTATCAGGTCCTCGCGCAACTGGCTGCGGAGGCATCGACATTTGTGAAAACGAAAGTCCGTCGTCCTCTGCCGGCCCCTGAATATGATCATGCCAGTCTTTACACTTCGATCCGTCCGCTGGTGGATCAGGTTCATGACCTGCTCAATCAAATTCTGGTCAGGGCGGGAGAAATTATTCCGTTACATGCCAAAGGTAACGGTATCTGGGTGGCATCCGTATTGCCGGCTGAACTGAACGCTTTTGAGGGGATAGTTCTGGCCGTACATGCCCGCCTGGCTCCGGATATCCTGCAGCATCAGTTTTTCTCCCGGGTCAAAATCAGTGCGCCACAGCACCTTCATGAACTGGTGCGATCACACCTGCCGGGGTTATCGATTCAGGCATTACCCGTGCCCCCGCGCCAGATCCCCTACCGGTCGGACTATGTTTATTTTGAACTGCAGAGAAAAGGTGATTTCTGGCGGGCGATAGCGGAATCCGGATCGATGGCTTTACATATCGCCGGTGATTTTCCTGCCCTGAATATGGAACTTTGGGGGATACGAACCTCATGAAAACAGAGAATGCACAGGAAGTGCCCCCACAGCAGCAAGCTTCCGGGGAAGAGGAGGGATGGGGCGATTTTTTGCTGGATAAAAGTGATCTCTGGGAGAGTGAGGAGGAAATCCCTTCCGGTCATCCGGAATACCAGTATGTACCGCTTCAGCATGAACGGATCTCTGCTGTATTTGAAACTGACCCTGAGCATGTCCGTTCGCGCATACCGGCGGTAAAAGCTGCCAGCGATCCGTTGCTGGAAGCCGCCAAACCTCTGTTACGGGCTATCAGCGAAATGCCCCGTGAGATGAATGATCTCCGGCATGCGGTTTCCCTCAGAGAGATCCTGAAACGTGAAATTAATTATTTCACGATGCTTTGCGATGAAGTGAATATACCGTGGAAAAAAATGGCCATTGTTCGTTACTGCCTCTGCACGGCTCTGGATGAAGCTGCACACAGTACGCGCTGGGGAACGGAAACCGGCTGGTCGCAAAACAATCTGTTGAATTACTTTGAAAATGATAACGATGGCGGGACTAAATTTTTCCTGCTGATTGGCCGGATAGCGATGAGTCCTGCTGAGTATATTGATGTTATCGGGATTTTACTGCGCATACTCGGGCTGGGGTTTGAAGGACGTTACAGTATTCAGCACGACGGTGAGCGGCAACTGATAAAAATACGCCAGCGGCTGCTGACTCTGTTACAGAGTCATCGGCGGCAGCAGGCATTGCCAGCCATTATGGGGATCCTGCCGGAATACCCGCCAGTGTCTCGTCGCCGCTGGCATCTCCCGTTGCGTACTACGCTGATTATCTCGGGGGCTATTCTCGCGATCAGCTGGCTGAATGATAGCTACCGGTTATTTGTGGCCAGACAACCTCTGCTGGCGGCGATCCGGGCGCTTTATCCGGTGCCTGCCCCCGAATTATTTCCTTTCCCCCGTTTACGACTGAGCCTGTTACTGCAACCGGAAATCCGACAGCAGTTACTGACGGTGAGTGAAGATGATCAGCAGAGCCATGTGGTGTTAAGCAGCGATCATACGTTCGAGTCCGGCTCTGCCCGGTTATCTCCGGCGATGTCAGAGGTGATCAGCCGGGTTGCGACACAAATTAATCAGGTAAACGGTTCGGTACGGGTTATCGGGCATACCGATTCTATCCCTGTCCGTCAGGGGGCTATCAAAGATAACGCAATGCTTTCTTCCCTCCGTGCGCGTGCAGTTGCGGATGTCCTGATAGCTTCCGGAATTCCGGCAGACAGAGTGTCGGTACAGGGGATGGCAGCAGGGCAACCCATCGCCAGTAATGCGACCGCTGCCGGCAGATCCGCTAACCGGCGTGTTGAACTTTTTGTTACTTATTAATGAGATATAATATGTCTTTTCTCAGTCGTCTTGTATCGCGTAATAATCTTTTTCTGCTGCTGCGCCTTGTGATTGCCGGGGTGTTGATTGCGGTTATCTGGTTCACAGGACCAAAGGTAGGATTTGGTGAAGCCCGGCCGTTGGCCGACGTGTTGCCGCGGTTACTGGTGATCCTGTTCATTATTTTCCTCTTTATTACAACCCTTACCCGCTGGCACTGGTCACTGACGGTGCTGGTGACCTGCATTCTGTTGCTTTGGGTGGCGGGACCGAACCTCTCTTTTGGCGAAGGATTTTTTCTCACCGGCGTTACGACGCGGCTATTACTCACCGGCCTGATGCTGGTGGCCTGGCTGGTTTATTACGCCGTTCTCTGGTTACGGCGCAGGGGGCGTTTTCGCCGTCCGGTCGCTGACGGGGAGACAGAGATATCTGCAGGAATGGACGCGATGTTCCGGCAGGTCACCCGGGAGTTGCAGCAGAGACCTAAAAAAGTATCCCGCCGGGAGGTACTGACCGGGCTGATACAGCAGCAGGAGGCTATTCCATGGTATCTGATACTGGGCAGCCAGGGGGCCGGTAAAACAACGGCTGTCCGTCAGTGTGGCCAGCATTTCCCGTTGACCGGCACCCTGGAGCCTTTGTCAGTCAGTGCCGGTCACCCGGAGCAGTGCCGTTGCTGGCTGGCGAATGATGCGGTTTATCTTGATACGGACGGTAAATATATCAGTGCCGCACAAAGCAGCCAGGCAGAATGGCTGGCGCTGCAGAACGCATTAAAATCCTGCCGGCCCGATGTCGCTATTAACGGCGTTTTACTGATGGTTTCCGCGCCGGAACTGATGGCCACGGACAGCGATGCCAGAGACGGGCTCGCTGCAACATTACGTCACCGGCTGAGTGAACTGCGCCGGATCCATGATCAGTTTTTCCCGGTCTATCTGGTGGTAACTCAACTGGATTACCTGTGCGGATTTTCTGAATATTTTCGCGGGCTTTCCCGGCAGGAGCAACAGGACATCTGGGGGATCAGCTTCCCTGCGGGCGCCGGAGAATCGCTGGTCAGTCAGCAGGCGGAACAGCAATTGAACTCACTGGTTCAGCGGATTGAGTCAGACATTAATATCCGTTTGCTGAAAGAGTATGACCCGCAGGATCGTAAAAGAATGTACGGCTTCCCGGGGGATCTGGCGGTTCTGGTGCAGAATTTACAGCAGTTCCTGCAGACACTTTTTTTCCCCTCCCGCTATGACGATACCGGTAACAGCTCTGCATTACGGGGAGTCTATTTTACCAGTTGTTATCCCGGGACCCCCCGCCGGTTTACTAACCCGAAAACCGTTATCCGCCAGTGGGCTGATTATGTGAACCCGCCGGCTGCGCCGGTTACAGTGCCGGAGGCAGAGGTCATCCGCCAGCAGGAGCCCGGGCATCCCTTTTTTTTACACCAGCTCTTTTGTGAACTGATTATCAGGGATCAGTCTCTGGCTGCAAAAAGGTCATTGACGGTTTCCGGCCCTGTTATACAACACTGGCTAAAACACAGCATGCTGCTGTTGTTACTAGCCATGCTCTCTTATGGCTTATTTCGCAGCTATCACAATAATGCCGCTTATTTACAGACGATCACCGGTAAAACCGTAGCACTTCGGGAGGCTCAGGAACGTTTTATTCGCCTGGACCCGACGGCCCGGCCACCGGAACTGCCTCCGTTGCTGGCCGGTTTCCGGAACCTGCCGGTTTCCCCGGGGCTGGACCTGACAGATCCGGGGGTAAACTGGCGTTACGGACTCTTTACCGGTACCCGGATAGCCAGGGCTTCTGAGAGCCTTTACCGGTGGATGCTGCACGAAACCTTACTGCCGTTTATCCGTCAATATGCGACACGTCAGTTAACGCTGGCGCTGGCTGAGCGCTCCCCGGAAACCGTGTATGTCAGTCTCCGACGCTATCTGATGGTCTATGGCATTATCCCGGCCGATTTACCTTTCCTGACCCGTGATCTTTCCGGCCTGTGGCCCGCGGCAACGCAGCTTTCTGTGACCCCTGGTGATCTTACCGTGACGCCTCACCTGACAACGCTCTTCAGCCAGCCACAGTCACAGCTTCGGGAGCCAGCGGATGAGGCATTGATCCGCCGCGCCCGGGCTTTACTGGCGCGCGAAGATACGCCGGCACGTATTTATTTACGGCTGAAAAACGGATTGTCTGTTGATGCTCCTCCGCCACTGGATCTCCGGCAAATGGCAGAAGACAGCAGTCGTCCGTTGTTTGAGCTACAGGCAGAGGCTCCGGTGTCTGCAATACCCGGCCTTTTTACGCAGGCAGGCTATCAGCAGGTCAAAAAAAAATCCTGCTACAGCTCAACACGCTGGCCGGAGAGGACAAGGTAGTCATGGGTAATTTATCAGAAAAGAACAATCGGAACGCCTCACCGCAACGGATGCTGCCGGCCCCCGTCAGGCTGTATAACGCGGTGATGGAGCGCTACCTGTCGGAATATACACGCACCTGGCAGCACTATCTGGCTGAAATCCGGCTCCGTCGCTCAGCGCTGACAGGGCATCCGGCGCGGCCTGAATACCGGCAGGCTGCCGAACGGCTGGGGCAACTGGCGGCCATCGACTCACCGTTATTTACCCTGTTACAGCGAAGTGTGGCAGAAACAACACTGGCCGGATATCCGGTGGCAGACAGTGAAAAAAAACCGATAACCGCCGATGTGGCCGGGATCCGGCAGGGACTGGAAGCTTATCGTGCCGATCGTCAGTCTGTCCTCCGGCGGCAGGTGGATAATCATTTCAGGCCGTTGCGTTACTTTGTGCGGGGAGGCGGGGAGGCCGTGCAGGCCGCGGAGAATTGTCAGACGGACACCCCGCTTTGTCAGCTCAGAGCACAACTGGAAGAGTTACAGGCCTTGCTGAGTGCTCAGCGGACAGAGAGCGACAAAGCGTCTCCCGAAGCCATCGCTGAATTTATCGCGGAACTGCTGGCCCGTTCGTCTGGCTGGCCGTTACCGGTCAGAAATATGGTGCGGCCATTGCTGGAACAGATTGCCGCCGATAACCGTCAGGCGGCAACGGCCCGGACGACGGCGGGTATTGCGGCAGGCCCGGCCGCGTATTGCCGCACTGTTCTGGCAGGCAGGTATCCTTTTGTTCAGACAGCCCGGGAAGTCAGCAGGGAAGATTTTGTACGCTTCTTCACCGGAGAAGAGAGCGCCGGGGTGTATTTTGAACAAAATCTTGCCGGGAAAACGGTGATGACGGGATCCCCCTGGCATTTCAAAGATAGTGCTCCGGCAGACAGTGAGAACCGGAGCCTGCAAATGTTCAGCAGTGCACGACAGATCCGACAGGCATTTTTCCCGGGCGGGGCTACGCAGATGTCCCTTCCCCTAAAGGTCTCAGTGCCCTGGCTGTCTCCGGACTTCAGCCGCCTTGAATTACGTACCGCATCTCAACGGCTTTCCTATACCCACGGCCCGGTCAGGCAGACGGCAATCAACTGGCCAGCCGCGGGTGATGATCCGTCAATTACCCTGAGCCTGACCTCTGCCAAAACCGGTGAAGTCCGCACCCGCCGGTTTACCGGCCCCTGGGCGCTGTTTCGCTGGCTGGATAGCGCTCAGCAATTGCGGGTGACGCTGACGGGGGAGGTTGCTGCTGATTTCGGTACCGGTGACGGCAGCTCCGCAGCCACCTTGCAGATTGCCGGACTGGCCTTTCATGGGGAGCCTCTGGTGACCCTGTTAAGACGATTTACCTGTCCGTGATCTCCGGAAGTGCAGAGCGGAGGACCCCCGGTTTTTCTGTCTGCACCATTTTTAACGATAACTAACAGACCTGGCGGTTTTATGACCCGAACTATTACCTTAGAAAGTCCAGCCATGCCTCTCCTGCTTGGTGAACCTGCGTTGGTGGTCACTCGCCTGCAGGGAGAAGAATCACTGTCGGCACTCTATAATTATACGGTGACCGCAACCACGCCGGACAATAGCAATATCTCATGGCAGGCAGCCTCGGCTATCGACATCAAGTCATTGATCGGTAAACAGATGACTCTCCGGATAGCCCTTAATGACTGGCGGACGGATACCGGAACAGAGAAAGCTTATCGCGAGATCACCGGTATTGTTCAGCAGGTCAGGTATCTGGGTCGCAGGAATAATTGTGCTCTTTATCAGATGGTCCTGCGTCCCTGGTTGTATCTGGCCGAGCTGACGTCAGATTTTCGTATTTTCCAGAATAAAACGGTCACTGAGATTATCGGAGAAATACTTGCCGACTATGATTTCCCGCATGAAAAACGGATATCAGAGACCTATCCGCCACTGGAATATCAGGTCCAGTACGGAGAAACCGATTTCGCTTTTATACAGCGATTGATGGAAGCGTGGGGGTTGTACTGGTTTTTTGAGCATCAGGGACAACAGCACAAATTAGTGATTGTCGATAATATCGGGGCACATAAGCCCTTTTTTGCCGGCAGCCCGCATGTGGTGGGGTATGACCAGCAAACGCATGAAAACCGCAAAGAATATATTGCAGAATTTCATCACCTGCAAACCCTCACATCCGGCCGCTGGGTCACCAATGATTATGATTTTACCCGTTCCCGGGCCGACATTATGTCCCTCGACAGTCAACCCCGACAGACCAGTTTTAACCAGCAGGAGATATTTGACTGGCCGGGGAACTATGGCGATCCCGCGACGGGAGACCATCTTGCACGGGTCCGGATGGAAGAACAGGGCGCGGCAGGCTCACGCAGTCAGGGGAGCGCCCCGGTACCGACGATTGTGTGTGGCTGTGTTTTCACTCTGGATCATTATCCGCTGGCGAAAGCGAATTGCGAATACCTTGTCCTGGGGACAGAGCTGGATTTCCGGGAAATCACGGAGCGAACCGGGAAAGCCGATTTCTCATTGCAATGCCATTTCCATGTGCAGCCTGTCACCAAAATTTACCGGCATCCGCGATCGGTCCCCCGACGCAGAACCTACGGACCACAGACCGCCATTGTGGTCGGCCCGCCAGGAAAAGAAATCTGGACGGATGAATATGGCCGGATCAAAGTGCGTTTCCTGTGGGATCGTTATGGAAAAAACAGAGAGTCAGACTCCTGCTGGCTGCGTGTCAGTCAGCCCTGGGCGGGCAATAATTTTGGCGGTATCTGCATCCCGAGAGTGGGGCATGAAGTGATTATCGACTTCATTAACGGCGATCCTGACCGGCCGCTGGTGATGGGCAGTCTGTATAACAATGTCACTATGCCTCCGTGGGAACTCCCTGAAAATGCCACACAGAGTGGCTGGATCAGCAGAACCCCTGGTGGCGGTCGTGCAAATTTTAACGGCATCCGCTTTGAGGACAAACCCGGACTGGAAAATTACTGGGAGCAGGCCGAAAGAGATATGAGCCGGCTGACCAAACGGGATGAGGAACAGGTGATCGGCCGCTCCCGCGCCGTAACGGTAGGAGCTAACGATGCATTGTCGGTGGCAGGTGAAAGCAGTTTGCTGGTCGGGGGGGCGTTAGGTATCTCTGTGGGAGGAGAGCAGAACGATAATGTCGGAGGAGCGAAAGGGATTAATGTCGGAGGAGCCTTTATGACCGCGGTAGGAGGATATCACTCTGTCGTGGTCGGTGGTGCACATCAGATGGCTGCCGGAGGCGCCGCAACCATGACCGCGGGGGGGATTTTCTGTATTAACTCCGCCAATGAGCTGGTGATCAGCGCGCCGCTGGTGCGGATTATCGGCTCCGGGCAACTGGTATTACAGGGCGGGCAGGTGTTGATAAACCCCGGAGATTGCCAGAATTGTGGCGGAGGGGGAGGTGGTGGCGGGGGAGCCATTATCGGTAAACCCGGGATCCCGGGAATTCTTGGCGGTACAGGCATGGTGGGGCTTTCCGGCCTGCCGATACCGACAGAAAGTCCGACGGAATCTCCGACGGACACACCGCTGCCGACACCGACGGAAACCGAAACGCCACCCTGGAGTCCGCCGGTGGGATGAAAGCAGGCGTTTTACCGGGAATGCAGATCTAAAGCGACGTGATGAAAATTCAGGGGGTAGAAAATGTTTAATGCAGCAAGGCTTGGCGATGCAACCACCCATGGCGGTGCCATCATTAGCGGGGCTTCGACGGTTTTCATTAACGGCCTTCCTGCCGCTGTTGCAGTGGTCAGTCTGGCCGGTTGCAGCCTCTCCCATGGTGCGGCCCCGGTGGTGACGGGGTCAGGAACCGTCTTTATTGAGGGGTTTGCGGCAGCCAGAATCAGTGATATTACCGGATGCGGGGCGACTATTTGTACGGGAGCCGGAAATGTTTTTATTGGCTAATCGTGGGAAGCCCGCGGGGGGCGGGAAAGCGCGTTCAGCATCTCACCGCCCGGAGCTTCCCGCGGATCAGCAGTCCCTGATCTCCGGGGAATTTTTTGTGGTGGATAGCCAGTTCAGCGGTGGGACCTATGCGACGGATAAGCATAGCGGTTACAGTCTGCTGAGTGAGAATGCCCGTGATATTCTGAAAGTTCTGGGGGATGAGTATATCTGTTATCTCTGTGACCCGCAGGGGATGCAGCGCAAAGAGACGGCAGGCTCACCGGAGAAAATCATCCCGCCGGAAAGTTCAGGTCCGGATCCCGCAGCAGATCAGAAAACGCTGACTGAATACCTGCTGGGTGACGATCGGCTGATTGACCGGGTACTTGGCGAAACGTCCCAGGATGAATGGATTTCCCGGACACTGTTCGGGGAGGATGAACAGGATCTTTTCTCTGCACTGGCTCCGGAATATCTGGTGAGAGATTTACCTGATGTTAAATAACGAATGTATTACCTTGTACTTAATCCCGGATGAAAATTCCGGGGGAGGGGAATAATATGAAATCAGGATGGCGTTACCCGCCAGCGTTATCGGAAAGGCTTATTTATTCTGAAAGTCCGGAATGTAAAAACGGAGATTACCGGATAAGCGCTGAAAAAATGCGTCAGCTGGTGATCACTGAAATTATAGAATTATTAAATCATACCAATGCAGAAAATGAAATTGACGGTGATAAATATCCGAACATCCTTTCATCCTCAATGAATTTTGGCCTGCCACCCCGCCATTTTTTTTCAGATCAGGAAGACGGCAACCGGACTGAACATGATATCAGGACGGCGATATTACGTTTTGAGCCCCGGGTGATCCCGGAAACCTTAATTGTGCGTGTATCACAATCCTCCCGGAGCAGACAGCAACAGGTGACGATAGTTGTTGAGGTCTCAGCGATGATTTACTGGCATCCCTCGCCGCTGGATCTCTATCTTAAAGGGCATTATGACAGAGATAGCCGAAAACTATTCATGAAGTAGGCAATGTCTTAAACTATGATGAGAAAACGGTGGTTTTTTATTTTTTATTGGGTGTAAGATAATTTATTTTTTATAAATCCGGGCGGTGATATTCATCTTCTGTATTATTACAGCATGCTGTAATCTGTACCGGTAAGATGCAGGGCGGTAATGATGAATAAATTTAAATATACTGGCTCACTCCTCTTGTTTAATTGAAAGAAAATTACATGTCAGGTGTAATCATCCTGTTTGTATCCTTGTTCGATAATATGCATATTAGCCTATGGAAAGGCGGCTTTTGTCTTCTTATAAAAACAAATAACAGGTGTAATGAATGACATTGGAAATACTTTTTTTTGAGCCGAATATCTATGAAGTGATAGGGATTAAAGCGATTGTCTGTCAGCAATACTCCGGGGACCCTGCTGACATCCGTTTTCCTTCTCCGGAAGCGTCCCCGTTACAAAATAGTGCCCGCATTATTTTCCGTCATGAAGCGATTACTATGAAGTTACCGGTTTTGCCTGTCTGCCGGGAACAGACGTCCGCTGCCTTCCCGGTGATGACGTTGCACGTTCCGTTTCTCAGCCGGAAATGTCCGGTCGATGATTTTTCCTTAAAAATAAAAAAATTCTGAGCATTGCGACGGCAAGCATGGGACTCCCCCTGACAGACAGCCTTTCAAAATTGAGCGGTTACAGGCAGTTATCTGATACTGAGTATCAGGTCATGATCCTGATAGGCCGCGGGATGACCTGTCAGGATATCTCCCGGGCACTGAACCGTTCAGAAAAAACCATCAGTGCACATTACCGTAACGTCAGCCGGAAAATGGGGGCGGCCAATCGGGCGGAATTTTATCGCTATGCTTTTTTTATATCCCGTTCGGGGGGAGACAGAAAAAATACGCTATTTTTGTAAGCCGGATAGCCGGACCCGGTTTTATGACCTCACGGCCGGAATATCCTTCGGCTTAAATGCTTTTTATCAGCAATTTTCGGAATTTTTTTCCGGAGTCACTTTGGGTCTGCGGGCGAAAGCATTATGATGGAAATCTTTCTGTTTTCTGGTTGATGGGTCCCTGATGCGTTACAAAATTGCGTTGTTACCGTTATTTGCCTTACTTGCCGCTTGTAGCAGTAAACCGCAAGGGGCTTCCGGGTCTTCGCCACAGGAGGGTTTTTTACGTCCTCCCGGGGCCGGGCAGGGGATGTTGTCCGCCGATTTTCTGGGACAACCTCAGACTGAAGCGTTCATCACGATGATGGTTAAAAAACATGGTTTCGATCGCCGTCAGCTGGAGTCCTGGCTGGGACAGGCCCGTCGTCTGGATTATGTGCTACGTCTCATGGATCGCCAGGCGCCAAATGTGGCACCGGCCGTCGGCCCTAATGGTGCATGGTTACGCTACCGGAAAAATTTCATTACCCCGGGCAATGTCCAAAACGGAGTGGCTTTCTGGGATCAATATCAGACCGAACTTCAGCAAGCTCAGCAGAAATACGGTGTACCTCCCGAAATTATTGTCGGCATTATCGGGGTTGAAACCCGTTGGGGCCGGGTGATGGGGAAAACCAGGATTCTGGATGCGCTGGCAACGCTGGCGTTTGATTACCCGAGGCGTTCAGCCTATTTCAGCAGCGAACTTGAGACCTTTCTGCTGATGGCCCGCAATGAAAAAGAAAGTCCGCTCGGGCTGAGAGGATCGTTTGCCGGTGCGATGGGCTACGGGCAGTTTATGCCATCGGCGTATCAGAAATATGCGGTCGATTTCAACGGCGACGGGCATATTAATCTGTGGGATCCCGTCGATGCTATCGGTAGCGTGGCCCACTATTTCCAACAGCACGGCTGGCAAGCCGGTCAGGCAGTGGCTGTCACTGCGAACGGTTCAGCCCCCGGCCTCAAAGATGGCTTTACTACACGTTATAGCGTGAGTCAGCTGGCGGCCTACGGCCTGCAGCCGCAAATGGCGCTGTCAGGCTCTACAGAGGTGAGTCTGCTTCGCCTGGATATGGGGCAGTATTATCAGTACTGGTTCGGGTTACCTAACTTTTATGTCATCACCCGCTATAACCACAGCACACACTATGCAATGGCGGTCTGGCAGCTGGGCGAGGCGGTACGCAATGCCCGGCAAGGGCGCATTTTTTAATTCAACCCTTCCCTTATCAAATGTGTGGATATACTATGGCGCCCTTTGCGGGCGCCCTTTGTGCCTGCCGTTACATGAAGGAATTCCCATGCAAACATTACCTCCCTGCCCGCAATGCCATTCAGAGTATACCTGGCAGGATAATGATAACTACAATTGTCCTGAATGTGGTCACCTCTGGCCGGTGAATGAAAGCCAGCCTGCGGAAACTGAGCTTCAGGTACGCGATGCTAACGGGAATCTGTTGGCGGACGGCGATTCAGTGACAGTAATTAAAGATCTGAAAGTGAAAGGCAGCTCATCCGTCTTAAAAATCGGTACCCGCGTGAAAAGTATTCGTCTGGTCGAAGGAGACCATAATATCGATTGCCGTATCGATGGCTTTGGTCCGATGAAACTGAAATCTGAGTTCGTGAAAAAGAACTAACGTTCTTTCCGTTTTGCACTTTCGTGGTGCCCGGTACAGTTGTGAGGCCGGGCACCGCGCGATTAACTTTCCCTCTTTTCTTACTGTTTTCCCTCAGCCTTATTCCCAAATCACCCGCAAGCCGGCGGAGATCACTTGAAAACCAGAGATTAACCCATAGTATCTTCTGAGGTGTGGCAGACATTTTTCATGCCGGAAAATGACAGGAGAGACGATGGATAGGGACTTACAGCAGTTAAGCATTAAAGCCGGCCAGTTTTTGTTGTCCCGCGGGGCGACGTTAACGGCGGCGGAATCCTGTACCGGGGGGTGGATAGCCAAGGTCATTACCGATATCAGCGGCAGTTCGGCCTGGTTTGAACAGGGGTTTGTGACCTACAGCAACGAAGCTAAAACAACGATGCTGGGCGTGAGCCCTGATACGCTGGAAACCCACGGAGCAGTCAGTGAGCCAACGGTCCGTGAAATGGCGAACGGTGCGCTGCAGCAGGCGGGCGCTGATTATGCTATTGCCGTCAGCGGCATTGCCGGCCCCGGTGGGGGCAGTGACGAGAAACCGGTAGGAACGGTCTGGTTTGGTTTTGCTTCTGTAGCCGGTGAAACGGTGGCCATTCATCGTTTGTTCCGGGGTGACCGTGATGAAGTTCGCAAGCAGGCGGTCATTTTTGCACTGCAAACATTGTGTGAAGGATTTGCGGAAAAATAAACTTGATACTGTATGACTATACAGTATAATTGGTGGTCACAGAGACAGAGAATATCATCAAATTTGCCTGGCTAATCCGGCATAATCAGGAGTGGAAATGGCGATCGACGAAAACAAACAGAAGGCTTTAGCCGCAGCGCTGGGGCAGATTGAAAAGCAATTCGGTAAAGGCTCCATTATGCGTCTGGGTGAAGACCGCACCATGGACGTTGAGACTATTTCGACCGGTTCTCTGTCTCTTGATATTGCGTTAGGTGCCGGCGGCCTGCCGATGGGGCGTATTGTTGAGATCTATGGCCCGGAATCGTCAGGTAAAACGACACTGACCTTACAGGTGATTGCTGCTGCCCAGCGTAAGGGTAAAACCTGCGCCTTTATTGATGCAGAGCATGCACTGGACCCGGTCTACGCCAAAAAGCTGGGTGTGGATATCGACAACCTGCTGTGTTCGCAGCCAGATACCGGTGAACAGGCGCTGGAAATCTGTGATGCGCTGGCACGTTCCGGGGCGGTAGACGTTATCATCGTCGACTCTGTCGCGGCACTGACACCAAAAGCTGAAATTGAAGGCGAAATCGGTGATTCACATATGGGACTGGCTGCCCGTATGATGAGCCAGGCGATGCGTAAACTGGCCGGTAACCTGAAACAGTCCAATACCTTACTGATTTTCATCAACCAGATCCGTATGAAAATTGGTGTGATGTTCGGTAACCCTGAAACGACCACCGGGGGTAATGCCCTGAAGTTTTATGCGTCTGTACGTCTGGATATTCGTCGTATCGGTGCCATTAAAGAAGGCGATAATGTCGTCGGCAGCGAGACGCGGGTGAAGGTTGTTAAGAATAAAATTGCGGCCCCGTTCAAACAGGCTGAATTCCAGATCATGTACGGTGAAGGTATTAACTTCTATGGTGAGCTGGTTGACCTTGGCGTGAAGCATAAGCTGATTGAAAAAGCCGGTGCATGGTATAGCTACAATGGCGATAAAATTGGTCAGGGTAAAGCGAATGCCAGCAATTACCTGCGTGATAATCCGCAGGCTGCCACAGAGATCGAAAAGAAACTGCGTGAGATGCTGCTGAATAATCCTAATGAGAAAACCGCGGAAGCAGAGAAGGACGAAAGTCACCTCGATGCAGCCAGCGACGATCATCAGGAATTCTGATGTAAAAAGTCTGACGGATATTAAAAAAACGGGAGATAGCCTCAGGGCTGCTCCCGTTTTTTTTTACCCGCCGCCACTGATAGAGTAGGGCGGTATTCACTGTTTTACCGGTCAGAGAAAGGAACACCATGCTTTTTACAGAAAACGAACGACGCCCGTCATTTACTGCACTCCTTGACCGTGCAATGAGGCTGCTTGCCCAGCGTGACCATCCGGAACAGGAGTTGCGGGAGAAAATTCATCTGTCACTGCGTCGAAGCGAGTTGCGACAGGGCAGTGCAGAGCCCCTGGATGAGGAAGCGCTGGAACAGGTCATCGCTTACTGCCATGAAAACGGCTGGCTGAATGATGACAGCTTTACCGAACGCTTTATTGTCAGCCGGAGCCGGAGTGGTTACGGCCCTCAACGTATACGTCAGGATTTAACGCAGAAAGGCGTGGACAGACACGTCATTGAGAGGGCAATGAGTGAGGCAGATGTTGACTGGCTGGCGTGTGCCAGTGACGTTGCACAGAAAAAATATGGAGATCAGGGACCGGCCTGTCTGAAAGAAAAAGCGAAAGCACAACGTTTTTTATACTCCAGAGGCTTTCTTATGGCAGATATTCGTGCTGTTTTAGCAAATTTTGGTCACTGAGCCATAATGGGATTTTACTTCCCCGTGAAGAAAACTTATCTTATTCCCACTTTTTGTTCCTTCGTCACGGCCAGATGTTATTTCAGCAATCGCCCGGACTGAGAGGAACATCCGTTAGCGTGATACCAGGATAATTATGAGCAAGAGTACTGCTGAGATCCGTCAAGCGTTTCTCGATTTCTTTCATGGCAAGGGACATCAGGTTGTAGCCAGCAGCTCCCTCGTACCGAATAACGATCCGACGTTGCTGTTTACTAACGCCGGTATGAACCAGTTTAAAGACGTTTTCCTCGGTCAGGATAAACGTAGCTATCATCGTGCAACCACGTCACAGCGTTGCGTGCGTGCGGGCGGTAAACATAACGACCTGGAAAATGTCGGGTACACCGCGCGTCACCACACCTTTTTCGAAATGCTGGGTAACTTCAGTTTCGGCGACTATTTCAAATCTGATGCAATCGCTTACGCCTGGGAGTTACTGACCGGTGATGAATGGTTCAGTCTGCCTAAAGAGCGGTTATGGGTCACTGTCTATGAGACCGATGACGAAGCCTATAATATCTGGGCAAATGATATTGGTATTCCCCCGGAGCGTATTATCCGCATCGGCGACAATAAAGGGAGTGCCTACGCCTCTGATAACTTCTGGCAGATGGGTGATACCGGCCCTTGTGGCCCATGCAGTGAGATTTTCTATGATCACGGAGACCATATCTGGGGAGGTCCTCCGGGCAGCCCTGAAGAAGATGGCGATCGTTACATAGAGATCTGGAATATCGTCTTTATGCAGTTTAACCGTCAGCCTGACGGAGCCATGCTGCCGTTACCCAAACCTTCTGTAGATACCGGTATGGGTCTGGAACGTATCAGCGCGGTATTACAACACGTTAATTCTAACTATGAAATCGACCTGTTCCGTAACCTGATCCGTGCAGTAGCAGAGGTGACCGGTACTACCGATCTTAATAATAAATCGCTGCGTGTTATTGCTGACCATATCCGTTCCTGTGCATTCCTGATTGCTGATGGTGTGATCCCATCCAATGAAAACCGGGGTTATGTCCTGCGTCGTATTATTCGCCGTGCGGTTCGTCACGGGAATATGCTCGGTGCCAAAGAGAGCTTCTTCTACAAACTGGTACAGCCGTTGATTGACGTTATGGATATTGCCGGTGAAGAGCTTCGTAAACAGAAAGATCATGTTGAAGCAGTGCTGAAAACTGAAGAAGAGCAGTTTGCAAAAACGCTGGAACGTGGTCTGGCCCTGCTGGACGAAGAGCTGTCAGCACTGACCGGAGATACTCTGGACGGTGAAACGGTTTTCCGTCTGTATGATACGTTTGGCTTCCCTGCGGATTTAACGGCGGATGTCTGCCGTGAACGTAATCTGAAAATTGATGAAGCCGGGTTTGAAGAGGCAATGGAAGCGCAGCGTCAACGTGCGCGCGAAGCCAGCGGATTCAGCGCGGACTACACCAATCTTATTCGTGTCGAAAAAGACTCTGCCTTTACAGGGTACGATGCCCTGCAGGCGCAGTCCGAAATCACTGGGATTTTTGTAGAAGGACAAGCCACAGAAGAACTCAACGCCGGGCAAGAGGCCATTATTATTCTGGACCAGACACCGTTCTACGGGGAGTCGGGCGGACAGGTGGGTGATACCGGTACTCTGACGGCTAACGGGGTCACCTTCACGGTGTCTGATACCCGTAAGTATGGTCAGTCCAACGGCCATCTGGGGACGCTGACCGAAGGGACGTTGAAGGTTGGGGATAGCGTAGCCGCTAACGTTGACGAACAGCGCCGTGCCCGGATTCGTTTGAATCACTCAGCCACGCACTTACTGCATGCGGCATTGCGTGAAGTGTTAGGTGATCACGTGGCTCAGAAAGGGTCACTGGTGAATGACAAGTATCTGCGGTTCGATTTTTCTCATACCGAAGCGGTAAAACCGGAGCAGTTACGTCGTGTTAATGAGATTGTGAACGCGCAAATTCGCCGCAACCTGCCTGTCGAAACCAGTATTATGGATTTGGACGAGGCCAGGGAAAACGGCGCAATGGCGTTGTTTGGTGAAAAATACGATCAGAAAGTTCGTGTCCTGACGATGGGAGACTTCTCTGTCGAGCTGTGTGGGGGAACTCACGCCAGCCGGACCGGAGACATCGGTCTGTTCCGTATCACCTCAGAGTCAGGTACTGCGGCCGGTGTTCGTCGTATTGAAGCCGTGACCGGTCAGACGGCGCTGGAGAGTGTGTTCACTCAGGATGCTCAGTTGCATGAAATTGCACATCAGGTGAAAGCCAATAACAGTAACCTGAATGAAAAAGTACGATCTCTGGTGGAGCAGGTTCGTTCACTGGAGAAAGAGGTACAGCAGTTGCAGGATCAGCAGGCAGCTCAGGAGAGCAGTTCCCTGGCAGCGAAGGCCATTGATATTAAGGGCGTCCGTGTGCTGGTTAGCGAGCTGAAGAACGCCGAGCCTAAATTGCTACGGACGATGGTTGATGATTTGAAAAATCAGCTGGGTTCTGCTGTTATTGTGCTTGGCACTGCGAATGAAGGTAAAGTTTCTCTAATTGCTGGTGTCACGAAAGATTTAACGAATAAGGTAAAGGCAGGGGAACTGATTAGCGTCATCGCCGGTCAGGTTGGTGGTAAAGGTGGTGGTCGTCCGGACATGGCTCAGGCCGGCGGAACGGACCCTGCTGCATTACCGGCAGCTCTGGCAGGGGTTGAAGCGCTGGTCAGCGCTAAGTTGTAATGAATTAAAACGAGCTATCGGTAAAGGCGCTCAGGAGGTTTCTCCGGGCGCTTTTTACACGATGAACAGCCAGTAATGATAAAGTCAGGGCGTAATGGTGTATTTCGGCTAAACTAACTATTAGCGAAATGTATTGGCAAACTGATTGAATTTTCTGTATCAGTCATAGTCAATATATGTGTTGCGTTATACGATGGATTTGCCGGGAGCATGAACAGGCCCGACTCTTTTAATCTTTCAAGGAGCAAAGAATGCTTATTCTAACTCGTCGAGTTGGTGAAACCCTCATGATTGGCGATGAGGTGACGGTCACGGTATTAGGTGTGAAAGGGAATCAGGTACGTATAGGCGTTAATGCTCCCAAAGAGGTTTCTGTCCACCGGGAAGAGATCTACCAACGCATTCAGGCAGAAAAAACCCAGCAGCCTGACTACTAACATATTCAGCGCCTCGTTTTTTAACGAGGCGCGCCTCTTTTTAACGATCGGCTTTTCGTTGCTCTGTCTTTCTTAGCCCGTGCTGTGCTGTTGAAAAACCACTCTTTTTGCTTTTTAAATATCCTGATTGATGAAGAAGCGCTCAAACAAACAATCTTCCGGAAAAAAAGTTTGACTTATAAGTCGGGGAAAGTAATATGTGCGCCAACGCAGCGACGAAGAGCGATGTAAAGCACTGAGTCGGGCGGGAAGTAAAGTAACAATGGTGAGGTGGCCGAGAGGCTGAAGGCGCTCCCCTGCTAAGGGAGTATGCGGTCAAAAGCTGCATCGAGGGTTCGAATCCCTCCCTCACCGCCATTTACGCTGCATCCGTAGCTCAGCTGGATAGAGTACTCGGCTACGAACCGAGCGGTCGGAGGTTCGAATCCTCCCGGATGCACCATGCGTAATCTGGAACGTTAGTTTACAAAGATGTGATAGCAGCACTCTGCATTATACAAGAATTCTAAAAT
>NZ_JMPR01000046.1 GCF_000735525.1 Tatumella ptyseos ATCC 33301 | reverse complement strand
GATGTGATAGCAGCACTCTGCATTATACAAGAATTCTAAAATGCATCCGTAGCTCAGCTGGATAGAGTACTCGGCTACGAACCGAGCGGTCGGAGGTTCGAATCCTCCCGGATGCACCATTCTCGTGTAGTATCCCAGGTTGTACAGTCCATCAATAAAGTTTTTCCGATGCATCCGTAGCTCAGCTGGATAGAGTACTCGGCTACGAACCGAGCGGTCGGAGGTTCGAATCCTCCCGGATGCACCATTTTATGTATTACCCGTTGTCACCGTTATATTAGCTTTTCCAATGCATCCGTAGCTCAGCTGGATAGAGTACCCGGCTACGAACCGGGCGGTCGGAGGTTCGAATCCTCCCGGATGCACCATTTCTGAATGTTCTGCTTTCCCCCCTGTTTTTTTCTGTATATTTACTGCTTACTGCTTACTGCTTACTGCTTACTGCTTACTGCTTACTGCTTACTGCTTACTGAAAGCCACCGACTGCCACCGCGGGATCAACGCGTCGCGAACGGCATCCCCATCCTTTATTCCGTGTAAACACGTTTCCTGCCGCCGTCTGCCAGTGGTGCTCTGAATCTGTCTGTCTTTAGTGTTTCTCTCTGCCGGAAGCCTGTGCCCGTCTGTGGCTGTCTCTGCGCCGGCACTGACAGACGAAAAGCCGGTTTCGTCAGAGCGCGGCACGAACAGCAGCACGAACAATAGTGCAGTGATTTCCATTGGGCATCAGTTCGTTAGCAGTTTTTTTGCATTAGCATTTACGGTTTACTCAGGACAGCGACAATTCATCTTCATTAATATAAAGTAACGACTTATCGGTTTAGTCTGGAGTCACTATGTACGATCATTATGACGGGCTTATTTTTGATATGGATGGCACGCTGGTAAACAGTGAGCCGGCACACCGACAGGCATGGACGCAAGTGTTAGAAAAGTACCGCCTGACGTTCTCTTTCGAACAAATGATCGCACTTAACGGTGCACCGTCCTGGAAAATAGCCCATCAGATTATCATTGCGAATAACGTTACATTCGATTCGTATCAGTTAGCAGCAGAAAAAGAGCAGTATCTGGATAAAATATTACTGACACACTCAGCGCTTTTACCATTAATCAGTGTGGCCAGACAGTATCACGGACGTCTGCCGCTGGCTGTCGGTACAGGAAGCAGCCATGCCATGGCCGACCGTTTACTGACTCACCACGGTGTCCGGCACCTTTTTGATGTGCTGGTCGGTGCTGATGATGTACAGCACCATAAACCGGACCCGCAGACCTTCCTGGAATGTGCCAGGCTTATGGGCGTGACACCTGAGAAATGTGTGGTGTTTGAAGACGCTGATTTTGGTCTCCGTGCGGCAAAGGCGGCAGGAATGGATGCCGTTGATGTGCGAACACACTGACGCATGATGTTATGCAGACCAGCGTCCTTTTTTCTGTGCAAACGAGAGTTTTACGCAGTTCTGTCGGGCGTTACCCGCAGACAGTCTGCAAGAGTGATCATCAGTGGCCCGATCCTGGCCGCAGTTCCGACTCTTTGGGTTTTTCGTATCTTTTGGTTCGTTGCTACACTGCGACTGTGAACAGAACTATAAGACATTATTATCACCGTGGGAGGTGACAGTGATACCTGACGTATCTGAAGCATTAAGCTGGCTGGAAAAGCATCCTGAAGCCTTAACCGGCATTGGTCGTGGTATTGAACGTGAATCCCTGAGGGTTCAGCCTGACGGGCATTTATCACAGCAGGGGCATCCTGGCACGTTGGGGTCCGCACTGACTCATGAGTGGATAATCACCGATTTTGCCGAATCGTTGCTGGAATTTGTCACTCCCGTGGATCGTGATGTTTCTCATTTACTGGCCTTTTTACGGGATATCCACCGTCATGTGAGCCGTGAACTGGGGAACGAGCGCCTGTGGCCGTTCAGTATGCCCTGTATCATCCGGGATCCTGAAAATATCACTCTGGCGCAGTACGGCACCTCGAATATCGGACGGATGAAAACGGTCTATCGCGAAGGGCTGAAACATCGTTATGGCTCACTGATGCAGGTGATTTCAGGACTGCATTACAATTTCTCTCTGCCTGAAGCCTTCTGGAAAGCAAAGTTCGCAGAAAAGGATGCCGCTCCGGATAAAGATGACGTCTCTGACGGTTATCTGCAGCTCATTCGTAACTATTACCGTTTTGGCTGGGTTATTCCTTACCTGTTTGGCGCATCCCCGGCTATCTGTGAGACTTTTCTTCCTCAGGGCGCAGGAGACCTGCCGCTGGAGGGTAACGGCAAAGGTACGCTGTGGCTGCCGTATGCAACGTCACTGCGTCTGAGTGACCTCGGATATACCAATAAATCACAGAGTGCATTGGGCATTACCTTCAATTCCCTTGAAGGGTATGTTGCGGCGCTGAAAAAGGCGATCAAAACCCCTTCAGAACAGTATGCTAAACTGGGAGTGACGGACAGTGAGGGTAAACGTATTCAGTTGAATACGAATGTGCTACAGATTGAGAATGAACTCTATGCGCCTATCCGTCCGAAACGGGTTATCCGTTCCGGAGAAGCGCCTTCAGAAGCACTGAAACGGGGCGGAATAGAATATATTGAAGTTCGTTCTCTTGATGTGAACCCGTTCACGCCGATCGGTATTAATGATGAGCAGGTGCGCTTCCTGGATATGTTCCTGATCTGGTGTGCGCTGGCTGAAGCTCCGGAAATGAGTGCAGACGAACTCCAATGCACCCGTGGTAACTGGAATCGGGTGGTGATGGAAGGGCGTAAGCCCGGGTTGACCTTACGTTCAGGTTGCGGAGAATTCGTTTATCCCCTTAAAGAAGCGGGGCTTGGTTTGTTTGAGGGACTGGAACGTATCGCGAAGGTTCTGGATTCGACTCAGGAAGGTGACCACTATCAGCAGGTTTGCCAAAACCTGTTACGCTCGGTGGAAGACCCGGAGCAGACGTATTCTGCGCGTATCCTGCGGGATATGCAGCAGCAAGGTCTGGCAGGCGCAGGGATCACACTGGCAGAACACTACCATCAGATGTTAGTGTCTGAACCGCTGGAGGTGCTTACGGATGAACAGTTCCGTCACCAGGCTGAAGCATCGGTTCTTGCACAGAAGAAAATTGAAGCGAATGATACACTGAGTTTCGAAGAGTATCTGGCGGGCAGGAAAGGCTGAAAAAAGAAAGGCCACATCACTGTGGCCAAATAAACATCTCTGTTGTCAGGGATGATGATAACAAATGCGCGTCTTTCATATACTCAGACGCACGCCCGGTGAAAAAGTTCATAAAAGATAAAAATTTTTTTTAAAAGAGGTAACGATATGCCATTGCTGGATAGTTTTACTGTTGATCATACCCGTATGGCAGCGCCTGCGGTTCGTGTTGCGAAAACCATGAACACTCCTCATGGCGACACTATTACTGTGTTCGATCTGCGTTTTTGCATCCCTAACAAAGAAGTGATGCCTGAACGCGGGATCCACACTCTTGAACACCTGTTTGCAGGTTTCATGCGTAATCACCTGAACGGTCAGGACGTGGAAATTATCGATATTTCTCCGATGGGCTGTCGCACAGGGTTCTACATGAGCCTGATCGGTACGCCGGAAGAGCAGCGTGTGGCAGATGCCTGGAAAGCGGCGATGGAAGATGTCCTGAAAGTGACTGACCAGCGCAAAATTCCTGAACTGAATGAGTTCCAGTGCGGTACTTACGAGATGCACTCTCTGGAAGAAGCTCAGGATATCGCCCGTCACATTATCAGCCATGATGTTCGCGTGAACCACAATGATGAACTGGCGCTACCGGCTGAAACACTGAAAGAGTTACATATTTAGTTTTAAGACAAATCGGGAGCAGCCATCAGGCTCCTGAGATAAAAAAGGCGACGGAACCGGAAGGTTCGTCGCCTTTTTTGATGCCGGAGTATTTATCCCAGAGATTCCTGGAGGGTGGTATGTGGCGTGATCCGCGTCTGCTTGATCATATTGTCCTGAACATCCAGGATCTCGACAGCGTAGTGCCCAATCTGTACTTTTCGCTGGACCTGAGGGATCTCTTCCAGTGCTTCCAGTAACATGCCATTAATGGTACGCGCACCATCTTCCGGCAGCGTCCAGTTAAAGGCTTTATTGATTTCCCGGACATTCGCACTGCCATCTATCAGTACAGAACCATCATTCTGCGGCATCACCTCTTCTGCCAGAGAAGGGGACATCGAGGTGGTGAAGTCGCCGACAATCTCTTCCAGAATATCTTCAATAGTCACCAGACCTTTGATGTCACCATATTCATCGACGATCAGACCCGCTTTCTTCTTATTCCTCTGGAACTTCACCAGTTGCATATTCAATGCCGTCCCCTGAGGCACGTAATAAATCTCATCGGCCGCCCGCAGCAGGTTTTCTTTGGTGAACTCTTTCTTTTCCGTCATCATGCGCCAGGCTTCCCGAACCCGCAGCATACCGACGGTGTCATCCAGTGTATCGCGGAATAAAACAATGCGGCCATGAGGGGAGTGGGTCAGCTGACGGATGATGGATTTCCAGTCATCATTGACATTGATCCCGACGATTTCATTGCGGGGCACCATAATGTCATCGACGGTGACTTTTTCCAGGTCCAGCACGGACAGCAGCATATCCTGATTCCGTCGTGACATCAGCGAGCGCGATTCGTGGACAATGGTGCGTAACTCCTCTTTACTCAGCGCAGAGTTGACGGCACCACTGGTACGAATACCGACAAGCCGCATCAGAACACGGGTGATGGAGTTCAGCAGCCAGACGATGGGCATCATAATGATCTGCAAGGGGGCCAGTAAAAAACTGCTCGGATAGGCCACTTTTTCCGGGTAGAGCGCAGCAATCGTCTTCGGCAGAACCTCTGCAAAGACCAGCACGACGAAGGTCAGGATCCCGGTGGCAATGGCCACCCCGGTATTTCCGTACAGACGGATACCGACAATCGTTGCCAGCGAGGAGGCCAGAATATTTACCAGGTTGTTGCCGATCAGTACCAGACTGATCAGGCGGTCAGGTTTGGATAACAGTTTCTCGACCCGTTTTGCGGCACGGTCACCATTGCGTGCATTGTGACGCAGTTTATAACGATTCAGCGTCATCATGCCGGTTTCAGAGCCGGCAAACCAGGCGGAGACCAGGATCATGATGACCAGTATGATAATTAGCGTAGAGGTTGAAACCTGATCCAACGAGAAATTTCCTTTTGTTTTAATAAATTAGCGGGTTAACAGATATTCAAGCGTACGGCTGCCAAAATAGGCCATCGTCAGGAGCACGGCTCCGCCGCAGTTAAACCAGACCACCCGGCGACCACGCCAGCCTTCACGGTAATGTCCCCATAGCAATACGATATAGACAAACCAGGCGAGTATGGAAAGTACGGCTTTATCGATATTATCTTCCGAAAAGAGGTCATGCATATAGAACAGGCCGCTACACAGCACCAGCGTCAGAAGCACCACACCGACCTGAGTAATGTGGAACATTTTGCGTTCAATCACCATCAGTGGAGGCATATCATGGCTGAAAGCCAGCTTCTTGTTTTTCAGTTGGTAATCAATCCATGCCAGTTGCAGGGCATACAGAGCCGCGATAATCAGTGTTGCATAGGCGAAAAGCGCCAGGCCGATGTGAACCAGTATCCCGGGCGTAGCTTCCAGGTGCGTCAGGAAGGCATTAGGAACAAAGGTGGCAAAGGTCAGGTTGATCAGTGAGAAACTGTAGACAAATGGCAGTAGCAGCCAGCCCCGGTTACGTGACGCGACAATCGTCATCACCGCACAAATCATCAGGCTGACCAGTGAACCTGTGTTCAGTAAACTGAAGTTCTGTACTGGGCCTGGCAGGAAAATCCGCTGTTCAATAGCAACGCCATGAGAGATCAGCGCGATGACCGCCGAAAGCATAGCCATGCGCCGCCAGCCACTGCTCCGGGTCAGCAGGCTTGGTATGATCAATGCGAGACTCAGTGAATAGGCGAATAGCGCCAAAATCGCAAAAACTGACATAAAAGGTTTCGTGTTAGCCATCAGTGAGTGTTCAGAAGGGCAGTATAGCGTTAGCAGCGACTTGCGCCAAACGATCTGATGGTCAATTGCAGAGATCGCTGACGCTTCATGTTATACTGCACGGAAAATGTCGCACAGGCGGCTTCGCTATATATTCTGAGTGATAGATAATGTTTGATAATTTAACCGATCGTTTGTCGCAAACACTGCGCAATATCAGCGGCCGCGGAAGGCTGACAGAAGACAATATTAAAGACACTCTGCGTGAAGTGCGCATGGCATTACTGGAGGCAGATGTTGCCCTGCCGGTAGTCCGTGATTTTATCTCCAGGGTTAAAGAGAGTGCCGTCGGGCACGATGTTAATAAAAGCCTGACCCCGGGCCAGGAGTTCATCAAGATAGTTCGTGATGAACTGGTGGCTGCGATGGGGGCCGAGAACAACACTCTGAACCTTGCTGCACAGCCACCGGCCGTGGTTCTGATGGCAGGTTTGCAGGGGGCTGGTAAGACGACCAGCGTCGGGAAATTAGGTAAATTCCTGAAAGAGAAACACAAGAAGAAAGTCCTTGTGGTCTCTGCCGACGTCTATCGCCCTGCGGCGATCAAACAATTGGAAACCCTGGCGGAACAGGTGGGGGTGGATTTCTGTCCTTCTGATATTTCTCAGAAACCGGTAGAAATTGTCAGCCAGGCGTTAAATGAAGCCAGACTGAAGTTTTACGATGTGCTGCTGGTGGATACCGCCGGTCGTTTGCATGTCGATGAAGCGATGATGGATGAAATCAAACAGGTTCATGCTGCGATCAACCCGGTAGAAACCCTGTTTGTTGTCGATGCCATGACCGGTCAGGATGCGGCCAATACCGCGAAAGCCTTTAACGAAGCCCTGCCTCTGACCGGGGTTATCCTGACGAAAGTGGATGGTGATGCCCGCGGAGGGGCTGCGCTGTCTATTCGCCATATTACCGGTAAACCGATCAAGTTTATGGGTATGGGTGAAAAAACAGAAGCTCTGGAAGCTTTCTACCCGGAGCGTATTGCTTCACGTATTCTCGGCATGGGCGACATGTTGTCGCTTATCGAAGATATTGAGAGTAAAGTTGACCGCGATCAGGCTGAAAAGCTGGCGAAGAAGCTGAAAACCGGCGACGGTTTTGACCTGAATGACTTCCTGCAACAATTGAAGCAGATGCGTAATATGGGTGGCATGGCCAGCCTGATGGGTAAACTGCCGGGCATGGGGCAGTTACCGGACAACGTAAAATCACAGATGGATGATAAGGTGCTGGTCCGTATGGAAGCCATTATCAACTCTATGACACGTAAAGAGCGTGAGAAGCCGGAAATCATCAAAGGTTCGCGTAAGCGTCGTATTGCGACCGGTTGTGGTTTACAGGTTCAGGATGTCAACCGCCTGCTGAAACAATTTGATGATATGCAGCGGATGATGAAAAAGATGAAAAAAGGTGGCATGGCCAAGATGTTACGTGGCATGAAAGGGGCGATGCCGCCAGGATTTCCAGGCCGTTAAGCCGGAATAATGAAAAGCCCGGCGTCTTATTGACTTAACAGGTTGCTTTTTGCGCCAAAATGAGTAAAATTTTCGGGCTTTTTATATTGCACCCGGGCCCCGTTCCTCGATGGGGCCCGGTTGTTTTATTAACTAAAGAGGATGTTATGGTAACAATTCGTTTGGCACGTCACGGCGCTAAAAAGCGTCCATTCTATCAGGTTGTCGTTACTGACAGCCGTAATGCGCGTAATGGTCGTTTTATTGAGCGCGTTGGTTTCTTCAACCCGGTTGCATCTGGTCAGGCTGAAGGACTGCGTCTGGACCTGGATCGCATTGAGCACTGGGTTGGCTTAGGCGCAACTGTTTCTGACCGCGTTAACGCGCTGGTTAAAGAAGCGAAAAAAGCAGCTTAATCTGTCACGGTGGCGAACATGAGCATGACCAGAAAATCTACCGCACAACCTCCTGTTAATTCTCTTACGTTAGGAAAGATGGGAGCGGCCTACGGTATTCGTGGTTGGCTCAAAGTGTTTTCTTCCACTGAAGACGCTGAGCGTATCTTTGATTACCAACCCTGGTTTATTCAGCGTGCCGGTCAATGGCAGCAGGTTGAACTGGAAGGCTGGAAAAATCACAATCAGGACATGATTATCAAAGTCAAAGGCATTGATGATCGTGATGCGGCGGCTCAATTAACCAATTGCGAAATTGTGGTTGATTCGACGCAGTTGCCCGAACTGGAAGACGGTGACTACTACTGGAAAGACCTTATTGGTTGCCAGGTAGTTAACGTTGAAGGTTACGCGATGGGGAAAGTCATTGATATGATGGAAACCGGGTCGAACGACGTTATGGTTGTAAAGGCAAACCTGAAAGATGCTTTTGGCGCTAAAGAGCGGTTAATCCCGTTTCTTTATGAACAGGTTATCAGAAAAGTCGATCTCTCTGCTGGCACAATTGAAGTAGATTGGGATCCTGGTTTTTGATCTCCGGGCATAACGGTAAACCAACGGCGAACGCTATGTGGATTGGTGTGATTAGCCTCTTTCCAGAGATGTTTCGTTCGATTACCGATTACGGGGTAACTGGCCGGGCTGTAAAAAACGGTCTGCTCAGCATTCAGTGCTGGAGTCCAAGAGATTTCACACATGACAGGCATCGTACTGTCGACGACCGTCCTTATGGGGGCGGGCCGGGAATGCTGATGATGGTGCAACCTTTGCGGGATGCTATCCATGCAGCGAAAGCAGCGGCAGGTGAAGGTGCTAAGGTGATTTACCTTTCACCTCAGGGACGCAAACTGGACCAACAGGGCGTTTGCGAACTCGCCGCCGACCGGAAGCTGATTCTGGTTTGTGGCAGGTATGAAGGTATTGATGAGCGGGTAATCGACGCCGAAATTGATGAAGAATGGTCAATCGGTGATTATGTGCTCAGCGGCGGGGAACTGCCGGCAATGACGATGATTGACTCGGTCGCCCGGTTTATTCCGGGAGTTCTCGGGAAACAGGCATCGGCGGAAGAAGACTCGTTTTCTGACGGATTGCTGGATTGTCCGCATTATACCCGACCTGAAGTGTTAGAGGGTGTGGAGGTACCGCCGGTTCTGCTGTCGGGAAACCATGCTGAAATCCGCCGCTGGCGCCTGAAGCAGTCGTTAGGCCGTACCTGGCTAAGAAGACCTGAGCTTCTGGAAAACCTGGCTCTGACTGAAGAGCAAACTAAATTGTTGCGTGAGTTCCGTAAGGAACATCAGCAGCAACAACATGATGATATGGAAGAGTAATCTTCCCTGAATATCAGTTTACCCAGGATAAGAGATTTAATTATGAGCAACATTATTAAACAAATTGAACAAGAACAGATGAAACAGGATGTACCTTCATTCCGTCCGGGTGACTCCGTGGAAGTGAAAGTATGGGTCGTTGAAGGTTCTAAAAAACGTCTGCAGGCATTCGAGGGCGTGGTTATCGCTATTCGTAACCGCGGTCTGCACTCTGCATTCACTGTTCGTAAGATTTCTAACGGCGAAGGTGTTGAGCGTGTATTCCAGACTCACTCACCAGTAATTGACAGCATTGCTGTTAAACGTCGTGGTGCTGTACGTCAGGCCAAACTGTACTACCTGCGTGAGCGTACTGGTAAGGCTGCTCGTATCAAAGAGCGTCTTAACTAAGGTATCGCTAACGCGACATCTGAAAGTTAATAGCAGAAAGGGGTTGGCCAGTGGCCAGCCCCTTTTTTTTACCTGCCGGGCAACCACCCGGCGGCGGTCATAAGTCTGCGGGTAACCCGTGTAAAAGAACGATGTTGCAGACTTATTGGGGAGCGTAGTGCCGCTGAATTTTCGTGATAACGATACAGAAGAATTTTGTTTAACGGATCCGGCTCAGCGGGGTTTTTTGCCGGAGATCTCAAAATTTTGATAATTCTGAGGAGTTGCCATTCGCGTGAAGGTATTCGATGACTCTCATTTTAACGGCACTGAGCCATTCTGCTGCTGTCATATTCCATCTGTCGGGCGCAAAATCAACGCTGTATCGCACGGTAAAAACCTTCAGACCCATCGGCTCCTGCTCAAATTCCTGAATGTTAGCCAGCAGCATTCTTAGATGGAATGGGGAAGAAGTGGCCATGTATTCATTCAGTAAGTTATCGAAATTACACCCGGGATCGAAAATATCACAATCCTGGCCATAGTACGCCACAACGAGGTTATCCATCTCACAGGATTTAGTCATATCAGTATCCATATCACCCCTTATGGTGTTGGGAAGGCCGTAACCAGATAATATTGTCTGCCATTGAATGTTGCAGGCCTGATGACGAGCCGGATACCATAGGCCTTTTTAACCTCAGTCGCCCCCCGCTCTACGTAGGTTCCTATTGGAAAATTAAATCGGTGTGCATAAACGAGTGTAGCGCGGGTATATGTGTATTTCAGGGCATATTCAATCTGTCGGCTCTTAACAGAGAGTACTTCAGAAATAATCAGTTCAGCCTGTCTGATATTTTTAAAACTGGCTGAGATATGAGGGGCACGCGGCTCTGATAAACGGGCAATAAGTTGTTCTGGTGTTCTTCCAACATGACGGGCTATTGTATGCCCCAATCTTCCCCCCTCATGCTCTTTCAGCCTGATACGACCAGAATATACTGAGGCGATTCTTGCTACGCCTGCCGCTGAAGCGAAAATAAAGGGTACGGTAAGGTCAACGGTTATACCCACTCTGTAAGCGGTGGCAGAATCAGCCCCAAGTTGCTCCGCAGCCATTTCGGCTAATCGGGAAGTCGCTGTTTCTGATCGACGCCCGCTCCAAACCTGTCTCAAAGAGGCATTAAGAGCATCAAGACTATGAGCTCAAACAACAATACAACCTGTTTTGGTGATCATGGTAGGTTCAGGCACAATGCATAAAATGCCAGCACCGAAAATTTCCGCAACACTACCAACGACACTTAAACCTCCCCAAAGGCGATTACTGAGGACCTCACCTTCGCTTACTGTCTCGTAGCGAACGATAGCTGCCAATTGTACGGGTGATAAAACAAAACTTAGCCCTTCATCCTTATTCATTATCAAATCCTTTTAATCGCAGAGGTAAGGCTATTACGGAGATTTAATTTTTGAAAGTACTTCCTGTAGGGAGATGCCAGTTTTGATAGCCTTCCTCACGGTTTTCCAAAAGTTTATCTGCCCGGGACTGGGTCTTTAACGGTCAGCGGCTGATGACTTTGCTAATCCGGGCGCTGGCCGGATTTGTCAGGACGATTTCCGGTCTTAGTCATATGAGTCTCTCTGAAATGACTGACAGGACTCCCTTCTATGACCGGTGATGTGGAATTGCTAACCTTATTCAATACCTGACTGAATATCTCCCGACCACAGCCTCTGGCTGCCAGGCATTTATGCGGGACTGACACAACTTTTCGTCCGGAAATGTTATCATGTGTTCATTCATCCGCGGTTGCAGGTCAGATAGTCTGACGCTGTAGACCCGGGCCCGTGAATACGGGGACTGACGACGACAGGAACATGTTATGAGTGACGGTAAAACCATTAAAACCCGCCAGGGAGAGCATCAGTTGCACCCGGAAACATTGATGACCAGCTATGGTTATGACCCGATGTTATCTGAAGGTGCGGTGAAGCCTCCGGTTTTCCTTACCTCAACCTTTATTTTTCGCACCGCAGAAGAAGGGAAAACCTTCTTTGATGTCGCCAGCGGGCGTCAGGCTGCCCCGGACGGAACCCGCGAAGGGCTGGTGTATTCCCGTTTTAACCATCCAAACAGTGAAATTGTGGAAGATCGTCTGGCGCTGTATGAAGGTGCCGAACGTTGTGCCCTGTTTTCATCCGGGATGTCTGCGATAAGCTCAGTATTACTGACGCTGTGCCAGCCAGGGGATGTGGTTCTGAAAACCCAGCCGCTTTACGGGGGGACAGAAACCCTGTTCAATAAAACCCTGGCCCGGTTAGGGATCAGCAGTCATCCGTTGAGTCATGCGCTGGAATATGCGCCGATGCTGGCGTCGGCCAAAGCTGCACTCAGCACCGGTCGTGTGGCGGCTATTTTTGTGGAAACACCGGCTAACCCGACGAACTCTCTGGCGGATATCCGTCTGCTTGCCAGACTTGCCGATGAAATCGAAACGTTACAGGGCTTCCGTCCGCCGGTAGTCTGCGATAATACATTGCTCGGGCCGGTCTTTCAGCGTCCGCTGGCGCTTGGTGCGGATATCAGTGTGTACTCCCTGACAAAATATGTCGGCGGGCATTCTGACCTGGTGGCCGGTGCAGCAATGGGCAGTCGTGCGCTGATGGCACCGGTCAGGCAGATGCGTAGTGCGATAGGTACACAGCTTGACCCGCACTCCTGCTGGATGCTGGGGCGTTCTCTGGAAACGTTGCAGTTACGCATGGAAAAAGCGAATAATAACGCACAGAAAGTGGCTGAATTTCTGCAACAACATCCCGGAATTTCGGCGGTCAATTATCTGCCGTTCAAAGGTGCAGAGACTCCGGAAGGTAAACTGTATCAGCAGCAATGCCAGGGGGCAGGTTCCACCTTTTCCTTTGATGTCGGACAGACACAGGCGGATGCCTTCCGTTTCCTGAACCACCTGAAAATTTTCAGGCTGGCTGTCAGTCTGGGGGGAACTGAATCGCTGGCAAGCCACCCGGCAACGACCACACACTCCGGTGTCGCAAAAGAAACCCGCGAAGCTTTTGCCATCTACGAGACTACGGTCCGCGTGTCTATCGGGATCGAGCACCCGGCAGATCTGATTGCCGACCTGCAACAGGCGCTGGAATCTCTGTCTGAGTAATGCTTTTTATGCCGGCCAGCCGGCCGGCATAAGGCTTAACGCTTAGCGAGCAACGATAAAACGCTCGCTGTCAGGAATATAGGTTTTCTCTCCCGCCGGGGCTTCGATGGAACCGAAGTTCATCTGCGCCCGCAGTTTCCAGCTTGCCGGAATATTCCATGTCTGCTGTACATCCTCATCTACCAGCGGGTTATAGTGCTGCAGGTTCGCCCCGATACCTTTTTCTGCCAGTGCCAGCCAGACAGCATATTGGGCAATTCCTGTACTGTGTTCTGACCAGATCGGGAAATTATCCGCATAGGACGGGAACTGCTGCTGCAGTCCGCTCACCACCTGCTGGTCTTCAAAAAACAGGACGGAACCTGCTGCGGCTGCAAAGCCGGCCAGTTTTTTTTCGGTGTTAACGAAAGCATCGGCCGCAACACGTTTTTTCAGTTGATCACCGGTCAGTGCCCAGAATTTTTTATGTTCCTCGCCCAGCAGGATCAGCGCCCGCGAACTCTGCGAGTTGAAGGCCGAGGGGGCATTTCGGATAGCCGTCCGGATAAGAGCTATAACCTCATCTTCTGCCAGCGGCAGCGTGGGACCCAGGGCGTAGATAGTTCTGCGTTTTTCGGCCAGTGCATTAAAACTTTGCGACATATCGTCTCCTTCGTTATGGGGTCACGTCCCCGGGAGTTCCGCGAGGGGGCTGTGAGGTATTCGCCTGTCTGAGTGACAGGGGGATGCTTACCTCGTAAATAATACCTCCGGACACTAAGTAACAAACATGATTGATAGTATCAAAGAGTGTAGCGGTGTTTCTTTGCTGGTGAATAACTCTGCCCGCTATTTTTTCTACCGGAACCCTTAACCTGTACCGGGTCTGATTTTGGCGGTAATATCAACAACAGGGCGATCTCGTCAGTAAACTGAGCTAAAAATATCCCGGGATATTTAATTTTTCTGATGAATATCAACTCTTTTACCCTGATATATCGATACACTCTGGTGTAAGAGATATCTACTTTCACTGTTCCCGTCTTAAGGAGTTCTTCCATGAAAGCAGCAGTCGTAACTAAAGATCATAGTGTAGACATTGTTGATAAGAAACTGCGCCCTCTCGGGCACGGAGAGGCCCTGTTAAAGATGGAGTACTGTGGCGTATGCCATACGGATCTTCATGTAAAAAACGGTGATTTTGGTGATAAAACCGGCGTTATTCTGGGGCATGAAGGTATCGGGGTGGTCAAAGAAATCGGTCCGGGCGTAACCTCACTGAAGCCCGGCGATCGTGCCAGTGTGGCCTGGTTCTTCCAGGGATGCGGATACTGTGAGTATTGTAACAGCGGTAATGAAACCCTGTGTCGTAGCGTAAAAAATGCCGGTTATACCGTCGATGGCGGTATGGCTGAAGAATGTATTGTGGTCGCGGATTATGCGGTTAAAGTCCCGGAGGGTCTGGATTCTGCCGCCGCCAGTAGTATTACCTGTGCCGGGGTTACCACTTATAAAGCGGTCAAAGTTTCTCATATTCAGCCAGGACAGTGGATTGCCATTTATGGTCTGGGCGGTCTGGGGAACCTTGCGCTGCAGTATGCGAAGAATGTCTTTAATGCGAAAGTGGTCGCTGTTGATGTTAATGAAAACCAGCTTGAATTTGCCAAAGAGATGGGCGCTGACCTGACCATTAACCCGTTAAATGAAGACGCAGCGAAGGTGATGCAGGAAAAATGTGGCGGAGCTCATGCCGCAGTCGTTACAGCGGTCGCAAAATCAGCCTTTAATTCAGCCGTCGATTGCGTACGTGCAGGCGGACGTGTGGTTGCGGTGGGGCTGCCTCCGGAGTCTATGAGTCTGGATATTCCTCGTCTGGTACTGGATGGTATTGAAGTCGTCGGTTCGCTGGTCGGTACCCGTAAAGATCTGAGTGAAGCTTTCCGCTTCGCGGCTGAAGGCAAAGTGGTGCCGAAAGTCGAGAAACGGAAGGTTGAAGATATTAATGATATTTTCCATGAGATGGAGCAGGGGAAAATCAAAGGTCGTATGGTGATTGATTTCTGTTCACACGATCACTAACCCCCCGAATGCAAAACAGGCCCTGACCCGAAAAGTCAGGGTTTTTTTTTTGTTGCAGAGAATGTTGCGTCGCAGAAAAAAGGACAAGCACCGGCCCGCATGGCAAAAAATCCCGCCGGAACGACAGGACGACTGAATGTATTCCGGGTTAAATTGGTCAGACCGGTTTTCGTTGTAAAGTAAGCTGAATCACACTTCTGAGACTAATTTTGTGATCGGTTTCGAATAAACTTAACAATGGTTTTACATTGTCGTTAGGATGTCTCCCGACAACACAGCGTTAACTTCAGGAGATCATTTGTTCGGGATAAACGTCTGAAACAGAGGCTCGCGCCGGAGGGAAAAATGGAAAAGTCGTCAGATAAACTCAGTGATTTGCTGGTCAGGCGCCTGCAAACACTGATCAGGGAGCAGTCACTGACGGCCGGAATGCGATTACCTTCAGAACGTAAACTTGCGGCGGAGCTGCAGGTTTCCCGGGCATCGGTCAGGGAAGCACTTCAGAAACTGAACAGTGCCGGGGTGGTGACCACGCACAGGGGGGGCGGGACCTATGTGTGTAAAGCACTCTCCCCATGGTCGGAAAGGGTGATCGTCGAGCCTTTGCAGGCACAGATGCCCGACAACCCCGGCTTTCGTTCCGATATTCTGGAGGCAAGACATACGCTGGAAGCGGGAACGGCATGGCATGCGGCGCTCAGGGCCACCGCGGAAGATAAGCAACGGTTACAGTACTGCTTTGATGCCATGAGTGAGTTACAGGAAGGCGGAGATGCCAGCCTCGTGGCTCAGGCCGATGCCCGTTTTCATCTGATGATTGCTGAAGCGTCACACAATACTGTGTTGTTACAGACTATGCGCGGACTGTTTGATTTATTGCACAGCTCGGTATTACAGAGTCGTCAGCAAATGTTTTCCAGTGAGGATATTGTCAGCCGGTTATCGGAACAACATGATCATCTGTTGCAGGCCATTCTCAGGGGTGATGCCGATGCTGCGCGTAACGCAGCCAATTGCCATCTCAGTTTCGTGCACAGGACAACACAACAACTTGATGAAGACTATGCCAGACAACTCAGAGTTATTCGTTTGCCTGACAGCCTTCTGCAACGCACAGAGAATTAATCATGATTATTTCTGCTTCATCTGACTATCGTGCCGCCGCGGAGCGACGTTTACCTCCTTTCCTGTTCCATTATATCGATGGCGGGGCTTATACCGAATACACCATGAAACGTAATACCGATGACCTGTCCGGTATCGCATTACGTCAGCGGGTATTAAAAAATATGTCCTCGCTGAGTCTGGAAACAAAACTGTTTAATGAGACATTATCGATGCCGGTGGCGCTGGGGCCGGTAGGTCTGACGGGAATGTATGCCCGCAGGGGAGAAGTTCAGGCTGCGAAAGCCGCAGCAAAAGCAGGGATCCCTTTCACATTATCCACGGTGTCCGTCTGTCCGATTGAAGAAGTCACTCCGGCAATTGACCGCCCCATGTGGTTTCAGTTGTATGTCTTACGTGACCGCGGTTTTATGCGCAATGTACTGGAACGAGCCAAAGCTGCGGGCTGTTCAACGCTGGTCTTTACGGTAGATATGCCGACGCCCGGAGCGCGTTATCGTGATGCCCATTCCGGGATGAGTGGTCCGTTTGCAGCGTCACGCCGTTATCTGCAGTCAGTGCAGCATCCTTCCTGGGCATGGGATGTGGGGGTTATGGGCCGTCCGCATGATCTGGGTAATGTTTCAGCGTATCTCGGCAAACCGACGGCATTGGAAGATTATATTGGCTGGCTGGCGAATAACTTTGATCAGTCTATCTCCTGGAAAGATCTGGAATGGATCCGTGATTTCTGGGACGGCCCGATGGTCATTAAAGGTATTCTCGACCCGGAAGATGCTAAAGATGCCGTACGTTTTGGTGCCGATGGTATCGTGGTGTCTAACCACGGCGGCCGGCAACTGGATGGCGTACTTTCTACGGCCAGGGCCATGCCTGCGATAGCCGATGCCGTTAAAGGCGACCTGACCTTACTGGCAGACAGCGGTATCCGTAACGGACTGGATGTTGTACGCATGCTGGCGCTGGGCGCTGACACCGTATTACTGGGACGTGCATTTATCTATGCTCTGGCGGCTCACGGGCAGAAGGGGGTTGAGAATCTGCTGACGCTGATCGCCAACGAAATGCGGGTTGCCATGACCCTGACCGGGGCAAAATCGGTGGCGGAGATAAACCGTGACTTGCTGGCTAATCTTCAGCTACCCGGATAATTCGCAAACATAGCCTGTAACACGGTAAAACAAGGCAATACTGACAGAGCGACTATACTGAATACTGAGTATCTTATTACGGAGGAGAGTATGACGATTCATAAGAAAGGTTCGGCTCACTGGGAAGGCGATATTAAAGGTAAAGGGACTGTCAGCACCGAAAGCGGCGCGCTCAGTCAGCAACCTTATGGCTTTAACACCCGTTTTGAAGATAAACCCGGGACTAACCCTGAAGAGCTGATTGGCGCAGCCCATGCGGCCTGTTTCTCCATGGCGCTTTCTCTGATGCTGGGTCAGGCAGGGCATACGCCGAAAAGCATCGATACCACCGCCGATGTTTCTCTGGATAAAAAGGGTGAAGGTTTTGCCATCACCAAAGTGGCACTGAAAAGTGTTATTGAACTTCCGGGGATTGATGAGAAAAAATTTGAAGAGATCATTAATAAAGCCAAATCCGGCTGCCCGGTCTCTCAGTTGCTGAATACTGAAATTACACTGGATTACGTCCTGGAAAACTAATTCAGGCGTGTCAGAGTCAGGGAGGTTACGGCCTCCCGTCCCTGTCAGTTCTTTGTCCCGGTCTTTCCGGGCGATTTTGACCCGCGCGGTACCCGGATCACCCGGGCCGGATCGGCGGCAATAAATTCTAATGTCGGGGCATAGTAGAAAGGCAGCCAGCCACCATAGCCCGCTTCCCATTCCCAGCGCACGGGACAGGGCCAGATAATATCCTGATACAGCAAATAATAAATCCAGCGTCCCCCGGGTTTACGTGGCCGCTTGTTTTTTTGTGACTTCATAACTATCCGCTATCCGCGCTAACCGTTGAGTCCTGCAGCTTATCCGGGAAAACAGCCCTTATTCGGACTCTGCTCCTGAACGCCGATGCACTTCACCGCAGAGCAACACCGCATGCGGACGCGCCTTACGAATACGATCTGCCATCACCTCACAGCTACCCTGCGTCGGAAAAATATGCTCCGAAACCGGCAAAGCATCGCAGGCATCGTTACCACAGGCACTGACTAATAGCACGAATCCGATTAACATGACTAGCTCCTTATACCCGGGCACAGGCCATGATTGCCGGGCGGATCAGTATAGCATTCTTGCCGATAACGCGATGATGACCCGCACCGGCATGGCAGGTTTTTCTGCAAGACGGTGCGTAGCTGCGTTACAATTTAATTTTTATCCAGGATCGCTCTCAATGTTAACAGGTAACAAGATAATGAATGAACCCATCGCCCGCCCTTCTGAAAACCCAAAGCAGGCCGCCCTACAGGTGGTGATCGAGCTGGTCCGGGCCGGCAAACTGAGCCCGCTACAGGGAGATGCCTCAAATATGCTGTCGATTTACGAGCAGTTCAAAACGCACTTTGAGCAGGAGTCTGGCGCTGAGTCGTGAGAGTGATATCACTGCATACGGGCGATGGACTGCCCGTACTAAGCTGCAGAAAGATATAATGCCGGCACCAGGGCTATCAGGTTGTTCAGGGTATGCAAAAAAACCGGTAAGGCGAGTCCTTTGCTTTTGATTCTGGCCCAGCACAATAAGAGTGAGAAGAGTGTCAGCGCTACGATGGACTGCCAGTGAATATACTGAGTATGCATGGCGGCAAAAAGCAATGACGTCAGTAAGGTACAGGCCAGCCGGCTTTCAGGAGCCCATAATAAAAACGCTTGCAGAAGAAACCCACGGAATAAAATTTCTTCAAATACCGGTGCCAGACAGACGGCAGTGATCAGCAGAATCAATTGAGAGTTCCGCGGCTGATTGGCTTGTTCGGACAGCCAGACTTCCGGGACTAAATATTGGGTCTCCGCAACCATCAGGATCAGTAACGCTGCCGTGAATAGTAATGTCGGTACCAGTAATAACTGACCGAAAGGAATGTCGTCCCGGCGCTGGCAGTAAAAACGATACAACGGATAAATCACTGCAAATTCAAGCAGGCAGATCACCGGCACCAGCAAGCCACTGGTCCGCAGTGCCAGAAAGTCAGGAAACAGCGTTATCATCAGGGTTATCACGTAGTAGATAACAAAACTTCCAAGATAAAACGCGGTGAGTGTGATTTTATCGGAATGTGTATTCATCGGCAGTCCGGAGTTAAGAATCTTCTGAATAATATCAATGGTAAAGATCACTGTCGAGTCATCAGCGATAATCGCAGAGGCCATTGACGTCACTTAGTGTGATCCATTTTCCCGCGGGAGGATGCAATCAGGGGCCGCCGGTCAGTCAGTATCAGAGATGGCCAGTGAGTAAGATAACCACGTCTCTTTGTAACAGAAAACCGCTACAGTGAAGAGTATGGCTGGCTGAAGATATCTTTCCCGTGTGATACCCGGCATTCCATGATGACATCAGTACAAGTGTGGCCCGGATCAGTATTTTATGTTGTACAAAGCCCGCGGAGAAGTGTCTCAGTGTGGCGTTTCAGGAGTTATGATGACATTTTACGGAAAACTCGCTCTGTTAAGCGGAATTGTACTACTGGCCTCCTGCCAGTCTGCCAGCCACCGTCAGCAGGCACCGGCTTATGTCCCGGATGATGATATGTGCGGAGCCTCTCAGTTCCAGAATTTTATTGGCAAGCCATTGACCTCTATAGAAAATATGCGGTTCGGGACCGAGTCCAGGGCGATTGCCTATAATTCGGTTGTTACGATGGACTTTAACCTGCGCCGTCTGAATTTTATGGCGGATGAGCAAGGGAAAATTACCCGGGTCTATTGTGGCTGAAACTGCTATGCCTGCCGCCGGGGTTAGCGAAAACGACAGGGTGCTGTAGGGGCAGTGTCAGAAAAGTGTTAAGGCTGGTTTCAGTGAATAAATACAGGGAGGATACGGATTTTTCTGAGCAATACTGCCTATATACTGAAGACCGGAAGCAGAAACAACCCGAATAGAGGTCAACTATGGTACGACTGTTAAAAATTGCTGCTGTTCTGGGCGTCGTAGTAATGCTGAATGGCTGTATTTTCCCGCCTCCTGGCGGCGGCTGGGGTGGCGGTGGTCACGGCGGTGGTGGTGGTGGCTGGGGTGGCGGTGGCGGTGGTCCGCACTACTCCGGTAATTGATCCCGCTGAACTGCTGAAGGCACACCCGGTATCATCGCGGGTGTGTCTGAGCGACTTCCCGCCCGGGCGCTGCCCCGTGAACCGGGATGCTCTCCTCCTGAGGCTATGTCCCGGTATTTAAATTTCTATTCGTTTATGCAATTAACTGTTTCAGTTTTATAAAAAGCCTGTTTTTTTGGTATTCGCAATGTTAAGTTCAGGATCAGATGATTCTGAGGCTTATGTATGAAAAATATTATTGCTGAGCTTTTAATTAAACTGGCGGAAAGGGATGAAGAATATAAACTTCAGCAAGAGCGCCAGGCCACGATGGAGTTAGTTTTATCGGCACTGGTAGAAACCCTTTCACCCGAAGCCCGCTTGTTATTTCAGAAAAAAATCGAACACCTGGTGGATAATGCCAACGAGACTTCGTCAGAAAAAAGTCGCGCATTATCGAATATCCGCTATCTTGAAAAGATAACGGGCATCAGCCGATCATAGCCTGACGGATAAGAGTTACCACATTACCGATAATTAACTTCAGCGAAGTGTTGTCGGCTATCACCGGTTATTTACCGGTTTTTTATTGACAGGAGTAATCATGAATAAAATGATCGTAGCCGCGGTTCTGGGCGGATTATTAATGGCGGGACAGGCATCTGCGGCGGAAAAAACAGCGCAGCAGCAAAAAATGACTGACTGTAACCATCAGGCATCGACACAGTCCCTGAAAGGTGAAGCACGTAAAGGCTTTATGAGTACCTGCCTGAAAAAAGATCATAAAGCGCCAAAAGTGCTGACTGCACAGCAGCAGAAAATGAAAACCTGTAATGCGGATGCGAAAGGGAAAGCGCTGAAGGGTGCTGACCGTAAAAGCTTTATGAAAAGCTGCCTGAAAAAAGGCTAATTACTCCGGAAATACACCCCCCGGTACCTCAGAACAGCCTCAGCCGGGGCTGTTTTTTTATCTGTCAGCATCTGGCTACGCTTAACGCAGGCGTCGGATTCAGGTGATCCTCCTGCCGCAGATAATCCCGGTCACTGAGCTTGTCCTCCCGGATAATTCACCCGTTACCGGAGTGAAAGTGCCGATGATCCCGGGCGACAGTGTCCGTGGATACGCGTTTAGCCGCCCCGGCTAAGCGTACCGGGGCTGCTAACTTATCAGGCTTTGCTGAGCTGTTCTGACTTTTCCATACATTTCTGCATGGCTTCCATGATAGCGGCACGGAACCCTTTACTTTCCAGGGTCTTCACGGCTTCGATGGTCGTACCGCCAGGAGAACAGACACTGTCTTTCAGCGCCGCCGGATGCTGCCCGGTTTCCAGCACCATCTGTGCAGCCCCTTTGACGGTCTGAGCTGCAAATTCGTAGGCCTGTTTCCGGGGCATTCCCCCCAGAACTGCCGCATCCGCCATGGCTTCAATCATAATAAACACATAGGCCGGGGCGGAGCCGCTGACACCCACGACCGAGTGGATAAGATATTCACTGACCAGCTCGGCATTCCCGAAGCTTCTGAATATTTTCAGGATAATATCGGTTTCTTCTTCATTCACCAGCACATTAGGAGTCACGGAGGTCATCCCGGTACCGACTAATGCCGGGGTGTTTGGCATGACACGAATAATCTTCCGGTCATGTCCCAGTACCGTGGCGAGGGCATCCAGCGTGATCCCTGCGGCGATAGAGACCACCAGTGTCTCTTTTTTAAGTAACCCGGCAATGCTCCCCAGCAGTTTCAGCATGACATTCGGCTTAATCGCTCCGACCAGAATATCCACTTCACGGGCCATTGATTCCAGGCTTTCTGCCGCATGAAGTCCGTATTTTTCTGCCATCGCCTGGTTTGTTTCAGGTTTACGATCAAAGACCCACACATTTTCCGGGGCGATGATCCGGCTTTCAATCATCCCATTGATAATCGCTTTGGCCATATTACCGCAACCAATGAACCCCACTTTTTTGTTCAGCATTATCTGTCCTTTGTGTTAATCAGAAAATCAGCAGTGATACCTTTTACAGACCCGGCAATCTGCAGCCTGACTTTACCCCGTCGGGATAAAAAGTTGTTCTGCACAGCCATAATGATCCACAATTCCTGTTCAGTCTCTTTCAGGAAAAACTATGGCTATCTGGGTAGACGCAGACGCTTGTCCTGCTGTTATTAAAGAAATACTTTATCGTGCAGCTGACAGAACGCAAACACATATTACTTTTGTTGCTAATCAGGGATTACGGATCCCCGCTTCTCCCTGGCTCCATACGTTACAGGTGGCTGCAGGGTTTGATGTGGCTGACAATGAAATTGTCCGTCGTGTTGAAGCCGGGGATTTAGTGGTGACGGCAGATATTCCTCTGGCTGCAGAGGTGCTTGAAAAAGGCGGAGCAGCACTTAATCCACGGGGAGAACGGTATTCACCGGCAACTATCCGCGAGCGGTTGACCATGCGGGATTTTATGGAGACATTGCGGGCCAGTGGTATGGCTTCCGGCGGACCGGCGGCACTGAATCAGAAAGACCGGCAGTTATTTGCCAATGAACTGGATAAATGGTTCAGGCAGCAATAATGCTGCCTGAACGGGAGGACGGCTTAGTGTTTACAGGAAGCTGTCGTCGTCATCGTTAAAGCTATCGTCGCCCAGGAAGCTGTCAAACCCTCCGGAACTGTTGTCATCCCAGCGGTTATCATCGGCCGGGAAGGCATTGTCACCCTGATTAAAGGTATCCAGTCCCTGATCGTAGTCCGGGGTTTCCAGCGGCGGTTCGTTAATAATATTCACGATCTCTTCCGGCTGTGAATGATGGAACATGCTGGTCAGCATATCCGCCAGCACGACACCCCCGGCGACACCTGCTGCTGTTTGTAATGCTCCTCCCAGGAATCCGGTTCCGCGTGGTGCAGCGGCAGGGGCGGAAGTATAGCCCGGTTGCTGTGCCGGCTGTTGTGGTTGCGAGCCCCAGGCGGGCTGAGCCGGTGCAGCCTGGCGAGGCTGGGAATTTCCGCCGCCAAACAGTCCGGACAGAAAACCGCCACTGCTTTGCTGAGGCTGTTGCTGCTGTTTTAACTGGTTTTCCAGGCTGCTGACCTGCTCATTCAGTTTTTTCAGTGCCGCTTCCTGAATCAGGATGGCCTGAGCCATGTAATACGCGGCTGCCGGCTGATTTTGCAGATGATTTTTGATCAACTGTTCAGCGCCCGCATCACGCGGACCGGACTGGCTTTCTGCCTGTTGTAACCGGCTGAACAAGCCATCAATTATTTTTTGCTCTTCGCTCTGCATGGTGAAACCTCTCATCATCTTTTAATGCATTATCGCCGTTGATCCGGAGATAATGTTTGTGACATTCCATAGCAACCAACACAGGCCGTGGTCACGACAGATGCCTGCGTCCTGAAATTATAGCGCCGGTGCTTCGGGTTCACACCCGCGACAGCCTTATTATATATGGGGATACCTCTGCGCAAAGTAAATGAGAGCGCAGTAAAAAATATTTCAGAGGGGCTGCCAGCCCTGTCCGCGGGAGCCCCCCGGCCTGAAACCGATGTGCGGGTGGCTGTCGGCGTGAATTCCGGTTATCATGCACGGGTTTTTAATTTCAGTCACTTTGCGAATATTCCGGCGGAGGATTAGCCTTTATGTCATTACCTATTTATCTGATAGGTGCCCGGGGGTGTGGAAAAACAACGGTCGGACATCTGTTATCAAAGACATTGGGCTATGCATTCCATGATACGGACCATCATTTGCAAACATCACTGCAGTGTACGATTGCACAGATTGTTGCGGAAGAGGGATGGGAAAGCTTCAGGATGAAGGAGCGTGATTCACTGATCGCGGTGACCGCGGACTCCTCGGTGGTCGCGACCGGCGGAGGGATCATTCTGCGTCCGGAAAACTGTCAGTTTATGCGGGATAATGGCCGGGTATTCTGGCTGAGTGTGGAGCCGGACGAACTGGCAAAACGGCTGGATGCTGAACCCGAAAATGAACAACGTCCCACATTGACAGGGCGTCCTATCACCGAAGAGATGAGCGATATCCTGAAAGTCCGTAGCCCGCTGTATTCTTCAACCGCTCATCATATTATCGATGCCACTCTGCCTCCTCAGGAAGTGGTCGACCATATCCTGCAGGTATTGTCGCAGCAGCGTGCGGGATAAACGGTTGTATGCTCCGCCGGGTCTTCTGTCACCGTATTACCCGTATTTCCCGACCGGGACATGACAGGTAATACGTTGTGACCCTGCAATGAAGACCGTTAGCAGGTAAAAAAGACCAATATTTTACAGCACTCACCGGGCGTGCATAACGCTCCTGTAGTCCGCCAGAATCTCAACATTCTCAAAACGACTGACCTGAACCTCAAAAGAGCTTAGTACAGAGTCCCCCGGGTAGCCCCTTATGTCGGTAAGTTGTCCGGCGGCGGGGCAGGCGAGGAGAGGAAAACGCTAAGCTGATGATGTGGCTGATTATTCACGTGACAAGGTGATCTGACTGCTTTTACACTGTCGGTACACCCCCGCGAACTACAGAGGAAAAGAGATGCTGAAGTCGAATGAGTATTTTGAAGGTAAAGTGAAATCTATTGGTTTTGAAAATTCGCTGTCTGGTGAAGCGAGTGTCGGGGTGATGTCTGCCGGAGAATATACTTTTGGTACCGGTAAGCCTGAAGAAATGACCGTGGTCAGCGGTGCATTGAAAGTGCTGCTGCCGGGCGAAACAGAATGGCAGTGGTTTGAGGCCGGTCAGGTCTTCAATGTCCCGGGCAGCAGTGAGTTTTATTTGCAGGTTGCGGAAGAAAGCGCTTACCTTTGCCGCTACCTGTAATTCTGTCACGGTCATGCCCTGTATCACAGGGCATGACCGTCAGTCTCAGTGCTGTGCTTCGCCGCCCAGCGCTGAAATTAATGCTTCTGTAAAGGCAGCCAGTTCGCCGGTCATCAGCGAGAAATCGGCATCAAAACGCAGCGCGAAATCTTCCCGGTCAATATCATCATTCTGTTCACGCAGGGTGTCACTGAATTTCAGGCGTTTCAGTGAACCGTCATCACAAACGATACATTGCAAACGTTCCTGCCAGTCAATGGCCAGCTTAGTCACCCGCTTACCGGCTTCAATGTGATGCGCAATTTCATCACTAACCAGTTCCTGCTGTTTACAACGGATCACACCGCCTTCTTCCAACGTGGCTTTCAGCTCAGCTTCGTCCAGCAGCGCAAATCCTGTCGGCAGGGTGCCGGAGCGAACCCATTCTGTCAGAGTCAGTTCGATTGGGGTTTCCAGAGCCAGCGGGACCACAGGTAATGACCCCAGGCTTTTACGCAGCAGGGCCAGTAAATCTTCGGCTTTTTTCGCACTGGCACTGTCGACCATAATCAGCTGATGCTGAGGGTCGATCCATAACCATGTCTGGCTGTAACGGCTGAAGGCCCGCGGGAGCAGTCTATGGATCACCTCATCTTTCAGGGCATCTTTTTCGGTTTTTTTCAGCTTACGCTGTTGTTCTGTTTCCAGATGATGGATTTTTGCTTCCAGCGCTTGTTTGATCACCGGTGCCGGCAGGATCTTCTCTTCTTTACGTGCGCAGAGCAGGATCTGACCTTGACTCACATGCAGCAGAGAATCACTCTTATCATTCAGAGGGGAGACCCAGCCGGATTTTGACTGGTCCTGGCTTCCGCAGGGGGTGAAACTGCAGGCACTGAGTTGTCGTTCCATATCGTCAACAGACAGCGGGATTTCCCGGTTCAGACGATACACCATCATATTTTTAAACCACAGCATCTTAATTCCTTAAGCCAGCATTTCCGGACAGAGGGCAGATGATACCCAATCAGGGGCCGGGTTTCAGCAACCGGGATAAGAATTAACAACAGTACCGGGCAGAGAAGGCAAAAACAGGGGCGGGAGAACGGCAGTAAGAGGTCAGCGGACGGGAAGCCCCGGGACAGAAAAACAGCAACACAGGGTATTCCCTGTGCTGCTGCAGAGGTTACTCGCGATCCATCAGTAATTCATCATGCGGGGCCTGTGCTCGCTGAGTGGTTGTCAGGCGGAAATACCCGTAACCGGCCAGCATGATGACCACAAACAGCAGGGCGATCACCGGATTGAACCAGACCATAGAGACCAGGCAAAGTACGGCCAGTACCAGCGCAATGCCCGGTACCAGCGGATACCCCGGCGCCCGGAAGCTGCGTGGCATGTCCGGTGCAGTGCGGCGTAACCGGAACAGACTCAGCATGCTCATGATGTACATGACAATGGCACCAAAAACGGCCAGGGTGATCATGGCAGCGGTCAGAGACATCCCCTGCAGGTGGATCCAGTTATCGCTGAAGATAGCCAGGATACCGATTACACCGCCCGCAAGGGTGGCACGGTACGGGGTCTGATGACGGGATAACTTTGCCAGCGCCGGGGGTAAATAGCCGGCCCGGGACAGGGCAAAGAACTGACGTGAGAAACCAAGAATAATGCCATGGAAGCTGGCAATCAGACCAAATAATCCGATCCAGACCAGCATATGCATCCAGCGCGAATGTTCCCCGACAATCATTTTCATCGCCTGAGGTAACGGATCATTAATATCTGAAAGTTTACGCCAGTCACCGGCACCGCCTGCCAGCAGCATCACCCCGATAGCCAGCACGACCAGCGTCAGAATACCGGAGATATAGGCCCGCGGGATATTTTTGCGGGGGTCTTTCGCTTCTTCAGCGGCCATGGCCGCCCCTTCGATGGCCAGGAAAAACCAGATGGCAAAGGGGATCGCCGCAAAAACACCGCTCAGCGCCTGCAGGCCAAAGCCGTGGTCACCCGCCCAGCCGTGGGCGGTAAAATTCGCCATGCTGAAGCCCGGAGAGACGACGCCCATAAACACCAGCAGCTCAATCACCGCAAGGATGGTGACAATCAGTTCAAACATCGCCGCCAGTTTCACGCCGAGGATATTCAGCCCCATAAAAATGATATAAGCCCCGACCGCGGCCACCTTAGGGTCAAGCGCCGGAAACTGGATATTCAGGTAGGCTCCGATGGCCAGAGCGATCGCCGGGGGCGCAAAAACAAATTCAATCAGCGTGGCAAGCCCGGCGATCAGGCCGCCGGTTTCACCAAATGCCCGGCGACTGTAAGCAAACGGTCCCCCCGCATGCGGGATAGCGGTGGTGAGCTCGGTAAAACTGAAAATAAAGCAGCCATACATTAATGCAATCAGCAGCGTCGTGATCAGGAACCCCAGCGTCCCGGCCACGCCCCAGCCATAGCTCCAGCCAAAATACTCGCCGGATATCACCAGACCAACAGCGATCCCCCACAGGGAGAATGTGCCAAGTGTGGGTTTTAGTTTTGTTGTCATCTTAGTATCCCCATCGTGAATTAACCCTCTGCCCGGCCAGTGGCCTGCAAAATGATCTGTCACGGGCATAATGCCGCGGGCTAGCGGGTAAATACCTGACCGTACCGGTCAGAGTTTGTCGTCTGAAGTCAACTCCGGCGGGGGAAGGACTGATATTGTCGTCTGAAGCCAGGTTTTGCTATTGCGGTGTCAGGAAATACGTCGTTCACCACGGGCATGCTGGATCACAGACTGACGGACGATATTGAGTAAAGAGGGCCACGCAATGGAAGTAAAACAGAATGATCCAATGACTGAAGCACAAATTTACCGGGTGGCGCATCAGGCGCTTAGTCGTTATCCGGCCCTCTGCCAGGGGGAGTTGTCACTGATCTGCCGTTCGGAAAACGCGACCTTTTTACTGAAAACAGCGGACAGCCGTTATGCGTTACGTCTGCATCGGGCAGATTACCACCAGAAAGCCGATATCCTGAGTGAATTGCTGTGGCTGGACGCGCTGAGAGAAAGCGGAATCGAAGTCCCGGAAGCCGTCAAAGACGGTGAAGGGGAAACGGTTCAGACCGTGGTCACCGGGGAGGGCAGCGTCCGTCATGTGGTTATTTTTGAATGGATGGACGGTGAAATGCCGACCACCAATGTGGACCCGGTCGCATTTCAGGCACTGGGGGAAGTGACCGCCCGCCTGCATCAGCACAGCCGTCAGTGGCAGCGTCCGGCAAGTTTTCAGCGCATTATCTGGGATCACCAGACCATGGTGGGAGATGCCGGGCACTGGGGACGCTGGCAGGATGCTCCCCGGCTGAACCGGGAGGATCATGCGCTGATCACCGGGGCCATCGGAAACATCGGTCGTAAACTGTCGGTGTACGGACAATCGGCGGATCGTTACGGCTTGATCCATGCGGATCTGCGACTGACCAACTTATTACATCATCAGGGGCAAACCCGGATCATTGATTTCGATGACTGCGGTTTTGGCTGGTATATGCATGACCTGGCAGCCGCGGTCAGTTTTTTTGAACATCATCCGCGTGCCGGTGAATGGATCGAAAACTGGCTGACCGGGTATGAAAAAATTGCACATGTCAGTGATGAAGATCTGGCGGTGCTGCCTGATCTGCTGATGCAGCGTCGTCTGCAACTCAGTGCCTGGATGGGTTCACATGCCGGAACCGACATGGCAAAAAGCCTGGAGGATCAGTGGTCGGCAGACACGGTTCGCCTGTGCCGCCGCTATCTGGAAACCGATCGCTGGCCCGTCGGGGCGTGACCCTCTTTTGCACCGTGGCAGTGCCCGCTGTTGGTGCACTGTTGCTCCTGTCAGCTGACCCCGGGATTGTCACAGAACTGACATAGAGGGTGGTACGGATTTTGCATTACATTAGCCTATGTGTTTAATGCAGGTAAATTCCGGGACAGGTATGAACAGTACAATGACTCTCTTAACCACAGCATCTCAGTCTATGGCCGGTCTCTCGTCCGGTAACCGGGGTGTTCTGGCAGCGGCAGCGACCGGATTGAGTGATTTTATCAGCAGTCAGGGGGGCGACAGTGATCGCATCTTCGGGCTGAGTGGTGTCGACCCGGAACTGCTGGGCAGCCCGACCCTGAGTCTGGGGCTGGCAAATTACTGTCGTGTACTGGAGGAAGCAGCCAGGCACTCTTCCACCCGTAATTTCGGCCTGCATTATGGTCGTCAGTTTAAGCCGCAGTCACTGGGATTGATTGGCTACATCGGCCTCTGTTCGCCAACGCTTGAATCGGCATTACAGAATGTGGTGCAATTTTTCCCCTGCCATCAGCACGATACCCTGACCCGGATGGTCGATAAAGGGGATTACTGGCGGCTCGATTATCAGGTGCGCCACGGGGCCATTTTATCGCGTCGTCAGGATGCAGAGCTGACGATGGGGATGTTCATGAACCTGATCCGTCACTCAGCCGGTCAGCACTGGGCTCCCCGTGAAGTCCATTTTGAACACTCCCGCCCGGAAAACTGGCACGAACACTGTAAAATTTTTGATGCCCCCGTCTACTTTGATCAACCCTACAATTCTCTGCTGATTAGCCGTCGCGAACTGCAGCGGGCGATGCCGGATAATGATCCTATGCTGCTGATGGTCGTGAAAGATGCCCTGCAGCGCCTGAATACCACCCGTGAAAGTCAGGGGCTGATCGGTAAGGTCAGAGCCTGTATTCATCTGTTGCTGAGCAATGGCGAACCGACCCTGGAACAGGTGGCAGAGAATATGGGGTTATCTGAATGGACCTTACAGCGTCGCTTACGTGAACAGGATGTCAGTTTCTCGCGTCTGCTGGATGCGGTACGCAGTGAACTGGCGGCTCATTATCTGAAACAGCAATCCTTGTCCGTTTCTGCGATGGCGATGCTGCTGGGGTACTCTGAAGTCAGTGCCTTCTCCCGGGCCTGCCGCCGCTGGTATGGCATCAGCCCCCGCCAGTGGCGTCAGCAGGAGAACCCGCAGGCCTGACCCCGGCCATGCGGTAACGCAGAATGGCCGGCGGCCTGGCCTCAGGGCTGCGGCAGTTCGAGTTTGCTGTAACCGAGGCCATTATTTTTGATGACCCGGATTTGTAACGGGATCCGTTCTTTCATGGCGTCAACATGGCTGATCACACCGATGGTTTTACCGCTGGCGTTCAGGCTATCCAGCGCATCGAGTGCCACGTCGAGTGTTTCCGCATCCAGCGTGCCAAAGCCTTCATCGAGGAAGAGTGACTCAATCCGGTTCTTCTCGCTCACCAGGTCGGATAACGCCAGCGCCAGCGCCAGGCTGACCAGGAAACTTTCCCCGCCGGATAATGTACGTGTATCCCGGCAATTGTCCGCCTGCCAGCGATCAATGACCGCCAGTTCCAGAGTGTCATCCGACTGACGCTGCAACAGATAGCGCCCGTGAAGACGCGCCAGTTGCTGGTTGGCCAGCCAGACCAGATGATCCAGCGTCAGGCCCTGGGCAAACCGGCGGAACCGATCCCCGCTGGCCGATCCGATCAGATGGTTAAGATGATCCCAGTCAGCCAGCAGCCTCTGTTGCTGACTGATCTTTTCGATTAACTGCTGTTGTTGCTGACGGTAGTGATCATCGGCCTTAAGCTGTTCGCGAAGTCCTCCCTGCTGGCCGATAGTTTCATTCAGGCGCTGTTTCAGAGTGACGGTTATTTCTGCCAGTACGTTGCTCTCGTCCGGAATGCCCTCCGGCCGCTGTTGCAGATGTTGCTGCAGGCTCTCATGCACCTGTTTTAACAGGATCCCGGTCTGATCGCTGGCTTGTTCCAGTTCCTGCAGTTGCCGGCGCAGGGAAGTGGCGGTCTCTTCGTCCAGCAGGGCAGCAGTAAAAGCATCGCTGTCGCTGAAGCCCTGTTTCTGCAGGGCATCGGTAAACTGCAATTCGTCGTTCTGCCGCTGTTCTGCCAGCTGGCGATATTGTTGCTCCTGCTGGCGATGCTGACCATCCTGCAGGCTGAGTTCACGCTGCAACGCATGGGATTTTTCCAGGAGATCCTGCTGCTGTTGCTGAAGTTGTGTCAACTCTCGCTGCATGGACTGCCGTGCCTCATTGACGTCTTTATCCGCAAATAAGCTGTGGCGTTTCTCCCGCAAGGCTGACAGCTGTCCGCGTTGTTGTGTGACAGTCTGTTCTGTTTGCGCGCTCACCGTCATCTGCCGCTGGAGATCCTGCTGCATTCTTTCCAGCGACGTCGTCAGACGGATCTGTTCCGGTTCCGTATCGCGAAGCTGTTGTTCATTGTGTTGCCACTTTTTCCAGAGCTCCTGCTGCGTGTTCAGCCACGCGTCTGCCGCCTGAATTTCTTCCGGCAGCGACAGTGCGTAGCGGGAGATCTCTTCCCGTAATGAGGACAGCAATCGTTCAGCCTGTTCTGTTGTCTGCCGGTAATTTTTACTGCTCTCTTCAACGGCGGCCTGACGGGTATTTTGCTGTTCCGTCATCAATGCGGTTTGTTGCTGGTGGTGCTGTAATCGGTCACGGCTTTGGTAGTAGTGTTCCCGGGCCTGCTGACAGGCCAGGGCTGCCTGTTCCCGCAGCTGTAACTGGTGACGGACCTGCTGTTCCCTGGCTTCTGTCTCCTGCAGATAGTGTTGCAGCAGCGGCATTTCAGTGAGCTTCAGCGTCAGTCCTTCAGCCAGGCACAGCGATTGCCATTGTGCTTCTGACTCCGCAAGTGCAGCGGTCAGGGTGGTGATCTCCTCCGTCATTTGCCCGTACTGCTGGCGGGCCTGGGCGAGTTGCTCTTTACGCCGGACGCCTTGTTCCTGCAGTTCAGCCACCCGCTTTTCCTGCGCCAGTTTCAGTTGCTGATTTTCGGCGGGCTGTAGTTGTTTATATTCCGTGACCGACGGATGTTCACAGGAGCCGCACAGCGGGCAGGGATGTCCGGCCTCGAGGGTCTCCCGCAATGCGGCAAGATCGGTGATCCTCGCATCCAGTTCACACAGGGTGATCAGCGCCTGGAGTTGTTTGCGCTCAGTCTGGAACAGCTCGCGAAACTGTGTCAGCGACTGTTCATCGGCAGCTATCTTTTGTTGCAGCGCGGCGACCTGTGGTTGCAGCTTATTCAACTGGTGATGTAACGGCTCAGATTTTGTGGCCAGCAGCAGCAGTTGCTGCTGGCGGGCACGTCGGGACTGCGCATTCTCCAGCGTCTGACGCAGCGCATCGCGGGTATGCTCGTTTTCCAGAGACTGCTGCTGTTGCGTCAGACGTTCGAGATCGGTGGCGGCAGCGGATTCTGCCTGCTGCAGGGGCGGCAGAGTATTATGCAGGCCGGTCAGCACAAGGGCCTGCTGGCTGAGTTCCTGCTGTTGCTTCGTCATCTGCTCATGCAGCGTCCTGGCAGTCAGTGCCTGCTGTTGCCATTGACTCAGCCGCTCGCGCCACAGGGGCAGGGCAGGGCCCCACTCTGCCAGGCCTGCATGTTGCTGGTGCCAGTTCAGCCAGTGTTCCCGCTGGCTGTTCAGTTGTTGCAGTTGCTGTTCTGTCTGAGTGATCTGCTGACGGGTCTCCGCCTGTTGCTGTTGTTGCTCTTTAAGCTGTTGCAGAGACCGGTTCAGTTGTTGTTCTTCGCTGGCAAGCGTGTGATCCAGCGGGATCACCTGTTCACTGAGCAGGGTTTCCAGTTGCTGTTGCTGCATCTGTTGCCGGCGATAGTCTTGCTCAGCAGACTGCCATCGTTCGTGCGCTTGCCGGTGTGCGGTCTCCGTTTGTTTCAGACGTTCGGCCGCAAGAGTCTGTTGGGTGAACAGTTCCTGCTGCGACTGACGGCGGCTCTGTAATTGCTGCCACAGCGGTCTGATTTTTTCCGCCGGCTCACTGCGTTGCAGACGCAGACGCCAGGGTTCAGCCTGTTCCAGACGCTCGCGGGTCTCCTGATGCGCCAGTTCACGTTGCCGGTGCTGGTCTTTCAGTTGCCGGGTCTGGTTCAGCCAGAGTAAGGCCTGTTCATGGCGGGTGAGTTCCTGCTGCAGTTGCTGCTCTGTAGTTTGCAGTTCCTGCTGTTGGTGCAGGATCTGCTGGCGGGCAACGTCATCCAGCAAGACGACCCCTGACAACCCGGCCCGCAGTGTCTCCAGTTGCTGCCGTAAGGCTTTATGTTGTTCAAATACACTGCGGGAGATCTGCCCGTAGATTTCGGTACCGGTCAGTTCTTCCAGCAGTTCAGCCCGCTCGCCCGGAGGCGCATTCAGGAAAGCCGCGAACTGCCCCTGCGAGAGCATCATCGACCGGGTAAATCGCTGAAAATTGAGTCCGGAGAGCTGTTCGGTGTAGCGCAGCTTATCCTGGAGTTTATCTGCAACAATCACATTATCCGCACAGCGGGCCAGTTCCGCCCGGGGCGGTTGCAGTTTTCCGTCCGGCTGGTTGCGGGCACGGTTCTGGCTCCAGAATGCCCGCCAGGCCTCACCGCGAATTTCAAATTCAACTTCGGCAAGACAATCACTGCAGCCGCGGCTCATCAGTGCATTCTGCGATTGGCTGATGTTCGTCAGCCTGGGGGTCTGGTGATAAAGCGCCAGGCAGATAGCATCCAGCAGCGTGGTTTTACCTGCACCGGTATCCCCGGTAATGGCAAACAGCCCGTTACCGGCAAAGGGTTCACGCCGGAAATCAATAAACCATTCCCCGCGCAGTGCATTCAGATTCTTAAACCGTAATGTCAGTATTTTCATTCATTCTCCGTGCCGGCATCCCGGACCAGTTCCAGGGTCTGAAGAAACAGGGTCAGGAGTCGCTGCTGCTCTTCTTCCGGTAACGCTTCTTCGCGGCTCAGACGACGCAGGAACACTTCTTCTGCGGTCAGTTCGTTCAGGGTTTCATTCGTTTCGCGGGCAATACCGGTTGTTGTGCTGTTTCGGCTGCGCCGTAACAGCAGCACTTCCGCCGGGCGGCCCTCAATCAGTGCCTCCACCCGTTGCTGCAGATCACTGAGGTACTCCTGCTGCGTGACTTCTATATCCAGCCAGACCGGTGGGGCCCCGGCAAGCGGTGTCAGTAAGTCCAGTTGTTGTTCAATTTCTGCCAGTGATCCTTTCAGGGTCTTCAGTGGCTGAACGCAGGGGATCGGTAACTGTGTGATCACCGGGGCGGATTGCGGGCTGAACTCCACCAGACACACGCTTTTTTCTGTGGAAGACTCATCAAAACTCAGTGCGATGGGCGAGCCGCTGTAACGGATATGAGGCTGCCCCCCCACCTGTTGCGGGCGGTGGATATGGCCTAAGGCGATATAATCTGCGGGCGGAAAGGCGGAGGCCGGAAAGGCGTCCAGGGTACCGATATAAATATCGCGTACGGAATCGCTTTTACTGACCCCCAGGGCAGTCAGATGGCCGGTCGCTATGATCGGCAGTGACGGGTCACCCAGCGTCTCGCGAAGCCGCAGGGCGGCCTGATAACAGTGCCGGTAATGGTCTGCAATGGCCTGCAGCAGATTTTGCTGTTTTTGCTGACTGTCCAGCCCGGCCTGGCTGAGCTGGATATCCCGCGGACGTAAATACGGGATAGCACATAAAATGGCGGCAGGCAGATCCTGAGCATCTTTCAGCACCACCAACTGATCTTCGCCGTCAGGGCTGGCACTGGCGATCACCCGGGTATTCAGACAGGCCAGCAGTTCCCGTGATTCGTTCAGCATCGCGACAGAGTCATGGTTTCCCGCCAGGATCACCAGCCGGCAACCGGTTTTTTGCAGCTCAACCACAAAATGATTATACATTTCCCGGGCATAACTGGGCGGGGAACCGGTATCAAAAATATCTCCGGCAACAATCAGGGCATTGACCTGATGCAGAGTGATCTGCGCGAGAAGCCAGTCGAGGAAAGCCTGATGTTCCCGCGCCCGGCTACGGGAATAAAAAAACTGGCCCAGATGCCAGTCGGAGGTATGGATAATTTTCATGATGCTCCCGAAATTGCCTGCTGCCCGTAGTATACCTGCAGACGGTGCAGGGATAAAAAAGTATCTCTGCACCGGTACCCGCCGGGGAAGCCGGCAAAAATATCCCTGACATTCCTTCATAAATCTGTCATAAAACTGTCTCATAATGTGCCGCGTATACCGGAAGAATCCGGAAATATCCTCTGGAGAAACAATGGCTAAACGCATTCTTGTCGTGGAAGATGAAGCTCCAATCCGTGAAATGTTATGTTTTGTGCTGGAGCAGAATGGTTACCATCCCATCGAAGCCGAAGATTATGACAGCGCGGTGAAGCAACTGATTGAACCCTGGCCCGACCTGATCCTGCTTGACTGGATGCTCCCGGGGGGCAGTGGTATTCAATTGATTAAATATATTAAAAAAGAAGCCATGACCCGTGATATTCCGGTGGTGATGCTGACGGCCCGCGGAGAAGAGGAAGATCGTGTCCGTGGTCTGGATGCGGGGGCTGATGACTATATTACTAAGCCTTTTTCTCCCCGGGAGCTGATTGCCAGGATAAAAGCAGTGATCCGTCGTATTTCTCCGATGGCCGATGATGAACTTATCGATATTCAGGGGCTGACATTAGACCCGACCTCTCATCGGGTGATGGCCGGCGAAACCCCGCTGGATATGGGGCCGACAGAATATAAACTCCTGCACTTTTTTATGACCCATCCCGAACGTGTTTACAGTCGTGAGCAATTACTGAATCACGTCTGGGGAACGAATGTTTACGTGGAAGACAGGACCGTGGATGTGCATATCCGCCGGTTGCGTAAAGCGCTTGAAATCAGTGGTCATGAACGTATGGTTCAGACTGTCCGTGGCACCGGTTACCGGTTTTCAGCCCGTTTCTGACAGGAGTGTGACTTTTGCTGGATAAACTTTCGTGGCGTACCCTGTTGTCAGAATTCTTTCTTGTCTGCGTTGCAGGGGGCATTGTCGGCCTGGTGAGCGGGTATCCGGGCGGGTGTCTGTTTCTGGCCGTCGCCCTTTTACTTTTCTGGCATTTCTTTCAACTGATGCGCCTGTCCCATTGGTTATGGGTGGATAAAAGTATGACCCCCCCGACCGGTAAGGGGAGCTGGGAACCGCTGTTTCACGGTCTGTATCTGATGCAGGCACGTAACCGGCACCGTCGCCGTGAACTGCGAAGCCTGATCAAACGCTTCCGAAGTGGCGCTGAGTCGCTGCCGGATGCACTGGTGCTGACCACCGAAGAGGGGAATATCTTCTGGTGTAACGGGCTGGCTCAGGAATATCTGGGTCTGCGCTGGCCGGAAGATAGCGGACAAAATATTCTTAATCTGCTGCGCTACCCCGAATTCAGTCGTTATTTACAGACTGCCGATTTTGAAAAACCTCTGACGCAGTTACTGAATAATGGCCGTCATATGGAGTTCAGAATTGTGCCTTATACTGAAGGCCAATGGATGATCAGTGCAAGGGATATGACGCAGATGCGCCAGCTCGAAAATATGCGCCGGCACTTTTTTGCCAATGTCAGCCATGAATTACGTACTCCGCTCACCGTGCTTCAGGGCTATCTGGAAATGATGGAAGATGACCAGATGAATGCGCCGTTGCGGATGAAAGCGGTAGGTACCATGCAGGAGCAGTCGCGGCGTATGGAGGGGCTTATCAGGCAACTGATGACCCTGACCCGGATAGAAGCTGCCCCTGCGATGAATATCCGGGAGGTCGTTGATGTCCCGGGAATGCTGTCGATGTTGCAACAGGAAGCCGATAGTCTGAAACATCCGGGGCAGGTGGTCAGTTTCTCGGTGGACAGCGACCTGCGGGTGTATGGTAATGATGAACAGTTGCGCAGCGCAATTTCTAACCTGGTTTACAATGCACTCAGTCATACTCCGGAAAATACCCGCATTGATATCGTCTGGCAGCGGGATGCGCAGGGCGCGCTCTTCTCGGTGACCGATAATGGCCCGGGGATCGCCGCTGAGCATATTCCTCATCTGACCGAGCGCTTTTACCGGGTGGATAAGGCCCGTTCCCGGCAGACCGGGGGCAGTGGCCTGGGCCTGGCGATTGTGAAGCATGCGCTGGGGCATCATGGCAGCCGGTTATCGGTTTCCAGTATTCCCGGAAAGGCGACCTGCTTTAGTTTTCAGCTTGCCTCCCGTCTGATTGTCGGCAAAGAAAGCCGTACTGATATATCGACGTCCTGATGACTTCCCCGGGGCGCGGTGTCTGCGTCCCGTCTCTTCTGTCATGTTCTCTCCGGGAAAATGAACTTTCCTGAAGTCACCAATGAAAAAAATTCATCTATACTGAAATTTCATCAATTGATGAGGAATTTTCCTCATGTCATGCTACAGAAAGATATTTAGCCGTCCGGATGGCTTTTTACTGCCAGTGGCCGGAACGGTAGCGGACCCGGAGAATAACAATGCAAAGAGAACACGCCCCATTTCGTGCAGAGACTGTTGGTAGTTTTTTACGCCCTGAATCCATTAAACAGGCTCGTTCAGAATTTGCGAACGGTACACTGGGCGCAGAAGAACTCAGAGAAATTGAAAATGCCGCCATCCTTGATGTGGTGGAGAAACAACGGGCAGCCGGTTTACAGGTCGTCACCGATGGTGAGTTTCGTCGTGCCTGGTGGCATTTTGACTTTTTTGAAGGGCTGGAAGGGGTAGAACCCTTTGAAGCCGCCCACGGTATTCAGTTCAAAGGGGTAGAAACCAAAGCCCGGGGCGTCCGTGTGACCGGGAAACTGGGGTTCAAAGACCATCCGATGCTGGAAGATTTCCGTTATCTGCAGAGTATTGCCGGTGATGCCGTGGCTAAAATGACCATCCCCAGCCCGAGCGTGCTGCATTTCCGTGGTGGCCGGGAATATATCGACGAAACGGTCTACCCGGATCTGAATGACTATTTTGATGATCTGGCTGCCACATGGCGCGAGGCGATCCATGCCTTTTACCAGGCCGGATGCCGTTATCTGCAACTCGATGATACGGTCTGGGCCTATTTATGTTCCGAAGACCAGAAAGCGCAGGTCCGTGCCCGTGGTGATGACCCGGAAGCGCTGGCGGAAACGTACGCCAGAGTCCTGAACCAGGCGCTGATTGGTAAACCCTCTGATCTCACCGTCGGATTGCATGTCTGTCGCGGAAATTTCCGTTCGACCTGGATTTCTGAAGGGGGTTATGAGCCGGTGGCCGAAGTTTTGTTTGGCCAGGTGAATGTCGATGCCTTCTTCCTGGAATATGACAATGAGCGTTCAGGAGGGTTTGAACCGCTGCGTTTTATCCGCCCCGGACACCAGCAGGCGGTGCTCGGTCTGATCACCACCAAAAACGGCACCCCGGAAGATCCTGCACAGGTGAAAGCCCGTATTGCAGAAGCTGCGCAATTTCTCAGTATTGAACAACTCTGCCTCAGTCCGCAGTGCGGTTTTGCTTCCACCGAAGAAGGGAATAGCATCACTGAAGACGAGCAATGGCAGAAAATCCGCAGTGTGGTGGCGATTGCCGGAGAAGTCTGGTAGCCCCGGAAAGTCTCTGCCGGAAAGGCGCGGGTTCCGCGCCTTTTCTTTGCCTGTCATATGAAAAATGTATATATCCTTATGCTCAGTTCAAATAATAAACACATCATCCCCGCCTGCTTGCTGTAAAAACCGTGATATTCACTGCCTTTCTGAGTAAATATGGCATTTCCTACTGGTTTGGCGATCCGTTATTGCCTTTCATCGCTATAAAAGTTTTACTTATGACCGTTATCATCAAATCCTCTGGTGAAAAATAATAAACTGAATATTTCGCTGCTTTCAGTCCGGCGCCCGGCAGGGCGTCAGTATCAGGTGAAAAATTATTCGTGGATGGATGATAACCAAACCCAACTTCCTGCTTCTGTCAGCACATGATGTGCAGAGTGATTTATGACTAAACAATTAACGACTAAAGATATCCTTGCGCTGGGCTTTATGACTTTTGCCCTGTTTGTTGGCGCCGGCAATATAATCTTCCCGCCGATGGTAGGTGTTCAGGCCGGAGAACATGTCTGGACGGCTGCCGGTGGTTTCCTTATTACTGCCGTCGGACTACCGGTGCTGACGGTCATTGCCCTGGCTCGTGTGGGGGGCGGTATTGATGCCCTCAGCTCGCCTATCGGGAAAGTGGCGGGCCTGGTGCTGGCGACAGTCTGTTACCTCGCTGTCGGTCCACTGTTTGCGACACCGCGTACCGCGACTGTCTCTTTTGAAATCGGAATTGCGCCGCTGGCCGGTGACGGGGCAATGCCTTTATTCATTTACAGCCTGATCTATTTTGCGCTGGTCATTCTGATTTCTCTCTATCCGGGGAAACTGCTGGATACCGTAGGGCACTTTCTGGCGCCGCTGAAAATTGTGGCACTGGCTATCCTGGGTGTGGCGGCGATGCTCTGGCCGGCGGGCGGTGAAATCCCGGCAGTCGATGTCTATCAGACGGCAGCATTTTCGAACGGTTTTGTTAACGGTTACCTGACCATGGATACGCTTGGCGCACTGGTCTTCGGTATTGTTATCGTCAATGCGGCACGTTCACGCGGCATTGAAGAAGCCGGTCTGCTGACCCGCTATACCATGCTGGCAGGAATTATTGCCGGTATCGGCCTGACGCTGGTCTATCTGGCGCTGTTCCGTCTCGGGTCCGGCAGTGGTCACCTGGTGCCGGCTGGCGCTAACGGTGCGACTATCCTGCATGCGTATGTGCAACATACCTTCGGCGGGGCAGGCAGCCTGTTCCTGGGTGCCTTAATCTTTGTTGCCTGTATGGTCACTGCGGTCGGACTGACCTGTGCCTGTGCTGAGTTTTTTGCACAGCTACTGCCGCTTTCCTATCGTGCGCTGGTCTTTATTCTGGGCGGCTTTTCAATGCTGGTCTCTAACCTGGGACTGAGCCATCTGATCCAGTTATCTATTCCGGTACTGACCGCCATTTACCCGCCGTGCATTGTGCTGGTGGTACTGAGCTTCACTCTGCGCTGGTGGAACCGCAGCTCGCGGATTATTGCACCGGCAATGCTGGTCAGCCTGATTTTTGGTGCCATCGATGCGATTAAAGGCAGCGAATTTAAAGACTTGTTACCGGGATTCTGTCAGAATCTGCCGCTGGCCGACCAGGGACTGTCATGGCTGCCACCGACACTCGTCATCCTGGTGGTTTGTGTGGTCATTGACCGGATTAAAGGGAGTTATCCGGCAAAAGTACATCAGTAAACCGGAATACTGAAGTATAAACCACGGGCCTGCCCGTGGTTTTCTTTTTTACAGGTACAGGTCGTTATGCAAAAAACAAATACACTGCGTCGGGGGCTCAGCACCAGACATATCAGGTTTATGGCATTGGGTTCCGCTATCGGAACCGGGTTATTTTATGGCTCGGCGGATGCTATCCGTATGGCGGGACCGAGTGTTCTGCTGGCCTATATTATCGGTGGTGCTGTCGCCTATATTATTATGCGCGCACTGGGTGAGATGTCGGTAAATAATCCGAATGCCGGTTCCTTTTCCCGTTATGCCAGGGATTACCTTGGCCCGATGGCGGGGTATATTACGGGCTGGACTTACTGCTTTGAAATTCTGATCGTCGCCATCGCCGATGTCACCGCCTTCGGAGTGTATATGGGCGTGTGGTTCCCGGAGGTGCCTCACTGGATATGGGTACTCAGTGTGGTGCTGATCATCGGTGCCATCAATATGATGAGCGTAAAGGTGTTCGGTGAGCTTGAGTTCTGGTTCTCCTTCTTCAAAGTCGCCACCATTGTTCTGATGATCCTGGCAGGCCTGGGTATCATTATTTGGGGAATAGGTAACGGCGGTCATCCGACCGGTATCAGTAACCTGTGGAGCCATGGCGGTTTCTTTGCACACGGACTCACCGGAATGCTGCTGTCTTTACAGATGGTGATGTTTGCTTACGGCGGGATTGAGATTATCGGGATCACCGCCGGTGAAGCGGACAAACCGGAAAACACGATCCCCAAAGCTATCAACTCCGTTCCCTGGCGTATTCTGGTATTTTACGTCGGTACGCTGTTTGTCATTATGTCCATCTATCCGTGGGATCAGGTAGGGACCAATGGCAGTCCGTTTGTCCTGACCTTCCAGCACCTGGGAGTCGCCGCCGCCGCCGCGGTACTGAACTTTGTGGTGATCACCGCCTCGCTATCGGCGATTAACAGCGATATCTTCGGGGTCGGTCGTATGCTGCATGGCATGGCTGAACAGGGGGATGCGCCTAAGATGTTTACCGCGGTCTCTAAACGCGGTACCCCATGGCTGACGGTGGTGGTGATGATGGTCGCTCTGCTGATTGCCGTATTGCTGAACTACCTGATGCCGGAAAAAGTCTTCCTGGTCATTGCCTCGCTGGCAACCTTTGCCACGGTCTGGGTCTGGATCATGATTTTGCTGGCGCAGATTGGTTTCCGTAAGAAACTGGGCGCGGAAGGTCGCAGCCAGATCAAGTTCCCGTTACCGGGGGGCTCAGTGATGTCTGTTATCGGGATCCTGTTCCTGGTGTTTATTATAGCGCTGATTGGTTACTTCCCGGATACCCGGCTGTCACTTTATGCCGGAGCGATTTGGGTGGTATTACTGCTGTTAAGTTATCGTCTGTTTAAGAAGAAAAATATCGTCTCTTCACAAGGCTAATCAGCCCGCCGGACCGGGGTTTCCCGGTCCGGCCGTCAGTTAATGCGCTGAGGTCTCCCCGGCAGGGGGACGTGCTGTGGCAACCGCACCGGCTAACCCTCCTCCCAAAGCCCGCATATCACTTCCCGTCGGATGCTGAAATACCTGCAGACTGAACGCCGGAAGTGCGGCATAAATATAATCGAAAATATCACTCTGAATATTCTCGTATTCACCCCAGACGGTTGTGTTAGTAAAGGCATAAATCTGAATCGGTAATCCACTGTCTGTCGGTGCCAGTTGCCGGACCATCAGGGTCATATCCTGGCGGATCCGCGGATGATTACGCAGCCAGTTTTCCAGCCAGATCCGGAAGGTTCCCACATTTGTCAGTGCCCGGTAATTGAGGGCAGAGGCACTGCCTTCGGCATTTTTCTTATTCCACTCGGTGACTTCCTGGCGCTTTTGGTTCATATAGGGCACCAGAAAATGGGCCTGACTGAGCTGTTCAGCTTCCTGCTCTGAAAGAAAATGGATACTGGTCGCATCGATATTCAGGCTGCGCATGATCCGGCGGCCGCCGGACTCTGACATGCCACGCCAGTTCTTAAAGGAATCTGAAATCAGCGCATAGGCGGGGATGGTCACGATAGTGTTATCAAAGTTCTGAACCTTCACGGTGGTCAGGTTGATATCTATAACGGAACCGTTAGCACCGTACTTTGGCATATCCAGCCAGTCATTCAGCTTCAGCATATCATTGGCGGCAAGCTGGATCCCTGCAACCAGGCCGAGGATAGGATCTTTGAAGACCAGCATCAGGACTGCGGTCATTGCGCCCAGTCCGGTCAGTAACACTCCCGGAGATTTCCCGAGCAGCACGGAAATCATCAGAATGCTGATAAGGATAGCGGCGACCAGCTTAACACTTTGCAGAATGCCCCTCAGCGGGAGTTGCCGGGCCAGCATGCTGCGGGCAGTGACCGACTGCACCACATCCAGCAGTGAAAACCCGATCAGCAAGGTGAACAGGATCATCCAAAGCTGAACCGCCGTCATTAATGTGCTGAACAGCGCCGAGTTGCTGTCCAGGCAGGCCTGGATCAGCAGTTGAAATAAAATTCCCTGTAACAGCCAGGCGACACGGTGAAACAGCTTATGGCGCAGTAACGCCTTTGGCCACTGGTACGGGCTTGCTTCCGCACGTCGCTTGAACATCGGCAACATCAATTTATGCAGCAGAAGGTGTATGACCAGTGAAATAAACACGATGGCGACCAGTACCGCGACGACCGACAATGCATTGGTGTAATGTGTCAGGCCCAGTGACTGCAGCCATTCGATGATTTGCTGTTGCATAAAGCTCCCTGCGTTAATGATCTCAACTATATTAGCTTAAGGCTTTCAGCAGGGGAGTGCGAATGACAAACAAAAATTGGGGCCGCTAATACAAATCTTTACCTACAGGCGGCCGGGGCCTGCGATGCGGCCCAGGAGATAACGTCAGGCCATCCCTATCGGGTGATAGCCCTGCCACTGAGGTGGGGTAAGTTTCCCCTGCGTATCACCGCCGGATACAGATATCTGCCATTAACGGACTCAGGCGGTAGGCAGTGATCAGGGATACAGTTTCGCCGGGCCCGGGCACAGGAGTTCCCCTCAGAACACCATAAGCGTCGGCGGTGACAAATAGATTGCGTCTGAATTGTGCCGATCGGCAGCAAAACGATAATAAGCGGCGGGCAAAACGGAGGTTATTACCGGCAGAGGCTGGCAGAGGATAAGGCAGGGGAGAGCAAAAAAATAACCCGCCGCAGCGGGTTATTTCAGCAAGGTAACTTACAGCTTGCCGGCGTTTGCGGTCAGGTATTTCGCAACACCTTCCGGAGACGCGCCCATACCTTCCTGGCCTTTTTCCCACTGTGCAGGGCAGACTTCGCCGTGCTCTTCGTGGAACTGCAGCGCATCAACCATACGCAGCATTTCGTCAACGTTACGGCCCAGTGGCAGATCGTTAACCACCTGGTGACGAACCACACCGTCTTTGTCGATCAGGAAAGAGCCACGCAGAGCAACGCCTGCATCCGGATGTTCGATGCCATACGCCTGCTGAATTTCACGTTTAATGTCAGCAACCATCGCATATTTCACCGGACCAATACCGCCATCATTGATAGGGGTGTTACGCCATGCGTTATGGACGAACTCGGAGTCGAAAGAAACACCAACGACTTCCACACCGCGTTTTTCAAACTCAGCATAACGCTTATCAAAAGCGATTAATTCTGAAGGACATACAAAAGTGAAGTCCATTGGCCAGAAAAACAGGACGGCAGGTTTACCTGCAATGTGTTTTTTAAAGTTGAAATTCTCAACAATTTCACCATTGCCCAGTACGGCTGCTGCCGTGAAGTCAGGGGCCTGACGGGTAACCAGTACCATAATCACTCCAATCGGTTAAGGGATTAACAACAACACACCACAGAGGTATGTCATTTTCTGTAGATTATCATCGTTTCATTTGCTGACAAGAGTATGACAGCCGAAACGTGCTTTTACAGCCTTTTTTCTGTTGCAAGTTGCATAAGGCGCGGATAAAAAACAGAAAATAACGCATCCAGTGCTGAATAATTCTCCACAAAATCCTGATAAGAATGACGTAACTGGTCGAGTTTCGGGCGACGGTTCGCCATGCCGTTCAGCACCAGCTCCAGCCGTTCCGGCTGACCGTATTTTTCCAGCCAGCGTTCCGGCCACATCAGTTGGTTGAGTTTGCGAAAAGAGTCAGACGTATCAGGCAGAAACGGGCGGATTTGCCGTTCGGCCTGCCGGCAAAAGGTACTTAGCGGGGTTGCCGGACAGTAATGATCCCAATGGCGGGCCAGAAAATGGTCCCAGATGACATCCAGGGTTATCGGGGCGACACGGCGGGTCTCCTCCCGGAAGAGCAGGCGGGCAGCACGGACTTCCGGTAACGCATCGGTCAGGCTATCCAGCCGGCGATGCAGACGGATACCTTCAGCGGTGGCGCTATCCCATTGGGTGTCCGGATCACCGCGGACAAAGTCGGCCATCAGGTTCCCGAGCAGCGAGCTTTCGGCCAGTGTGGCCAGGTGCAGATGTGCAAGAAAATTCATAGGGTATTATAGGCCGAACTCCGACCTGACAGCCAGAGGTTCAGTAATCCCGGCTTTTCCGTTACACTATGCCGCCTGATTTTTTGCCCGGAATATTCCGCCATGCGCGTTGCTGATTTTAATTTTGAACTGCCTGAGTCACTGATTGCCCATTACCCGCGGGCAGAACGAAGCAGCTGCCGCCTGCTGTCCCTCGACGGCCCGACAGGCGAGCTCACCCACGGGGTGTTTACCGATGTGCTGGAAAAACTGCATGCCGGTGATTTACTGGTGTTCAACAACACCCGGGTGATCCCGGCCAGAGTCTTCGGACGCAAAGCCAGTGGCGGTAAGATAGAGATGCTGGTCGAGCGGGTGCTGGATGAGCACCGGGTGCTGGCCCATGTTCGTGCTTCAAAAGCGCCGAAGCCTGGCAGCGACTTGCTGTTAGGCGATGACGAAAGTGTGAAAGCCACCATGGTGGCCCGGCATGACACTTTATTCGAGATTGCTTTTGACGATGAACGTACCGTCCTGGAGATCCTGAATCAGGTCGGGCATATGCCCTTGCCGCCTTATATTGACCGCCCGGATGAAGAGTCTGATCGTGAACTCTACCAGACGGTCTACAGTGCCCGTCCCGGCGCCGTGGCAGCACCGACCGCTGGTCTGCATTTTGATGGTGGTCTGCTGGAGGCTCTGCGCGCGAAAGGCGTTGAAATGGCGTTTGTCACCCTGCATGTGGGTGCCGGTACGTTCCAGCCGGTACGGGTGGACAGTATTGAAGACCACATAATGCACTCGGAATATGCCGAAGTCCCTCAGGACGTGGTGGATGCTGTGCTGGCCTGTAAAGCCCGTGGCAATAAAGTGGTCGCCGTCGGAACGACCTCTGTGCGTTCTCTGGAGAGCGCCGCGCAGGCCGCCGGAGAGAGCCTGATCGCGCCGTTTTTTGATGATACGCAGATATTTATTTATCCGGGATATCAATATCAGGTGATTGATGCTTTGATCACCAACTTCCACCTGCCTGAATCCACGCTTATCATGCTGGTCTCCGCGTTTGCCGGTTACCGGAATACGATGCAGGCATATCAGCAGGCGGTCGCAGAGCAATACCGTTTCTTTAGTTACGGTGATGCGATGTTTATTACTAAAAATCCTCAGGCGGCTGAACAGCAGGTCGGGGAATAAAATGGCTGGCGTTTTCCGTCCGGAAACCGCCGCTGCTCAGATGTTTAACTCTTAACATCAGACTGTTTCTCTGGTGGAGGTTGTGTGAAGTTTGAATTAATTACTACCGAAGGTCGTGCCCGTCGCGGTCGTTTAGTATTCGATCGCGGTGTGGTCGAAACCCCGGCATTTATGCCGGTGGGCACCTATGGTACGGTCAAAGGAATGACGCCGGAAGAAGTCAAAGACACCGGAGCGCAGATTATCCTGGGGAATACCTTCCATTTATGGTTGCGTCCTGGTCAGGAAATCATGAAGTTACATGGTGACTTACACGACTTCATGCAGTGGCAGGGGCCTATCCTGACCGACTCCGGCGGTTTCCAGGTCTTCAGCCTGGGGGATATCCGTAAGATCACCGAGGCCGGGGTACATTTCCGTAACCCGATTAACGGAGATGCCATTTTCCTGGATCCCGAAAAGTCGATGGAAATTCAGTACGATCTCGGGTCCGATATCGTGATGATTTTCGATGAGTGTACGCCTTATCCTGCCGACCACGATTATGCGAAGCGCTCCATGGAAATGTCGCTGCGCTGGGCAAAACGTAGCCGGGACCGCTTTGATTCTCTCGGGAATAAAAATGCATTGTTCGGTATTATCCAGGGCAGTGTTTACGAAGATTTACGAGATGTCTCTGTTAAAGGACTGGTAGAGATAGGATTTGATGGGTACGCTGTGGGCGGTCTGGCTGTCGGTGAGCCGAAAGAAGATATGCATCGCATCCTTGAGCATGTGTGTCCGCAGATCCCTGAAGACAAGCCTCGTTACCTGATGGGCGTCGGAAAACCCGAAGACCTGGTTGAAGGCGTACGTCGTGGTGTCGATATGTTCGATTGCGTGATGCCAACACGCAACGCCCGTAATGGTCATCTGTTCGTGACCGACGGGGTGGTGAAAATCCGTAATGCTAAGCATAAAGATGATACCTCACCACTGGATGCAGAGTGTGATTGTTACACTTGTCGCCATTACACCCGTGCATATTTGCATCATCTGGACCGTTGTAATGAAATTTTAGGTGCAAGGCTGAACACTATTCACAATTTGCGTTACTATCAGCGTTTGATGGCCGGTTTACGTCAGGCGATTGAAGACGGTAATTTAGAGCAATTTGTCACTGATTTTTATCAAAGGAAGGGGAAAGACGTCCCTGCCTTAAACGTTTGACTATAAATCCAATGAGGGAAATTTAATGAGTTTTTTCATTTCTGACGCTGTTGCCGCTACGGGTGCCCCGTCCCAGGGAAGTCCGTATTCTATGGTGATCATGCTGGTCGTATTTGGATTGATCTTTTACTTCATGATTCTGCGCCCGCAGCAGAAGCGTTCTAAAGAACACAAGAAGCTGATGGACTCAATCACCAAAGGCGATGAAGTATTAACCAACGGCGGATTAGTGGGCCGCATCAGCAAAGTGTCAGAGACCGGTTATGTGGTTATTGCTCTGAATGATACGACTGAAGTCGTGATCAAACGTGATTTCGTGGCTGCCGTCCTGCCGAAAGGCACAATGAAGGCGCTGTAATTTTTTCTTCCCTAAGGGAATTGCCGTGTTAAACCGTTATCCTTTGTGGAAGTACATCATGCTGATCGTGGTTCTCCTTCTCGGTCTGCTGTATGCACTTCCCAACCTGTATGGTGAGGATCCGGCCGTGCAAGTCACTGGCGCGCGGGGTGCCGCCGCCAGTGAGCAAACGTTGGATCAGATCCAGAATATTCTCCGGCAGGACCATATCCAGAGTAAATCCATTGCCCTGGAAAATGGTGCCATTCTTGCCCGCTTTAATAATACCGATATCCAGCTCCGTGCCCGTGAAGCCCTGGTGAGCGGGTTGGGTGACAACTATGTTGTGGCTCTAAACCTGGCACCGGCAACCCCGGCCTGGATGGCAATGGTATCAGCAGAACCGATGAAACTGGGCCTGGACCTGCGTGGTGGTGTTCACTTCCTGATGGAAGTGGATATGGACACAGCACTGGGTAAGCTGCAGGAACAAAACTCCGACAGCCTGCGTAGTGATTTACGTGCTCAGAACATCCCGTACACCACTATCGGTAAAGCGGCCAACTATGGTGTCACCATCAGTTTCGCGAATGCCGCTGATCGTGATAAAGCCATCAGCTACCTCACCCCGCGTCACAGTGATTTAGTCATTAACTCTGCAGGAAATAACTCCCTGACCGCAGTCATGACCGATGCCCGGATGAGCGAAGCCCGTGAATACGCAGTTCAGCAGAACATTAATATTCTGCGTAACCGTGTGAATCAGCTGGGTGTGGCAGAGCCACTGGTACAGCGTCAGGGAACTGACCGTATCGTTGTCGAATTACCGGGTATCCAGGATACTGCGCGCGCTAAAGAGATCCTGGGCGCGACAGCAACGCTGGAGTTCCGTCCGGTCAACACCTCCGTTGATCCTGCGGCGGCAGCTCAGGGCCGTGTGCCGGGAGATTCTGAAGTTAAGATGACCCGTGATGGTCAGCCTGTGGTGCTGTACAAGCGTGTGATCCTGACCGGTGACCATATTACCGATTCCACGTCCAGTATGGATGAGTATAACCAGCCTCAGGTCAACATTTCCCTCGACAGTGCCGGCGGAAATATGATGTCTGATTATACCAAGGACAATATCGGTAAACCGATGGCAACCCTGTTTGTGCAGTACAAAGACAGCGGTAAGAAAGATGCCAAAGGTCGTGCGATTCTGGAAAAAGAAGAAGAAGTTATCAACGTGGCAAATATTCAGTCACGTCTGGGTAACAGCTTCCGTATTACCGGTATCAGCAATCCGAACGAAGCCCGTCAGTTATCGTTACTGCTGCGTGCCGGGGCACTGATTGCGCCGATTCAGATTGTTGAAGAACGCACTATCGGTCCGACCATGGGTCAACAGAACATTAATCAGGGTCTGCATGCCTGCCTGTGGGGACTGATTGCCTCTATCCTGTTTATGGTCCTGTACTATAAAAAGTTTGGTGTAATTGCCACGACAGCGTTGATTGCCAACCTGGTCCTGATTGTCGGGATAATGTCGCTGCTGCCGGGGGCAACCTTAACCATGCCGGGTATTGCGGGGATTGTGTTAACCCTTGCGGTCGCCGTCGATGCGAATGTGTTGATTAATGAACGCATAAAAGAAGAACTTCGTAATGGTCGCAGTGTGCAGCAGGCCATCCACGAAGGCTATCGCGGTGCGTTCTCCAGTATTGTAGATGCCAACGTTACGACGCTGATTACTGCAATCATCCTGTACGCCGTCGGTACCGGGTCCATTAAAGGATTTGCTATCACAACGGCCATCGGTGTTGCGACCTCCATGTTCACAGCAATTGTCGGGACACGTGCAGTCGTGAACCTGCTGTATGGCGGCAAACGTATCAACAAGCTGTCAATTTGAGGAGCGCGTAGTGGCACAGCAATATAGTGTTGAACAGTTAAATTATGGCCGTAAAGTCTATGACTTCATGCGCTGGGACTATCTGGCTTTCGCTATCTCCGGGATCCTGCTGATAGCGTCTATCGTCGTCATGGGTGTCCGCGGATTTAACTGGGGTCTGGATTTCACCGGCGGTACGGTGATTGAAATTACTCTGGAGAAACCCGGTGAGCTGGATATCATGCGTCAGGCATTACAACATGCCGGATTCATGGAGCCGGAAGTCCAGAACTTTGGCAGCAGCCGTGATGTGGTAGTTCGCTTATCCCCGAATGCCGGAAATGTCGGGCAGGAGCTGGGGGAGAAAGTCGTTTCTGTCATTAATCAGGCGACCAGCCAGACGGCGATAGTGAAACGCATCGAGTTTGTCGGACCGAGTGTCGGTAGTGATCTCGCCCAGTCAGGGGCGATGGCACTGCTTGTCGCGTTGATCTGTATCCTGGTGTATGTCGGTTTCCGTTTTGAGTGGCGACTGGCTCTGGGGGCGGTACTGGCGCTGGCGCACGATGTAGTGATTACGATGGGGGTTCTGTCGTTATTCCATATCGAAATTGATCTGACCATTATCGCCTCTCTGATGTCGGTTATCGGTTACTCTCTGAACGATAGCATCGTGGTTTCTGACCGTATTCGTGAGAACTTCCGTAAGATCCGCCGCGGAACACCGTATGACATCGTTAACGTTTCACTGACGCAGACTCTGAGCCGAACCATTATGACCTCAGCAACCACCCTGGTGGTAGTACTGATGTTGTTCCTGTTCGGTGGTGAATTACTGCGTGGCTTCTCGCTGACCATGTTAATCGGTATCACTATCGGTACAGTGTCATCTATCTATGTGGCATCTGCACTGGCACTGAAGCTGGGCATGAAGCGTGAACATATGCTGGTTCAGAAAGTTGAAAAAGAGGGTGCGGATCAGAAATCGTTGTTACCGTAATACGATTTCCCGTCATTACTCTGAAAAAGGCAGCCCGTTGCGGGCTGCCTTTTTTATTTCCCGTGACCGGTCCTGAATAGCGTTGACACGTTCCTGATCTTCTTGCGGAGAGCGTGACAGAGGAACGGTATTACCCGCTTCATGACAGTTGCCGGTAACTGCTGGCAGAACGAATAAACGGTGGATGACCACCCAACGCATCGGAAAACAGAGAGTTAAAAAACGCTAACCCGCTGGCCAGTTTTAGTTGGACACTACAGCTCCGTTAGGTTTCAGGCACAATACTCAACATACTCTCTTTTAACATACGCCTGTAGCAATAAAGCTCACATAGCAGGCTTCGGTTAAAAAACTCACCGATGTCGTCATTCAGCCTCTATAGTGTTACAGGCATCGCGAAGGATCTTCGTGTTGTCGTACCTGTCCAGTTTTCTGTGATTGATGTTTTCAAGTAGGGCATTGTTATGCTTTAGCGTCTTAAGTAGATATAACGTTTTTCTGTATATTTTCAGGGTATCCTTCTTAGGTTATGAGCCTATTTTTCGCCAGTATTTATTAATCCCCGAAAATGCCTGCCTGAAAAGAGCATAAAAGAAGGTTTTCCCCGGGTCATGACATCGACTTACTTAACATAAGCTCATCTATCACTAACCCAGACATTCTAAAATCAATGCATGTTGACATATCTATTTAACTTTTTAATATTGAATCATTATTTCAATAAAAGGTATTAAGGATGCAGGTAGAAATAGTATCGAACGTTACAGATTCTGATCGGGAAGAGCTTTTCAGCGGATTACGGAACTATAATAACCAATTCATTGATACGCGTGCATGGGGGCAGTTTGGCGCTTATTGCCGGAATGAGGCAGGGTTAATGGTAGGCGGACTGATTGCATCTAAGAAGGGGAAGTGGGTTTGTATCGATTACCTGTGGGTAAGCGAAGAGACCAGAGGCTCCGGCCTGGGAAGCATGCTAATGAAAGCGGCAGAGCAGGAGGGGAAGCGAACAGGTTGTAAGCATGGTTTAGTTGATACTTTTAGCTTTCAAGCGCTCCCGTTTTACGTGAAGCAAGGCTATCAACTTCAGATGAGCCTGCCCGATTTTCCGGATGAAGGAATTCAGAGGCATTATCTGACTAAAACAGATTTAACATAAGCCCTTCAGTTGAGTATAACGGCAATGGACGGCTTTTTCCTGACATAAATACCCTCTGACCACATCAGATATCTGTAAGGGGCCGATAGGTATTTCGATCACTCATCCGTTTGCCACTCATCGAAATGAGGTACTCCCTTATTTTCTTTTAGCCATGAAACATCATGTGAACACCAAATATGAGAAATAACTGTATCAGGGGGAGCCTCGTCTAAAGTGGCTACACGTAGTATCACATGATCTTGAGACACACGCTCCGCCATAAGATGAGAGCCGCAAACCGAACAAAAGTGGCGAACTTTTCCAGCGGAAGATTCATAGGAGTTTAAATATTCAATTCCTTCAAGCCACCTGAAATGTTCTCGTTTAACCCCGGCAGTTGGAGCATAAGGAGCCGCATGCGCCTTTCTGCATGTATTACAATGGCAATTGACTATCCCATTAATTAACGCATCACACTCATAATGGATACTTTTACAAAGGCAACTTCCTTTCATTTTCACCCTTAAATTTCCCCTTTCTGGTATCTGATTCTTACCATAGATTTTGTTGTAAGGTCTCTCATTATTCAGTCCGTTTAACATAAGCCTTATTGCGCTCACCGCTTAAACGGCTTTATAGCGATTTCGGGGCATAGTCCATAATACAAAACGCCTGATAAGATTCATCAGGCGTTTTACCGTCAGAAAACGGTCAACCGATATCAGGACTCGTCTCCCCGTTAGCGGGGGCGCGTCACTGCGGCTGAAATTTCCGGCATAAACTGATGAACATTGACCACCAGCACCTGGTCACCTTTAAGCCTGACTTCCGGCAGAATAAAGCGGGCCTGTTCAGACGGTGCCAGCGGGACAGCCCGCTGTAGTACCTGGCGTTTCAGAATAACCGGCACAGCATTCCGGTATCCTTCCTTAGCAGAAACTACCGCCAGTTCGGCTGTGATGGTAAAAGGGGGCAGCGACCCGGTCTGCTGGTTTTTGACCAGCAATACCGGCAAGCCCCCGGGGCTTACCGGGGCCAGCCGGGTCAGCACCTTACCTTGCGCGGTAATGAGAGACACCGGGCTGTCCGCCAGAGGCAGTAGCCAGGCACCGCGGGTGGACGCCGCATTGAGCTGCCGCTGATAAGTGACGGCCTCTGACTGGGCGGATAACCGGCTCAGATCCCGGTTTAGCTGACCGACACTGTCGGTCAGCCGTGCCGGGGGCTGTGACGAACTGCATCCCGCAAGTAATAATGAAACGGCAATGATGCTGAGACGGGTACTCTTCATGCGGATATTATGCCTGTGGAATACGCAGTGCCTGGCCCGGATAAATTTTGTCCGGGCTTGTCAGCATAGGCTTGTTCGCTTCAAAGATTTTGTTGTACTGGTTAGCATCTCCGTAAACCTGCTTAGAGATAGCACTCAGTGTGTCTCCGGATTTTACGGTATAGATTGTCGGGGTAGTTTCCGGGCCGCTGGTGCTGACCTGGTCATCCACATGGGTGATCCCTGCCACGTTACCGACGGCAACCAGGATTTTTTCTTTCAGTTCCTGGCTCAGGCCATCACCGGTCACGGTTGCTGTCCCGTCATTAACACTGACATTCACTTTATCGCTGTCAGGAATGCCCAGCTTTTTTAAATGATCCTGGATTTTGCTGCCATCATCGGCAGAGACGGAATCCCACAGTTTTTCACCCGCTTCTTTAACAAAACTAAATAAACCCATACTCATTGACTCCTGATTTTTTTGTGAATATTTACGATAAACACATTAAGCATAGTCGTAAACAGAGATAAAGAATAACGTGGTTGCGGCAAAATGAAAGTCACCGCACGTGAATACATTTAGTTAACGATGTCTTCGCGTTACACTAGACTGAATGATTACTTAAGCTTGGGAATAATTCGATGCATTGTCCGTTTTGCGCAGCCGTAGATACCAAGGTCATAGACTCCCGGCTGGTCAGTGAGGGGTCGTCGGTACGCCGTCGTCGTCAGTGTCTGGTCTGCCATGAGCGGTTTACCACGTTTGAGGTCGCGGAACTGGTGATGCCAAGAGTGGTAAAAAGTGACGATGTGCGTGAACCCTTTGACGAAGATAAACTGATGCGCGGCATGATGAAAGCACTGGAAAAGCGTCCGGTGAGTTCGGACGCGCTGGACAGTGCAGTTCACCGGATTAAAGCACATCTGCGGGCCACCGGAGAGAGAGAAGTGCCCAGTAAAATGCTGGGTAATCTGGTGATGGATGAGCTGAAAATGCTGGATAAAGTGGCTTATATTCGCTTTGCCTCTGTGTATCGCAGTTTCGAGGATATCCGCGAGTTCGGCGAAGAAATTGCCCGGTTACAGGATAAACGTGAATGACTGATCAGGTATTTATGGCCAGGGCGCTGGAACTTGCCAGACGGGGCCGCTTTACCACCGCACCGAACCCGAATGTCGGGTGTGTGATTGTCCGTGACGGGCAGATTGTCGGGGAAGGGTGGCATCAGCGGGCCGGGGAGCCTCATGCGGAAGTCCATGCCTTGCGTGCCGCCGGAGAGGCAGCGCGCGGCGGCACGGCTTATGTCACGCTGGAGCCATGCAGCCATTTTGGCCGGACCCCTCCCTGTTGTGATGCCTTAATTGCGGCCGGAGTCTCCCGTGTGGTTGCGGCGATGCAGGATCCGAATCCGGAAGTGGCAGGCCGGGGGCTGTATCGGCTGCGCCAGGCCGGGATTGAGGTCAGTCATGGTCTGATGCAACAGGAAGCGGAAGCCCTGAACCGTGGTTTTCTGAAGCGTATGCGTACCGGATTTCCGTGGCTACAGTTGAAACTGGGGGCTTCGCTGGATGGCAGAACGGCCATGGCGAGCGGCGAAAGCCAGTGGATCACCTCCGATGCCGCCCGCAGGGATGTGCAGCAGTTCCGCGCACAGAGTCATGCCATTCTCAGCACGGCGAAAACGGTTATTGCGGATAATGCCGCGCTCACCGTGCGTGCCGGTTCACTGGACAGTCAGACGCTGGCGGCCATCGGCGGAGAAGCCTGTCTTCGCCAGCCCATCCGCGTAATAGCCGACCGGCAGCAGCAATTACAGCCAGCACAGTCGGTGTTTTCCGGGCCAGGCGAAACCTGGCTGATACGTTCCCGCCCCGACGGGGAATGGCCTGACACGGTGAAGCAGATAGTGGTGCCGGAACACAACGGCGGGTTTGATCTCGTCGCGCTGATGATGCAGTTAGGCCGCCAGCAGATCAACAGTGTCTGGACCGAAGCCGGGGCGACCCTGGCCGGTGCTCTGATACGTGCCGGGGTGGTGGATGAATTAATTGTTTACCTGGCGCCGAAGCTTCTCGGTAATGAAGCCCGCGGGCTCTGTGCCTTACCGGGGCTTACCCGGCTGGCCGAGGCCCCGGCATTTTGTTTTGAGGATGTTCGCCGTATCGGTGATGACTTACGGGTTATTTTACGCCCGGAATGAGAGTTTGCGCAAAAGCGAGAGCAGAGCGCGAAAGAGTATGCTAAAATTCGCCCCCCTTGCCGGGCGACCCGACTTTTACCTGAAAGGAAGTGTATGAAAATTATCGAAGCTGCTGTAGCAACGCCTGAAGCTAACGTTGCCATTGTCATTGCCCGTTTTAATAATTTTATCAATGACAGTCTGCTGGACGGTGCTATCGATGCGCTGAAACGTATTGGTCAGGTGAAAGATGAAAATATTACCGTCGTCTGGGTACCCGGAGCTTACGAATTACCTCTGGCTGCGCGCGCGCTGTGCAACACCGGCAAATATAACGCGGTGATCGCGCTTGGCACGGTGATCCGTGGCGGAACAGCGCACTTTGAATTTGTGGCCGGGGAAGCCAGTTCAGGGATTGCCAGCGTGGCAATGAACAGTGACATTCCTGTCGCCTTCGGAGTGTTAACGACCGAAAATATCGAGCAGGCTATTGAGCGTGCCGGTACTAAAGCGGGTAATAAAGGTGCCGAAGCGGCACTGACCGCACTTGAAATGATTAATGTATTAGAAGCTATTAACGCCTGATCTTAAGGGGAATTTTGTGAAACCTGCTGCTCGCCGCCGTGCCCGGGAGTGTGCCCTCCAGGCACTCTATTCCTGGCAGATATCCAATAATGACATTTCCGATGTGGAATACCAGTTTCTGGCGGAACAGGACGTCAAAGATGTTGATGTTAACTATTTCCGCGAAATACTGGCTGGTGTCGCGAACAACAGTGCCTATCTTGATGGTCTGATGCAGCCTTACCTGACCCGTCGTCTGGATGAACTGGGCCAGGTTGAAAAAGCCGCCTTACGTATTGCGCTGTACGAACTGAGCAAACGTGACGACGTGCCTTATAAAGTCGCTATCAATGAAGGCATTGAGCTGGCGAAGGTCTTTGGTGCCGAAGACAGCCATAAGTTTGTGAATGGCGTTCTGGATAAAGCAGCACCACAAATTCGTCCGAATCGTAAGTAATGATACTCAGGCCGGTTCTCCGGCCTTTTTTATATCAATAACGTACCTGCTTAGTGATCCCGCTTATGTCCTGTGGCGAATTTGAGCTCATTGCTCGTTATTTTAATCGTGTTACCAGCTCTCGTCGTGATGTTGTTAAAGGCATCGGAGACGATTGCGCTCTTCTTAATGTCCCTGAAAAAAAGACCCTGGCGATCAGTACCGATACGCTGGTGGAAGGGATACATTTCCTGCGTGATATCCACCCTTCAGACCTTGGTTACAAAGCCTTAGCGGTCAATCTCAGTGACCTTGCTGCCATGGGCGCAGATCCTGCCTGGCTGACACTGGCACTGACATTACCCTCTGTCGATGAAGAGTGGTTGCAGGCATTCAGTGACAGCCTGTTTGAACTTCTGAATTATTACGACATGCAATTGATTGGCGGGGATACCACCCGGGGTCCGCTCAGTATGACGCTCGGTATTCACGGGCTGATCCCGGAAGGGCGGGCGCTGAAACGTAATGGTGCGAAACCCGGAGACTGGATCTTTGTGACCGGAACCCTGGGGGACAGTGCCGCAGGGCTGGCGCTGTTGCAGCATCATGTCCGTACCGATGACCCGGCCATCTATGAGGCATTGATCAAGCGTCACCTTCGTCCGGTACCGCGTATTCTTCAGGGGCAGGCGTTAAGAGATCTCGCCACGTCAGCGATTGATATTTCGGACGGCCTGCTGGCAGACTTAGGCCATATTCTGAAGAACAGCCGGGTCGGTGCCAGAATTAATATTGATACCTTGCCACTTTCTACAGCACTGAAAGAAGGGTTTGGTAAAGAGCAGGCACAGCGCTGGGCACTCAGTGGCGGCGAAGATTATGAGCTATGCTTCACCGTACCGGAGATCAATCGGGGTGCGCTGGCGGTGTCCCTTGACCACCTGGGGGTTCCCTATCACTGTATCGGCCAGATTGCGCCGGAGAGTGAAGGGCTGGTTCTGCTGGATCAGGGTAAACCTGCCACGATACATGTGAAAGGATACGATCATTTTGGCCGGAAATAGACAGCAAGTCATCTCACGTCTGCGACTGACTAATCCGTGGCACCTGCTTGCCGTAGGTTTCGGTAGCGGGCTTAGCCCGGTGATGCCGGGGACGGCCGGGTCGCTGGCGGCGATACCGTTCTGGTATTTTCTGATCCAGTTACCGCAGGAACTCTATTATCTGATTGTGTTGCTGGGGATCTGTCTGGGCGTTTATCTCTGCCACAGAACCGCAAAAGATATGGGTGTTCATGATCACGGCAGTATTGTCTGGGATGAATTTATCGGTATGTGGATAACGCTGGTGGCGATCCCGAATCACCACTGGCAATGGATTGCGATAGGGTTCGTTGTTTTCCGCGTTTTCGATATCTGGAAGCCCTGGCCAATCCGCTGGTTTGACCGCAATGTCCGGGGAGGTATGGGGATCATGGTTGATGATATTGTCGCCGGGGTGATCTCTGCGGCGTTAATCTTTGCGGTAGCGCACTACTTTCCTGCATTCATTCCTTTCTGAGTCTTGTCCCAATCAGAAACGGGTCAGATTCGGCAAACCCGTTGCCGAATCTGACTTTCTGCTTACAGCGCCTGCCAGCGTTCGATAGCCGCCAGAATTCCCTCTGCATCCAGCCCCAGGTCATGACGAACTTCATCCTGAGTGCCCTGTGAAATAAAGCGGTCAGGCAGCCCCAGGTTCAGTACCGGTGTCATGCGACGTGCTGCCATCAGAATTTCATTCACTCCGCTACCGGCACCCCCGCTAATAGCACCTTCTTCCAGCGTCACCAGCATGTCGTGGCTTTCTGCCAGTTGCAGCACCAGAGCTTCATCCATAGGCTTCACAAAGCGCATATCAGCCAGGGTAGCATTCAGTGATTCGGCCACGCTTTCGGCTTCAGGCAACAGCGTCCCGAAGTTCAGAATAGCGATTTTTTCTCCCTGACGTTTCACGAGGCCTTTACCCAGCGGTAACTGTTGCAGCGGCTCACTTTCCAGCCCGCGACCATTACCCCGCGGATAGCGCACCGCACTTGGCCCCTGCTGATGGTGATAACCGGTATACAGCATGTTCCGGCATTCATTTTCGTCACTCGGGGTCATGATCACCAGGTCCGGAATACAGCGCAGGAAGGCAATATCGAAGGCGCCCTGGTGGGTCTGTCCGTCGGCACCGACAATACCTCCGCGGTCAATAGCAAACAACACCGGCAGTTTCTGAATAGCAACATCATGGATCAATTGATCGTAGGCACGTTGCAGAAAGGTCGAGTAAATCGCCACGACCGGTTTATAGCCGCCAATGGCCATGCCTGCGGCAAAGGTCACCGCATGTTGTTCGGCAATCGCGACATCAAAATATTGCTGCGGATATTCGCGGGAAAAACGGACCATCCCGGAGCCTTCACGCATCGCAGGGGTGATCCCCATCAGCTTATCGTCCTGTGCAGCCATTTCACACAGCCAGTCGCCGAAGATTTTGGAATAGGTGGGAATGCCGTCTTTGCTCTTAGGCAGCGCTCCGCTGGCCGGGTCAAACTTCGGTACCGCATGCCAGGCAATAGGATCCTGTTCTGCCGGTGCGTAGCCTTTCCCTTTACGGGTGATGATATGCAGAAATTGCGGGCCGCTCAGGTTACGCATATTGGTTAATGTACTGACCAGTGTCAGCACATCATGACCGTCGACCGGACCGATATAATTAAAGCCAAGCTCTTCGAATAATGTACCCGGGGAAACCATTCCTTTCAGGTGTTCTTCGGTACGTTTTACCAGCTCTTTGATTGGCGGCAGCCCGGTCAGAACGCGTTTGCCACTTTCCCGCAACCGTGAATAGGTTTTTCCGGAGAGGATTTGGGCCACCCGGTTATTCAGCGCCCCGACATTCTCTGAAATCGACATATCGTTATCGTTCAGGATCACCAGCATGTCCGGCTTAATATCGCCGGCATGGTTCATGGCTTCAAAGGCCATACCTGCGGTAATGGCACCGTCACCTATCACACAGACGGTGCGGCGTCCTGCGGCTTCTTTTTCTGCCGCTACCGCCATGCCCAGTCCGGCACTGATCGAGGTTGATGAATGACCAACACTCAGTACGTCGTGTTCACTTTCATCGCGCCACGGAAACGGGTGCAGCCCGTTTTTCTGACGGATAGTGCCGATACGGTCACGACGGCCGGTCAGGATCTTGTGCGGATATGCCTGATGACCGACATCCCAGACCAGATGATCGAACGGTGTATTGTAAACATAGTGCAGAGCGACCGTCAGTTCGACGACCCCCAGTCCGGAGGCAAAATGGCCGCTGGACTGGCTGACACTGTCGAGCAGGTATTGACGCAGCTCACCACACAGGGCAGGGAGCTTCTCTTTTGGCAATAGACGTAATTCCTGCACTGTGCTTGCCAGCGCCAGTGTCGGGTATTGGGTGGTATCAAAACTCATCAGTGACTCATTATGGATGTTATTTATCACGTTCAATTATATAACCCGCCAGCGCCTGTAATGAGGCGGTATCGAAAGATTTTTCGGCGAGCTTATCCAATGCATCCATGGCTTCCTGGCAGAGCAGGCGGGCCTTTTCGCGGGCCCCTTCAAGGCCAAGCAGGGCCGGGTAGGTGCTTTTCCCGAGGGCGATATCGGCCCCCTGGCGTTTACCGATAACCTCGGTGTCGCCGACAACATCGAGGATGTCATCCTGAACCTGAAAAGCCAGCCCGATAGAACTGGCATAACGATCAAGTTCCGGCAGCAACGGCAGGGCTTTTTCGCCGGCACAACAGGCACCTATTCTGACTGCCGCACGAATTAATGCGCCGGTTTTATGGCGATGGATAGTCTCCAGTGCCTCCAGACCGACGGATTTTCCTTCCGCGGCTAAATCCAGCGCCTGTCCGCCACACATACCTGCAGCGCCACTGGCGGTGGCGAGTTCGGAGATCATGGCCAGCCGGGTTTCTGCCGTGACGTCCTGCATCGGATGAGTACTCAGGGCAGTGAAAGCCAGAGTCTGTAAGGCGTCACCGGCCAGAATGGCGGTATCTTCACCAAAAGCGATATGACAGGTCGGTTGCCCCCGTCGTAATGCATCATCATCCATCGCAGGCAGATCATCATGGATCAATGAGTAGGCATGAATACATTCAATGGCCGCGGCAGGGATATCCAGCACCGGGAGCGGAACCCCCAGCATATGACCGGTAGCATAGACCAGAAACGGCCGCATACGCTTGCCGCCTAACAATACGCCGTGCTCCATGGCATTCACCAGTGGAGAACTCTGAAAGGGCAGGTCATTAAGTAATCGGGTTAATGTGTTATCCACCCGCTGACGATAGGTGGCCAGTAATATCGACAAATCCATTAGTGACTGTCCGGGGTGAAGGCATTCAGGCCGGCATTTTCATCCGGTTTCAGTAAGATCTGCACCCGTTGCTCGGCTTTCTGTAATGTTTGCTGGCCGGTTTTGGCAAGCTTTACGCCTTTTTCAAATTCGTTCAGGGCTTCTTCTAATGGCAATTCCCCCCCTTCCAGACGACGGACAATGCTTTCCAGCTCCTGCAGCGCTTGTTCAAAGCTGACAGAAGGTTCGGTTTTTTTAGGCATAGTAGACACCGGCTCAACGATTTATATATTCAATTGTAATCACTTATGGTAGCTGACCACAAACGATTAGCAAAATGATCAATGTGACAGAGGTTGCAGAAGCAGAGTCGCAACAAAGATGATATACTCGCGCATCCTGGATGCGGGACATCTCCGAAGCTGTCCGCCATTCTCTGATTTTAACAGTTAAGTGTGTAAGTTATTAACACTTATTTTCCCTGAATAAGCCTGTGCCGCCATGAAGTTTATCATAAAACTGTTTCCGGAAATCACGATTAAAAGCCAGTCTGTACGACTGCGTTTTATTAAAATCCTTAACGGAAATATTCGCAATATCCTGAAAACCGTCGACGAAGAGATCAAAGTTGTTCGTCACTGGGACCACATTGTCGTCCGTTCAAAAAATGAAGCGCTGAAACCGGTAATTGCCGAAGAGTTGACGCGTATTCCCGGGATCCATCATATCCTGGCGGTGGAAGAACATACTTACACCGATATGCACGACATCTTTGAGCAGACCCTGGCATTAAACCGTGAAAGACTGGAAGGTAAAACCTTCTGTGTCCGTGCTAAACGCCGCGGGAAACATGAGTTCAGCTCACAGGATGTTGAGCGTTATGTTGGCGGCGGACTGAACCAGCACATTCCTTCCGCCTCTGTCCGGTTAACCCGTCCGGAAGTGACGGTTAACCTGGAAATCGACGATGACCGTCTGTTGCTGGTGACCGAACGGCATGAAGGTATTGGCGGCTTCCCTATCGGGACGCAGGAAGATGTTTTATCGCTAATCTCCGGTGGGTTCGATTCCGGTGTGTCCAGCTATATGCTGATGCGTCGCGGATGCCGGGTGCACTATTGTTTCTTCAATCTCGGGGGCGCTGCCCATGAGATTGGTGTGCGGCAGGTGGCTCATTACCTCTGGACCCGTTACGGTCGTTCGCACCGTGTCCGGTTTGTCGCCATCGACTTTGAACCTGTTGTGGGTGCCATCCTCGAAAATATCGATGACGGCCAGATGGGGGTTGTGCTTAAGCGCATGATGGTTCGTGCTGCCTCCATGGTGGCAGAGCGCTATGGCGTGCAGGCGCTGGTGACCGGTGAAGCACTCGGCCAGGTCTCCAGCCAGACGCTGACCAATCTGCGCTTAATTGATAATGCCAGTGACACACTGATCCTGCGCCCGCTGATCTCTCATGATAAAGAACATATCATTGATGTGGCGCGTAAGATCGGGACGGAAGATTTTGCCCGTACCATGCCGGAATACTGTGGTGTGATCTCCAAAAGTCCGACAGTGAAAGCGCTGAAGAGTAAGATCCTGGCCGAAGAAGAAAACTTCGATTTCGGTATCCTGGAAAAAGTGGTTGAAGAAGCCAGCAATCTGGATATTCGCGAGATTGCGGAGCAAGCGGCCCGCGATGTGGTTGAGATTGAAACGGTGGATGCGTTCGGTGAAAACGACAGTATCCTGGATATCCGGTCGGTCGATGAATACGAAGAGAACCCGTTACAGGCGGGGAATGTCGAGATCAAATCGCTGCCGTTTTATAAGCTCGGCAGCCAGTTTGCTGACCTTGACCAGAGCCGTACCTGGCTTCTGTATTGTGATCGGGGAGTGATGAGTCGTCTGCAGGCACTTTACCTGCATGAGCAGGGCTATACGAATGTGAAAGTGTATCGTCCGTAACGGCAGATAACCTCTGAAAGCCCGTGATAACTCACCTTATCACGGGCTTTTTTGTATCAGATTTCCTGGTAGTTATAGATCCCCGGGGCCAGAACCAGAGGTTCAGCCACTTCCCGGGCGGTGTCAGGGCCTGCCAGCAGATCAATCAGTTTCAGCCCAAAATCAAACGCGGTCCCCGGTCCCTGACTGGTCAGCAGGTTCACTCGTGGATCCCAGACGACCCGGCGTTCGACCCACTGTTTTGCCGGAATACTTTCGCGCAGGCCAGGGAAGCCGGTCATATTTCCGTCCGGGAAAAGCTCATGGGCTGCCAGCACCAGCGCCGGTGCTGCGCAAATGGCAGCGACAATCCGGTCGGTTGTCCGGTACTGACGGAGGGTTTCCAGCAACAGGACGCTTTCGCTGAAGGTTTCAGCCCCTTTCTGTCCCCCTGGCAGAACCAGTGCATCAAAAGGCTGATCCGCAACGGAGACCAGCGCGGTATCGCATTGTAATCTGACGCCACGGGAGCAGGTGATCAGCAGTTCACCATCGCTTTCTGTACTGGCTGTAGTGACGTGAATGCCTGCCCTGACCAGCAGGTCGATAACGGTAACCGCTTCGGTTTCTTCACTGCCATGCGCCAGACAAACCAGCACTGATTTTTGGGTGCCCATTGGCCGACTCCTTTATTTTTACTCTCTGATATAATTCGCGATTTGCGGGGGCCGCAAGACCATACCCGGCAGCCTTACGCAGCAGGTAGCCGGTAATATAGTCTGTTTCTGTTGTGCGCCCCGTGCGGATATCCTGCAGCATAGATGAATAGTTAGCCGCGCTGTTCTGCATGACATGGGTCACATTCTGCTCCAGTTGCCTGGCATCGGCATGCAGGCCCTCACGGTTCATTACTGCGGCTATCTCCTCACAGAGCGTGGTAATTTCACCGCCGTACTGCAGGAGTTCACCGTTAGTACAGTCGTATTTAATGCTGAGCGGATTGATCACACAATTGATGGCCAGCTTATTCCAGCAGGCGGGCAGGATATCGTTATGCCAGGCCACTTCCGGTAATGCCTCATGCAGCAGGTCAGCCAGCGGACTGAGATGGTTTTCATTGCTGGCCACAGGCCCGATATGCGTGACCCCATGGGCAACATGGATGACCCGTCCCTGTTGACGCCAGGCGGAATGCGTCGTAATCGCCCGCAGTACAGTCTGGGGCAGGGGAGGTAACTCATCAACCACCCCCATCCCGTTATGCATCAGTACGATAATGCAGCGGGAGGGCAATAAGGGCTGAATTTGCAGAACGGCGGACGAAATTTGTGCTGCTTTAAGCGTTACCAGTAGTAACTCGCAGTCCGCAAGCAATGCCTGGCGATTGGCCGGAAACCAGTGACGATGCATTTCTCCGTCAGGAGCGGTGATATGAACGTGGGTGCCGGAATGAGCATTGCGTAGCCATCCCTGAACCTCATGTCCCTGACGGTGTAAGGCTGACAGCCATAGTTGTCCCAGGGCTCCGCACCCCAGTACCGTAATTTTCATAATAACTCCGGATAGCCGGCGACAAAAATACCGGTTTTCGCTGCCGGGTCTGATGTTTTCAGGCTCAGGCATTTTTTTACCGCGTCGATCTGCGTATTATGCATGGCAACACCGAATCAGGAGAAGAGAATATGCCATCTTTCGATATTGTTTCTGAAGTTGAACTTCAGGAAGTGCGCAATGCGGTAGAAAATGCCAGCCGCGAATTATCTACCCGTTTTGATTTTCGTAACGTGGTTGCTGCGGTTGAATTAAACGAAAAAAATGAAACCATTAAGATCAGTTCGGAATCGGATTTTCAGGTGAAACAACTGGTGGATATTCTGCGTGAGAAATTATTAAAGCGCGGAATTGAAGGGGCAGCGCTGGAAGTGCCTGAAGAGATCGAACACAGCGGTAAAAACTGGTCTGTGGACGCGAAACTGAAAAAGGGCATCGAAACGGATGTCGCCAAAAAAATCGTAAAACTGATCAAAGACAGCAAGCTGAAAGTCCAGACGCAGATCCAGGGGGAGTCATTACGGGTGACCGGAAAATCCCGCGATGATCTTCAGGGTGCGATGGCACTGGTTCGCGGCGGCAACCTGGGCCAGCCTTTCCAGTTCAAAAACTTCCGTGACTAACTGGTTCCGGTAAAAAAAACGCGGCTCTCTCCGGGCCGCGTTTTTGTATGACAGGGGCTGATATTACGCCTGCTGAGGCTGATACTCTGCAATCAGCGTTTCCAGCGCTTCGCGGCTGGTGACTTTACTGTCAATTTTTACATAGATACTGTTTTCGTCCGGTACCATCATGACCGAGGAAACACCCTCGACGGCGGATAATTTCTGCTCAAGGCCGGGAGTATGGTGCAGCTGATCTGACACCAGTCGCAGGCTGCTGACATACGGTGGCTCTTTCATGGTCAGACTGACCAGCAGCCAGACCACGGCCAGCAGGGTTCCGGCCAGGAAAACGGTTTGCGCATCCATATGACCGAAGATCCAGCCGCCCAGGCTACCGCCAATAGCGACACCGATAAACTGGCTGGTGGAATAGACGCCCATCGCCGTTCCTTTATAGCCTGCCGGTGATTCTTTACTGATCAGTGAAGGCAGAATCGCTTCCATCAGATTAAAACCGATAAAGAACACCTGTACGCCGACCACCAGGGTCCAGAAGTGTGTGCCTGCTCCCCAAAGAATAATTTCTGCAATGACCAGCAGGGCGACACAACTGATAAATACCGCTTTCATCCTGCGTTTTACTTCGGCAATGATGACGAAAGGCATGACGACCACAAATGCAATCAGCATGGTGACAAAATAGACTTTCCAGTGCTGTGATGGCGGGAAACCTGCATTTTCGAACTGACCTGGCAGAGCCACAAAGCTCGACATGAGCAGGATATGTAAGCAAAGGATCCCGAAATTCAGCTTCAGTAACCGCGGGCTGGCCAGCACCTTTTTAAAGCTGCCTTTTACCATGCCGGACTCACGGTTCAGTACATGATCTTTGGCGGAAGGGACAATGGCCAGCGTAATAATAATGCCGAGGGTAGCCAGTATCGCAATCATCCAGAACAGGGCATGCAGACCCAGGATATGGGTAACCACCGGGCCTATCACCATGGCAATGGCAAAAGTGACCCCAAAGCTGATACCGATAAATGCCATCGCTTTGGTACGGTTCTGTTCACGGGTCAGGTCAGAAAGCAGCGCCATCACTGCCGCGGCAATGGCCCCGGAACCCTGTAAAGCGCGCCCGAGAATAATTCCCCAGATAGACTGCGTACAGGCGGCGATGACGCTACCCAGTACAAATAACAACAGCCCTCCGACGATTAAGGGTTTGCGGCCAATACGGTCAGACAGTAACCCGAACGGGATCTGGAATACGGCCTGAGCTAAACCATAGATGCCAATGGCTAAACCAATCAGCGCTTCAGAGGCCCCCTGCAGGGCCATACCATAGGTCGTTAATACGGGCAGCACCATAAACATACCCAGCATCCGTAGCGAAAAGACGGTGCCGAGTCCCCATGTTGCTCTCCGTTCCAGCGACGTCATTTTATTATCGTTCATCAAAACCTCTTTTTATTGACTGACGCTATAGTAAGGTGCACAACAAGCCCGGTAAAATAATACTTTACAAACAGAAGTAACAAAAAAAGAAAAGGCGCGTATGTCGCGCCTTTGTTGATCTGACAGGGGAGGGGAGTTACCAGACGTAAGTCAGCAGATCTTTTGATGTCGGGGTCATAAAATCGACGGACATCATCACGCTGAGAGCGGTAATGGCAACAATAGAGAAGACAAATAACTTCCTGGCCCAGAGGCGATCATCATTGGTACGCTTATAGCCGGAAAGGGCCATACCGAGCCACCAGAGACTCACCACCGCAGCTACCACCAGATACTTGTAGCCTGCATATCCGCCCAGAGAGAGCATCAGTGTTGCTATCATAAAGGCCAGAATATAAATGGTAATATGATGTTTAGCGACCGGGATCCCTTTCACCACCGGTAATACCGGAATATTAGCGGCCTGGTAATCTTTAAACCGGTAAATGGCAATGGCATAGGAATGCGGCATTTGCCAGAGGCTAAAGATTGCCAGCAGGATAATGGCTCCGGCATCAAATTCATTCGATACGGCACAGTAACCGATAACAGGGGGGGCTGCCCCTGAAAGACTCCCGATTAACGTGCCGTACACCGAATGACGCTTCATATAGAGGCTGTAGATGCCGACGTAGACGATGAAGCCAATCACTGATAACCACATTGCCAGTGGATTGGCGCCAAAATACAACATCATAAAGCCAGCAATACCCAGAAGGGTCGCATACACCAGGCTGGTTTTCGCGGAAATGAGTCCTTTCACGAGAACCCTGTTCTTCGTTCTCTCCATTTTCCGGTCGATATCACGGTCGATCACGTTGTTAAAGACACAACCCGATGCCACCACTAATGATACGCCGACCATAGATGTGAGGAATAAGGTGTAATTAATACTGCCCTTGGAGGCCAGTAAAAACCCACCCACCACAGAAATTAGATTTCCGAAAATAATTCCTGGTTTTGTCACTTGCAGGTATTGCTTAATCATGACGTATAACTCTTAGTGGGGCATCATGTTGTAGTTAAGATTCCACATGATCCAGAGTGAGCCAACGACAACAATCAGAATAATGATTGCTGAGAAGACGATGGCCACCAGGTTCCAGCCCCCCTCTGACTTACGGTCCAGATGCAGGAAGCAGACAAGGTGAACGATCACCTGAACCACCGCACAGAGAACGACCACCACAAGCGTTGTGCTTTTTTCTGCACTGCCCTCCATCACCATCCAGAACGGGATCCCCGTCAGGATGACAGAAAGAATAAAGCCCGTAATATAAGACTTCAGACTCCCGTGAGATGCACCATGCTCATTTACAGTATGACTCATTACATGGCCCCCATCAGATAGACAATGGTAAATACACAGATCCAAACCACATCCAGGAAGTGCCAGAACAGGCTCAGACACATGATACGGGTACGGTTAGCCGCATTCAGCCCACGGGTCGCGACCTGATACATCAGAACCAGCATCCAGATCAGGCCACAGGTCACGTGCAGACCATGCGTGCCGACCAGCGTGAAGAAAGCGGACAGGAAACCACTGCGTTGCGGCCCCCAGCCTTCGGCAATCAGATGGTGGAACTCATTGATCTCCATACCGATAAAGCCAAGGCCGAGCAGGAAAGTCAGCACCAGCCAGCCGACTACGGCATTTTTGCTGTTTCTGTTCATGGCGATGACAGAGAAGCCGTAGGTTATTGAGCTGAACAACAATAGTGCTGTTTCACCCAGAACATAAGGCAGTTCGAAGAAATTCTTACCTGAAGGCCCCCCGGCGGTGTTATGCACCATCACCGCATAGGTAGCAAACAGTGTTGCAAAGATAATGCAGTCACTCATCAGGTAGATCCAGAAGCCAAAGACTTTATTGGCTCCTGCATCGTGATGCCCATGCGCTGCATGGGCGTCGTGCTGTTTAGACAGAGTTGGAGAAGACATTATTTCACACCTGCTTTGCTGAGTTCTTCAAAGTGTTTGCGTTCAGTCCGTTCGACCTCTTCGGCAGAGACATAGTAATCCACATCTTCATCGAAGCTTTTAGCAATCCACAGCGCGATAATGGCAACAAAGGAAATTCCCGCCAGCCACCAAATCCACCAGATCATGGCAAAACCGAAAATGGTGGCAAACAGCGCGATAATGGCCGGAACGCCGCTATTTTTCGGCATATGAATCGCTTCATAATGCGCGGGCTGCTGGTACGCCTCACCGCGTTCCTTCATTTCCCAGAAAGCATCACGTTCATGAATTTCAGGGATCACGGCAAAGTTATAAACCGGAGGAGGGGAGGAGATAGACCACTCCAGTGTACGGGCACCCCACGGGTCACCGGTCAGATCACGGTTTTGGTCGCGGTCACGGACAGACACCCAGAACATAATGAGCTGACACAGAATACCCAGCGCGATAATCCCGGCACCACAGGCGGCCACCACCAGCAGCGGATGGAATTGCGGGTCGATGTTCTGACTCAGACGACGGGTCATTCCCATGAAGCCTAACGCATACAGCGGCATAAAGGCGACGAAGAAACCGATGATCCAGCACCAGAAAGAACGTTTACCCCAGGTTTCATTCAGCGTGAAGCCGAACGCTTTCGGGAACCAGTAAGTGACACCCGCCATACAACCGAAGACCACACCACCGATAATCACGTTGTGGAAGTGAGCAATCAGGAACAGGCTGTTATGCAGGACAAAGTCAGCACCCGGCACGGCCAGAAGCACCCCGGTCATTCCGCCCACAGAGAAGGTGATAATAAAACCTACGGTCCAGAGCATCGGCGCGGTCATCTGAACGCGACCCTGATACATGGTGAACAGCCAGTTGAAGATTTTTACCCCGGTAGGGATAGCGATAATCATGGTCATAATACCGAAGAAGGCGTTGACGTTCGCTCCGGCACCCATGGTAAAGAAGTGGTGGAGCCAGACAACAAACGACAGTACGGTAATTGCCACGGTTGCCCACACCATTGAGGTGTAGCCGAACATCCGCTTTTTGGAGAAGGTCGCAGTGACTTCAGAGAAGACCCCGAAGACCGGCAGCACCAGAATATACACTTCCGGATGTCCCCAGACCCAGATCAGGTTGACGTACATCATCATGTTGCCGCCCATTTCATTAGTAAAGAAATGGAAGCCCAGATAACGGTCAAGCGTCAGCAGTGCCAGAGTCACCGTCAGTACCGGGAACGCAGCAATAATCAGTACGTTGGTACAGAGCGATGCCCAGGTAAAGATCGGCATTTTGAACATCGTCATGCCAGGTGCACGCATCTTCAGAATAGTCACGAAGAAGTTGATCCCTGTCAGCGTCGTCCCGATACCGGATAATTGCAGACTCCAGATCCAGTAGTCGACCCCGACCCCGGGACTGTATTCGCTCCCGGAAAGCGGCGGATAGGCCAGCCAGCCAGTCTGTGCAAATTCCCCGACCCCGAGAGACAGGTTCACCAGAATCACACCGATTGCGGTAAACCAGAAGCTGAGGTTATTGAGGAACGGAAAGGCGACATCACGCGCACCAATTTGCAGAGGCACGGCAATGTTCATCAGTCCGACGACAAAAGGCATCGCCACGAAGAAGATCATAATCACGCCGTGAGCGGTGAAGATCTGATCGTAGTGATGGGGGGGCAGGAAGCCTGCCTCACCTGCTGAAGCCAGTACCTGCTGGCTACGCATCATGATAGCATCGGCGAAACCACGCAACAGCATGACGAACGCCAGGATAATGTACATGATACCGAGCTTTTTATGGTCGATGGAGGTGATCCATTCCGACCACAGATACTGCCACTTACCGAAGTAAGTGATAGCCGCCAGGATAGCGATACCCACAATAATAATAGCGGAACAGGTCACCATAACGATAGGTACGTCAAATGGGATCGCCGCTAAACTTAATTTTCCTAACATGGTTTATTCCCCTGCTCCGGCGGTAGCCTGATGGCTCATATCCATGCCTTCGTGCTGAGACATGGTCATATTCCCGTCATGTGCCATGAACTTATCGACAACTTCGTTGAACAGTTGCGGATTAGCGGTAGAGAAGTACTCCACGGGATTATTCTCACTCGGTGCTGCCAGTTGGTTGAATTGATCCATGGTGGTCAGCGTATTTGACGACGCCTTCACTTTATCTACCCACTGCAGGAAGTCTGCGTTATCTTTGGTCGCAATGGCTTTGAACTTCATACCAGAGAAACCGCGACCGCTGAAGTTCGACGAAATACCATCAAAAATTCCCGGCTGATTGGCAATCAGGTGCAGTTTGGTCTGCATTCCCGCCATCGCATAGATCTGGCTGCCAAGAGTAGGAATAAAGAAGGAGTTCATGACGGAGTTCGAGGTAATTCTGAAACTGACCGGCGTATTGACCGGGAAGGCAATCTGGTTGACGGTTGCTATCCCTTGTTCCGGATAGATAAACAACCATTTCCAGTCGAGGGCAATGACGTCAATCTGTACAGGTTTTACATCTGAAGCAATAGGTTTTGCGGGCTCAAGTGCGTGGGTTGATTTCCATGTCAACACACCCAGGAAGAGAATGATAAGGATAGGCACTATCCACACCACAGCTTCTACTTTATTTGAGTGTGACCAGTTAGGTGAATATTTAGCGTTCGTATTCGACGCCCGATATTTCCAGGCAAACACGATAGCCATAAAGATCACAGGGATCACCACCACTAACATCAAGCCGAAGGCTGTCATAATCAGTGAACGTTGCTCCATTGCAATCTGACCTTTGGGATTTAATAAGGCACTATCACAACCACTGAGTAACACTGCGCCGGTGATAAGTGACAAAATCCCCAAACTTTTACTGTATTTCCTGAGTCTCATTTAACGACCTCAATGACAAAGGGCTTATTGTCGTTTAAGTGTGGTGGCATTTTACGGTAAGGTTTCTTTACTGTAAACTAAATTGAGGTTTTGTCATGAGGATGTATCCTTTCCTTTAGATAAATTTAACAAAAGTGGGCTTTGGTTAAAAAACTAAGATACGTCAGTCAGTTAGTCAGTACTCTATCCGGCAGGTCTGCACTCCCCGCGACTATTCCTTAATCGCTATAATGCTCCCCGTTCTTTACAAAAAATCAGAATTTAACCTTTTGTTAACAATTTTACCGATAATGACCGCAACCGGCTGGCTGTCATTGGGGCAGTTGTTAACAGAGGTGAAGCGGGTGAAGTAAAATAACGTTTCACCCTGCTTCAGGTGACGCAGTTAACGTCACTTTTTGATCTGCCGGAAATCGAGTGTCACGCCGAACAATACGGCGAGGCAGAGAATGGCCATTCCTGTTTCAAAAACAGGCGCATCCTGAAATCCGGCGGGTAACCAATGTAACGCTGACAGAATAAGTGTAGACAGCCAGGCCAAAAGTACCAGACAACCGGCGAGAAACACCCGGAAAGCCAGACGATAGGCGGCAGGAAAGGTGGTTCGCCGAGGAAAAGAGGTTTGCTGAGTCAGTCCGTTGAGGCTGTGACGGCTAATCAGCAACAACAACAACCCGGGAACACCGGCGAAGACGGTGAAGGCATAGAACAGCGGCCATCCCCAAAGTTCGACCAGCCAGCCAGCGGCCGGCCCCACATAGACCCGGCCCACCGCTGAGAGTGCAGACAGTAATGCGAACTGTGTGGCTGAAAATGATGCGTTACACAAGGCCATCAGCAGAGCGACGAATGCAGCAGTGCCCATCCCCCCGCACAGATTTTCGATAAAGACGGCGCTGGCCATACTCCACAGGTGTGCCGGAGTGATACTCAGTAACCAGTAAGCCAGATTGGACACCGTCTGAAAGATACCAAACCACATCAGTGCGCGGAACAGGGTTAGCCGTTGCATCAGAACCCCGCCATACAGGGCACCGATGATGGTTGCCAGTAACCCGAACGTTTTATTCACCAGCCCGACATCGCCGGCATTGAAGCCCAGGCCACGGATCAGGAAGGTGGTACTCAGCGCGCCCGCAAAAGCATCACCGAGTTTATACAGGATAATCAGAGTGATCATCAACCAGGCATTATTACGGCCGAAGAAGTCAAGCAGGGGGGCGACCACGGCTTCACGAAGGGTCAGCGGACGGACGGCGGTTATTTCCGGCTCTTTTGCTATCAGGGTTCCGAGGATCCCGGGCAGCATCAGCAGAGCCATCAGCCAGTAGGTAGCATGCCAGCCAAGGAAACGGTCCGCCAGCCAGAGGGCCAGCCCCCCGGATACCAGCATGGCGAGCCGGTAACCGAGTACGGTAATTGCCGCACCGCTCCCGCGTTGCTCTGCCGGCAGCACATCCGTTTTCCAGGCATCAAACACGATATCCTGTGAGGCCGAACAAAAGGCGACCAGCACGGCCAGCAATGCCAGTAAGGTCAGATGACCGGACGGCTGAACAAAGCCCATGGCAGCGATGGTTATCAATAGGGCACATTGCGCGATTAATAACCATCCCCGGCGACGGCTCAGTACCGGCGGAGAATAACGGTCCAGGAAGGGGGACCAGAGAAACTTAAAGACGTAGGCCTGTCCGACCAGAGAGAAAATACCGATAGTTTTCAGGTCGATATTTTCAACGGTCATCCAGGCCTGAAGTGTACCGGACGTTAATGCCAGCGGTAAGCCTGACGAAAACCCCAGTAATAGCAGAACAGTAAAGTTACGCTGGCTGAAAATTTTTAAATAGTCTGAACGCATGACACCCTGCTGCATGATGAAAATTCATGCAGCAATCATATCATTCAGCGGGCGTTTTGTTTAATGAAGTCATTGATGCTGGTGTCCTGAGCCATATCAGAAATGACATCGCTCATCGCAGTATTCACGGCATTGGTAATCTTCTCGTTAGTCGCATTGAAGGCTCCTTCAACACTATAAGTCTGACGATAGGTTTTGACCTGACGGTTACCATTCTTCGCCGTTGCGATAATAGAAATATCCGCATTAGTGGTAATGCTGTAACGCAGATTCCCCTGGGTGACGTTAGCATAGAGTTTGTTGACAATAATCTGCAGGTCAACGGCACCGTTAGGGCCAATCATATAACCGCGCGCGGTCATCTGTTTTTCCAGCACTTCCTGCAACAGGTAACGCAAATCACGTGACGGCGTCAGGGTAACCAGCTGGTTATCACGATTGACCTGGGCCAGCGCCTGGCTGGTACGTTGGTCAGCACCGTTTACGCTAATCGTGACACCCATCAGGCTGGGATCCTGCTGAGGCAATGTCATTTTAGGGGTGACATCAAGTGTGTTACTGCTGGTAGCGCAGCCAGCGAGGGCAAACGCCGCCAGCAGAGGGAAGATTACGCGTTTTAACATACAAATTTTCTCATCACATGATAAAAACAATATAGCCCGCAACAAAGTGTGCCGGCAGAACCTGAGGCAGCATACCCGGGAATGCTGTCAGAAGAATCTGTAAAAGTCTCTGGATTTCAGCGAATAACTCATCCATAGTCCGCGGATGTCACCGCACTATCATGCTTAATCGTCTATTAAATAGCACGTAATTTTTTGCAGACAGGTGCCGTGTTCCTGAAAAACAAACTAATATTGATAATGAAGGGCAGCGTGCTCGCAAGCCAGGAGTAACAGAGATGATTCGGGGATTAATAGAAGAAAAGTTACGCAACGAATTTCAGCCTGTCCATCTTGATGTTCAGGATGAGAGCTATCGTCACAACGTGCCTGCCGGTTCAGAAAGCCACTTTAAAGTGGTGATAGTCACTGACCGCTTTGCGGGGCAGCGTTTTCTGGCCCGGCATCGCGCAATCTACAGTGTGTTATCTGAAGAGCTTGCGGGCCCGGTTCATGCCCTTGCGCTCCATACCTATACGACGACTGAATGGCAGGGCTTGCAGGATACGGTTCCCGCGTCTCCTGACTGCCGCGGAGCCGGGTTACAGGCATAACCCGTCACGCGATCCACTCCCGGTAACGGCCATCCGGCCGTTTTTTTTATGAAAAATAACCAGCATGGATCAAAAATCAGCGTCAGTGCCCTGATCCACTGCATGTGGCACCTCGACTCATTCAGCCGATGCCGCTATAATGCTGCGTCTATTTTTCCGGAATGTCTTCGGGACGCTTCTGGTAACAGGGAACGGAGTATTCTTCACGGAAGCCGTCCCGGTTGTTGGATAGTGCGTATTCATTAATGCGTGATGTCTGAAGTTGACCGAGCACGTGATTTTTTGAGGTAACAAGATGCAAGTTTCAGTTGAAACCACACAGGGCCTGGGCCGTCGCATTACCATCACAGTTGCTGCTGACAGCATTGAGACTGCGGTGAAGAAAGAACTGATTGATGTAGCTAAGAAAGTCCGCATCGATGGTTTCCGTAAAGGCAAAGTGCCTGCCAACATCATCGAACAACGTTACGGTGCTTCCGTGCGTCAGGACGTGCTGGGCGAACTGATGTCCCGCAACTTTATTGATGCGATCATCAAAGAAAAAATTAACCCGGCGGGCGCTCCTAAGTATGTCCCTGGTGAGTACAAAGCCGGTGAAGATTTCACCTACGCGGTAGAGTTTGAAGTTTACCCGGAAATCGAACTGCAAGGTCTGGACGCTATCGAGGTTGAAAAACCACAGGTAGAAGTGAAAGACGAAGATGTCGATACCATGCTGGATACTCTGCGTAAACAGCAGGCTGACTGGAAAGAAACCAGCGAAGCCGCCACTGCTGAAGACCGTGTCACTATCGACTTCACAGGGTCTGTTGACGGTGAAGAGTTTGAAGGCGGAAAATCATCTGACTTCGTACTGGCAATGGGACAGGGTCGCATGATCCCTGGTTTCGAAGATGGCCTGGTGGGTCACAAAGCCGGTGAAGAATTCACCATCGACGTTCAGTTCCCGGAAGATTACCACGCCGAGAACCTGAAAGGTAAAGAAGCGAAGTTTGCGATTGTTCTGAAAAAAGTAGAACAGCGTGAACTGCCTGAATTCACCGAAGAGTTCGTGAAACGTTTCGGTGTGGCTGACGGATCGGTTGCCGGTCTGCGTACCGAAGTTCGTAAGAACATGGAACGTGAACTGAAAAATGCTGTACGTAACAACATCAAAACCCAGACTATCGATGGCCTGATCAAAGCCAATGATATCGATGTTCCGGCTGCGCTGATCGACAGCGAAATTGATGTTCTGCGTCGTCAGGCGGCACAGCGTTTTGGTGGTAACGAAGCTCAGGCGCTGGAATTACCACGTGAACTGTTCGAAGAGCAGGCTAAACGTCGCGTTGTTGTCGGTTTACTGCTGGGTGAAGTTATCCGCACCAGCGAACTGAAAGCTGACGAAGACCGCGTTAAAGGTCTGATCGAAGAAATGGCTTCTGCGTATGAAGATCCACAGGAAGTGATCGAATTCTACGGCAAAAACAAAGAGCTGATGGAAAACATGCGTAATGTCGCTCTGGAAGAGCAAGCGGTAGATGTTCTGCTTGAAAAAGCAAAAGTTACCGAAAAAGCGGCCAGCTTCCAGGACCTGATGAACCAGGCTCAGACAGCATAAGCGATGTCTGAAGTGTACTGAAATGAAGCCCGTGAACCTGATGGTCACGGGCTTTTTTACTTATACCGCGACCTTCCGGCGGGCAGGCATACTTTTTCTTTATATTTCCTCAATTTACTGGCAGATTATCCGGCAAACTCATGCATAATCTTCGCGAATCCTCAAAAGATTGTTATGCTTGAATTACTGGCAGTTATCCCCACATATGAGGGAGTGTGAAAAGAAACTGGCTGATTAACCGTCCTGACGTTGTCGGAGGGAGGCAGGTTTCGTGGGAATCGTAGCTTTCCTAACGTAAAATCGGTACAGAGTGTTACCAACGAACTTTATTCAGGAGACGGTTATGTCATACAGTGGCGAACGTGAAATGACAGCATCACAGATGGCTCTGGTGCCAATGGTGGTTGAGCAGACCTCGCGCGGTGAGCGTTCATACGACATTTTTTCCCGCTTACTTAAAGAGCGAGTGATTTTCCTGACTGGTCAGGTTGAAGACCACATGGCTAACCTGATTGTGGCTCAGATGCTTTTTCTGGAAGCTGAAAACCCTGAGAAAGATATCTACCTGTACATTAACTCACCAGGTGGCGTAATTACCGCCGGGATGTCAATTTATGACACCATGCAGTTTATCAAGCCTGATGTGAGCACCATTTGTATGGGGCAGGCGTGTTCAATGGGGGCATTCCTGTTGACGGCGGGCGCAGAAGGTAAACGTTTCTGCCTGCCGAATTCACGTGTCATGATCCACCAGCCGTTGGGTGGATTCCAGGGACAGGCATCGGACATCGAAATCCATGCCCGTGAAATCCTGAAGGTGAAACAGCGCATGAATGAATTGATGGCCAAACATACCGGCAAACCGCTGGAACAGATCATTGAGGATACCGAGCGTGACCGTTTCCTCTCAGCATCAGAAGCGGTAGAGTATGGTCTGGTCGACTCAATTCTGACGCAACGTAAATAAAACTTTTTGCTACACTGCACTCAATGTCAGACGTGCAGTCTGAAGTAGCAGAGAGTGTATTGCCGGGTATCGCCCGCCAGACCCCGGGTCACAGGCGGGCAGCCGAAACTATAAAGAGGTTAACTGATGACAGAGAAGCGCAAAGACGGTTCAGGTAAGTTGCTGTACTGCTCTTTTTGCGGCAAGAGCCAGCATGAAGTGCGTAAACTGATTGCCGGACCGTCAGTGTATATCTGTGATGAATGCGTCGATTTATGCAACGACATTATCCGAGAGGAAATTAAAGAAGTTGCACCGCATCGTGAACGTAGCGCCCTGCCTACGCCACGTGAAATACGTGTTCATCTGGATGATTACGTGATTGGCCAGGAAAAAGCCAAAAAAGTTCTGTCAGTAGCGGTGTACAACCACTACAAGCGTCTGCGTAATGGGGATACCAGCAACGGCGTTGAACTGGGTAAAAGTAACATTTTGCTGATTGGCCCGACCGGTAGCGGTAAAACCTTACTGGCTGAAACCCTGGCGCGTTTACTGGATGTGCCTTTCACGATGGCAGATGCCACCACCCTGACCGAAGCAGGTTATGTGGGTGAGGATGTGGAAAACATCATCCAGAAACTGCTGCAAAAATGTGATTATGATGTGCAGAAAGCACAGCGCGGTATCGTCTATATTGACGAAATTGACAAAATTTCCCGTAAATCGGATAACCCGTCAATCACCCGCGATGTTTCCGGTGAGGGCGTTCAGCAAGCCTTACTGAAACTGATTGAAGGTACGGTGGCTGCCGTTCCGCCTCAGGGTGGACGTAAACATCCGCAACAGGAATTTTTACAGGTCGATACCTCTAAAATTCTGTTTATCTGCGGTGGTGCTTTTGCCGGACTGGATAAAGTCATTGCTCAGCGTGTCGAAACCGGCTCAGGAATTGGTTTTGGTGCCACGGTGAAAGATAAGTCTCAGAAAGCGACTGAAGGTGAATTACTGTCTCAGGTTGAACCTGAAGACTTAATTAAATTTGGTCTGATCCCTGAGTTTATCGGTCGTCTGCCGGTGGTGGCTACGCTGAACGAACTGAGTGAAGAAGCGCTGATCCAGATCCTGCGTGAGCCTAAAAATGCCCTGACCAAGCAGTATCAGGCATTATTCGGCCTCGAAGGTGCAGAGCTTGAGTTCCGCGATGAAGCACTGACGGCGATTGCCAAAAAAGCGATGGCCCGTAAAACCGGTGCCCGTGGTCTGCGTTCAATCGTGGAAGCCGCTTTACTGGATACCATGTACGATTTACCGTCTATGGAAGGGATTGAAAAAGTCGTCATTGATGATTCTGTCATTGAAGGCAAATCCGAACCTATGCTGATCTACAGCACGCAGGAAGTACAGGCTTCCGGCGAATAATTCAGCAATTTCTGCACTCCGGTAACCAATGAAAGGGGAAAATTGCTTCCCCTTTCATTTTTCTCGCATTTATGACATTGAATGTCGTGTCAACATCCCCATATACTCAATTATCTTTGGGCCTTAAGCACCCTGGTCAGACAAATAGGGTGGCAGCCTGTTACCTGGCGGAAATTAACTAAGAGAGAGCTCTATGACTTCTGAGCGTTCCGAACGCATTGAAATCCCCGTATTGCCATTACGCGATGTGGTGGTTTATCCGCACATGGTTATTCCGTTGTTTGTTGGGCGCGAGAAATCGATACGCTGTCTGGAAGCAGCGATGGACAACGATAAAAAGATCCTGCTGGTGGCTCAGAAAGAAGCATCAACAGATGAACCCGCCGTCGGTGATCTTTTTTCAGTCGGTACTGTTGCTTCTGTCCTGCAAATGCTGAAACTTCCTGATGGTACGGTCAAAGTACTGGTTGAAGGGTTACAGCGTGCACATATCGAAACCCTCGCCGATGACGGTGACCATTTTGTAGCCCGTGCAGACTTTCTGGCGTCTGCAGAGATTGAAGAACGTGAACAGGAAGTTCTGGTCCGTACCGCAGTCAATCAGTTTGAAGGCTACATAAAACTGAACAAAAAAATCCCTCCGGAAGTGCTGACATCGCTTAATAATATCGATGATGCGGCGCGTCTGGCGGATACGATTGCTGCGCATATGCCGCTGAAGCTGGCGGATAAACAGTCTGTGCTTGAGATGACTGACATCACTGAGCGCCTCGAATACCTGATGGCGATGATGGAGTCTGAAATTGACCTGCTGCAGGTTGAAAAACGCATCCGTAACCGCGTCAAGAAGCAGATGGAAAAAAGCCAGCGCGAGTACTATCTGAATGAGCAAATGAAAGCGATTCAGAAAGAACTCGGCGAGATGGACGACGCACCCGACGAATTTGAAGCGCTGCAACGTAAAATTGATGCTGCCAGAATGCCGAAAGAGGCAAAAGAAAAAACGGAAGCTGAGCTGCAGAAATTGAAAATGATGTCACCGATGTCTGCAGAAGCGACAGTGGTGCGTGGTTATATTGACTGGATGGTTCAGGTTCCCTGGACGGGCCGAAGCAAGGTCAAAAAAGATCTGCGTAAGGCACAGGAGACATTGGATACCGACCATTACGGTCTGGAGCGTGTTAAGGATCGTATCCTTGAATATTTAGCGGTTCAGAGCCGTGTGAATAAAATCAAAGGGCCTATCCTTTGCCTGGTGGGGCCTCCGGGTGTTGGTAAAACCTCTCTGGGTCAGTCCATCGCTAAAGCGACCGGCCGTAAATATGTGCGTATGGCACTGGGCGGCGTTCGTGATGAGGCAGAAATCCGTGGGCACCGCAGGACGTACATTGGCTCAATGCCAGGCAAACTCATCCAGAAAATGGCGAAAGTCGGGGTGAAAAACCCGCTGTTCCTGCTGGATGAAATTGACAAAATGTCGTCTGATATGCGCGGCGACCCGGCCTCAGCATTGCTGGAAGTGCTGGACCCGGAACAGAATATCGCATTTAACGATCACTACCTGGAAGTGGATTATGACCTGTCCGACGTGATGTTTGTCGCGACCTCAAACTCCATGAACATTCCGGCACCGCTGCTGGACCGTATGGAAGTGATCCGTCTGTCCGGTTATACCGAAGACGAAAAGCTGAACATTGCTAAACGTCACCTGTTACCGAAACAGATTGAGCGTAATGCGCTGAAGCCGAAAGAGATTACGGTTGAAGACAGTGCGCTGATGGGGATTATCCGTTATTACACCCGGGAAGCCGGCGTGCGTAGCCTGGAACGTGAATTGTCCAAGCTGTGTCGTAAAGCAGTGAAGGCGTTGTTACTGGATAAAAACCAGAAACATATCACCATCAATAGCGACAACCTGAAGGAGTTCCTGGGCGTACAGCGTTTTGACTACGGACGAGCCGACGAGGAAAACCGTATCGGTCAGGTCACCGGTCTGGCATGGACTGAAGTCGGCGGGGATCTGCTGACCATCGAAACCGCCAGTGTACCGGGTAAAGGTAAGCTGACGTATACCGGCTCTCTGGGCGAGGTGATGCAGGAATCTATCCAGGCGGCACTGACCGTTGTCCGTGCCCGTGCCGATTCTCTGGGGATCAGCAGTGATTTCTATGAGAAACGGGATATCCACGTCCACGTTCCGGAAGGGGCAACACCGAAAGACGGCCCGAGTGCAGGTATCGCTATGTGTACCGCGCTGGTCTCCAGCCTGACAGGCAACCCTGTTCGTGCCGATGTGGCGATGACCGGGGAAATAACGCTCCGTGGCCAGGTGTTACCTATCGGTGGCCTGAAAGAAAAACTGCTGGCGGCACACCGCGGCGGGATTAAAACTGTATTGATCCCTGACGAAAACAAGCGTGACCTGGAAGAGATTCCGGATAATGTGATTGCTGACCTGAAAATTCACCCGGTTAAACGTATCGAAGAAGTCCTGCGTCTGGCGCTGGAACGTGCGCCGGAAGGGTTTGAGGTTGTCAGTAAATAGTTCGTCCGCGGGGCTCCGCTGAACGGTAAATATCGTCGTTACCCGGCGATATTTACCGGATTTCAGTCAGCGAATGCCGGAAATGAAGATTAAGATTGAATACCGTTGTATCGGGCTAAGATGCTTGCTATAACAAGGCGGTTCTTTACCCGGGCAAAAGCCTTGTGGTGAAGTGAAAAATTAAAAGGGGATGATAGAGTGAATAAATCACAACTGATCGACAAAATTGCTGCAAATGCGGATATCTCCAAGGCTGCGGCCGGACGTGTATTGGATGCCTTTATGGGCGCAGTGACTGATTCACTGAAAGAGGGTGATGAAGTCGCTCTGGTCGGTTTCGGGACTTTCTCAGTACGCGAAAGGGCTGAGCGCACCGGACGTAACCCTCAGACCGGTAAAGAAATTACTATCCCGGCCGGTAAAGTTCCGGGCTTCCGTGCAGGTAAAGCGCTGAAAGACTCTGTTAATTAATAAATTTTAGCAACATGAAAGGAATTTCTTTCATGCATTGAGGACTGTGCAGACGTTCTCATGTAACATACAGGCACATCATGGTGATGTGCCTTTTTTTTACCGGATACCGGTAAAAATCAGATCCGACGGCTGCATCACCAAAAACGATGAAAAACTACTGACATCGCAGTCAGCTGGTTTTTGAGTTGAACGGCGACGGTAAAGCGTCATATTTACACTACAGCGGAGTGTTGCCATACCATGATGGACAATTTACGCACGGCCTCTAGCCACATCGTGCTGAAGATTATACTGGGACTGATCATTGTTTCATTCGTGCTGACCGGCGTGGGTAACTATTTGATTGGTGGTAATAGCGATTACGCTGCAAAAGTTAATGGCACGACGATTAGCAGGGCAGAGCTTGAGAATGCGTTTAACAACGAACGCAACCGGGAACAGCAACAGCTGGGAGCGCAGTTCTCTCAACTGGCCGCTAACCCGCAATTTATGCAGCAGATGCGTCAGCAGGCCATGTCTGATCTGATTGACCAGACTCTGATGCAACAATATGTGAAGTCATTGAACCTTGATGTCAGTGATGCGCAAATCAAAGACGCTATTTTCGCCCAGAAAGCCTTCCAGACTAACGGCCAGTTTGATAATGCCCGTTTTAATAGCCTGATTAACAATATGGGTTACACGGCCGACCAGTATGCTGCGGCGCTGCGTAAAAGCCTGGTGACCAGTCAGATTGTCAATGCATTGACTAACACTGATTTTATGCTGAAGAACGAGACTCAGCAGTTAGTCAGTCTGGTGGCCCAGACCCGGGATATTCGTGAAGCAGCGTTCAATACAGATGCTCTTGCGGCGAAACAGACCGCATCTGATGACGAAATCAGCAGCTATTATCAGCAGCATAAAGACAGCTTTATGACTCCGGAACAATTCCGCGTCAGCTATATTGAACTGGATGCTTCGGCGCTGCAAAAAACGCCGACTCAGCAACAGGTTCAGGCATGGTATGACAGCCATAAGAGCGATTATACTCAGGAACAGCAGACCCGCTTCAGTGTTATCCAGGTAAAAACTGAGGCTGATGCTCAGGCTATTCTGGCACAACTGAAGCAGGGGGCGGATTTTGCTACCCTCGCAAAAGAAAAGTCTATTGATGCCATTTCTGCACGTAAAGGCGGAGATATGGGCTGGCTGGAGCAGGACACGCTGCCGGATGAGCTGAAAAATGCCGGACTGACGCAGAAAGGTCAGTTGTCGGGCGTGATCAAAAGTTCTGTCGGTTACCTGATTGCCCGTCTGGATGACATCCATCCTGAGCAGGTTCAGCCACTGTCCGCGGTTTATAACGCAGTGGCGCAGCAAGCCGCTCAGGATGCTGCGGTTAGCGAGTTCTATAAATTACAGCAGAAAGTGAGTGATGCCGCGAGCAATAACAATACCTCACTTGCCGGTGCAGAAAGTGCTGCCGGGGTGAAATCTGTTGAAACTGACTGGTTCAGCCGTGACTCTGTGCCTGCGGCGCTGAACTTTGATCCGGTTAAGCAGGTAGTGTTTGGCGGTACGTTGCTCGGGAGTAATGGTGCTGCGGGCAGCAATTCTGACATTATCACTGTCGACGGCGACAGAGCCTTTGTGGTCCGCATTTCAGACCACAAACCTGAAGCAGTGAAACCGCTGGATCAGGTAAAAGCGCAGATTGCTGATCGTATTAAACATGATAAAGCGATGCAGCTGGCCCGCACTCAGGCAGCGTCTGTTATTGATGAACTGAAAGCCGGTAAAACAACCGCCTTTGACGCTGCGGGACTGAAGTTTGGTGCTTCTGAGACGCTGAGCCGTAACAGCCAGAATGCTGTGACAGCGGCGGCCTTTGAACTGCCACAGCCGGAAGCCGGTAAACCAGCTTATGGCGTCAGTGAAGACATGCTGGGTAATGTTGTTATTCTGTCACTGGATAAGGTTACCCCGGGGACCTTACCGGCAGCCCAGGTGACTCAGCTGGTTAATGGCGTAACCCAGAATAACGCGCAACTGGTCTTTGCCGCGCTTTTACAGAACCTGCGTCATGATGCGAAAATCAAGTTCGGAGCTGCGGCACAATCCGAGTAATTGATCGCATAAAATAATGTCACTCTGTAACCCGAAAGGCTGCTTCTTGCAGCCTTTCGTTTTTTCAGGCGGAGCTCTTTGTCACGAGACAAGCCGCTCTGTCATTGTATGGCTGAACTTTCACCGATGGAGAGCCATTACTATGTTACAGGGACAATTACGCTTCTGGATTTTTTCACTCTGTTTAGCCATTGCAGCCTGCAGTTTTCAGAGCCTGGCCGCTCATACCGCAACAGTCAGTGGTCGTCCGGTCCCCCCGGCGGCGGAAGAACAGAGCGGTACCGGAAAAGTCAGCATTAATCAGGCCACGGCAGAAATGCTGGCAGAGGCGATGAACGGGGTTGGATTAAAGAAAGCCCGGTCGATTGTGGAATATCGTGAGCAGTACGGGCCTTTTACCTCGGTGGAGCAGTTGGCAGAAGTTCCGGGAATGGGCACCAGCCTGGTCGAACGCAATCTCAGCCGGCTGACACTCTGACACCGGTCCGCTTTGGGGGGTTACCGTTCAGCGAAGGGACAAAGCATATTACACCGTTGACGACCGACCGCGGGAAGCCGCAGAGGGGATGCAGGCGGGGAGAATGAAAAGGATAAAAACAGCGAGGGAGTCACATTAACCCGGGAGTTGTGCGTCTGAAAGCACAGGGTAACGCTTGTTACGTTTCCCTGTGCTTCAGAGCGATTATGCCAGACCGGTTTTTTGCTTCATCGCATCCATGACGGCATGCGCGTTTTGCTGGTAATCCTCCAGGCCCCGGGCCCTGAGATGGCAGGCCGCACATTCGCCACAGCCATCGCCCTGAATACCGTTATAACAGGTCAGTGTTGCAGTGCGTACCAGAGGCAGTTGTTTCCAGTAATCGGCCAGTGCCCAGGTCTCTGCTTTATTCAGCCACATCAGGGGCGTTTCGAAACGAACATTACGGGCCATACCCAGTTCGACGGCATGGTTCAGTGCCTTGACGAAATCGTTTCTGCAGTCCGGATAGCCGGAAAAATCAGTTTCACATACACCGGTAATGACGGCCTCTGCATCCACCTGATAGGCATAAATGGAAGCGAGGGTCAGAAACAGAATATTCCGGCCCGGGACGAAGGTACTCGGCAGTCCATTACTGTCCGGGCTATAAGCAGGTACCGGAATATTGTCTCTGGTCAGGCTGCTAATCGCCAGTTCGTTGAGTAACGTTACATCCAGTACCTTATGGGCGCAGGCACCGAGTTGCTGGCTGAGCTGGCGGGCAACGTCAATTTCCTGACGATGACGTTGACCGTAATCAAAAGTGACGCAATGTACTTCATCATACTGATTCAGGGCCTGAATCAGGCAGGTAGTGGAATCCTGCCCGCCACTAAAAACTACAACAGCGCTTTTCATTATCACTATTCCCGTCAAAAATACCTGCCTATGTTACCGCCTGACGGACAAAAGAACAAAACCGACGGCACAGAACGTTTTTTTAGCAGGAAAGTTGTGACTGAAATTTGCTGATGTCACCGATATTTTCTGCGACCCATTCTGGGTTGTAATAGGTATCCGGGTAACGTTCGCCACTGTCACAGATTAATGTTACCAGTGAGCCTCGCTCACCGCGGGCTTTCATTTTCTCAGCAACATGCAGCATACCGATGAAATTAGTCCCGGTAGAAGGCCCTACACGTCGACCGAGGATTTTCTCCAGTGCGTACATCCCGGCCAGTGAGGCTCCGTCGGGGACTTTCAGCATTTCATCGATAACATCCGGAAGAAACGACGGCTCTACCCGCGGACGACCAATACCCTCAATCCTGCTACCGGAAGGATGCGTCAGTCCGGGATCCCGGTGTTTCCAGTAGTCATAAAAAACGGAGTTTTCAGGATCGGTCACCAGAAGGCGGGTAGGGGCACCGCGATAGCGGATGTAACGACCGAGCGTGGCAGAGGTACCCCCGGTACCTGCACTCATTACCAGAGTATGGGGCACCGGGTAGGGTTCATCCTGCATCTGACGAAAAATACTTTCTGCAATATTATTATTGCTGCGCCAGTCAGTGGCCCGTTCCGCGTAGGTGAACTGATCCATATAATGTCCCTGCTGTTCGCGGGCCAGCTGTGCAGACTGATGATAGATCTCAGATGAGGTTGCCACGAAATGACACTGCCCGCCATAGAAGTTGATTTGTTCTGTTTTTCGCCGGGCTGTGCTGGCTGGCATTACGGCGATAAACGGTAACCCCAGCAGACGGGCAAAATAGGCTTCAGAAACGGCTGTGCTACCGGAAGAGGCTTCGATGACCGGTGTATGCTGATTAATCCATCCATTGCTCAGGCCATAAAGGAAGAGTGAACGTGCCAGCCGGTGTTTCAGACTGCCACTGGGATGTGTACTCTCATCTTTCAGATAGAAATGAATTCCCGGAAACTCTTTCAGGCTAAAGCGTATCAGGTGTGTATCGGCAGAGCGCCGGAAGTCAGCATTAATTTCGTTAACAGCATCGCGTACCCAGGTGTCAGCCATGGTTTTATCTCCGGAAATAAAAAAATAGCATAAAGCACCCTGCGGAAAAAAAGGTCACCAAATACGGTTTAAAATGCCAGGATAAGAGAAAATTATTCTCCCCGAGGACAAAATGATAGATAAAACTGACCGAAAGCTGCTTTCTCTGTTGCAGGAGGACAGCACATTGTCCCTTCAGGAACTGGCCGGGGCGGTAAACCTGACGTCCACGCCTTGCTGGAAGCGGCTGAAAAAACTGGAAGATAATGGCATTATACGCCGCCGCGTCACCCTGCTGGATGGTGAAAAGCTGGGGCTGGGGCTGACCGCCTTTATGTTTGTAAAAACGCGGCAACACAGCAAAGCGTGGTATCAGATCTTTTCTGACCTGATCAACGGCTTACCGGAAGTGATGGGGTGTTACCGGATGGCAGGGGAATATGATTATTTGCTGCGTATTCAGGTCGCTGATATGAAAAGTTATGATGCCCTGTATAAAAAGCTGGCCGAAAGCCTTGATGGTCTGACTGAAGTCACCTCCAGTTTCGCGATGGAAGAAATTAAATATACCACGGCCATTCCGCTCAGCGTCTGATACGCGACATCATGAGATCTCTTTGTGCAGTTATTTAGCTATTTACGTGAGTATTTCTCTTCAGAATGGCGGCGCTACTCCGGCGCGGTCAGTCTGCTGATTATTATTTCTCTGATGCAGTTAGTCCCGCCCCGGCTGGTCGGTATTATTGTGGATGGGGTGACTCACCATACCCTGGGGACGCGACAGCTGACGGGCTGGATTGCGCTTATCTTAATTACAGCACTGCTGACCTATCTGTTGCGATATGTCTGGCGGATCCTTCTGTTCGGCGCATCTTACCGGCTGGCGCTGGTACTGCGTGAAAAATACTATCGTCAGCTCAGCCAGCAAAGTCAGATGTTTTACAGTCAGTACCGGACCGGGGATCTGCTCGCCCGGGCCACCAACGATGTGGACCGGGTCGTCTTTGCTGCCGGAGAAGGGGTTCTGACGCTGATTGATTCGCTGGTGATGGGGCTGGCGGTGCTGGTGGTGATGAGCACACAAATCAGCTGGCAGCTCACACTGGCGGCACTGCTACCCATGCCGTTAATGGCATGGGTCATTAATCGTTGTGGTAAAAAATTACATCAGCGTTTCCGTTCCGCACAGGCCGCTTTCTCGTCACTGAACGATCAGGCCCAGGAAAGTCTGACCAGTATCCGAATGATCAAAGCCTTCGGGCTCGAACATCATCGTTCGGCTCAGTTTGCTGAGACTACGGAACAGACCAGCAGGGATAACCTTCGTGTCTCGCGGGTAGATGCTCTGTTTGAGCCGACGATCTATCTGGCCATCGCCTGTTCAAACTTTCTGGCCATTGCCGGAGGGGGCTGGATGGTCTGGCACCAGCAACTGACTCTGGGACAGCTCACCAGTTTTGTCATGTATCTGGGCTTAATGATTTGGCCGATGCTGGCACTGGCCTGGATGTTCAATATCGTCGAACGGGGGAGTGCGGCGTGGACGCGTATTTCTGCACTGCTGTCGCTTCCTTCTTTGTTACCCGACGGGGATCAGTCGCTGCCGGAAACCCGCGGGGAGCTGGAGGCTGAGATTACCCGTTTCAGCTATCCCGGTACGGATACTGATATCCTCTGCGGGATCCATTTTCGTTTACCGCCAGGGGGGATGCTGGGGATCTGCGGGCCGACAGGCAGTGGTAAAACGACCTTACTTTCACTGATTCAGCGCCATTATGATCTTAGTGAAGGACATATTGACTATCACGGCTATCCATTGCCTGCATTATTGCTGGATGGCTGGCGTCAGCGCCTGGCGGTGGTTAATCAGACACCGTTCCTGTTTTCAGACACTATTGCGAATAATATTGCGCTGGGGGCCCCGCAGGCCAGCCGGGATCAGATAGAGCAGGCGGCCATGCTCGCCTCTGTCCATGAAGATATTCTGCACTTACCGGACGGATATGATACGCAGGTGGGAGAGCGGGGCGTCATGCTTTCCGGCGGACAAAAACAACGGATCTCACTGGCCCGGGCGCTGTTGATGAATGCGGAAATTCTGATCCTGGATGATGCGCTCTCGGCGGTTGACGGTGAAACAGAACATCGCATCCTGTCTCGTCTGCAGGAGTGGCGTGCAGGTAAAACCGTGATCATCACAGCTCACCGTCTTTCTGCGTTAAGGGGAGCCGATGAGATTCTGGTGCTGCAGCAGGGCCGTATCACCCAGCGCGGAACAGCGGCAGTGCTGGCGGAAGAGGCAGGATGGTACCGGGAGATGTCGCAATATCAGAAAATGGCTGAATCCCTTTCTCAGCATATCGAACACCCGCAGCCAAAGGAGCACTAAGTGTCGCAGCCGGTCTCTTTCCTGAAAACATTAATGCGTTTGCTGTCCTACGGACGGGGCTGGAAAAAGCAGCTGATCGTAGCGGTACTTTTACTGGTGATGGCATCAGCGGCACAGGTGACCGGCCCCGCGCTGGTGAGTTATTTTATTGATCATATTATCAGTACACGACAATGGCAGTGGGTGCCGGTGTTGGCTCTGGGGGGCGGTTTTTTACTGTTACAAATTCTGGCGGCGGTTTTTAATTACCGTCAGTCATTATTGTTTAACCAGGTGGCCATCGGTGTGGTCAGAAAAATTCGTTGCGAAGTGATGGATGCAGCATTACGGCAGCCTTTATCGGCCTTCGATACCCGGCCGGTGGGGCAGCTTGTCTCCCGGGTGACCAATGACAGTGAAGTGGTCAGGGATTTATACATCTCGGTAGTAGGCAGTGCATTACGCAGCGGGATCCTGATTATTTCGATGCTGGTGGCCATGTTTATTCTGGACTGGAAAATGGCGCTGATTGCCGCCTGTATTTTTCCTCTGGTTATCGCCGTGATGATTATCTACCAGCGTTACAGTACCGGTATCGCCCGTCAGGTACGAACCTTTCTTGCCGATATTAATAACAGCCTCAATGAGGTGATCAGCGGAATGACGGTGATCCAGCAGTTCCGGCGGCAGAAGCATTTTGCGGAGCAGCTCCGCCAACACAACGAAAACCACTATCAGGCGCGTATGAAAATACTGCGGCTGGACGCTTTCTTACTGCGTCCGTTATTAAATCTGTTTTCGGCGATTATCTTGTCTCTGCTGGTACTGTTATTCAGCCTGTCGGCTCCCGGACATTTTGAAGTGGGGGTACTGTATGCGTTTATCGCCTATCTGGGACGTATCGAGGAACCGCTAATTGAACTCACCACCCGGCAGTCATTGTTACAGCAGGCGGTAGTCTCGGCCGAACGGATTTTTGAACTGATGGATGCGCCGGCCCAGCAATATGGCACGGATAGCCGGGCACTGAAAACCGGAACCCTGACCATTAATAATTTATCCTTTGCCTATAAGCCGGGTCAGCCTGTACTGAAAAATATTCACTGCCATTTATCCTCCGGCGGCTTTCTGGCGCTGGCAGGACATACGGGAAGCGGAAAAAGTACCCTGGCAAGTTTGCTGATGGGCTATTACCCCGTTGCGGAGGGGGAAATAACGCTGGATGGACGGAAAATTTCTCAGTTAAGCCATGATGTGCTTCGTCAGGGGATTGGCATGGTTCAACAGGATCCGGTGATCCTGGCCGATTCGTTACTGGAGAATATTTGTCTGGGCAGAGAGATTTCAGAAGCAAAGGTTATCGATGCGCTGAAACAGGTGAAACTTATGGACTGGTTTCAGTCTCTGCCCGGGGGGCTTCATACCCTGATGGGAGAGCAGGGGAAAAGTTTATCCGCAGGGCAAAAGCAATTGCTGGCACTGGCCAGGATCCTGGTCGATATCCCGATGTTACTTATTCTGGACGAAGCAACGGCCAGTATCGATTCCGGTACCGAACAAGCGATCCAGCAGGTACTCCAACAGGTACGCAAAAATACCACCCTGGTGGTGATCGCTCACCGGTTATCTACCATCACTTCTGCGGATAAGATCCTGGTCCTGGACCGGGGAGAAATTATTGAACAGGGGACACATCAGCAATTACTGGAACACCGCGGACGCTATCTGCAGATGTATCAGCTACAGCAGGCCTGTAATGAACTATCACATCGCACCCCTGAGTTAACTTCAACCTGCAATGCACTGAATTAGGACATTTTAATCAGACTGTTCTGACGAATGCACCACAATAGTGCCTCCGGCCTTATTGTGGTGCATCGGATCTGTTTTTTTTTATCCCCGCCACTCTCTGTCGTCTGAAAATCCCGCGCTGGTCGCACACCGGAAAAATAATTCATGAAATTAAACAGATGGCATGCCATTTGCTTAAGATAGTTCAGGTTCAATGTAACTGATAATTTCAATACCCGGAGGGAGTGATATGAAGCTGGTAACCGTGGTGATTAAGCCATTTAAGTTAGAAGACGTGCGTGAAGCATTATCTTCCGTGGGTATCCAGGGCCTGACCGTCACTGAAGTGAAAGGCTTCGGTCGCCAGAAAGGGCACGCTGAGCTGTATCGCGGTGCGGAGTATAGTGTGAATTTTTTACCTAAAGTAAAAATTGATATTGCTATCGCCGAAGATCAGCTGGATGAAGTTATTGATATTATTAGTAAAGCTGCTTACACCGGTAAGATTGGTGATGGGAAAATTTTCGTGTCTGAACTGCAGCGGGTCATTCGTATCCGTACCGGTGAAACAGACGAAGCTGCGCTTTAATTTAGCCGTTGATTGTTGAGGTAAGGAAAAAATGAATAAACTTCTGACAAAACTGGCCTTAGCCGGAGCGGCCCTTTCGCCTTCACTGGCGTTTGCTGCGCCTGCAGTTGCAGACCAGGCAGATAATGCATTTATGATGATTTGTACCGCACTGGTATTATTTATGTCAGTGCCGGGTATCGCGCTTTTTTATGGTGGTCTGATCCGCGGTAAAAACGTTCTTTCTATGATGACCCAGGTCGCGGTAACGTTCTCTCTGGTGTGTGTCATTTGGGTTATCTACGGTTATTCTCTGACATTTGCTGACGGTAACAACTACTTTGGCGGTTTCCAGTGGGTGATGCTGAAAGGGATTGAGCTGAAAGCTGTCATGGGCACTATCTATCAGTATATCCATGTTGCCTTCCAGGCCTCTTTCGCCTGTATTACCGTGGGCCTGGTACTGGGTGGTTTAGCTGAACGTGTACGTTTCTCTGCAGTGCTGATCTTCACTTTGATCTGGGCAACGTTCTCTTATTTCCCGATTGCTCACATGGTCTGGGGCGGTGGTCTGCTGGCTCTGGATGGTGCGCTGGATTTTGCCGGCGGTACCGTTGTCCATATTAATGCGGCAGTTGCTGCGCTGGTGGGGGCCTACATGCTGGGCAAACGTGCCGGTTTCGGTAAAGAGGCGTTTAAACCTCATAACCTGCCGATGGTCTTTATCGGTACTGCTATCCTGTATGTTGGCTGGTTTGGTTTCAACGCCGGTTCGGCGGCTTCTGCTAACGAAATCGCTGCCCTGGCATTCCTGAATACGGTGGTTGCAACGGCAGGTGCGGTTCTGACCTGGGTGTTCGGTGAGTGGGTTCTGCGTGGTAAACCTTCACTGCTGGGTGCAAGCTCTGGTTTCATCGCTGGTCTGGTCGCTATCACACCGGCTTGTGGTTATGTCGGTGTTGGCGGCGCGCTGATCATTGGTCTGGTAGCGGGTCTGGCAGGTCTGTGGGGTGTTACCTCGCTGAAACGTTTCCTGCGTGTTGATGACCCTTGTGACGTGTTTGGTGTTCACGGTGTGTGCGGGATCATAGGTTGTATCCTGACCGGTGTCTTCGCCTCTTCTTCACTGGGTGGCGTAGGCTATGCTGCCGGTGTCACGATGGGCCATCAGATTTGGGTTCAGCTGCTGAGCTGCCTGGTCACGCTGGTCTGGTCAGGTGTGGTTGCCTTTATCGCCTTTAAAGTGGCTGACCTGCTTGTCGGACTGCGTGTTCCTGAAGATCAGGAGCGTGAAGGTCTGGATGTTAACAGTCATGGCGAGAATGCTTACAACCAGTAAGTGAGTCTTTATACCGGGCGATGACCCGGAATGTAAAAAGGGCGATAGATTATCGCCCT
>NZ_JMPR01000045.1 GCF_000735525.1 Tatumella ptyseos ATCC 33301 | reverse complement strand
ATTATGTGGGAGTGTGCAGGCGAGCCGCCTGTAGCTCCCAGTAACCCGTCTGCGACCCTCATTGTGTCACTGTCCGCCCTGTCTCTGTATCCTGCAGAGTATTCGCCGAAGCAGTACCGGTCAGCCGGGCCAGAGAAAGATGCATCCCTGAAGCCGGAGCACGGGGGAGGTTACGCGAACGCTATAAAGTCAGGGCTTCCAGCCGGCCGCCGTATGCGACAAGGGGAGGGCAGGTGAGCATCGGTAATACAGTATTATCTGTAATAACTCAAAATTCCCGTAAGTTTTTCCGTTTGTCTTCATGAGGTATCATCAGATGGTATCTGTAAGTAGCTGAAATTAGCTGTTCCTGTATCGGCCCATCCTTCGGGGAAGACTAACCAGGATAATTCCTAATGTCCGGTTGTTGCCGGATTATGGCATCTGCCTGCAGGAAAAAATCATATTTTCTGCCAGAATTATTATCAATGGTAGCGAATATGAATAATTGGCTTACTATAAAATTCCGTTGTTCATTTTGTTCATAAGGAGACGACATCAATGAAATCAATGCATATTATTACAGGTCTGGCAGTGGCGTTATCTGTGACAGCTTGTGCTGACAGGACGGATTTACCAGCACCTGTGCCGGTTATCAGTGCCACCAGTAACCAGCCAGTGATCTCTGGTGCGGTGTATGTGCGTCAACGTATTGCGTTACCGCCCGGAGCAGTCCTGACCGTCACCCTGTCTGATGCTTCCGGAGGAACCGGGCCTACAAAAGTGATCGCACAGAAAGTGACACGGCTTTCCGGCCAGCAGGCGCCTTTCAATTACCGTCTGCCGTTTAACGCCTCTGATGTCAGCTCTCAAGGACAGGTATTGCTGAGTGCCGCTATTACTCTGAACGGTCGGGTAATTTTCGCTGCACAATCCCTGAAACCAGTCACTTCACCAACCACACAGCGTCAGGATTTAACGCTGGAGGCTCTGCCTGAAGTTGCGGTACCCGTTTCTGTCGCGCCTTCTGTCACACCCTAGTCGCTGAACCGTGGGTCGGGGCTACAAATGCCCTGACCAACGGTATTTATCTAAATTAATGGTCTGCTGTTGCGTAAATTCAATATTCTCAGCTTCCAGCGCTTGCTGCTGACGCCTGAAATCCTCTCCCTGTAAGGATATCCTGCCTTCCCGGTTGACCACTCTATGCCAGGGCAGTGATGAGCCTTCCGGTAATTTTTTGAGCACACCACCGACCTGCCTTGCTGCCCGGGGGCTTCCAGCCAGACGTGCAATCTCGCCATAGGTCGTCACCCGGCCATAAGGAATGGCAGCAATGATAAGCCATACTCTCTCACGAAATGATAGTTCTTCAGACATGGTCGTTTCCGGATATTCAACAGGGAGAGTTATCATAACGGGAGTGTTCAATAAAACAACGGTCAGGTGCTACGGACTTGCAATTGAGATTGGCATCCCTGATAATGCCCCCGCTTTGAGAGATCAGAGCTCATCAATGGGGACCCTGTTGGTTCTCCCGCAATGCTAATCTGTGAACCCGGTCAGATCCGGAAGGAAGCAGCCGTAACAGATGACGCATGTGCCGGGATGTCGCTGGCAGGGGCCCCACCCAATATTTTCTCTGTAGCCTCCCCTATAAAAAATCCCAAACCTGACACAGAATGACTGTACAGTTTAATGAATTATTCATTGTACATTCGTGGATCCGGCAGAACAGCAATACTCTTCGCTATGAAAACCCCAACGAACATCACCAGACACAAAGTATTCGGAATAGCGGGTCAATTGTCCGGAGGTTTTCCGGCTATCATTGGCCCGCGTAATAAGTAAACGAGTATTCAACAGTATCGTGCCAGGGGAACCGGAACGTTAAGAGAGATTATGATTATTTATTCTGATTAAACTCTAAGACGTTAACGGACATATTTCCAGACGGTGGCAGGCACTTTATCGTACAATTTGTTCATAGTTAGTTCAGCAAGGCGATGGTCGGCGGCCGAATAAAACACCACCAGATCTTCATCAGAGAGTTCATATTTGTTTTTTTCGATGACGCGCTCAAGAGTATCGATCGATCGGCAGCGCCTCAGACGCATCAGATAATCTGTCTTGGTTAATGGGGTTTGACTCATGATAAAACGACTCCTGGTTAATGTGTGAGACTTTGTCCGCTTTCCTGACAGAGGCTCGCTTCAAAAAATAATCTAAATAATTTGTTTGACGAGGCTTTCCAGTAATTTAAATCCTGTTCATTTACCGTGTAGCCACTGAATAATGTAAATGTATCGTCAAGATATTTGTCTACCTGTGAAATCAGTAATTCATCTTCACTATGTTTTAATTTATAAATAATACTGACGGCTGCAATATGCTCAATTAAATCGTGCAACTGTAGGTTTTCTATCGATGTCGGATCATTGATCCAGCACAACTCCTGGAGATTAAGGGTAGCCAGACTTTCATCAAATAAATTTTCACACAAAAATTTAAGCTGTGCTACATCATATCTTTTAGGTGAGTATTCATCCATCGTTTCCACCCCTTATCTGACTCTGCCTGGAGCCATTCCGCGTAAAGAAGACTCGTCGTGATTCATTCTGTTCAGAGATAATAAAGAGAGAACAGTCACCGGGATATTCCTGCGACTAAATCCTGTGCAATATCACCAGGGTTTTCATCTGCTGAGCCAGCCTGACAATATTAGTTTACTTTGCCGAGGTTTGTCTTATTTTACCTGAGTGTTCAGGATTGTTATTTATTTTGATGAAAATTACGGCACAGCTCGCAGGGAATTCAGCAGAAGCATACTTAAAGGATTAACGGTCTGCTTTTAGTATGAACCAGATTTGAACATATCAGCAAACTAACATCTATAGATTGAATCTATCAATAAAGACTTTTCTTAAAATAGTGGTTCATACGAAACCGCGTAACAGGGCTTTCATTCGATATTCTCAGGGGAAGCCCGCAGACCGGAAGATGTCATAACACCGGCTTATATTCTGCAGCGAACCGGCAGGATTAGCAATCCTTTCAAAGAGGATTGTTGAATGATGTTTAGAAACATTTTATCTCTTTATTTTAGCCTCTTTTTTTTATAAAGTGTAATGTTATAACGTTTTTAACTTTCGGTGTCTTATGTATAGCAGTCCGCTCCTTCTTTCAGTGTTCAGCCGTCTTATTGTGGCAGGGCTGGTTATCCTGTTTCTTGTGGCTGGCGTCAGTTGGGGAGTGTCAGGATGATCCGCTTTTCAGAGTGCCGTGCAGGCTATGCTAAGCAGGCGGTAACCCCTGCCGTCAACGGCGAAATTTCAGCGGGAACGCTGACTGCCCTGGTCGGTGTGAATGGTTGTGGAAAATCGACTCTCCTGAAAACGGTGGCGGGGTTGTTGCCCGTGGTGAGCGGCCATTGCGACGTATCATTACCGCGTAATAAAATAGGCTGGCTACCGCAACGCAGTGAGCTGGAACGTCAGTTCCCGTTAACGGTATATGAACTGGTGGCGATGGGATGCTGGCCCCGGACCGGCTGGTTTCGCAGTATCAACCGTGAGCTGAAACAAGAGATCCATCAGGCGCTTGAGGCCACCGGCATGGCAGCATTTGCGGAGGCCAGGCCTGCGATGTTATCCGGCGGGCAGTTGCAGCGTGTACTTTTCTCCCGCTTGTTATTACAACAGAGTGATTTATGGTTGCTGGATGAGCCCTTTAGCGGCGTCGATCAGCAAACTATCGCATCATTAATGACATTAATTCATCAGCAGCAGAAAACCGGGAAAACGATCGTCGTCGTACTTCATGATCAGCGGCTGGTTATGCAAAATTTTCGCCATGTCTTATCACTGGAAGGTGAGCATGCGCAGTGGTACCACACGACCGAAACGCAGGAAAAGGCATTAAACCTATGTTGTTAGTTCAGCCATTTATAGAATTTGCCTTTATGCGTAAGGCATTAGTTGCCTGTGTCGCAATTGCTATCAGCGCAACCCCTCTTGGTGTATTTCTTTCATTACGCCGTATGAGTCTGGTGGGGGATGCACTTTCCCATGCCGTATTGCCGGGGGCTGCTATGGGCTATCTGCTTTCCGGATTATCACTGGTCGCGATGGGGATAGGCGGCTTAATTGCCGGTTTATCCGTGGCATTGCTTTCCGGGGTTGTCAGTCGTTTCACTCCGCTGAAAGAAGATGCCAGTTTTTCAGGATTCTATCTGGGTGCACTTGCACTCGGAGTCACTCTTATTTCCTTACGCCGATCCGGGGTCGATCTGCTGAATGTATTATTTGGGTCGTTGCTTGCGGTGAATAGCCAGGCGTTAATTATGGTGGCCTCAATTTCCGCGGTGAGTCTGGTGGTACTGGCGTTTATTTACCGGCCTTTGGTGATTGATGCATTTGATCCTCATTTTTTACAGATGCAGGGGCGCTGGCATGCACCCATCGTCCACGGGATTTTCCTGATTCTGGTCGTACTGAACCTGGTGGCCGGTTTTCAGATCCTGGGGACATTAATGTCCGTGGGATTGATGATGTTACCTGCGGCCAGTGCCAGGTTCTGGAGCCGCAGGCTCGAAAAAATATTACTGGTGGCCATTGTGCTGGCTATTTTCTCCGCCTGGTGCGGACTTTCGGCCTCATGGTATTGGTCGTTACCGGCAGGCCCTGCGGTTATTCTGTGCGCCACTCTTCTGTTTTTTATCTCCGTGTGCGCCGGTCCTTGTGGCGGAATTTTCCGTTCTTCTGCCAGCTGATTTTAAAAGGTTATATTGATGAAAAAATATCTGACGGCCATCGTACTCAGCGGAGCGCTGTTCGCACCTGTCGTGATGGCGAAAACCCTGCATGTGGTTGCCAGTTTTACTATCCCCGGTGATATGGCCAGACAAATCGGCGGTCAATATGTGGATGTGAAAAGCCTGGTCGGACCGGATGGTGACCCGCATACGTTTGAACCGGCACCACGTGATAGTGTGGCTCTGGCACAGGCTGATGTGGTTATCATTAACGGTTTGGGTCTGGAAGGCTGGATGGAAAGGCTTATACAGGCCTCCGGATATCAGGGGAAGGTAGTGGTGGCCTCAGCCGGTGTCACGCCACTGACCATGACCAGTAACGGAGACAAAATTACCGACCCGCATGCCTGGAATAGTCTGGCGAACGGCGTCATTTATGCGCGGAATATCAGTGAAAGTCTGCAGAAAGCGGATCCCGAAGATGCGGCGGCTATCCGTAAGCAGGGGGAGGCGTATATTCAGCAACTGGAGAGTCTGGATAAACAGACTCTGGCTGCGTTTGCGAAAATACCGGTCAGTAAACGTCAGGTACTGACCAGTCACGATGCGTTTGGTTATTTCGGCCATGAGTACGGTGTGAAATTTATGTCACCGATTGGTTTGAATACCGATGAAGAGGCCAGCGCGTCCACAGTGGCGGGATTAATTAATCAGCTGAAAGCGAATCATATCCATCGTTATTTTATAGAGAATCAGACCGATCCACGTCTGGTCCGGCAAATTGCTACTGCAGCTGACGCTGCGCCGGGAGGGGAGTTATACCCGGAAGCGTTGTCGACAGCGAACGGGCCGGCAGCTACCTATCAGCAGGCATTTGAGCATAATGTCAAAGAATTACTGAAGAGTATGCAATAACCTCTCCGGACGGATAATCCCTGATGGAAAGCAGAAAAAACGGCCCGGAATGGCCGTTTTTTTGCTATTCACGGATGACAGCGTTTGCCGCGGAATGCCTGACCGGGGCGTTAGCGTTTTTTCCTGCCTCCCTGTACGGCTTTGAAACGCGGATTACTTTTACAAATGACATAGACTCGCCCGTGCCTGCGTACCAGCTTACAGTCGGGATGCCTTTTCTTTGCTGACTTCAGGGAACTGAGTACCTGCATGATTTATTCCTCCGCCTGGCTGACAGGCAAATGTTTATAACGCTGAGCAAATCGCGCTGCACGGCTGTCTTTGGCGACTGTTTTCTGCTTGCCGGTATAGAAGCTGTGTGATTTTGATGAAACATCCAGTCTCACATAAGGAAGCGTCTCTCCCTGGTATTCGAGTGTACGCTCAGTCCTGATGGTTGAGCCTGTCCTGAAGTACTCGTCAGACGTCGTATCATGGAACAGTACAGGGCGATAGTAAGGATGGATATCAGGCTTCATAACATCTCCTCTTAATTGTTATGTTATAACATAACTTAATTATGGCATTAACGGGGTTATCAGGCAAGCCTGTTGCAGAGAGCAGAGAGCAGAGAGCAGAGAGCAGAGAGCAGAGAGCAGAGAGCAGAGAGCAGAGAGCAGGCAGACTCCGCCCGGCAGCGACCGGTGAAAAACGTCGTGTTGACGACTTATGCCTCGGAAGGCAGGCGAAAAAAAAGAGGCTGCCAGGCAGCCTCTTCAGTCATACGGAGCAGCTCAGGGTTATTTATCCTGCTCTGATATCTCTGTATGAGTTGTACTATTATCTTTACCAAATCTGCGACGTACCACCACAAAGAACACCGGTACGAGGAAGATGGCCAGACAGGTTGCTGTGACCATACCGCCGATAACGCCGGTACCTACCGCATTCTGAGACCCGGAACCCGCACCGGTACTGATTGCCAGTGGCAAGACACCCAGAATAAAGGCCAGCGAGGTCATCAGAATCGGACGCAGACGCATGCGAACGGCTTCCAGCGTCGCTTCCATCAGACCTTTGCCTTCTTTATCCATCAGGTCTTTCGCAAACTCGACAATCAGGATGGCGTTTTTCGCCGACAGGCCGATAGTGGTCAGTAAGCCCACCACAAAGTATACGTCATTGCTAAGCCCTCTCAGGGTGGTGAGTAGCAGAGCACCGACAATACCCAGTGGCACAACCAGCATAACGGCAAATGGTATAGACCAGCTTTCATACAGTGCGGCCAGGCACAGGAACACCACAATCAGCGAGATGGCATACAGTGCAGGAGCCTGGTTACCGGACATCTGCTCCTGATAGGACATGCCGGTCCACTGATAGCCAATACCGGCCGGCAGTTTAGACGCCAGTTGTTCCATCAGAGCCATAGCTTCACCGGAGCTTTTACCGGCAGCCGGCTGGCCCAGAATTTCCATAGACGGCAGACCATTGTAACGTTCCAGACGCGGTGAACCGTATTGCCATTTTGCTGTAGTGAAGGCAGAGAACGGTACCATCTGACCATTACTGTTGCGCACATACCATTTATTGATATCCGAAGGCAGCATACGGGCATCGGCTTCACCCATAACGTACACTTTCTTCACACGTCCCCGGTCAATAAAGTCATTGACGTAGGAACCACCCCAGGCGGCACCCAGTGTTGTGTTGATATCAGAGATGGAAACACCGAGAGCTGTCGCTTTTTCCTGGTCGATAATCAACCGGTACTGTGGTGTATCTTCCAGGCCGTTAGGACGGACACCGGTAAGAACATCAGGATGTTGCGCAGCCATGCCCAGAAGCTGGTTCCTGGCTTCCGTCAGTTTCTCGTGTCCCAGGTTCGCCTGGTCAATCAGTTCAAAGTCAAACCCTGTTGCATTACCTAATTCGATAATTGCCGGCAGGTTGAATGGAATGACGAAGGCATCTTTAATCTGGCTCAGTGCAGCCATAGCACGTCCTGCAATCGCAGGAACCTTGTTCGCACTGCCGGTACGTTCATCCCAGGGTTTCAGACTGACGAAGGCAATCCCGGTGTTCTGACCGCGTCCGGAGAAACCGAAACCATTCACGGTAAAGACCGAACTCACATTGTCCTTCTCTTTGGTCAGGAAGTAATTCGTCACCTGATCCAGGACTTTCTGTGTACGCTGTTGCGTTGCACCGGCCGGTAATTGCGCCTGTGCTAATAACAGCCCCTGGTCTTCATCCGGCAGGAACGAGGTCGGCAGTCGGGCAAACAGGAAGACCATCGCCACGACAATCGCCAGGTAGATCACAAGATAGCGACCGGTACGACGGATGATATGGCTGACACAAGTCACATAGTGATTGGTGCTTTTTTCGAAGATACGGTTAAACCAGCCAAAGAACCCTTTGGTTTTGCCGTGATCTCCGGGCTTCAGAGGCTTCAGAATGGTCGAACACAATGCCGGTGTCAGGATTAATGCCACCAGAACGGAAAGCACCATTGCAGAAACGATAGTGACGGAGAACTGACGGTAAATGACCCCGGTAGAACCGCCGAAGAAGGCCATAGGGACGAAAACAGCAGACAGAACCAGAGCGATACCTACCAACGCTCCCTGGATCTGTCCCATCGACCGCTTGGTTGCTTCTTTCGGAGACAGGTTTTCTTCCGCCATCACACGTTCAACGTTTTCCACCACCACGATGGCATCATCAACCAGCAACCCGATGGCGAGTATCAGGCCGAACATCGTGAGCGTGTTTATCGAATAGCCCAGCGCATTGATAATGGCAAAGGTACCCAGCAAGACAATCGGTACCGCAATCGTCGGTATCAGTGTCGCGCGCAGGCTCTGCATAAACAGATACATTACCAGGAACACCAGTACGATGGCTTCAAACAGCGTTTTTACCACTTCGAAAATAGAAATTTTAACGAATGGCGTGGTGTCATACGGGTAAACAACTTTCAGTCCGTGCGGGAAAAACGGCTGGAGCTTAGCCAGTTCTGCTTTCACTGCCGCAGCGGTATCCAGTGCGTTGGCACCGGTTGCCAGCTTAATCCCCAGACCTGCCGCCGGTTTTCCGTTAAAGCGAGCGATAACATCATAGTTTTCGCCGCCCAGCGCGACTTTAGCGACATCGCCCAGAGTCACTTTGGAACCGTCGGTGTTAACTTTCAGCAGGATCTTACGGAACTCATCAACCGAGGTCAGACGAGTCTGAGCAATGATAGAGGCATTCAGCTCCTGGCCTTTAACCTGTGGGCTACCGCCCAGTTGTCCGGCAGCAATCTGATTATTTTGCGCTTTAATCGCAGTAATCACATCGACCGGTGTCAGGCCATAGTTATCCAGTTTTGCCGGGTCCATCCAGATACGCATTGCATACTGTGCACCAAACAACTGGGTATCACCGACACCCGGTGTACGGCTGATGGGGTCTTTAATGTTAGAGGCGACATAGTCGGCAATATCATTCTGGTCCATGCTGCCGTCATCGCTGACGAAGCCTGCAACCATCAGGAAACTGCTGGAGGATTTTTCGACGCTGATCCCTTGCTGCTGGACTTCCTGGGGCAGAAGCGGTGTTGCAAGCTGCAACTTGTTCTGCACCTGAACCTGCGCGATATCGGGATCAGTCCCGGCGGCAAAGGTCAGCGTAAGCTGCAATGTCCCGCTGGAATCACTGCTGGATGACATATACAGCAATCCGTCAATCCCGTTCATATTTTGTTCTATGACCTGGGTAACGGAGTCCTGAAGAGTTTTTGCATCTGCGCCCGGGTAGTTTGCCTGGATCTGTACTGCCGGTGGAGCAACGTCAGGATATTGCTCGATCGGGAGTTTCAGAATCGACAACGCGCCCGCCAGCATGACAATGATGGCGAGTACCCATGCAAAAATCGGGCGTTCGATAAAGAACTTAGCCATGGATCACTGGCTCCTGTTAAAACGATAATTTTGCGGACGGTTATTGCGCATTGCTGCTGCCGGAGTCCGGAGTCACTTCTTCCGGCGTCACGCTGGCACCCGGTTGGGCACGCTGCAGACCGACAGTAATCACGCGATCACCGGATTTCAGTCCGCTTGTGACCAGCCATTGATTGCCGATAGCCTGAGAAGCATCTACCTGGCGTAACTCAACTTTATTATCGCTGCCGACCACCATGGCTGTCGCCTGACCTGCCGGCGTGCGGGTAATAGCCTGCTGAGGCACCAGCAGTGCATCCGGGTTCGTCCCTTCATCCAGTTTTGCACGAACAAACATGCCCGGTAACAGGGTATGGTCCGGGTTAGGGATAATGGCACGCAGGGTAATAGAGCCGGTAGTCTGGTCAACAGAGACGTCTGAAAACTCCAGTGTCCCGGTCTGGTTGAACGGTTGCCCGTTATCCATAATCAGCGTGACTTTGGCTTTGCCCTGAGTCTGTTTTAACTGACCGGAAGCCAGCTCTGAACGTAAACGCAGGAACTGATCGCTCGACTGAGTAACATCCACATACATCGGGTCCAGTTGCTGAACCGTTGCCAGGGCTGTCGTCTGAGCATTCTGGACCAGCGCACCTTCGGTGACCGCTGATTTTCCAATCCGGCCGGAAATCGGGGAAATGACTTTAGTATACGCAAGATTGATCCGCGCAGTTTCGACATTGGCTTTTGCTGACTGAACGGCGGCATTGTTCTGCGCGGCAGTCGCAACAGCAGTATCATATTCCTGTTCGCTGATATAACGGGTGCCGAGCAGGGGTTTGTAACGACGAACCGTTAAATCGGCAATACGCGCATTTGCCTGGGCTTTGGCTAAATCAGCTAATGCACTGTCGTAAGCAGCCTGATAGGTGGCCGGGTCAATCTGATATAAAGACTGACCGGCCCGGACATCACTCCCTTCTGTGAAATTACGTTTCAGGATGATACCGGAGACCTGAGGACGAACTTCAGCCACCCGATATGCCGAGGTACGACCGGGAAGCTCAGTCGTCATTTCCAGGGGCACTGCCTTTAATGTGACTACGCCGACTTCGGGAGGCTGCTGCTGGCCCGATTGCTGCGTTTTGTTGTTATCACATCCGGTGAGTGCGACGCTCCCGGAAAACATCAGGATGGCCGCCAGAGGTGACAATCCTCTGTTTTTTTTCATAAATAAACCTCTAATATCCGGAATTTATCTGGCCAATGTTCCTAAAAAAGGGACATTGGCTGTGCAATTACACAAGCCATGATATGATACATATATACATGAATGTATGTAAATCCTTATGTCGCCTGAATAACGGCGTATGCCCCGAGATCTGATTAAGAACCATTGATATGGCACGAAAAACCAAACAGCAGGCCCTTGAAACCCGTCAACAGATACTTGATGCCGCGATCCACTGCTTTTCTACCCGGGGAGTTTCTTCAACCTCGTTGTCAGATATTGCTATCCGGGCGGGTGTGACACGAGGTGCTATTTATTGGCACTTTAAAAATAAAATAGACATTCTTAATGAAATCTGGCTGCAGAGTGATGAGTGTCTGGATAAACTCGAACTGGAATATCAGAACAAATATCCGGATGACCCCATGGCACAAATCCGTGCCTTACTTATTACATTACTGCAGTCGACAGTGAGAGACAGCTCCCGCAGAGCATTAATGGAAATTATATTCCATAAATGTGAGTTTGTCGGAGAAATGGAAACATTCCAAAAAATCCAGCAGGATATGTTATTGGAATGTTACCCAAAAATCGAAAACACATTAAAAAAATGTATTGCTGCGGGTCAGCTCCCCGAAAAACTTAATACCCGACAGGCCGCAATTATGATGCGCAGTTATATCAGTGGCCTGATGGAGAACTGGTTATTTACACCCGCCGGTTTCGATTTAGAAAATGATGCTGAGCCACTGGTTGATGCTTTTATGGATATGTTGCGCTTTAGTCCGGTGTTGCTGAAATAACACTGTCTGAACAAGACAATGATTAGTCAGCAGCAGAAAGAGGCTGTTCATTGTTCAGTTTGGCAATATAGTCCTTTCTGACAATTTCCAGTGCCTCCAGTACCACCCGGGGTGAAAGCTGGTTTTGCTCTAAAAGCATAATTAAATCAACAGCGAGTTTAACCTCTGCAGGTGCAGTATCCAGCGACATAACGTTACCCTGTTCTGTCAAAAAGTGATTTACCTGTATGTGCGGTCAGCGGTGCGCTGACCGTGTCAATCCAGTGATAACATTGTCTGCAGTTCACCGGCAAGAAAAAACGGGTATTTCTGAGAAGGGCCGGGATCCTCCGTGGTAAACGTACTGACTTATATTAACAAACCTGCTTAATTGCGCAGCGTTGTTTGCCAGTGGCTTTCCTTCAGCGCCAGACGACAGCGTGCCAGACGCTGTTCAAGGATTCGGATTTTTTCACCAATCTCCTGCTGTTGCTGTAACGTCACGGCCGTGGTTAATTGTTGTTCGTGTTGCAACAGCATCTCATTTAATCGGGCTTCATAACCCAGTTGTTGCTGATAAAGGTGTTGCCAGTGGCTTGCTGTATCCGCAGGTACCGTGCGGCGTCTGACAGGCGTGGACAACTCCCGTTGCAGCGCCTGACATTGTGCTGTCATTTGTTCTGTCAGCCAGAGAAATGCCGGAGACGAAGCCGATTCAAACTGATGCAGTTTTTCCAGCGATTGCTCTGTTTGTTGCAGATAGCTGGTCAGTGTCGGGCCGGAGACCGGGAAAAGTGTGTTATCAAACCGTTTCTCCCGGCAGGCAGGGTCACCCGCCTGCGCAATTTTCTGCTTTAATTGTGCAATTAACATTGCAAACTGGCGGATAATTTTATCTCTGTTCATTGAAAAGCCTGTGTTGAACTTACGGTTGCTTACCGAAACGCGGTGACCCGTCCGGAACAGCCCTGAATGGCCGCCACGTCCCGTCAGCAATGCGCTCCCGCAGGGGAGATTTATTGTTATTCTGTTCATGTCAGCCCCTGACAGGCAGAATAAAAAAGCAGAAGTCAGGGGTCTAAGGTTGCAATTATTTTGTAGTTTGCTTAGATTTGACGGTTTTCCTACGCAGTTCCTGTCTGTTTTCCTGTCGGCTGTCACCCTCTGCAGAGGTTCCTGGCCGGCAGCGGGCTGCGTGTTTCTAAGAATTTACCAGGCATACCATTATGAGCGTAACTGAGCAACAGCTTGAATCCATTAAGAATAGCATCAAAAGTGTTCCCGATTATCCGAAACCAGGGATCCTTTTCCGTGATGTTACCGGACTGCTGGAAGATGCAAAAGCATATTCAGCGACCATTGAAATACTGGTCGAACGTTATCGTAATAAGGGCATTACTAAGGTTGTCGGGACTGAAGCCCGTGGATTTTTGTTCGGGGCGCCAGTAGCATTAGGTCTGGGCGTTGGATTTGTACCGGTTCGTAAGCCCGGTAAATTACCTCGTGAAACCTACAGCGAAGCCTTCAGTCTGGAATACGGTACCGATGTACTGGAAATGCACACCGATGCAGTGCAGCCAGGCGATGTAGTGCTGGTGGTTGATGATCTGCTGGCGACCGGCGGTACCATCGAAGCGACAGTGAAGCTTATTCGTCGTGCCGGTGCAGAAGTGCATGATGCCGCGTTTGTGATCAATTTATTCGACCTTGAAGGCGAAGCCCGTCTGAAGGCTCTGGGACTGGAATGTTTCAGCGTCGTTAACTTCCCGGGCCACTAAAGGCTTCTCCCGCTTCCGCCTGCCTTTACCCTGTCTGAAGCGTAAGGCAATTCTAAATAGATAGGCAATAGGTCAGGCGGCTGATACACTGAACCCTGTGTTTGTTGGCCCTTTGGGTATCAATAGGTTGCGACAAACACGCCGGGATGCAGAGACGCATATCAGATGCGCTGTATGATGTTTTAACCCCAATCCAGTGACTAAATTTCCATGAGTTATCAGGTTCTCGCGCGAAAATGGCGACCACAGGTTTTTGCTGATGTTGTCGGCCAGCAACATGTTCTCACCGCGCTGGCCAATGGTTTGTCATTGGGCAGACTTCACCACGCTTACCTTTTTTCAGGCACGCGGGGTGTGGGTAAAACCACCATTGCCCGTTTACTGGCGAAAGGTCTGAATTGCGAGCTGGGTGTTACGGCCACACCTTGTGGTCAGTGCGAAAATTGTCGCGAAATCGAGCAGGGACGTTTTGTTGATCTGATTGAGATCGATGCCGCCTCCCGGACTAAAGTAGAAGATACCCGCGACCTGCTGGATAACGTGCAATACGCGCCAGCCCGTGGGCGCTTTAAAGTTTATCTGATCGATGAAGTCCACATGCTTTCGCGGCACAGCTTCAATGCGTTACTAAAGACGCTGGAAGAACCCCCCGAACATGTCAAATTCTTACTGGCAACGACCGATCCGCAAAAACTGCCGGTCACTATTCTATCCCGTTGCCTGCAATTCCATCTGAAAGCACTGGATGTTCCGCAGATCAGTCAGCAGCTGACCCATATCCTGGGAGAAGAACAGGTCGCGGCCGAACCCCGTGCATTGCAGCTGTTAGCACGGGCAGCGGAAGGTAGCCTGCGTGATGCATTAAGCCTGACCGATCAGGCCATTGCGATGGGGCAGGGCGCAGTGACGGCCGACACGGTGTCCGCTATGCTGGGCACCCTGGACAACGATCAGCCGCTGGCGCTGATAGAAGCCCTGACCACGGGTGAGGGCGGTTCTGTGATGTCCTTACTGCAACAGGCGGCCAGCCGTGGTGTAGAGTGGGAAGCCTTACTGGTTGAGATGCTACGTTTACTGCATTGCATTGCTATGCTGCAGTTATTGCCGTCCACCCTGGATGAAGAATTCCTGGCGCACGAACAACAGTTACGTGAACTGGCCAGAAAACTGCCCCCTGAAGAGATCCAGCTTTACTACCAGACGTTGCTCGTTGGCAGAAAAGAGCTTGCTTACGCGCCGGATCAGCGTATGGGGGTCGAAATGACCTTACTGCGTGCGCTGGCCTTTCATCCGCTGGCTGAAATTAAAGAGCCGGCTACCGTTAGTCATACGCAACCGCCTGCTGAACCGGTAGCGCCGCCGCAGGGTGCGTCAGCACCGGCAACGGCAACGACGCCGGCGGTATCGCGTGCCCGCGGAGCGCCTCAGCCTGCGGATAACACCGCTGTCTCCGGTTCCACCAGTCAGTTATTACAGGCCCGTACAGAGTTATTGCGGCGGGGGGCCTCAGCCTCAAAAAAGACTGAGCCGGCGGTGCCCACCGCGCAGCCGGCGCAGAGTGCCCTGGAGCGACTCGCCTCAGTAACAGACAAAGTCGTCAGAAAAACCCCGAAAGAGAGTGGTTCTGATGCAGGGAATACGGCCAGACAAGAACGCTATCGCTGGAAAACCCGGCAGCCTGAGACGACAGAGGCAGAGCCGGTGGCCACCCCGAAGGCCCTGCGTACGGCCCTGGAATATGAAAAAACGCCAGAGCTTGCGGCAAGGATCGCGGAAGAAGCAAAACTCAGGGACCCCTGGGCGGGCGAAATAGCGCAGCTGAATTTACCGAAGCTGGTACAGCAGCTGGCGTTAAATGCGTGGAAACAACAGCAAGGGACACGGGTTCACCTGCATTTACGTTCGGCGCAGAAACATCTGAATTCTGCATCCGCAAGACAGGTGCTGACGGAGGTCTTATCGGCAACTGCGGGCGAAACAGTTGAACTGACCATTGAGGCAGACGATAATCCCGCAGTGCGGACACCGCTGGAATGGCGGCAGGCGATTTATGAAGAAAAACTGGAGCAGGCTCGCCAGTCAATCGTCGATGATCCGCATATCCGGGCAGTACAGAAGTTATTTGACGCCTCTCTGGATGAAGAGAGTATACGACCCGTTTAAACATGCTGCAGGTCATCATCGGGATGGCTGTGGCCTAAGCAGAGAGAGAAAACTATGTTTGGTAAAGGTGGTCTGGGCAACTTAATGAAGCAAGCCCAGCAAATGCAGGACAAAATGTCTCAGGTTCAGGAAGAGATCGCGGCAATGGAAGTGACCGGTGAATCCGGTGCCGGTCTGGTCAAAGTGACCATTAACGGTGCTCACAACTGCCGCCGTGTTGAAATCGACCCGGGCCTGCTGGAAGACGATAAAGATATGCTGGAAGATCTGGTTGCGGCTGCCTTTAATGATGCTGCCCGTCGTATTGACGAAGCGCAGAAAGAGAAGATGGCCTCTGTTTCTTCCGGTATGCAACTGCCACCTGGCTTTAAGATGCCTTTCTGATGCAGACAAGCCCGTTGCTGGAAGCCCTGATGGAATCACTGCGCTGTTTACCCGGAGTCGGGCCTAAATCAGCGCAGCGCATGGCTTTCCACTTGTTACAGCGTGATCGCAGCGGCGGGATGCGCCTGGCACAGGCGCTGACCCGCGCGATGTCGGAGATTGGTCACTGTTCTCACTGCCGGACTTTCACCGAGCAGGAGATCTGTACTATCTGTGCGAATCCCCGTCGTCAGCAAAACGGCATGATTTGTGTCGTTGAAAGCCCTGCGGATATTCATGCGGTGGAACAAACCGGGCAATTTGCCGGTCGCTATTTCGTATTAATGGGGCATCTTTCTCCTCTGGACGGAATAGGGCCGGCAGATATCGGGCTGGATACGCTGGAGCATCGCCTGCAGGATGAAACGATCCGCGAAGTGATTCTGGCAACCAATCCGACGATTGAAGGCGAGGCAACAGCCAACTATATTGCCGATTTATGCCGTCAGTATGGTGTGGATGCCAGCCGGATTGCGCACGGTGTACCGGTGGGCGGAGAACTGGAAATGGTGGACGGTACCACGTTATCCCATTCTCTGGCCGGACGACAGAAGTTCCGATATTAATCCCCGGCTGATGTTTTTTCTGAACATCAGCTTGAAAATCTTCCTTTCAACCCCATCTCCTGTATCGACATGAATTAATACTGATTTTTCTTGAGGTATCAATGACGATGAAAGGACAAGAGACACGTGGTTTTCAGTCAGAAGTAAAACAACTTTTGCAACTGATGATCCATTCACTCTACTCAAATAAAGAGATCTTTTTACGTGAGCTTATCTCGAATGCGTCCGACGCCGCAGATAAACTCCGTTTCCGTGCGTTATCTGATTCCGGCCTGTACGAAGGCGACGGTGAATTACGCGTTCGCCTGTCGGTGGATAAAGAGCAACGTACTCTGACTCTGAGTGATAACGGCATCGGTATGAGCCGTGAGGAAGTTATTGAAAACCTTGGTACCATCGCAAAATCCGGGACCAAAGCGTTTCTGGAATCTATGGGCTCTGACCAGGTTAAAGACAGCCAGTTGATCGGCCAGTTTGGTGTCGGATTCTATTCAGCTTTTATTGTTGCGGATAAAGTTACCGTACGTACCCGTGCTGCAGGCGCTCCGGAAAGTGAAGGGGTGTTCTGGGAGTCGGCCGGTGAAGGCGAATATACCCTGGCGGACATCGACAAAGCTGAGCGTGGCACCGAAATTACCCTGCACATGCGTGAAGGGGAAGATGAGTTCCTGGATAGCTGGCGTGTCCGTAACATCGTCAGCAAGTATTCTGACCATATCGCCTTGCCGGTTGAGATTGAAACCAAAGACGAAGACAGTGAAACCACGCACTGGGAAAAAGTGAATAAAGCCCAGGCATTGTGGACACGTAATAAGTCAGAAATCACCGACGAAGAATATAACGATTTCTATAAGCATATCGCTCATGACTTCACTGACCCGTTGATCTGGAGCCACAACCGCGTTGAAGGTAAGCAGGAATATACCAGCCTGCTGTATATCCCGGCGCAGGCCCCGTGGGATATGTGGAACCGTGATCATAAACATGGTCTGAAACTGTATGTCCAGCGTGTATTTATCATGGATGACGCTGAGCAGTTTATGCCGAATTATCTGCGTTTTGTTCGCGGACTGATTGATTCGAATGATCTGCCTCTCAACGTTTCGCGTGAAATTCTGCAGGACAGCCGTATCACTCAAAGTCTTCGTGGTGCGCTGACCAAACGTACGCTGCAAATGCTGGATAAACTGGCGAAAGATGATGCGGCTAAATACCTGCAGTTCTGGAAAGCATTCGGTCTGGCCCTGAAAGAAGGTCCGGCGGAAGATGCGGGTAACGTTCAGGCAATAGCCAAATTATTACGCTTTGCTTCCACCCATACTGACAGCTCTGAACAGACGGTAACGCTGGAAGAGTACATCGGTCGTATGGCCGAAGGTCAGGAAAAGATTTACTACATCACTGCGGACAGCTATGCCGCGGCGAAAAACAGGCCGCATCTGGAGCTGTTCCGTAAGAAAGGCATTGAAGTTCTGCTGCTGTCTGACCGTATCGATGAATGGATGATGAGCTATCTGACAGAATTCGATGGCAAATCATTCCAGTCTGTCAGCAAAGCAGACGATTCGCTGGATAAACTGGCCGACGAAGAAACCGCGGAACAGAAAGAGAGCGAAAAAGCCCTTGAGCCGTTTGTTGATCGTGTGAAAACCCTGCTGGGTGAGCGCGTGAAGGATGTCCGGCTGACACACCGTCTGACTGACACCCCGGCCATTGTAGTGACTGATGCGGATGAAATGAGCACTCAGATGGCGAAGCTGTTCGCCGCCGCCGGTCAGGAAGCACCGGAAGTGAAATATATCTTTGAAATTAACCCGGACCATACGCTGGTGAAAAAAGCCGCGGATGCGACTGACGACAGCCAGTTTGCTGACTGGGTTGAATTGTTGCTTGATCAGGCGCTGTTTGCTGAGCGTGGAACACTGGACGATCCTAACCAGTTTATCCGCCGCATGAACCAGTTATTACTGGCGTAATCGCAGCATACGATGACAGCATACTTCGGGGCCCGCATTTGCGGGCCTTTTTTATCGGTACGCGCCGTCTGCCGGGGCTGTTATTTTAGTGGTGGATCGTCGTTGTTCGTTCCGTAAACTGAATAACCGCTTTCCCGGCCATCTTTCGGTATCTGTCGGGCATTTACAGTGATTAAGCCTGGCCTTTCCTTGTGGAGAGCCGGACATAATGGTATGTTTTTGCACTTCTCAGGACTATTAAACGCGATTCGCAAGAGGTACTACGCAATGCGTATTATTTTGCTCGGTGCTCCGGGCGCAGGTAAAGGAACTCAGGCTCAGTTCATCATGGAGAAATACGGTATTCCGCAAATCTCTACCGGTGATATGTTACGTGCTGCTGTTAAAGCTGGCACTGAGCTGGGTCAACAGGCCAAAGCCATTATGGATGCTGGCAAACTGGTGACAGATGAACTGGTTATTGCACTAGTTAAAGAGCGTATTGCGCAGGACGATTGCAAAGCAGGTTTCCTGCTGGATGGCTTCCCGCGGACGATCCCGCAGGCCGATGCGATGAAAGAAGCCGGCATTGTTGTTGATTATGTGCTGGAATTCGCTGTGCCGGATGAAGTAATTGTCGACCGTATTATCGGCCGTCGTGTACATGCACCTTCAGGCCGGGTATATCATGTCGACTATAATCCGCCGAAGCAGGAAGGACTGGATGATGTGACCGGCGAACCGCTGACGACTCGTAAAGACGACCAGGAAGAAACCGTTCGTAAACGTCTGGTTGAATACCACCAGATGACGGCTCCGCTGATTGCTTATTACAGCAAAGAAGCGGCTGCCGGACAGACCCGTTACCAGAAAATTGACGGTACCCGTCCTGTCAGCGAAGTCAGCCTGCAGCTGGCAACCATTCTGGGGTGATCCCCTGTTACGGACCGGATTTATTCGGTCCGTTCTTTCTCTGCCGCTGTTCCCTTCGCCAATATTCGCTACAATGAGCCTTCCCTGCAAAGCCTGTGAATAAGGAATAATGATGAGGCAAGATAAGCCAGGTGTTCTGCTGGTCAACCTGGGCACGCCTGATGCCCCGACTTCCGCTGCAGTAAAACGCTATCTGAAACAATTTCTGAGTGATAAGCGCGTCGTTGATGTTCCGCGAATTATCTGGTGGCCGGTATTGCGTGGCGCTATTCTGCCATTGCGTTCTCCCCGGGTAGCAAAGCTTTATGCGTCTGTGTGGATGGATGAGGGTTCGCCTCTGCTGGTCTACAGTCAGCGTCAGCGGAATGCGCTGGCGAAGTTAACCGATATGCCGGTCGCTTTAGGGATGTCTTACGGCAATCCGTCATTGCAAAGTGGCGTTGATGAACTGCTGGCGCAGGGGGTCACACGCCTGATCGTGTTACCCTTGTATCCGCAATTCTCATCATCGACGGTATCGGCTGTCTGGGACGGACTGCATGAAATTTTCCGCACCCGGCGGACCTTGCCGGATATTCAGCTGATCCGCGATTATGCAACTCATCCCGCCTATATCGCCGCTCTGAAGGACTCTGTAGAGCGTTCCTTTGCGCAGCATGGAAAGCCGGATGTTCTGCTGCTTTCCTATCACGGGATCCCGCAACGTTTCGCCAATCAGGGTGATGATTATCCGCTCCGCTGTGAACATACGACAGCTTGTCTGCGCGAAGCTCTGGGGATGAACGAAGACGAATTAATCATGACGTTCCAGTCCCGGTTTGGTCGCGAACCCTGGCTGATGCCTTATACGGATGAAACCGTGAAGTCCCTGCCGGAAAAAGGGATCCGTCATATTCAGGTTATGAGCCCCGGCTTCTCTGCCGATTGTCTGGAAACCCTGGAAGAGATCAACGAACAAAACCGGGAATTTTTCCTGCATGCCGGGGGAGAGAAGTTCGAATATATCCCGGCACTGAACGATGATGAGCTACATATCCGCATGATGTTAGAGCTGGTAAATTCCGGGCGATGAAAAACCGGTTAATCGTTGGGAATATGGTAAGATCCACGCTTTATTCCTGCGATTAACTTAAAAATATGAAATTTCCTGGTCAGCGTAAATCTAAACATTACTTCCCGGTCAGTGCCCGTGACCCTCTGTTGCAGGCTGATCCTGCAGAGTTAGTGACGACTTCTCCTGTGGTCGGCATTGACCAGACGATGGTTGATATAGAAGCAAAAGTCGATGATGCTTTTATTGAACGTTATGGCCTCAGTCGCGGGCATTCACTGGTCATCGAGGATGATGTTGCTGAAGCGCTGTATCAGGAATTAGTGCAGAAAAAGCTTATCAGTGATCAGTTTGCCGGCGGGACTATCGGTAATACCCTGCATAACTACTCGGTGCTGGCGGATGATCGCTCGGTGCTGTTGGGCGTTATGTGCGGCAATATTACGGTCGGTGATTATGCGTACCGCTATCTGTGTAATACCTCAAGCAAAGTTGACCTGAACTGTCTGCAGGGCGTTAACGGCTCGATTGGTCGTTGTTATACCCTGATAGGCGACAACGGCGAACGTACCTTTGCGATAAGCCCGGGCGCCATGAATCAGCTGCATCCGGATAATATTCCGGAAGCTGTCATTGCTGAGGCCTCGGCGCTGGTCCTGACTTCTTACCTGGTGCGAGCGAAAGAGGGGGAACCCATGCCGCAGGCCACCATGAAAGCTATCGAATACGCTAAAAAACATCAGGTTCCGGTGGTACTGACCCTGGGCACCCGTCATGTCATTGCCGAAAACCCGGCATTCTGGCGTGACTTTTTGCATGAGCATATCTCGATTGTTGCCATGAACGAAGATGAAGCCTGTGAACTGACCGGCGAATCGGACCCGCTGCTGGCCGCAGATATGGCATTACAGTGGGTTGATCTGGTGCTTTGCACTGCCGGTCCGGCGGGGCTTTATATGGCTGGCTACAGCGACGAAGACGTATTACGACGTACCAACCTGCCATTGTTACCCGGTGCCATTGCTGAATTTAACCAGTATGAATTTAGTCGCGCCATGCGCTATCAGGATTGTACCCGCCCGGTGAAAGTCTTTTCCCATATTGCCCCCTATATGGGCGGGCCGGAAAAAATCATGAACACCAACGGCGCGGGGGATGGGGCACTGGCCGCGGTATTACATGACATTTCAGCCAATAACTATCATCGGCAGAAAGTCCCGAATTCGGCTAAACATACTCAGTCCTTCCTGACGTATTCCTCACTGGCTCAGGTCTGCAAGTATGCGAACCGTGTCAGCTATCAGGTACTGAATCAGCATTCTCCGCGCCTGAGTCGCGGGTTGCCTGAGCGCGAAGACAGCCTGGAAGAGGCCTACTGGGACAGATAATACAGACTGCGCCCGTGGTGTTATTCACGGACGCATGCTCATACTTATCTCCGGGTCACCGTATCGCGGCAGGTGGCTATACCGCCTGCGGCGCTGAACTTTCCGCCGCCAGAATATTTGTCATACTTTTGGCAATTTCCCGCTCGCCCATAATGACCTTATCCGCACCGTGTTCGGTGAGGTAGATGACCTCATCGTCATAGTGAGCGCGGGCAATAATGGCGATATCCTGTCGTTTCTCGCGGGCCGCCGCCGCCACCTCGCCGGACTCATAACCGTTTGGAATGGTTAAAAACAGCCAGCGGGCGCAGTCAAGCCGGGCTATTTCCATGGTGTCCGTACGTGCGGCATTACCGGCGACAGCGGCGAACCCCTGTTCGCGGATCACCTCTACCCTGGGGCGACTGGTTTCGACCACCACGACCGGCACCTGTAGCTGCCGGAGCTTCTGACAAAGCAGGCTTCCGACCCGCCCGTAACCGACGACAATGGCATGATGACAGATATTTAGTGGCACGGGGGGTTCTTCCGGAGCGATAGTTTCGCCGGAAGGGGGAGTCTCTGCAGATGGCTCTGTCGTGGCCAGATAGCGCTCTGCAAGGCTGAACATGACCGGGTTGACCATAATGGAGAGAATGGCGGCGGCCAGTACCAGATTACGGCCGTCATCGTTCAGCAATCCCAGCGAGCCCCCCAGGCCGGCCAGAATAAAGGCAAACTCACCAATCTGTGCCAGACTGACGGAGATGGTTAACGCCGTGCGTCGTGTATGGCCAAGCCAGGTGACCAGCAGCCAGGCAGCCACTGATTTTCCTGCCAGGACAATGGCCAGTGCACCGAAGACCGCCAGGGGACGTTCAATCAGAATATGCGGGTCAAACAGCATACCGACCGAGACAAAAAACAGCACCGCAAAGGCATCGCGCAGTGGCAGCGTATCATGGGCTGCCCGATGACTGAGTTCTGATTCGTTCAGCACCATCCCGGCAAAGAATGCCCCCAATGCAAATGACACATCAAAAAATTCCACAGCACCAAATGCGATACCGAGAGCCAGTGCAAGCACCGCCAGGGTGAATAACTCCCGCGACCCGGTCGCCGCACTTTTCGCCAGGATCCAGGGGACTACGCGGCGACCAAAGACGACCATAATCACCATAAAGGCGACTACTTTGCCGATGGTGATCAGCAGATCGCGAAACAGCAGACCGACACTGGCATTTCCCTGCTCCATCATCCCGGCAATGGCGGGTAACAGAACCAGAGTCAGGACCATCACCAGGTCTTCCACAATCAGCCAGCCAATGGCGATACGTCCGCGCTGACTGTCTACCAGTTGTCGCTCCTCCAGAGCTCTGAGCAGAACGACTGTACTTGCCGTTGAGAGGCAAAGCCCGAAAACCAGCCCGGTCATCATGCTCCAGCCAAGAATGGCGGAAAGACCGATCCCCAGTAATGTTGCAACGAAAATCTGTGCGATGGCCCCGGGGATAGCGATGGCTTTTACGGTCATCAGGTCTTTCAGGGAGAAATGCAGCCCGACACCAAACATCAGCAGAATAACCCCGAGTTCGGCCAGTTCCGGTGCCAGATTGGTATCTGCCACAAAGCCCGGGGTAAAAGGCCCGACCAGGACACCGGCAAGTAAATAGCCGACCAGCGGGGAGAATCGCAATTTATTCGCCAGCATACCCAGTAAAAAGGCCAGTACCAATGCGCTGACGATAGTGGTGATAAGAGGGGTAGTATGATGCATGGTCTCTCCTTTAAAGCCGGGCGATTGCGTTTTCTGCCAGGGGTGAGAGGAAAAATACGCTATCCGCCGGACGGACAGTCGCGATAAAACAGTTAAAAATCCGTTACTGAGTCATAAAGAAAATGCATAAGGGGAAAAACAGGCGGGATCCTGTCTGTCAGCCTGAATTTACTGAATAAACCCTTAAAGAAATAATAAGTAAAACAGCAGAATGACACAAACAGTGCGGGCGAAAGTTGAGAGACAGACACGGTTTTTTTAGTTTTCCTGACAAAACCCCGTATTTATCGACTCATTATAATCGCTGATATTACGGATCTTCCGCTGGCTGAACAGGATCCTGGTGGCACAGAATGCCGGGACTTCCCTGAAGGCCGCCCGGAGAACATCCCGTAGCCTTTTACCGCGAGGCTGCCGTTGCATCCCGCAGCATCAGAGCCATTAGTTTATCCCAGCCCAGGTTGAAGAGATAAGTGTAGGGCAGGTAGAACAGCAGGAAACCAATATCCAGCAGCAGTGCTTCAGTAAGACTGATAGCTAACATTCCTGCCGTCACAGGGACGGCAAACAGTACAAATCCGCCTTCAAACCCCGCCGCATGTAAGATGCGGATACCCGCGGCGCGGGGAACGCCCGGCGGGAAGAAGTGATCAAAACCCATATTAAAGAGCAGGTTCCAGACCATTGCCAGTAAAGAGAGGGCCACCGCAGTGATACCCATCCCGGTGATCGGCTGGCCCGTGATCCAGGCGGCGCCGGGAATAGTGATCAGTAAAGCAAAAAACTCATAGCCCAGGGTATGTAACAGACGCTCGTAAGCAGAACGGGTACGCATGATCATGACTCCTTATTTTTTCTGATCGCTATTTTCCCAGCCACAGGATGGCAGGTAAAATGACCAGGTATCGTAAAAACCGATAGGTGAGTTATGCGTTATTCCCCGGAGTCACTCGAAGCCTTTGTTCAGACCGATGCCTGCGGTTCATTTTCTGCCGCTGCCCGTTATCTGGGAAAAAGCCAGTCCACCATCAGTGCCGCAGTCGCCCGGCTGGAAGATGATATAGGGTTTCTGTTATTTGACCGGCGCGGAAGGCAGCCGGTACTGACGGAAGAGGGGCGTCGCGCGCTGGCCAGAGTCAAAGAGATCCTGGCCGCCAGCCGTCGTCTGGATGATTTAGCGATAGGTTTATCCCGCGGTACCGAGCCGAGGCTGACACTGGCCGTGTCCGATATCTGGCCCGCTGAGCATCATGAAATCCTGTTACACCGTTTTGAAGAACGGTATCAGGATATCGAATTTGAATGCATGGTCGCGGAAGATGATGACGTGCTCGACCTTCTGCAAACCGGACGGGCCCACCTGGGTGTCGTGCGTGAACAACCCGCCTTGCCGCCGGACCTGGTCGCCCGGCGCCTGCAGGTGCTGGTCAGCATGGGCCTCTATATTCATCACCAGCACCCTTTGGCGGCTAACGTACAGCTCAGTGCGGCACACCTCAAAGCGGTCCGGCAACTGCGGCTGAATACCTGGGTACGGCCTCCCGACAATAAAAGTGAAGGGCATTCGTGGTCAGCCTCTTCTTATCTGTTGCTACTGGATATGGCAGAACAGGGATTTGGCTGGACAACCTTACCCTGCTGGCTGGTCAGACAATTCGGACGGGGGGTATTGCACCCTCTGACGTTAGCTGGCTGGCCGCAACAAAGCCGGATGGATGTGATCTGGTCAACCCGCCATCCCCCGGGTCCGGCGGGTTATTGGATGATTGACCAGCTTTGTCAGCAGAAGGATTAGTCGTGGCGCGCGATCTCTGCAAAAGGGGCCGTCAGCAGAGCGGCCAGGTCTGCCGGTGCCAGCGAAATATCCAGCCCGCGTTTTCCCCCGGAGATATACATGTCCGGCAGGGACGCGGCACTGGCATCAATCACCGTCGGCAGACGTTTCTTCTGTCCTAACGGGCTGATCCCGCCGACCAGGTAGCCGGTCACCCGCTGAGCCAGTTGCGGGTCGGCCATCTCTGCTTTTTTAGCGCCCAGCGCTTTAGCGACTTTTTTCAGGTCAAGCTGTGTTGCCACCGGGGTGACCGCCACGGCCAGATGTTTACTGTCGCCATTCAGCGCCACCAGTAACGTTTTAAACACCTGAGCAGCATCCAGCTGAAGTTTGCGTACCACTTCATCGCCAAAATTTGTCTCATTACTGTCGTGATCATACTGATGAATACGAAATTGAGTCTTCTGCTTTTCCAGCAGGTTGATGGCAGGCGTCATAAAGAGATCCTTGTAAACTATCTGATATACATACTATTTCGATCCTCTGACAGGCAGAGGGTCACCGGCCAAACATCGCTGGCAAATTATCGTCACCATAAAGGTGTAATGCCCCCACCGCCATCAGGTAGCGGCCCGGAGGCAACCGGATCAGTTTCTGCTTCCATTCGGCATTACGTTTTTTTATCAGCACATCATTCAGGGAATGACCAAAAGAAGAGGGCAGCAGGCCATGAGGCAGACCTTCACGTGGCGGGCCTTCCACCCACCAGCTGATCATGGTTTGCAGTAACCGGGCATTGGTGTGCCAGTGTTGTAAGGAGTCCGCCAGCAGGTCGATGCCATCATCCGGTAAGCGGATTAACATCCCGAGCTGGGTTCCGGCCCCTTCAAGCTCGATCACGGGCTTATTCAGGTTTTTTGCAGCCTGCAGTAGCTGATAATCAATCCCGTATTCCGGCCGCAGCCCTAACCGCTGTGCCTGCCGGCTCTGTAATATCAGCGCAATCTGCCAGGCCGGCAAGGTCTCCAGCGTTGAGACAGGCAATTCACACTCCGTACAACGTTGTTCAAGCTCTGCATTCAGTGCGGCATCAAACCGTTCCTGCAGTGGCGCCCGGGCCTCGGATTGTGGTGGCAGGGAGGGCGATGACAGAATATCGGCTTCAACAATCAGCGCATCGGCGGCCCGTAACTGCTTTAGCAGAGGCTCAGCCAGCGGGTACATATCCCGCGTACCCATATGGATACTCCCGGTCAGATGGATCCGGCTGTCATTTACCCGAAGGTCAACCGCCGGCCAGGCATAGCTTACCGGATGAAGAAAGCGCCATAGTTTTTCCAGTCGCGGCCAGAGGAGTGTCATTACCTGAAATACCGTGGTTCAGAGAGTCTCTCTATGCTAGTCATTTTCGCGTTCCGGGGGTAGCTTATTCTGCACCGGTAACCGGTAGCGTAATAAGCGGTTAGCATTGGTGACTACCGTGATGGAGGAGAGCGCCATTGCGGCACCGGCAATGACCGGGTTCAGCAAGGTGCCGGTCAGCGGGTAAAGTACTCCGGCCGCGACCGGGATCCCGATACAGTTGTAAATAAACGCGCCCAGCAGATTTTGTTTCATATTGCGCAGGGTGGCCCGGGCGATCAGCAGTCCGTCCGCAACCGCCTGAAGATCATTACGCATTAATGCCAGGGTGGCGGTTTCTATGGCCACATCGCTGCCACCACGGATAGCAATCCCGGTGTCGGCCTGCGCCAGGGCCGGGGCATCGTTGATGCCGTCACCGACCATGGCGACGCGGTGACCTTTTTGCTGTAACGCACGGATGGTTGCGGCCTTTTCATCCGGCAGAACCCCGGCGATCACCTGCGGGATCCCGGCGGCTTTGGCAATCACGCTGGCCGTTTCGGGCTGGTCGCCGGTCAGCATGACCACGTTATAGCCGAGTCGCTGTAGCTGCTGTACCACCCGGGGAGTTTCCGGACGCAGCGGGTCACTGACCGTCATCAGGGCTGCAGGCCGGTTGTCTATTGCCAGCAATACCGGGGTTTCGCCCCGTTCTGCCGCCTGCCTGACGGCATCAGCCGCCACACTCAGGTCTACCTCTGCCTCTGTCAGCAGAGCCATATTACCCAGTAACAGCGACTGTGCCTGATAGCGGGCGGACAGACCTTTGCCCGCAACCGTCCGGACATTACCGATATCGGGCAACACGCTGTCCGGAGCACGGGCCAGGATGGCTGTGGCCAGCGGATGTGATGAGTGCTTTTCCATCGCGGCTGCCAGCGACAGGACTTCATCAGGATCGGCATCGTTAAACAGCGTGATACCGGTCACGGAGGGATGTCCGGTGGTCAGTGTCCCGGTTTTGTCGAACACGACGGTATCCGCGGTGCTCGCCTGTTGCAGCGCATCGGCATCTTTTACCAGCACGCCGGCAACGGCGGCCCGGCCCACACCGGCAATCACCGACATCGGGGTCGCCAGTCCCAGGGCACAGGGGCAGGCAATGATCAGTACAGTGGTGATCACGACCATGCTGTAGGCAAGTTGCGGGGCCGGTCCGGCCAGATACCAGATAACTCCGCTGAGCAGCGCAATGGCAATCACTGCCGGGACAAAGACGGCAGAAATACGATCAGCCAGCTGGCCGATGCGCGGCTTACTGCTTTGAGCATTTCTGACCAGAGAGATAATACGGGCCAGTGCCGTATTCTTCCCGGTCGCCGTTGCCCGGAATATCAGTGTACCGTCACTGACCAGAGTCCCGGCGTGGAGGGTGTCACCGGCCTGTTTCTTCTGTGGCCAGGCTTCGCCGGTCAGCATGGACTCGTCGACACGGCCTTCACCGTCGCTGATCACTCCGTCCACCGGGATCCGATCCCCGGTCCGCAGGCGGATCTGCATACCGGTTTCGATGGCACTGACCGGCAGACGTCTTTCCTCTTTACCGTTCAGTACGGTGGCTTCCGCCGGGGCGAGGGCGATTAATTTTTCCAGTGCCTGTGAGGAGTGCTGGCGTGCGCGCTGTTCCAGCGCATGCCCGAGATTAATCAGCCCGATGATCATGGTGCAGGCTTCAAAATAGAGATGGCGTGCGGCGTCAGGAAAGTGGTCCGGAAACAGCACCACCGCGGCCGAATACAGCCAGGCGACGGCGGTACCCAGCGCGACCAGCGTATCCATGGTCGCGGTCCGGTTACGCAGACTTTTCCATGCACTACGGTAGAAATGTGCGCCGGAGAGGATCATGACCAGCAGGGTGATCACCCCGATACTCAGCCAGAGCGTATGGTTCTCCGCGCTCAGCATCATATGCTGGCCGGTCATCCCCCAAATCATCACAGGGATACCGGTCAGCAGAGCCAGCGCAGCCTGCCAGCTGAAACGGATAAAACTTTGCCGTGACGTTTTCTTCTGCGTTTCACGGCGTTCGTGCTCGTCGGTGATCAGCAGTGCGTTGTACCCGGCGGCGCTGACCGCGGCCAGCAGGGCGTCAGGCTTCGGTTTTCCTGAAACCAGTGCACTGCGATCGGCCAGGTTCACCCGCGCCTGACGGACGCCGGAGACCTGGCTGAGGGCTTTTTCAACCCGGCTGACACAGCTCGCGCAGCTCATACCTTCAATCAGCAGCTGGACGGCCTGACCGTCATCGTTCAGCGGGGAGGCCGGAACGGTATCCGCTGGCAGCCCGTCCGGCGCGGGATCTGTTGCTGTCAGCGGTTCAGACTTTGGGTGGCTTTCACCGGTCTGCTGGCTGGCATGGTAACCGGCCTGTTCAATATCAGCGATCAGGTCTGCTGCCCGGGCGGTACCGGTCACCTGAGCCTGTTCCAGGGTGACTTCGGCAGCCGTCACATCACTGCGCTGTTCCAGCACCTCTTTGACTCGCCGGATGCAGTGACCGCAGGAAAGACCCTCCAGTTTCAGTTGTGTAGTATCAGACATAGTTTTTTCCTTCTATTACAGAACGTGGATCATCACGATATTAAAAGTCTAAACCTTCCGGTAAGGTAAAGGTCAACAGAAAAAGCACTCCCGGCCCTTGTTACTACGGAGAAGCCTGATGAACATCAGTGATATTGCACGTAAAACCGGGTTATCCGGTAAAGCGATACGGTTTTATGAAGAGAAGGGCATCATTACCCCTCCGGAGCGCTCGGCCAACGGCTATCGGCATTATGTCAGTCACCACATTGAAGAACTGACGTTATTGCGTCAGGCGCGGCAGGTCGGGTTCAGTCTGGAAGAGTGTCGCGAGCTGGTGGGTATGTTTAACGACCCGCAGCGTCACAGCGCGGAAATAAAAGCCAGAACGCTCAGAAAGGTACAGGAACTGGACAGGCAGATGGCAGAACTGCAACAGATGCGACAGCGGTTGCTCTCACTGGCAGAAAGCTGCCCCGGGGATGACGGGGCAGCCTGTCCGATTATCGATTCTCTGGCCGGGTGCTGTCATCAGACAGCGAACCCGAAGCCCGTCGATCAGTAAAGCAGGGAATAGAGCTGACGGCGGAATTTACCGGCTAACGCATCCCCGGTACCCAGCGCGGCCAGGATCTCCTGAAATGTTTTACGCAGTTCACCCCCGCCGGCGGCGAGGTCGCTTTTCAGAAAGCTGAACAGCAACTCCAGCGCTTCTTCGTTACGTCCGACCTGATGAAACTGTACGGCCAGTTTTGCGGCAAGAGCCGCATTAGCCGGGTCTGCGTCCAGCTCGCTCTGTAACTGCTGAATTTCCGGGGTATCAGCGGCCTGGCGCAGCAGATCGATTTGGGCGATCAGCCCCTGGTAACGGCTATCCTGATCCTGCAACGGAACGTGCTTCAGAACTTCTTCGGCCTCGTCACTGCGGTTCAGGGTGATCAGCGTTTCGGCCAGCAGGAAGCCCGTCTCACTGGATTGCTGGCTGAGCTGCCATGCGTCTTTCAGTAAAGGCAATGCTTCCAGCGGTTTCTCTTCAGCCAGTAATGCGGTGGCTTGCTGAAGCTTAATTTCATCTTCACGCGGCAGAACTTTTTGCAACAGTGCGCGGATGGCGTCTTCCGGTTGCGGGCCCTGGAAACCATCGACCGGCTGACCGTCCTTAAACAGATAGACGGTAGGGATAGCTCTCAGACCAAACTGTGAAGCGACCATCTGTTGCTCATCACAATCCAGTTTTGCCAGCACAAATTGTCCCTGATATTCGCCGGCCAGTTTTTCCAGCACGGGGGTCAGTTCCTGACAATGCTGGCTGCGGGCAGACCAGAAATAAAACAGCACCGGTACCTGCATTGACTGCTCAAGCACCTGCTGCAGATTGGATTCGTTAACGTCAGTGATCGGGGCTTGCTGTAACATAAGCTGTATTCCTTGGTCTGAAAATGGTTACCGTTATCCACAGGATATGGGGGATCTCTCCCTGAACTTCAACCGGTTATTTCTTTCTGGCGGAGTGATTGCTTAAAATCCGATCCAGTAATACCCCGGGTAACAGACGGCGTGCGACAGACATCACATGGGCGACGACGGTCACCGGATAACGCTGTTTCGGAAAACGACTCTCCAGTGCATGCCGTAATTTCGGCAGTACGGCTTCCGGCGGCAGGGTAAAGCGTGCCGCAATACCGGGATTAGTGACCGGTTTATCGGCGACACCCTGCACGACATTATCGCTGAAACCCGTTGAAATAGGGCCGGGTTCGATCAGACTGACCTGAATACCTTCAGGTTTCAGCTCCATACGCAGTGCATCAGACCAGGCCTCAAGGGCATATTTGCTGGCGGCATAGGCACCCCGGCCGGGGGTGGAGATCAACCCCATCACCGAACTGGTGTTGATAATACGGGCATTCCCGGCCGCTCTCAGGGCGGGTAACAGCAGCATCGTCAGCTGGTGAACCGCAAAGAAGTTGGCGGAAAACTGCTTTTCCATCTGCTGGCGGGACAGGGCAGGTAAGGCGCCATACACACCAAAGCCGGCATTATTGAACAGTCCGTGCAGCCTGCCATTACACAGCCTGATCACCTCACGGGCCGCGTTACTGACACTCTCCTCATCGTCCAGATCCAGCAGAATGCCGCAATATCCCAGTTGCTCCATGCGGCGCACATCGTCCGGTTTTCTGCAGGCGGCAATCACACGATAACCGCGGTTGAGTAAATCGCTGGCGGCAACCGCACCGATGCCGCTTGAGCAGCCGGTAATCAGAATATTTTTTTGCATAACATCACATCAGAAGGGGGAAAGGATGCGCCTCAGCCTCAGGCGCCCGGTCCGGTAAAGTATTACACACAAAACCGGCAGAGTACCAATTGCGGAGCAGACAGGGTGAGGGAAGATATGACCGCAGCGACCGGAGGCCGCCACGGTCAAAGGTTCAGAGTTTTTCGCAAGCCCAGTCGATGGCGGCGGCATATTCGGCCGGTAACCGGCAGGCCAGTGCCCGTAACTCCTGCTGCAGACGGAGAGTATGACTGTCGGTCAGGTTCAGGTGGCCCAGCTTACGGCCCGGACGAACCTCTTTGTCGTACCAGTGCAAATGGACCAGAGGATGTGACAGCCACTGTGTGTCCAGCGCGCAGCCTATCAGGTTAACCATCACCGACGGCGCGAAGACCACCGGTTCGGGCAGAGGCAGGCCGGTGATCGCCCGCAGATGCAACGCGAACTGACTGATCGAGGCACCGTTCTGCGTCCAGTGGCCGCTATTATGAACCCGCGGTGCCAGTTCATTAATTAACAGACCTTCAGGCGTAATAAAGCATTCCATCGCCATCACACCGACATAATCCAGTTCCTGCATAATCGCCGTCAGCATCGCTTCTGCCTGACGTTGCTGTGCGGCATCCGGCTCAGGCAGGGCAACGCTGCACAACAGGATGCCGTTATGGTGCAGGTTATGGGTCAGCGGATAAAAGACCAGGGTGCCATCGTGACCACGGGCACCCACCAGGGAAACCTCACCGGAAAAATCTATTCCCTGCTCCACGATACACTCGCCATAGCACTCTTCCGGCAGCGTCTGACAATCGCTCTCCCGCAGACGCCACTGTCCACGGCCATCATAGCCGCCGGTCCTGCGTTTCACGATGGCCAGGTCGCCAAGGCGTTTAAAGACGTCCGGCCACTGTGCCGCATCGCTCAGCAGTTGCCACGGGGCTGTGGCCAGGCCTAACTGATCGAGCAGTTGTTTCTGGGTCAGGCGATCGGCAAGGCGCGGAAAAATATCCCGGTTCACAAACGCCGGATGACTGGCCAGGGCCTGTGTCAGCGGGGTTTCCGGCCAGCGTTCGATTTCGGCGGTAATGACGCTCTCGCGGATAGGCAGGCTTTCCGGTTCAGCATCAATCCCGACAGGGTAGACGGCGATCCCCAGCGGCTCCCCCGCCTGGCGTAACATCCGTCCCAGTTGTCCGTTACCTAATACGCAAACCGGTTTCATGCCTCTGCCTCCCGCGGGTCCGGATGGTTCAGTACCGCTTCACTTTGCTGTGTCCGCCAGTCGGACAGACGTTGTGCCAGTCCGGCATCGTTGACGGCCAGGATTTGCGCGGCCAGCAGGGCAGCATTAGCGGCACCGGCTTTACCGATAGCCAGCGTCCCGACCGGGATCCCGCGAGGCATCTGCACGATAGAGTACAGGCTGTCGACACCGCTGAGCGCTGCGCTCTGTACCGGTACGCCCAGTACCGGCACCAGGGTTTTGGCAGCCAGCATCCCCGGCAGGTGAGCCGCGCCACCGGCGCCGGCAATAATCACATGAAAGCCCTGGTCCTGTGCATTCTCAGCAAAGCTGAACAGTTTGTCCGGGGTGCGGTGTGCAGACACCACTTCCACGTGGTGAGCAAGGTCCAGTTCGTTAAGAATTTCTGCAGCATACTGCATCGTAGCCCAGTCACTTTTAGAACCCATAATGATGGCGATACGGGCCGGGGCAGTATTCGACGACATGCGGTCAACTCCTGTGAGTAGATAAAAAACCTGAAGGCGGACAGGTAATACACCTTGAGAAGGGCGTGAGAATAGCATGAGTCGGGGCAGAGGAAAACGGTTGCGTCGCGACACAACCGGGCAAAATATCCTGATTTACCAGGGGAAAGCGATGAGGTTGACGCCGTCGGCATCCAGCTGGATCATGGAACCTTCCTGATGCCAGGCACCGAGGACGGCCCGCTCTGCGGGCTGCTGACCGACACTGAGACGATGAATGGCCGGACGATGGGTATGACCATGGATCAACAGGGAAGCCTGATAACGTTGCATCACGGCTTCGACGGCCTGTGGATTTACATCCATGATCTGCTGGCTTTTGGTCTGATTAGCCTGCTGACTGTCATTACGCAGTCTGACGGCGATTTTCTGACGTAGCCGCAACGGCAGCATCAGAAACAGGCGCTGTAGCCAGGGCTGGTGAACTTTCTCGCGAAACCGCAGGTAACCGGCATCATCGGTACAGAGGGTATCACCATGCATAATCAGGACGCGGTGACCATAGAGCTCCAGTAACTGCTCTTCGGGGAGTAACTGCATACCACAGCGGGCAGCGAACTTTTTCCCCAGTAAGAAATCGCGGTTACCATGGATAAACCAGATAGGGATCGTCAGGGCAGAGAGCGCCTCAGCGACCTGCTGGTGCAGCGGGTTCGGGTCATCATCCCCGATCCAGCTTTCGAACAGATCGCCCAGGATATACAGGGCTTCACATTCTGTGGCTTCACGCTGTAAAAAACGCAGAAAACCGGCAGTAATTGCCGGTTCCTGCTGACACAGATGCAAATCTGCAATAAAAAGTGTCCGCGACATTACTCGCTGATGGTCACTTTCTGAATGATGACGTCTTCTTTTGGTACGTCCTGATGCATACCGCTACGGCCGGTAGAAACCGCTTTGATTTTTTCGACCACATCCATACCTTCAACCACTTCAGCGAAGACACAGTAGCCCCAGCCCTGAACGCTTTCATCACGGAAGTTCAGGAAGTCATTATCTGCAACGTTGATGAAGAACTGTGCTGTCGCAGAGTGTGGTGCAGAGGTACGAGCCATCGCCAGCGTACCACGGGTGTTCTTCAGGCCATTGCTGGCTTCGTTACGGATTTCAGCGTTGGTGGATTTCTGCTTCATTCCTGGCTCAAAACCACCCCCCTGGATCATAAAGCCATTAATGACGCGATGGAAAATGGTGTTGTCATAAAAACCTTCACGGCAGTAGGTCAGAAAGTTTTCTACGGTAGCCGGGGCTTTATCATCAAAGGTTTTAATGACGATATCACCAAAATTAGTCTGGAAAGTGACCATAATTTCATCCTGTCATGGTTGTTGTACAGTATTTCAGCCTTTTCTGTGACTCAGAAAGGGCATTTACGATGGCACCTTATACCATAAATTTGAGGTATGCGGCAGTAGGGGGGGCTTACCTCCGGTTACCGGACTTGCTTTACGTCGCAGTCCCGTGAAAAATACGGCACAATAACCCGAGTTATCGCACACGCAGAACAAACGCAGAAACGGAAGAGTTAAATGCTGAAAATTTATAACACTCAGAGCAGACAAAAAGAGGAATTTAAACCTATTCATGCCGGGAAAATTGGCATGTACGTGTGCGGTATTACCGTTTATGACCTGTGCCATATTGGCCATGGCCGTACATTCGTTGCCTTTGATGTGGTCTCCCGCTACTTACGTTATCTGGGATATGACCTGAAATACGTGAGAAATATCACGGATATTGATGACAAAATCATTAAACGTGCGAACGATAAAGGTGAAACTATCGGTGAACTGACGGACCGGATGATTGCCGAAATGCACCGTGATTTTGCTGCGCTGAATATCCTGCCGCCGGACGTTGAACCCCGCGCCACCCGCCATATTCCTGAAATTATCGGGCTGGTGGAAAAACTGCTGCAACGCGGACATGCGTATGTTGCCGGTAATGGCGATGTAATGTTTGATGTGATGAGCGACAGCCATTATGGCGAACTTTCCCGTCAGGACCTGGAACAGTTGCAGGCCGGTGCCCGCGTGGAAGTGGCGGATGTGAAGAAAAACCCGATGGACTTCGTGCTGTGGAAAATGTCGAAAGCCGATGAACCTGGCTGGGCATCTCCGTGGGGGCAGGGGCGTCCGGGCTGGCACATCGAATGTTCGGCCATGAACTGCAAACAACTGGGCGAGCATTTTGATATCCACGGCGGGGGATCTGACCTGATGTTCCCGCACCACGAAAATGAAATTGCGCAATCGACCTGTGCACACGGCGGTGAATACGTTAATTACTGGATGCATTCCGGAATGGTGATGGTGGACCGCGAGAAGATGTCCAAATCACTGGGTAACTTTTTCACTGTGCGCGATGTTCTGGCCCATTATGATGCCGAAACGGTGCGTTATTTTCTGATGTCCGGACATTATCGCAGCCAGTTAAACTACGGCGAAGATAACCTGAAGCAGGCCCGTTCAGCGCTGGAACGTCTGTATACCGCATTACGTAACACCGACCCGTCGGCAGTACCGGCGGAAGGCGCTGAGTTTGAGCAGCGTTTCCGCGAGGCGATGGACGATGACTTTAACACGCCGGAAGCCTATTCGGTGCTGTTCGATATGGCGCGCGAAGTGAACCGGCTGAAAGCCGAGGACCCGGCCGCGGCGGATAGTGTGGCGGCGAAATTACGCCAGTTATCCGGTGTGCTGGGCTTGTTACAGCAGGATCCGGAAGTGTTTCTGCAGAGCGCGGCCGGCAGCAATGATGATGAGGTTGCTGAAATCGAGGCACTGATTGTGATGCGTAAAGAAGCCCGTGAAACCAAAAACTGGGCTCAGGCAGATATTGCCCGTGACAAACTGAATGAGCTGGGGATCATCGTTGAAGATGGCCCGCAGGGAACAACCTGGCGACGTAAGTAAGAGACGGAGCCCGCAACAGGCTGAAAGAGTCTCAACACTGTTCATCAGGGTTTATTGCAGAAAGAAAGGGCGTCCCGCAGGACGCCCTTTTTATCGCTACCGGTTAAGCGGTGACGGTTATGCTCTGACCACCAAAAGTGACCGTCTGGCCGCTGACAATTTTGCAGCGCTTACGGGTTTCTACCTGACCATCGACAGTCACCAGCCCCCCGGCGATAAAGGCTTTCGCCTGAGCGCCGCTTTCTGACCAGCCTTCCAGCTTTAACAGGTCACACAGTTCGACGTGAGGGAATTTCCCTAAAGAAAAAGTTGCCATTATTCTGCTGCTCCATCGTGATATTCTTCACAGGCCTGTAAAGTATTTTGAATAAGTGTTGCGACGGTCATCGGACCCACGCCACCGGGCACCGGGGTGATCCAGGCTGCACGTTCTGCGGCGACATCAAACTCTACATCACCCACCACACGGCCATCGTCCAGACGGTTGATGCCGACATCGATAACCACCGCACCGGGTTTGATCCACTCACCGGGAATAAATCCTGGTTTCCCGACCGCGACCACCAGCAGATCCGCATTTTCGACATGCTGACGCAGGTCCCGGGTGAAACGGTGGGTAACCGTAGTGGTACACCCTCCCAGTAATAACTCCAGGCTCATCGGGCGACCGACAATATTGGAAGCACCAATCACGACAGCATTCAGACCGAAGGTATCAATATTGTAACGCTCCAGCAGCGTCATAATACCGCGCGGCGTACACGGGCGAAGCAGGGGAGCGCGCTGGCACAGGCGGCCCACGTTGTACGGATGGAAACCATCGACATCTTTATCAGCGGCGATCCGTTCCAGCACTTTAACATTATCAATGCCTTCCGGCAGCGGTAACTGGACCAGGATACCGTCGATCTCTGCATCGTCGTTCAGCTTATCAATCAGGGCCAGCAGCTCTTCTTCGCAGGTTGTGCCGGGTAAGTCGTAAGAGCGGGAGATAAAGCCCACTTCTTCACAGGCTTTACGTTTACTGCTGACATAGATTTGAGATGCCGGGTTTTCTCCGACCAATATTACCGCCAGTCCCGGGGCACGTTTACCCGCGGCAAGACGTTGTTTAACTTTTTCCGCAACTTCCAGCCGGACCTGCTGCGCAATCGTTTTACCATCAATAATCTGTGCTGACATCAGAGAAAAATCCACGGAGTTAAAATCTTAGGGTGAAGGCGCCTATTTTGTCAGAAGCGACGCGTGCTGTCAGGCAAAGAATGCCGGGCTTTGTTCAAACCTTCAGCAGTAAAACCGAAAGCGGCGTAAAAATATTGACTCAGGGGCGGGTGACCGTATAATTCCCCGCAAAGTCAGGGCGCCCTTAGCTCAGTTGGATAGAGCACCGGCCTTCTAAGCCGTAGGTCATAGGTTCGAATCCTATAGGGCGCGCCATTTACTTTCAATGACTTAGCCTGAAACCTCCTTTCTAAAATTTTCTCCCTGGGACAGATTTGGGACACAACTCCCGAAAATCGAGTCAATTTGCCGTGCATGCTCTGTTAAATGGTTTGGTGCAAGGTGAGCATATCGCTGTACCATCTCAATGCTTTCCCAACCGCCCATTTCCTGTAATGCCGATAACGGAACTCCGGCCTGAATAAGCCAGCTTGCCCATGTATGCCTCAGATCGTGAAATCTGAAATCGGTGATCCCCC
>NZ_JMPR01000044.1 GCF_000735525.1 Tatumella ptyseos ATCC 33301 | reverse complement strand
ACGGCAACAGAAGGTCACTGTCCCGACAACCTATACGGCCACCGGACCCTGTCAGGTCTGGTCATGGGACATCACCTGGTTACCGTCGGTGGTACGTGGACGCAGGTATTACCTGTATATGATAACTGACCTGTACAGCCGGGAAATCACCGGTTATGAAGTGCATGAGACAGAAAGCGGTGAACAGGCTGCTGCCTTAATGCAACGCAGTGTCATGCGTGAAGGCTGCTGGCGGCATCCGCTGGTCCTGCACGCAGATAACGGCGCAGCCATGAAATCACAGATGCTGCAGATGAAACTGCAGGAACTGAATATCACGCCGTCTCACAGCCGTCCGCGGGCCAGTAACGATAATGCGTATGCAGAGTCACTGTTCCGGACGCTGAAGTATGTGCCGCAGTGGCCGTCATCGGGGTTCAGAACGCTGTCGGATGCCCGCCAGTGGGTGGATAAATTTACCCGGTGGTATAACGAAACGCACCGTCACAGCGGAATACGCTATGTGACTCCGTCAGAGCGGCATCGCGGAGAAGACAGAGCTTTGCTGAAACAACGGGATAAACTGTACCGGAGCGCGAGACAGGCCCATCCTGAAAGGTGGTCTGGCAGAACGAGAAACTGGCAGCCGGAAGGTCCGGTAACGTTAAATCCGGATCGGGAAAAACAGGCGGCTTAAATTAACCGGGGGTGACAACTACCTTGACACTTACCGGATGATAAAGGACATTGTTCTGAGCGCACTGCTGATGGCTGTATAGCGGCGCAATCCCCAAAGACAGGTGCTGTTCACTCAGACCAGGGCAGCCAATACACAAGTCATGAGTGGCAGTCATTCCTGAAGTCACATGGTCCGGAAGTTAGCATAAGCCGTCGCGGTAACTATCATGATAACGCGGTTGCAGAGAGCGTTTTCCAGCTACTGAAACGTGAAGGGATAAAGAAAAAGATCTACGGAACGCGTGAAGAAGCCCGTAACGATATTCTTTGATGACATCGAAATTTTTTATAACAGTAAGCGTAGTCATGGTTCGAGCGAGCAGATGTCACCGACTGAATATGGAAACCTGTATGATCAACGGCCCGGAAGTGTCTGAATTATCCGTGGCGATTCAGTTCAGACTATTTTAAGGGTGATGGGGCTTGGTGGAAGAATATCATTTTTTATTTTAGTGCTACTCTGCCATCAGAACTCTGGATATACGTTTTATCACCTATATTGATAAATACTTTTCCATCGACGCTTCCTCTCACAACAATTGCTATACTGTTATAAACACATTTCTTTTGCTCGCCATTATTATCATCAAAGCAGGTATAGTCATCAATTGAACCGTCTCTGACTCCTTTGGGTAATTTCTCATAATCATCGAAATTCATGATAATAACTGTGAAGTTATCCGGGGGGTTGATAATATGATATTTATTCTGAAGTAATTCTTTGCTTTTCAACCACCAACTTAGTTTTCCTTTATTCGTCATTGGTAAATGCTCTACAAAAACCGTACTATTATCAACCCTGACTATTTTGGCTGGTCTTACAGCAATCAAAATGCAGTATGCTATTATTAAAAAAACTAAAATTGAACCAATCCTTTTATAGTTAAACATTGTTTTCCCCTGTTAATGTGATAGTGGCCTCGAAATTTGTGAAAAATGGCTTTTGAGAAAAATGTTTAGCTCTCTGTAGAACGAACCATATTCTAAAGAAAGCAATAGAGTTAAATTTAACTTTTAAGATATCTTCTTTGTCTAAGCCAAAATGGTCTTGTGCTCTGTATTTGATAACTGCAGTGTATTTATTGCCTTGGAAGGTCAGGCTTTCTATAGATATTTCTGTGCTGTTTATATCATGGACGGTAATACCCATTCCATTGACGAAATCTTTCCATCTTGTGTATTTAGATAGATGACTTTTAGATAACACACTTGAAAAACTTTCCTTCGTCAATAGCGACCTATCGAAATCAAATTGCTCAATAGTATTTTTAATTACGGATAATGTGCTATCGACAGAGCTGTCACTCAAAATGAGATTTCTGTAGGCATTGTTCATCGTCGGATGCTGATAATCTTTTCCATTACTGCGCTGCATATGATTGAAAAGGTCTATGATCAAGCCCTGGTATGGTCCCCGGAAAGAAAAGACATAGGACTGAGATCTCAGTTCATCGTATAACATCGCTATGGCTCTTTCTCGACTCGCTGGCCGGAGGGAGTTAGTCGAGTGATGCTGATAGAAGGGACCAAAAGTAGTCCAGTCGATGAAAGTTGACACTTGTCCAAGATGATAATGCTTTTTCAGTGTATCAATATCCATATCTCCGCTTTGCATGTCATCGGCATTTCTGTCATTGAATCTTTTTTTTGTGGTGAAGATGATTAGTTTTTTATCGATTCCTTTCATTCAAAATCAATCCTTTTCAGTCAAATGATTACGTATTATACATTTCCTGTTTGTCAGGCAGACTAATAATTTTCTTAACATTTTCTATACTAAGAGTCATTCAGGCTCACATAAGCACTCAGTGATTAACCACAGTCATGGGAGTGGTCCCTCTGTTAAGGGAGCATATCCGGGGGCAGGTCACAAATTGGAAAAAAATCAGGCGGTTCCGTTGCCCTGTTCGTTATGCCCTGCTGATTCGGGCATATACAGTATTCTGCAGGTGCTTAATGCTGCGTGCCACGCGAGCCACCCTCAGCGTATTACCGGTTCGACAACAGCTCAACTCGCTTATTCCGGATCGGCTGCTTCCGCGGGCTTTTTCTGCGCGAATGATTTCACCTCCGGCAGCGCGAAGAATTTGTATCTGCAGGGTCAGGCTCCGGTCAATGGTTGAAACGCGGGCATAGCCGTAAAGTACCATAATAATGAGGACTGTCTTATCGGATTGACTGTTTTGGGTCTGCCTAATAAAAACACAGGTGTATACAAAAAGAGCATGATGCTATATAAAAGCCATCCATATTTTAGCTCTGCGGTGAATACATGTACCCAAAAAATGCACATTACATTTGGATTGGAAATAAGCCCCTGCCACAATATGCAATAAGTAACATTATACATTTTAAAGCAAACAACCCACATTACACGGTCTATCTTTGGACGACCAATCCACACAGAATGGTCAATAACATAATAAATTCTGGATATAGCTCACAATTTATGAATCTTATAAACTGTCGTGATTTGCCCGAAATGACAGGATATATTAGATCTGCTGTTGAAAGAGAAATGTCTGATAGTCCTTATCATAATTACGCAGCTGCCTCTGATATTTTACGCCTGGTTGTTTTAGAGAAGTTTGGCGGTATTTATATGGATGTGGATGTTATGGTATCAGGTAGTCTTGGTTTGATATCTCCTGAACGAGTAAGCAGCACGGGAACGTCTGACATATTAATACATCAGGAGGTGTTGAGTAATCAGACACGCTTATCCAATGCAGTAATTGTCAGCCAGCCCCGCACCAACACTCTGAAAAAAATGATTAATTATGCAGTGACTCCTTATGCGAAAAATCATCTCTATGAGATGGGGTTTGGCCGTACTGCAGGTAAAGATTTATTAATGAAAGCATTAAAAGATTTGAAGGATATTCCATTGAGGGAAATCATGTGGGTAGGAAAGAGAGCGGTACCTTCTCTTCGCCATCAAATAACCATATATCTTACGGGGCCGGGGTTAATGGATGCATACCTTCAATCCAGTGGATTAAGTCAACGGTTCCAGACAACAAAAATACTAAATGAACCCGCTCGATTTGGACAACGGGAAGACGATTTCCCGGGAACCTGGAAGCGGGGGATGAACGGTAAAGGTGAGTGGGTAGTCCCGGCCAGAAAATTTAACAGTACAATTTAACCTGTATTCCCGCCACCCCCCTCTGGCTGGTATACAAGGAAAACTGGTATGGTCCATAAAAATTATAGTTCGTGCCCGCAAAATGCGGGCAAATTCCATCGTTGCCTGACATCATTCATTCCGCTTAATGAGCGTTGAAGCCCGGAGGGGAACACCACAGACTCACATTAAGGGAGCCGGTGTCGGAATATCCAGTCTGTAATTTTAAGGGGCTGAGTTGATGGTGGTCAAAACCAGGAAAGTCGCTCAACATCAGGGTGCTGACACAACCATGTTAGTTGCAATTATTGTGAGTCCGGGATAATGGATTGCGAGGGGAATGATTCAGGGACGGAAAGATAGTGCGTGACCGAACCATATCGGCATAAAACCGGACGAATGATAAGACCGGCGCGATGCCCCGGTAAGTATTTATGGGAAAAATTCATGCAGCATTTTTTCTTCACCCAGCGTGAATATTAAAAAATCACTCTCTTTGAAGGTGTTTTCTTTGATCAGCTGTTGTTTCACTGTGCTGAATTTTTTTGTGTCGGTGAAGAAGAGTGCTGTGACATAATCTGAATCAATCAAATTCTGTTGTTCAGAAAGTCGTACAACCTCCTGGTAGCAATCCCTTTCCTTGTCTCCTGTTCTTTGTCTTAACATACATTCTGTCAGTAAATAGGTTCGGACAGGTTTTTTACTATAGAGTTCTCTAAGAAATTCAATGCCTTCTTTATAGTAATTTTCTCCTATCAGACTATTTGTGTACATTAACAGGATTGCGGTGTTTTCAGGGTTACTTTTTCGGATTGAGTTAATTTTTGAAAGGATTTCATTACGCTGGCCGGGGGCCGACACCGCTAACCTTTCAACTAAAAACGCCACCTCGTTTACAGGGTTTTCTTTAATGGAAACAGGTTCCTGATAAGAATTTGCATGGCCTGACAGAAAGAAAAAAAGTGTCACTGTCCGGAGGAGGAATAATATTTTTTTCATATTAAAAATGCCTGAATTTATTCAGTGAGATATAGTGTGTTGCTTTATTAGGGGCGGGGGCAGTGAGCCCGTATACCCTGTATTTAAAACGTATCCGTTTTCTATTTTTAAAACTGGCTGGATGTTTTTACTTGTTTTTAAAGTAAAGCGGGATCCCCCGATAAGAATTTCATCCTGAGTGAGAGCAAAACACCTCTCTCTGGCATCCAAAATGTATTTTTTATTATCGATATTACTTTCGACGGTACACCAGGGTTTAATCATACCTGAACCATAAGCCCTGGCTGCATTACATAACATCGATGCGGATAAAAATAGAAATTTCCCTTCTTTACTATCGTTTTCAGTGATATTCAGAAGCAATGTATAAGATGCATGTAAAGCACCGACCCCTTCCAGGGCGAGATAGCCAGGTGTCGTGAACCTGAACGATTTTGTTGCCATTTTATCCTCCCTGATAAAATCAACAAACACTGCGCCATTCCCGGAACAGTTATCCTCTGCAACGCCAGGGCCTGTCTTTATGAATCTATGTGAATGTGCTGTTCATGTAAACACAAAATTATTAATGTATTTTTGTTATTACTTTCAATGTCTTAATTTTTTTCCCGGAGTTCGTACCGGTCGCAGTGTTTGGTCTGGATCCGTTAAATTCATTAATATGTCTCCGGCATATTCCAATATTCCTGATACTCAAACTCCATAATACCCCTGTTTCGTCATCATCCATTGATACATAAACCGGGCAGGAGGAATACAACGTTTGTCTTATGGACGTTAAAGCAGTATTAAGGCATATCCATACAAAAATCAGGAGGTATCAGCGTATTAGAACCGACCGTTTCCCTGAGCCGTCCAAGCTTAATGCGGACTGTTTTTGACATTTGATCCGGATTGTCGTCCCTCAGACCCGGAATCACGTTATATCTGTGCGGGCCGTCAGGCCGGAGCGATAAGTGAGGGGACAGCGAGGACCTGCGCCAGGCGAGGATTGTTAAGGCCCGCGCCTTCGGGCCTTAACCCGGCCGCCGCCATGCGGCAACTGAAACTACTGCACGTATGACGGGCGGAACCGGCTCAGAGCGGATACACGGGAACCGAAGAATTTGTTTGTGTCAGCACGGTGAATATTCCGTTCGCTTTGCGGTAAGGCATGCTGCCTGTAATCCGCTGCGGGCGACCGGGCAAAGGGCGCCAGGCCGCGCCCTCTGCACTCCCTGCCTTGCGACAAGCCTGCCCGCCGCTGCGCGGTACCTTCACTCATTCATGTGTCCTTTACGGACCGGTCATGATTCGCTCCTGCTCAGCATGACCTCTCGCCGCGTCCCTGCGGCTCGTCCTGGCCACATTCATTCGCTCAGCGGTGCGATGTCGCCCGACCAACGGTG
>NZ_JMPR01000043.1 GCF_000735525.1 Tatumella ptyseos ATCC 33301 | reverse complement strand
AAGGCATGCTGCCCGGGCCCCGCCGCGGGCGACCGGGCAAAGGGCGCATGGCCGCGCCCTCTGCACTCCCGGCCTTGCGACAGGCCTGCCCGCCGCTTCGCGGTGCCTTCACTCATTCATGTGTCCTTTACGGACCGGTCATGATTCGCTCCTGCTCAGCATGACCTCTCGCCGCGTCCCTGCGGCTCGTCCTGGCCACATTCACTCGCTCAGCGGTGCGATGTCGCCCGACCAACGGTGCAGACATCCGCGGAAAAGCGGATTGTGGTTTTGTTTTAAAACCGAAAAAACAGTAGCGATGCACGGAGAGCAGGTTTTGGGGCGCTATCCGCAGCGCCGAACGCAGAGTGACGGCCAGGCAGAGCCGGCAGGGATGCCGGCGAAAGAACGGTTGAGCTAGGACGGCGAATCCGGGCGGGCCGTCAGGCCGGAGCGATAAGTGAGGGGACAGCGAGGACCTGCGCCAGGCGAGGATTGTTAAGGCCCGCGCCTTCGGGCCTTAACCCGGCCGCCGCCATGCGGCAACTGAAACTACTGCACGTCTGACGGGCGGAACCGGCTCAGAGCGAATACCCGGGAAAACGGATAATTTTTTTGTGTCAGTATAGTGAATATGCCGTTCGCTTTATAATAAGGCTTGCTGCCTGTAATCCGCTGCGGGCGACCGGGCAAAGGGCGCATGGCCGCGCCCTCTGCACTCCCGGCCTTGCGACAAGCCTGCCCGCCGCTACGCGGTACCTTCACTCATTCATGTGTCCTTTACGGACCGGTCATGATTCGCTCCTGCTCAGCATGACCTCTCGCTCAGCGGTGCGATGTCGCCCGACCAACGGTGCAGACATCGGCGGAAAAGCGGATTGTGGTTTTGTTTTAAAACCGAAAAACAGTAGCGATGCACGGAGAGCAGGTTTTGGGGTGCTATTCGCAGCGCCGAACCTGACATTACGGCCAGTCCCTGACACTGAAAGGGGACCTTCCGCCAGATAACACCACGCTTGTCCGGGAAAATCAATATCACGCTGACAGATGTGAGAGTAGCCTGCCGACAGTACAGGGATATCTTATCGCGGGTTATTTGAATGCAATAAACCGTGTTTTTAAACTTCTGAAAAATTGATAGGCTAAGATTCAACTCATAACAGGAAATACGTGATATGTCTTTTATTATCAGAGGATTAAACGGAAGGGCTTTCAGTCATCTTTATGGTCTGCCGGACGATGAGCTAAGAAAGAAAGGCGCTATCAGGATCCATGTTGATGAATATCCATGCTACCCGGACCGGATCACGTTAAGAGATATCCCCGCCGGAGAAACAGGGATCCTGTTAAACCATACTTATCTTGATACGGATTCTCCCTATCGTGGCTCACATGCTATTTTTATATGGGAGGGGCAGTCAGAGGAAGGTGTCTTCAGAGACACGATTCCGGAAGTTATGCAAAAAAGAATGATTTCTCTTCGAGGTTTTGATCACCGGGATATGCTTATTGAGGCGACGATAGCTCAGCCAGGAGAAGTGAAGGAGCATATTCTTTCGCTTTTTAAAAACGATCAGGTTGATTTTATTCTTGCCCACAATGCCAGGCAGGGGTGTTTTTCTTGCCGGGTAGAACGGGGTTAGACATTTTCAAATTAAGCGGGCCATTATTGAGTCTTTTTCGGTATCTGTTTTCCGCTTCCTTTGCTGCACCACCCATAGGAATATTCCCTGCAGCCGGTCTCAGTCGATACTGGTGTCCGGCAGCAGCTCGTCTAAGGATCGAACCGGCCCCGGGGTACTATGGCGGCTTCGGTGACAATCCCAGGACATGGCATCTTCTGTGCAATAGTCTCCCAGGCATTCCAGCGCCAGGTCCTCCTCAATCAGACCGATCGGTACCCAGATATAAGGAACATCGCGCAGGGCATTAGGCACGGTCGAGCCACATGACGCACAAAAATCGTTACGGTAACCGGTTGTTTTTTGCCAGGTTGCGATCCTTTGCTGGCCGTCTTCCCAGGCAAACTCCGTCGCAGGAATTAATGTCGCCAGATTGTGACCCACTCCGGTCTGTTTACGGCATAACGAACAATGACAACGATAAAATTTTTCGGGTACTTGTTGCAGGGTGAAGCGTATCGCGCCACAAAGGCAGGATCCTTTAACCATCATTTCCGCCTGTACATTTTATTTTATAAAGGGTGTATCACATTGTGCAGAAAATGGATACCAAGCTACCCGTCACCGGCAAAAGAGCGGCCGGACTAAAAAATCTGATATTGATATTCAACATAGTTATCGGGATCAATAAATAATCAATACGATTGAGATATAAATATAGTTGTATTGTTTAGTAATGTTAATTAATAAAGCAGGTTCCCATGCCCGTAATTCCGGGGTGAGAAAGAGGAGCCTGCACCGGAAACCCGTTTCAGGGTTTATCATCGGGAGCAGGAAGTGCGACGTGCCTGCACTTTTCTCCCCGGTACTTCTGTGGAATAAGGACAAGCGTATGTTGGAAATCAAAAGTAATCGTCAGGTTATCCTTCGCACGACGTTGCTCGGGGGATTTATCAGTTCATTAGTGAAATGGGGTTCCGAGGTGAATATGCCTCCCCGGGTCGCCGGGGAAATCTCGCCCCCGGCCGCAAACATTGATAGCTGGTTAGGCTGGGCCGGAATCAACTCGCATTCGCTGGATTATATTTATCAGGGCACCATGGTGTCGGGTGCGGTGACGCTGTATCACTGGTTGTTCAGTTTTATTTTTGCTTTTGTCTACGTTGCTCTTTCGGCCCTGTCCCCGAAAATTCGCCTGTGGTATGGCGCGCTCTACGGTATTGTGATCACGGTTGTGATGCACGGTTTTCTCATCCCGCTGCTCGGTTTTCGTTACCCGGTGTACGCCTCCGGTGCAAAAGGGTGGTTATGGAATCTGAATGGCTATGAGTTATGGAGTGAACTTCTCGGTCACATTTACTGGGCCGTTTCCATTGAGCTGTGTCTGATTGTTGTGCTGGCTCAGTTATCCCGGCCTTTAAAAGGGAACTGGGTAAAATAATTGTTCCTGACCGTTATTTGAAATTCTGAATATCAGCGATGTCAAACAGAGTATCTGTACCCCTGTAAACTCCGGACAAAAAAACGTGCGGAAATTATCCGGGGTCAGATCTCTCAGACAGTTTTCTTTTTTGTTTTTCGGTAAAACAGTCAATGAGCGGATTTATTCTGTTTATCTGCCAGGATTACATCATCACTGATGGCGCTACCACGTCTGTGGCCTGAACAACAGGTGAGCTGAACGAAAAAGGAGAACGGCAGTATGATTAACCGGAATGCATTATTTCTTAATACCATCCTTCTGGGGGGAACAACGGCACAAAAGTTACAAGCAGTGGCCGACGCTGGTTTTGCGGAAGCAGAGTTGTGGCAGCAGGATGTTCAGGAGACCGGGGGAGATACCGCCGGGATCCGTCAACATCTCAGTTCACTGGACATCACCCTGACGGATTATCAGGTTCTGCTGGATTTTGACGGAGCCGCAGACGTGCACCGGGAAATTAAACGCCAGCAGGCACTGGAGATACTGGACACCGCAGTGAAAGTCGGTGCCGGGACGGTACTGGTACCGGCGAATACCGAACGCGGATGCGTGCAGGATAAGATAGTCAGTGACCTGCAATGGCTGACCGCCCAGGCTGTCGAGCGGGATCTGCGTATAGCCTATGAGGCAATGTGCTGGAGCACCTGTGTCAATACCACGCCTGCCGCGCTGGAGATTATTAATGAGGTCGACTCCCCGGCGCTGGGATTAGTGATTGATGCTTTCCATATTTTTGCACTGCGGCGTACGGTAGCGGACCTGGCAGATGTTCCGGCAGATAAAATATTTCTGGTACAGCTATCGGATGTCAGAGAAATACCGGACAAACAGCAACTGATTGATATTGCAAGACATCAGCGCTTGCTGCCCGGGGACGGAGTCTTTCCGTTACAGCAACTGCTTTCCTGTCTGCGGGAAAAACAGTACCAGGGTCCGCTGGGGCTGGAAGTGTTTAATGACGAACTAAAAAAACAGCCACCGGCAGATGCTGCCCGGCAGGCAATGGCCGCCTTGCGCCGTCTGATTGTCTGAAGATCGTCCCCGTATTTTCCGGGCAAGCCTGATCCGTGTTAAAACGGTCAGCAACATGTGCTGAAATCAGCGCGTTATACTGACCAAAATGAATACCGGAAAAGGGGCCTGCCATGTGGATACAGAAAGAAATCAGACTAAAGCCGCGCCAGCGCGGTTTTCATCTGATCACTCATGATATCGAAAATGCATTGAACGATATTCGCTGGCCAGCGGTCGGTCTGTTGCATCTGTTTATTAAACATACGTCGGCATCGCTGACCATTAATGAAAATGCGGATCCCACCGTCCGGGGCGATTTTGAACGTTATTTCAATCATGCCGTTCCGGAAAATGCACCATTTTATCAGCACACGTATGAGGGCAGCGATGATATGCCAGCCCACCTGAAAAGCAGCTTACTGGGGGCAGAACTGACGGTCCCGGTGTCCGGAGGGTATCTGAACCTGGGGACCTGGCAAGGCATCTATTTATGTGAACATCGTGATCATGGTGGCAGCCGGACACTGGTGCTGACATTACAGGGATCAGATGACTGATCTCCCGGAGGAGTGCAGTCATCATTAGCTCTTCTGCGGGTCAATGCCATTGAGGGTGCAGGAGTCATGCCTGTGCGCCGTGGCAGATAACCGTCAGGAAAATCAGAGAACGGAGGGGTGAGTAACCCTCCAAAGAGTAAGCCGGTGGGGAGAAAGCAGGACGGGGACAGCAGAAAGTGACTTATCCCCGGTAATAGCTTAATGATCTGCCGGGGCAGGATGCATTGGTTTTTCAGGCAGAGGTAACACCTCAACTTTGACCTGATACTTCCCGGCAGCGGTCTGAGGCACCTGAGCGACCAGGTTTTTCAGGGTTTCTGCCGGGGTGGTGGTAGTTTCTGTCGCTGCATACAGTGGCATCGGACGCGGTGGCATCATGCCATGCTTATGCGGGCCGAAGCCTTCCGGGTGATGATCTGCCTGTGTTTGCGGAGCGGCACAGGCCAGCGCAGAAACCAGTAGCAGGGGGGCTGAAAGATAAATCGCAATCTGTTTCATAATCAACTCCTGAGAAGAAATTCACAGACAGCATCGTGAATTATTCCCAGTGTCACAATCACTTTTGCGGGATGTTTACGCAATTTTCATTATCCAGACAGTTATTGCTGAAACAGGGACTTCTGACACACTCAGAGACAGAAATACCATAAACGGGCCGGAACGTTGCACGGCTTCAGCGTTATCCTGCTGACTTATCCTTCACTTGCCCGCCGTCTTCGGAGTTGATATATAAAGAGACTGACTACACAGGCCGATAACTCTCCCGGCCGGGATGCCATGACAGGTACTATTTTGAAAAAGCACACACTGTTACGCAGCGGATTTCCCCTGACGGCCCTGCTCCTTTCGCTCGCTTTTCTTTCCCCGGCCTTGTCGGCGAAGACTGTGACCGATGATGCCGGCAACCGGGTTGAGGTACCTGACATCGCCAACCGTATTGCGGATGGCTGGTTCGCGCATCACTCCTTACTGATGACGCTGGGGGCCGGTGATCGCATTGTCGCGACGGTGAATCATCCCCGGGATCGCCCCTGGATGTTTAAAATACAGCCGTCACTGAATCAGGCATTACAGACGCCCGGGCATGAGTTTTCCAGTGAGGCGCTGGTTCTGCGTCATGTTGATGTGATCTTTGTAGCTAAGAATGATCCTGCAGCAAACAGCTATCGGCAGGCCGGTATTCCGGTCGTCATGATGGGATTTACCGATTTTCCATCGATGGAGCGTTCACTGCTGACGACAGCTGAAGTGGTCGGCACGCCGCTGGCTCTTCAAAGAGCGGAGGAATATAACCGCTATCTTAACCGGCAGATCGCGGTGGTCCGTGATAAAACCCGAACGCTGACTCCGCAGCAGCGTCCGACAGTATTGCATATTCAGTCTCTGCACCCGTTAAAAGTGGATGGCAGGAATACGCTGATTAATACCTGGATCACGCTGGCCGGTGGACGTAATGTCGCCGAAAGTGTCGATGGGAATATGAAAGAGATCACCCCGGAAGAGGTGCTGGCATGGCAACCGGATTATATTATTCTGGATGCCGGTGCTGGCACCCTTGCACAATCACCTTACCGGGGTCTGTTCAGTCAGTTGCGGGCGGTGAAACTGAACCACGTCGTCCGTAATCCTTCCGGTGTCTTCCCCTGGGATCGTTACGGGACGGAGGTTGCCCTGCAGATCCCGTGGGCAGCGAGATTGTTCCATCCGGATCTGTTTCCTGACATCAATATGGTCCGTCAGACCCGGGATTTCTACCGGCAGTTCTTTGATTACCCACTGACGGAGTCGCAGGCGAAACGTATCCTGGATGCTCAGCCTCCGGGCTGAACCGGCGATCTCCCCGACAGGGGAAAAGGGGGCAAAAATACGGAAAGAACCGGAAAGAGACAGATTGATCCTGCAGCAAGAGATGTCCCTCACTGCCCGTCAGCGAAGGGCAGCGAGGGATCGGATAAGCGATAAACCAGCGAGGATCAGCGGCGGGAAAGGCTGTATTTACCGGCACCCAGCAGCATGATGAACAGACCACCGAAGAAGTACAGAGCCTCGGTTTCCAATGCCCAGGCACCGACATCTGTCGTTTTGAAGAAATTCGCACCGGCGACCAGAACCACGGCAAAGACCAGGTTAATGGCATAAACCAGGCCAGCCAGACGGGTCCAGACACCCAGGATGATCAGCACCGGAGCAATCACTTCACCGATATACGCACCGTAGGCGACAAAGCCGGGTAAGCCGTGAGCTGCCAGCATCGGTTTAATCCAGTCGACCCCATGTTCCAGTTTAAACACACCGTGAAACAGCATCAGGAAACCAAAAACCAGTCGCAGCAGTAATTTAGCAAAATCAGGATGGTTAACCGCGTTGTCGAAACTATTAATTAATTTATTCATAAGCCCCCCTAAAAAAAAGATAAATTACTCGAAATACTGTTAAAACATCACCTGGTTTTTTTGAAAGACAGCATCAAAAAATTAGAGTAACCGCCTTGCACCAGCAGGCGACTGTGCCGGTAGTGTCAGAGTGATGGGTGTCAGACATTACGCTCAGGTTGTACTCTAAACACCGGCCCCGGCGCTGTATAGGGTTCAGAAAATGAAAAGAGCTGCAGTGCAGGAAGGGTGAGTGACAGATTTTTTCGCGTAGAAAAACAAAGAACGTTTATCATTAAGCTAAACTGAAGAACAGAGCCTGAATGACGTATCGGGCTGAACATTCCGCCTGTCCGGGGTTATACCTGTGCAGGGGATCATTCTCTGAACATAAGGAATGTGTTGTGATGCTGAAAACAGCATTGTTATTTATCTTCACTGCCATCGCTGAAATTGTGGGCTGCTATTTACCTTATCTGGTTCTGCGTGAGCATAAAAGTCACTGGTTACTGGTTCCTGGTGCTCTTAGTCTGGTGATTTTTGCCTGGTTACTTACTTTCCATCCGGCCGCTGCCGGGCGGACATATGCAGCTTATGGCGGGGTGTATATTTGTGTTGCTCTGGCCTGGCTGAGGGTCATTGAAGGCATCGCATTAACCCGCTGGGATATTACCGGTGCGTGTGTGGCGCTGGCGGGAATGATCATTATTGTCTGCCAGCCCTCCTGAACCATTACTGACTCATTTTCACCGGGCGGGTAACGCCCGGTCGTCCGGTGAGCAAAGCGTCTCCTGCCGGACATCACCCGTATCGGAGAGCCTCTATGCAGTCAATTGAATCAGTCTGCGGCTTGTCACGACTGACGTCTGTTATCGGAGATCCGATAGCCAGGGTCCGTTCCCCGGGCCTGGTTAACCGGATGCTGGTAGAGCAGCAGCGGGAAAATGTGCTGATGATCCCTATGCACGTCGCCTCTCGTGGGTTACCGGAACTTCTGACCGGGCTCAGACATTGTCAGAATTTTGCCGGGGCTATCATTGCTCAGCCACATCAGCAGTCGGTGTGTGAATGGCTGGATAATGTCAGCCCGGCCGTGCAGATGACAGGAACCTGTAATGTTATCCGCCGTTCCCCGGACGGAACCCTCAGCGGTACGTTACTGGAGGGCGATGGATTTATTGCCGGGCTGCGGCAGCAGGGGATCGACGTGGCCGGAAAGCGCGTTTATCTGGCCGGCGCGGGTTTTTCGGCCAGTGCGATTGCCCATGCCCTGGCCGGACAGGGGGTGACAGAGCTTATCCTGTATAACCGTACCGGGGATAAAGAGGTACAACTGGCCGAAAGCCTGTCCCGAAACCATCCCGGATTGGTGGTGATCCATGGCACCGAAACGCCAGCGCATTGTGATATCGCGATTAACGCGACTCCGGCAGGTAAAGGGGAAGACAGACAACAGGCCTTTTCATTGTCAGGACTGGCGGCCGGTACGTGGGTATGTGATACGGTGATCTACCCGCAGATGACACCGCTATTACAGGCTGCCGAACGGGCAGGAATGCAGACACATCATGGTGAATATACGTTAATGGCGCAATTAGCGCTGATGATCTCTTATATGCTGGACCCGCAGAGCAGCGATGATCAGTAAGTCTTCTCCTGCCGGCATTTGAAACCGGCTCCCCCGAAAAAGTATCGTCGACCCTGACCCTCTTTGTCCCCTGTAACGGGGGACAAAGACCGGAGACCCCGGGCGTTATCCCCGTGTTCCGGGTCTGTACTACAGGTGCTTTGCCTTGCCTTTTCGGTGAACAGCGTTCATGGTTTAACCGCGCGTTTGTTTGTGATAAACGTGCCGTTCTCCCTGAATAAAGCCACTGCCGATGAGAAAGGTGATGAAAAATATCCTCAAAAATCTGTTAGTTGTGTCTCTGACTGTTATGTCACCGCTGGCTGCAATGGCAGCCACATTTACCCTCAGTTCCCCGGATTTCACTTCCGGTCACCCCATGCCGGTCGCGATGGGGGGGGATCTGCCGCAGGTGAAAAGCTGCCACGGGCAGAATATTTCCCCGTCACTTAGCTGGCAGAACGCGCCGGCGGCGACCCGTAGTTTTGCGCTAATTATTCAGGATGCCCAGGGTCGGAATGGTCTTGGCATCACCCATCTGCTGGCTTATGGGATCCCGTCATCCAGTCAGCATTTTGAACGTACCGCGCTGGCGAACGGACAAGGCTTCACGGGGGGGAAAAACAGCTTCGGTCGTGAGGTCTACAATGGCCCCTGTCCTCCGGCGAACAGTGACCGGCATTTTTATACCTTCACGCTGATAGCCACCGATTTGCCTCCCGACAGTTTGCCCGCCGGTCTGGATACCGCCGGCCTGATGGCAAAACTGGAAGGACATGCACTGGCTTCTGCCGGAATGGTCGGTACCTTCGGTGGGCGTGAATAAAGGGCCTGTATGAGAATATCACGGGGGATACCGCCTTTCCCCGTGCAGACCTACTGCCCGGATACCCGGTAGCTTACAGACGCTGACAGCCAGCCTCAGTAAGCTACCGGTCAACCGGTCATGCTGCCTTCCCTCCGCCCGCGAATTTTTATTCCCTGTCAGACAGAATCGTTCCGCTCACAGACGCTCTCTGTACTATTATCAGCCAGTGGACTGACGGTACTGAAACCGTTCAGCCATCGCTGAGAAAGGAGTGTCGGGTGGTTACCTTTGATATCTGTATAACGTTATTGCTGCTGCTGGTCACGCTGCTGCCGTTGTCCCGGCATACGGCCTGGTGGGTCAGGGTCTGGGATTTCCCCAGGTTACAATTGCTGATCATTTCTGCGCTGTCGGGCATTGTACAGTTTTTCCTGTTCACACACGCACCGTGGCTGGCAGGTGCAGTATTGCTGATCTGTCTGGGCTGCTGCGGCTACCAGTGCTGGTGGATTTTTCCGTATACCCGGTTGCTAAAAAAGCAGGTACGGGATGCTGAAGGGTATACAGCGCATCCCGGCATCCGGATTCTGGTCTCCAATGTACTGACACCCAATCGTCAGGCGGGAAAATTGCTGAAACAAGTCCGTATTGAAGCTCCGGATGTGCTGGTGGCGGTTGAAACAGATACATGGTGGGAGCAACAACTCAGCGTCCTGGACCAGGACTATCCCTATAGTGTCAGATGCCCTAAAGATAATTTGTACGGGATGCATGTCTGGTCACGGTTACCGTTACGTGATGCGGAAATACAGTATCTGGTTGATCAACAGATCCCGTCAATGCACATGCTGGTCACCTTGCCTGAAGGTATTGAGGTGCGTCTGCATTGTGTGCATCCGATGCCACCCAGCCCGACCGAAAATGATGAATCACAGGACAGGGATGCGGAACTGGTACTGGTAGGTAAAAGTGTTGCTCAGGCAATGCTGCCGGTGATCGTGACCGGTGATCTGAATGATGTCGCCTGGTCCCGGACCACCCGGTTATTTCTTAAAATCAGCGGATTACTGGACCCGCGTCGGGGCAGGGGAATGTACTGTACCTTTAACGCCAGATATCCCCTGTTGCGCTGGCCACTGGATCATATCTTTCACAGTCAGGAGTTTATTCTGGGGTCATTGCGCCGTCTGGAAGACATCGGGTCGGACCATTATCCATTCCTGGCGCATTTACTGTATGTTCCGCAGGAGGGGCAGCAGCAGGAAAGCCTGGTAAAAGGGGCTGAAGATGAACAGCTTGCCCGCGACATTTTGCAACAGAACGAGTCATTGACGTTACCGGTACATACACCGGGCGAGAATAACGGACCCTTTCATTGATAAATTTCCTTGCAGTATAGCTCCGGGATTGATAAATACCCCGTAGGCCGGGAGGTGAGATATTTTCTACCCTCCCGGACGGTGAGAATTTCCGGAGACTGACTATTATCTTTGGACACTCACGATTTATCCTCTGCAAAGGCCAGAGAATTATGGGGGCGGCTGATAATCAGATGCCCGACAAAAACAATGATTGCTGGCTTACAGGCCGGCACATCGTAATAATTATGTGGCAGGAATTGCAGTGAAATTCAATAAATACAAAAAGTTAACTATGTTCTTGGCCGGAGTGTGTAGTGCACCTTTCGCTCATGCCGCCACCACCGGACAGGATATTTCCGGTGTCTGGAATACTTTCAGTAATAATGTGGCAACGACGTGGACGTCTTCACCGAATGTGGATTTGTATGTTCCGGCCATCACATGGCATAACCGGATGACCTATGACCGTGAACATATTGATCGTTATAACGAAAGACCCTGGGGAGCAGGGGGCGGTATCTCCCGTTATGATGAAAAAGGTAACTGGCAGGGGCTCTACCTGATGGCGTTTAAAGACTCCTTTAATAAATGGGAGCCTATCGGAGGCTATGGCTGGGAAGCCACATGGCGTCCTTTAAATGATCAACGTTTCCATCTGGGGGCGGGTTACACGGCCGGAGTGACGATGCGAAATAACTGGAATTATATCCCGATACCACTGGTATTACCGCTGGCATCGGTCGGCTACGGACCTGCAACATTCCAGATGACCTATATTCCCGGGACGCATAATAATGGAAACGTTTACTTCGCATGGTTCCGGTTCCAGTTTTAGGGCCTGAAATTGTGCAATAAATGCTCTATAAGCAAAAAATCGAGACATTTATCACTTTTTCATCAAATGGTGCTGGACAAATTGCACCGCAATTGATGTACTACGTGACGACACAGTTTAGTGTCCATTTTTCAAGTAAAGGTAATATAGATGTCCAAGATTAAAGGTAACGTTAAGTGGTTTAATGAATCTAAAGGATTCGGTTTCATTACTCCTGAAGATGGCAGCAAAGATGTATTCGTACACTTCTCTGCAATCCAGAGCAATGGCTTCAAAACTCTGGCTGAAGGTCAGCGCGTAGAGTTTGAAATTACTGACGGTGCTAAAGGCCCATCTGCTGCTAACGTTATCAGCCTGTAATTTTCAGTCAGAATCTCTAAAACCCGCCAATGGCGGGTTTTTTATTGTCTTTTTTCCGGCGCCGGAGCAGGGTTCATCCTGTAGTCTCTGCTTTCCTGGCGGAGCTGGCGCGGCCGAAAAATGCGATTAGTAGTCTGTTACAGAAATGTATTGTGTTATAATCGGCTTTGCGTCTTAATGTAGGTGTAACGTTTTTCGCTGAGGTTTAAAGGTATATTATGGAAGGTATCAGTATTGCAAAACTGCTGATTATCGGTGCTCTCATCGTATTGCTTTTCGGCACGAATAAATTACGTTCACTGGGCGGTGACCTGGGTAGCGCAATTAAAGGCTTTAAAAAAGCCATGAAAGAAGATGATACTCCTGTGGCCAAAAGTGAAGCAGAAGAGGTTCCTGCTGAACGTGTCAGCCACAAAGACTGATTCTCTGCTCCCGGCAATAGATCTGCGGATGTATTGTCTGTAAAACCAGATAGCCTGCTGTCTGGTTTTTTATTGGCTGTTATCCGGTGCGGCACACTCCGGGAGTGGGTCTTTGAGGCGGCAGAGTGAAAAACAATGCCGCCATCGGCAGGAGGTTATTTTATCTCTATGCCCTGAGCCTGCATATCTGCATGATAAGAAGAGCGGACAAAGGGGCCACAGGCGGCATGGGTAAAGCCCATGGCCATGGCTTCTGCCTTCATTTCATCAAACTCAGCCGGACTGACATACCGTTGAACCGGCAGATGATGACGGCTTGGCTGCAGATACTGCCCTAACGTCAGCATGGTGACCCCGTGACGACGCAGATCACGCATGACCTCGATGATTTCTTCGTTAGTCTCACCCAGGCCCACCATCAGACCTGACTTCGTCGGGATCTCCGGATGCATCTGTTTAAATCTCTCCAGCAGTGTCAGTGACCACTGATAATCTGCCCCCGGTCTTACCTGACGGTAAATACGCGGAACGTTCTCCAGATTATGGTTAAACACATCCGGCGGGGACTGCGTCAGGATCTCCAGTGCCCGGTCCATACGGCCGCGGAAGTCAGGAACCAGCGTCTCGATTTTTATCGACGGGCTTTTTTCACGAATAGCCGTAATACAATCGGCGAAATGTTGTGCGCCACCATCCCGCAGGTCATCCCGGTCAACCGAGGTGATAACCACATAGCGCAGGGCCATATCGGCAATGGTCTGAGCCAGTTTGGCGGGTTCGCCGGCATCCGGAGTCAGTGGCCGGCCATGTGCCACGTCACAGAACGGACAACGACGTGTACAGATAGCGCCAAGGATCATAAAAGTGGCGGTACCATGGTTAAAGCATTCGGCCAGGTTAGGGCAGGAAGCTTCTTCACAGACAGAGTGCAGGCCATTTTTACGCATCGCGGCTTTGATGCCCTGAATACGCGTGGAATCTGCAGGAAGTTTTATCCTCATCCACTCCGGCTTTCTCAATAACTCCTGACGTTCACTGACAACAGTTTTGACAGGGATCAGCGCCATTTTGTCTGCATCACGGTATTTGACGCCGCGTTCTATCTGAACTGGTTTACTCATATCTGCGGATTCCGGTAGCTGATTGGCTGCAGTACGCTCTGCATTCAACACGTTTGTAACAATACAAAAAAGTATATCATTTTGTCTGCCGCAGGACAGCTTCCCCGCAGTGCGAATGATGACATCTGTAGGGCAAAGATTGTTTACTCCGCCTCAGGGAGACCCTGACGGTATTCTGTCTGTGTGTAGGGGAGATGTTTAAGGAAATGCTGAACCAGCGCTTCAGCAGTCTGTGACAGCGATATTGCCGGTACCAGGTCTGCTATCTGTGTCATTTCCAGTCCGGCATAGCCGCAGGGGTTGATCCGCAGAAAGGGTGAAAGATCCATATCTGTATTTAATGCCAGCCCATGGAATGAGCAGCCTTTGCGGATACGCAGTCCCAGAGAGCAAATTTTTTTCCCGTCCACGTAGACACCGGGTGCATCGGCCCTGGCGCAGGCCGTGATCCCGAAATCTGCCAGTGTCTCGATCACAGTCTGCTCCAGCAAGGTGACCAGTTGACGGACACCGGTTTTCAGACGGCGGATATCCAGCAGGACATAAAATATTTGCTGGCCCGGCGCGTGATAAGTCACCTGACCGCCCCGGTCGCTTTGTACGACAGGGATATCGCCCGGAGCCAGAAGATGTTCCGCTTTACCGGCCTGACCCTGAGTAAACACCGGCGGATGTTCAACCAGCCACACTTCGTCAGCAGTGGTATCTGTACGGGTATCAGTGAAGTGATGCATGGCCTCAGAGACGGTCTGCCAGGGGAGCATGCCGAGCTTGCGGATAATAAGCGGTTGAATGGACACGAGAGTCACCCGGTAATGACAAAGGAAGTGCGCCAGGAGACCCCGGCGCGACGAATTACAGCACCATACGGACGATATCGATATCACCCAATTCCTGGTAGAGGCTCTCTACCTGTTCGATATGGGTGGCATTGATAGTAATTGATACTGAGTGGTAATTACCTTTACTGCTGGGTTTCACTTCCGGAGAATAATCCCCCGGTGCGTGACGTTGTACCACTTCAATCACTTGATCAACCAGCTCTGGCTGCGCCAGCCCCATAACTTTATAAGTGAACGGGGTTGGAAATTCGAGCAATTCATTCAGTTTGGTTTTCATAGTGACTCCGGGACCAGAAAATGCCCCTGAGCGTACAGGGGCATGTAAGAGATATTCAGAACATGGGGGCGGACAGGGAAATATCAACCCTGCAGATGATTAGCCCATCCAGTGATGAAAGGTAAGTTTAATATAATCGATAATCCGGCTAAAGAAACCCCCTTCAGGGACAGCCTGAAGGATCACCAGCGGACGTTGCGCGATGACTTTGCCATCCAGATGGAAATTTATCGTACCGATAACCTGATCTTTCTTCAGTGGTGCATGTAATTCTGTATTCTGCAGCACATAGCTGGCTTTCAGATCTTTTGCACGTCCGCGCGGGATGGTCAGATAAACATTCTGATCCACGCCGAGCAGTACACGATCGGTGTTACCAAACCAGACCGGCTCTGAGGCAAAATCTTTACCTGCTTTCAGCGGAGAAATGGTTTCGAAAAAACGAAAACCCCAGGTCAGTAATTTTTTACTTTCCGTTTCGCGACCTTTATAGGTATGACCGCCCATAACCACAGAAATCAGACGTGTCTGGCCTTCGGTTGCAGAGGCGACCAGGTTATATCCGGCAGCGTTCGTATGGCCGGTTTTTATACCATCGACATTCAGAGTGTTGTCCCACAATAATCCGTTACGGTTCATCTGGCGGATATTATTGAAGGTGAATTCTTTCTCTTTATAAACCGCATACTCTTCCGGGACATCGTGGATCAGCGCCCGGCCAATCAGCGCCATATCACGGGCAGAACTGTACTGTCCCTCGGCATCCAGCCCGTGGACGGTGCCAAAATGCGTGTTCTTTAATCCCAGTGTGTTGACGTAGTTGTTCATCAGCCCCACAAAAGCCGCCTGGCTTCCGGCAACATAGTCAGCCATCGCGACACAGGCATCGTTTCCTGATTGCAGCACAATGCCGCGGGTCAGTTGTGATACGGGGACACGGTCTCCCGGTTTAAGGAACATCAGAGAAGAACCTTTGAACTCCGGGTTGCCGGTGGCCCAGGCATCCTGCCCGATAGTCACCATATCGTCCTGATGGATCTTTCCGGTACGGATAGCCTGACCAATGACATAGCTGGTCATCATCTTTGTAAGGCTGGCGGGGTCACGGCGGGTATCGGCATTCTTTTCGGCCAGAACGGTACCGGAATTATAATCCATCAGAATATAGGCTTCTGCATCGATATCAGGTACCGCCGGGATCATTGTTGTTAAATTCATGTCATCCGCCAGCGCGGAATAACTGAACAGAGCAAGTACAGAAACAGAGGTGATTTTTTTCAGAAAGGATAAAAAAGAGTTTTTTTTCATTTTCGGGGTAGCTTCATCCGTGGAATCAGAGGTAGAAATATTTGCGGCAAACTATAACAGGATGCCACCGGAGGCGGCATCCTGCTTTACCTGATTTTATGATTCCGGCCCGAAAAAAGTTACTTAGCCGTGGTAATAAAAGAGGTTATATTTTGGCTGGTTAAGCGCTGTTGTAGCGCGGCGGCCTCATGACGATTACTGTAACCGCCCAGTTGTACCCGGTAGATACCGCCATCCACGGCTTCGACATGACCCGCTACGCCAAACTGGTGGCTCAGTTTCTGTTGCAGTTCTTTTGCCCGTTGAGGGTTATTCACAGCAGCCACCTGCACGACATAGCCGGAGCGGTTTGCCGTGGCGGGTTCAGCCTGGCGGGAAGTCTTCGCCGGGACGCTGACCGCAGGAGCGGCGGCAGGCGTATTCGCCTGAGCCTGAACAGGTGCAGTGCTGGCAGCAGGAGTATCGGACTCCAGTACACCGGCGGCTAAGGGCTGCGGTGCACCCAGTAATCCGCTGCTCTGCACCGGAGCTCCCAGGCTGTTACTGCCATTTTGCAACGCACTGTTAGCAATGGGCATAACATTTGAGTTACTGCTTCCGGAGGTCGCCGGGAGGGCCGTATCGGTTGTCTCCGCTGCCGGTGATGTCATGCCAGCCGGACCACCGAGGTCCGGACGGGCAGGGAGATCATAGCTTTGGATAGCCACTTTCGTCCCGACAGTCCCGGGGCCGGATAAGGTTCCGTCAGGAGAGACCGTAATGGCATCGACACGCACCTGCGTATTATCAGAGATATTAAGACGGCTGGCTGCGGCCGCAGAAAGATCAATAATCCGCCCGGGGACGAACGGACCGCGATCGTTAATGCGTACCACTAACTGACGTCCATTGGCCAGGTTAGTCACCCGTATATAGCTCGGGATAGGTAACGTGGGATGAGCGGCGGTATAGGCATTCGGGTCAAACTTCTCCCCGGAAGCTGTGGTATTACCCGCTGACTCCTGGCCATAGAAACTGGCCAGACCGATCTGGCTGAAGCGTGAAGTATCGGTCACGATACGGTAGCGTTTGCCGTTGACTGAATAGTCCTGATTGGCGGAAGGGATCAGGGATTCATATTTAGGCTGAACCCCCGGGATCTCTTTTATCGGACCGTTCCATACCGGTTGTGCCGGGGCTGTATTCTGCTGTGTTTCATCAGTAGAACATCCCGCCAGTATCAGGGATGCCAGTCCGATACTAATCAGCCACTCCTTACGCATGCTTTGCCCCTTAAACGCTTTTTGATAACATTTTTCGATGAGTATGGATCGACATCACAATGCCAAATCCTGCCATTAAGACGATTAGCGCTGAGCCGCCATAACTGATTAATGGCAGTGGAACGCCAACCACCGGTAAAATACCACTGACCATACCGATATTTACAAAGACGTAAACAAATAAAATCAGCATGATGCCGCCGGCAAGTACACGTCCAAAGGTGGTCTGTGCTTTTGCCGCAATCACCAGGCCCCGCATAATTAATAGCAAATAGAGCGCCAGTAATGCCAGTACTCCCACAAGGCCAAGCTCTTCAGCCAGTACCGCAAAAATAAAGTCGGTCTGACGTTCCGGCAGAAACTCCAGCTGTGACTGGGTACCATGCATCCAGCCTTTGCCGTGTAATCCACCTGAGCCGATGGCAATCTTTGACTGAATAATATGATAACCGGCTCCCAGCGGATCCTTTTCCGGATTCAGCAACATGATGACGCGATCACGCTGATAATCGTGCATCAGAAAGAACCAGAGAATAGGAATAAAGGCGGCGACGAGCACGGCGGCTATCGCAATCAGTTTCCAGCTCATCCCGGAGAGGAACAGGACAAACAATCCGGACGTTGCAATCAGAATGGCGGTGCCCAGGTCCGGCTGTGCGGCGACCAGTAATGTTGGCAGAAAGATCAGGATCAATGCGATACCGGTATTTTTCAGCGTTGGCGGGCACACATCCCGGTTAATAAAACGCGCCACCATCAGTGGTACGGCAATCTTGGCGATCTCTGAGGGCTGGAAGCGGATAAAGCCTAAATCCAGCCAACGCTGCGCCCCTTTACTGACATGTCCGAACGCATCAACCGCGACCAGCAGGGTGACACTCAGAATATACAGATAGGGTGCCCAGCTTTCATAGACCCGGGGCGGGACCTGGGCCAGCACCAGCATCAGCGTGATCCCCATTGCTATCTGGCCGAGTTTACGCTCCATCATGCCAGGGTCCTGACCACTGGCACTCCAGATAACAAACCCGCTGTAAGTCAGCAGGGCAAAAATGATCAACACAAAAATAGGATCAATATGGATTTTGGCCCAGAAAGATCTCTTTTGCGGACTATTACTCAGGGGCATGTTTACTCACCTTCATAACCTGGAGGAAGCGGGGCAGCGCCCGGGAGAGACGTATTATTATCTCCCAGCATTATATGGTCGAGGATCTGTCGCATTATCGTACCGACCGCTGCACCTGCACCGCCATTTTCTAAAATCATAGTGACAGCCACTCGCGGATTATCATAAGGGGCGAAGGCCGTCATCAGTTTATGGTCCCTCAGTCGCTCAGCGATCCGATGGGCATTATAGGTTTCGTTCTCTTTCAGGCCATAGACCTGTGCAGTCCCCGATTTCGCCGCAATTTTATAGGGAGCACTGTCAAAGCTTTTTCTGGCCGTACCGTTAGGGCGGTTAGCGACACCGTACATGCCATCTTTAGCAATCTCCCAATAACCGGAATGAATATTGCCGATAGTGCTGGCAGGGGGTGGCTGATAAAGGACTGTCTCGCTCCCGTAACTTTCAGCCATCAGAAAATGTGGCACTTTAACCACACCATCATTAATCAGCGTCATTAAGGCTTTATTCATCTGTAGCGGCGTTGCGGTCCAGTATCCCTGACCGATACCCACCGGGATAGTATCCCCCTGATACCAGGGCTTTTTAAAGCGACGCATTTTCCAGTCACGGGTAGGCATATTTCCGGTACCTTCCTGCGGTAAATCCACCCCGGTGCGGGAACCGTAGCCGAATTTCTCCATCCATTCTGATAACCGGTCAATCCCCATATCATAAGCGACCTGATAGAAAAAAGTATCTGCAGATTCTTCAAGAGATTTCGTGACATCCAGCCGTCCGTGCCCCCATTTCTTCCAGTCACGGTAGCGTTTCTCGGATCCCGGCAGTTGCCACCAGCCAGGATCGACTAATGAAGTGTTACGATTAATCACACCTTCAGTTAATGCAGAAACCGCTACATACGGTTTTACGGTTGAAGCCGGAGGATAAGCTGCCTGAATCGCCCGGTTATAGAGCGGCCGGTCAGGATCACTGAGCAGCCCTTTATAGTCAGCCGAGGAAATGCCGTTCACAAACAGATTTGCATCGTAGCCCGGGGTGGAGACCATGGCCAGAATATCACCATTGCGCGGGTCAGTAACGACCACCGCGGCCCGGCTGCCCTGCAGCAGAGATTCGATATATTGCTGTAGTTTGAGGTCAATGGTCAGATAAATATCATGGCCGGCTTGTGGCGAGACCTGATGTAACTGACGGATCACCCGCCCGCGGTTGTTAACCTCGACTTCTTCATAGCCGGTTTTACCGTGCAGGGTATCTTCGTAATAACTCTCAATACCCAGTTTGCCGATGTCGCGGGTGGCGGCATAGTTCCCGGTTTTCCCTTCACTTTCCAGCCGGCTGACATCCCGGTCATTAATTTTTGAAACATAGCCGACCACATGCGTCATTGAGGTCCCGTAGGGATAGAACCGGCGCTGATAGCCTTTAATCTCCACTCCGGGATAACGGTACTGATTAATAGAAAAACGGGCTATCTGTAACTCATTGAGATTAGATTTCAACGGGATAGAGGTAAAACGATGTGATCGTTTGCGTTCCTTACGGAAGGCCTCCAGATCCTCATTGGTCAGGTCGAGCACAGGCTGAAGCTCTGCCAGAGTTTGCGTCAAATCAGGGACTTTTTCCGGCACCAGTTCAGCCTGGTAGATGGTACGGTTCACCGCGAGGGGAATTTTGTTCCGGTCATAAATTATTCCCCGGCTGGGGGCGACCGGGACCAGTTTTATCCGGTTCTGGTTCGACCGGGTGCTGTAGTCTTCAAACCGGAAAATTTGCAGGTTGCAGAGATTAAAGACCAGAATACCACTGATTAAAAAAATAGAGGTAAAAGCAATCAGCGCCCGCCGGACGAACAATTTTTGCTCAGCACTGTAATCCGGGAATGCACTACTGGTAAGTTTCATCCGCTATCTGTCAGCCTGCAAAAGACCTTATCGGCTACTCGCGATGATAAGGATGATTGGTAGTTATGCTCCATGCCCGGTAGAGGCTTTCCGCCACCAGGACACGAACCAGCGGGTGAGGCAGCGTAAGGGCAGATAAAGACCAGCTCTGTTCAGCCGCAGCTTTACAGGCCGGAGCCAGGCCTTCAGGCCCGCCGATCAACAGGCTGACATCACGACCGTCCTGTTTCCAGCGCTCAAGCTGAGTTGCCAGTTGGGGGGTCTCCCAGGGTTGGCCCGGAATATCCAGAGTGACAATACGGTTACCTTTACCCGCCGCAGCCAGCATGGCTTCGCCTTCTTTTTCAAGAATGCGTTTGATATCTGCATTTTTACCACGTTTACCGGCCGGGACTTCCACCAGTTCAAACGGCATATCCCGGGGGAAACGGCGCAGGTAATCCATAAATCCGGTCTGAACCCAGTCCGGCATTTTCGTGCCGACGGCAACAAGTTGCAGTTTCACCGGTCAGCCCCAGAGTTTTTCCAGCTCATATAATTCACGCGCTTCTTCCTGCATGACATGAACAATGACTTCCCCCAGGTCGACCACGACCCACTCACCGGCATCTTTGCCGTCAGTGCCGAGAGGCATCATACCTGCTGCACGGGATTCCTGCACCAGGTGATCGGCGATAGAGATCACATGACGGTTAGATGTCCCGGTACAGATGACCATGCAATCAGTGATGCTGGATTTTCCACGGACATCGATGGCAATAATGTTTTGTGCTTTCAGGTCATCGACTTTGTCGATAACAAAAGATTGGAGTGTCTGGCCTTGCAAAAGGTTCCCCTTCAGATTTGCTTGAAACAACGATCAGGCTGCCGCTGAATGCGATAGCCAAAATTTTGAGCGGCGAAGTATATCACGCTGTTGTCAGTCGCGATATAAGCCTGACCGGGTGATGTAATTAATCACTGAGGGCGGGAGCAGCCCTTCACAGGAGAGGTTCTGCTGAAGCCGGTGGCGGATCGCTGTGGCTGAAACAGGCCAGAGAGGCGTTTCGGCCTGAAAGATCAGCCCGCAAGGTTGCTGACGCAATTGCCGGCTCTCTTGCGCGGCATGGGTATCTATCCAGTGGCGCAGCTCTTCCGAGGCCGGTTGTTCGGGATATTGCGGACGGCGACAGACCAGCAGATGGGAGAGTGACAGCAGCTCTTCCCAGCGATGCCACTTATTCAGCGACAGTAAGGAATCCTGACCGATAATAAATGCCAGCGGTTGATCCGGGCCTCGCTCCGCACGCAGGGACCTCAGGGTCGTGACCGTCCAGGAGGGAGCATCGCGATGCAGCTCCCGATCATCAATATCAAACAGCGAAGAGCCAGCGATAGCACAGCGCAACATTTCCAGCCGCTGCCGGGGGGAGGCCACCGGCTGGGGCCGGTGAGGGGGGACATTGTTCGGTAGCAGCGTCACTTTCTGCAGACCCGTCAGAGCCGCAAGTGCCTCCACGGTGCGCAGGTGGCCATAATGGACAGGGTCAAACGTGCCGCCGAAAATGGCCTGTAACTCAGACATTGTTCAGTCCTGCCGGAAAGTGTTCCAGAGTCAGTTGCAGGCTGAACGATGACAACATTGGCCAGATGTCAGTGCCGTATTCTTTTTTCACGCTCAGCTCAATCTCCGCCAGCAGGTGTATCGCCTGGCGGAGGCGCTGCGCATTCAGCCGCTGCAGCGCCGCGGTGAATAAGGGGCGTCGGTTCTGCCATACCCGTAATTTATCCATTAACTGGCGGACGGACTGTGGGTCACGGCATCGCTGCAATCGCAGCAGAGTCATCAGTTCACGCTGTACGGTACGCAATAAAATCACTGGCTCGGCGGCTTCCTTATGAAGCTGCTGCAGGATGTGCATTGCCCGTTTGCTTTTACCGGCCAGTAAGGCATCGACCCAGTGGTAAGGCGTAAAGTGTGCAGCATCATTCACTGCCAGTTCGACTCTGGGAAGAGTCAGGGTGCCTTCCGGCCACAACAGCGACAAACGCTCCAGTGCCTGAGCCAGCGCCAGCAGATTGCCTTCATAGCAGTAACATAATAGCTGTACCGCCTGCGGATCGATGGTGATGTTAAGGCTTTTGCAGCGCTGAGTGACCCAGCGTGGCAGTTGTTCATGTTCCGGTGTAATGCACGGAACCAGCACGCCTTTGCCCGACAACGCTTTAAACCACTGGCTGTTTTCCTGAGCTTTAGTGAGTTTCCCTGAGTGGACTATCAGCAACAGGTCATCATGCAGCAAGGTCGCAAGCTCCGTCAGGCGGGAGGCTATCGGGGCAGAAGGACCATTATCCGGCATCTGCAAGGTCAGGGTTTGTCGTTGGGTAAACAGGCTGAGCGACTGGCAGGCAGTAAACAATGCGTCCCAGTCGGTGTGGTTATCGACTGAGACACTCAGATGTTCCAGAAACTGCTGCTGTCTGGCCGCGGCAAGGATGGCAGTGTGACTTTCCTGGCGCAGCAGCGGATCGTTGCCGGATAAAAAGTAACTGCCGCGCAGCCCTTCGGAGAGCTGTGCGGCCAGTTGTTCAGGGTATATCCGTATCATTCGTGACTTGTCGATAAACCTGCGGTGTCACTTTGCTGCCCGGACCCGGGGGTGATGACCTCCGGGGCTGGTAACGTTTCACCGTTGCTTAGCTGAGCCGCATGAACCGCCAGTAGCTGACGAACGAGTTGCTCTGAGGCACGGACACGCATCTCCTGGTAAATCATGGTCTGTTCCGAGTCTTTAGCCAGCGGAACGCCTGAGTTATCAAAGAAGGTGCGGTATACCGTGGTGCTCAGCGGATAAATTCCTCTTCCGGGGATCAGGATCTGTGCGGTAACGATGAGATGCAACTGATATTCAGCCGCCGTCCCGTCAGGGAATATCGACGCAGTATCACGGCCTGAACGCTCATTTTCCAGACGAAGCGTCGGGACCGTATTACGTTGGTCGGCATTATCCTCAACCAGTGAGATATTATTTAACCGCAATTGCTGGCGTACAGTCCGGGCCAGCGGACCGTAAGGGTCGTCGCTGGTTAAGATCATGGTGCGCATCTCTTTCGGGATCTGGGTCGTCCCGCGCAGATGAAAACCACAACCTGCAGTGGCCAGAACGGCCACTGCAACTATCAGGGTTGAAAAGATGTGTCGCACATTACCTCCTGAACTTAACCGACAACCAGGTTAAGCAACTTGCCCGGAACGTAAATCACTTTGCGTACAGTGACACCTTCCAGATATTTTGCTACCAGGTGCTCCTGAGCAGCCAGAGTCTGAACCTGTTCCTGCGTGGAGTCCGCCGGGACGGTGATTTTTCCGCGCACTTTACCGTTAACCTGCACCACAACCAGCACAGATTCTTCGATCATGGCACGGTCATCCGCCACAGGCCATTCAGCTTCATCCACCGATCCGCTGTGTCCCAGAGCCTGCCAGAGTTCAAAGCAGGCGTGCGGGGTAAACGGATACAGTAAACGGACCACAGCATCCAGGGCTTCCTGCATCAGCGCACGATCTTCCGCACTTTCCTGCGGCGCTTTCAGCAGCTTGTTCATCAGCTCCATGATAGCGGCGATCGCGGTGTTGAAGGTCTGGCGGCGTCCGATATCATCAGATACCTTCGCGATAGTTTTATGAACGTCACGGCGCAGTGCTTTCTGAGGATCATTCAGCGCATCAGCATTCAGAGCTTCAGCCGGCCCTTTGCTGCTATGGTCGTAAACCAGTTTCCAGACACGTTTCAGGAAGCGGTTTGCCCCTTCAACACCGGATTCCTGCCATTCCAGCGTCATATCGGCCGGGGAAGCAAACATCATAAACAGACGAACGGTATCCGCACCATAACGTTCAACCATCAGCTGCGGGTCGATTCCGTTATTTTTGGACTTAGACATCTTGCTCATACCGGCATAGATGACTTCACGGCCATCCTTATCGGTGGCTTTAACAATACGTCCTTTCTCATCACGCTCAACAGAAACATCCACCGGAGAAACCCAGTTACGTTCACCGTTCACACCGGTGTAATAGAACGCATCTGCCAGCACCATTCCCTGACACAGCAGGCGTTTAGCGGGTTCGTCTGAATTGACCAGCCCGGCATCACGTAACAGTTTGTGGAAGAAACGGAAGTACATCAGGTGCATAATGGCGTGTTCGATACCGCCTACATACTGATCGACCGGTAACCAGTAGTTTGCTGCTGCCGGGTCCAGCATGCCTTTATCGTAATCTGCACAGGTATAACGTGCGTAGTACCAGGAAGACTCCATAAAGGTGTCAAAGGTATCTGTTTCACGCAGCGCAGGCTGGCCGTTAATCGTGGTTTTCGCCCACTCAGGATCCGCTTTCAGCGGGCTGGTGATGCCGTTCATTTCCACATCTTCAGGAAGAATGACCGGTAACTGGTCTTCCGGTGTCGGGATAACGGTACCGTCTTCCAGAGTTACCATCGGGATCGGTGCCCCCCAGTAACGCTGACGGGATACGCCCCAGTCACGCAGACGATAGTTAACTTTACGTTCACCCACACCTTTTTCGGTCAGTGCATCAGCAATGGCATTAAAGCCGTCCTGATGAGATAACCCGTCGAAGGCACCGGAGTTAAACAGGGTACCTTTCACCGTCATCGCGTTTTCGCTGACATCCGGTGCTGTCCCGTCATCATTCAGGATCACCGCTTTAACCGGTAACTGATATTTTTGAGCGAATTCGTGGTCACGCTGGTCATGGGCAGGCACGGCCATGACGGCACCGGTACCGTATTCCATCAGAACAAAGTTAGCGACCCAGACCGGTAACTGCTCACCGGTCAGAGGATGGATAACAAAACGGCCGGTAGGCTGACCCTTTTTCTCCATCGTTGCCATATCCGCTTCAGCAACTTTGGTGTTACGGCACTCGTCAATAAAAGCCTGCAGTGACGGGTTACCCGCCGCAGCTTCCTGAGCCAGAGGATGTCCGGCAGCGACAGCCACATAGGTGGCACCCATAAAGGTGTCAGGGCGGGTCGTGTAGACCGTCAGCGTGTCGTCGCTGTCTGCCACATTAAAGGTGATTTCCACACCCTCAGAACGGCCGATCCAGTTACGCTGCATGGTCTTAACCTGTTCAGGCCAGCCTTCCAGAGTATCCAGATCATTGAGCAGTTCTTCGGCATAGTCGGTGATTTTGATAAACCACTGCGGAATTTCTTTACGCTCAACTTTGCTGTCACAACGCCAGCAACAGCCTTCGATGACCTGTTCATTGGCCAGCACCGTCTGGTCATTCGGACACCAGTTCACGGCAGAGGTTTTTTTATAAACCAGGCCTTTTTCAAACAGCTTAGTGAAGAACCACTGTTCCCAGCGGTAATACTCAGGCTGACAGGTCGCCAGTTCGCGGCTCCAGTCATACCCGAAGCCCAGCAGTTTCAGCTGGTTCTTCATGTAATCGATATTTTCATAGGTCCATGGCGCAGGCGCAGTATTATTTTTTACCGCAGCCCCTTCCGCCGGCAGACCAAACGCATCCCAGCCAATCGGCTGCAGAACGTTTTTACCCTGTAGTCGCTGGTAACGGGCGATAACATCGCCAATGGTGTAGTTACGGACATGGCCCATATGCAGGCGACCAGAAGGATAGGGGAGCATAGAGAGGCAGTAATACTTCTCTTTACCTTCCTGCTCGGTCACTTTAAAAGTATCCTGATCGTGCCAGTGTTTCTGGACTTTAGATTCTATCTCTTCCGGGCGATATTGCTCTTGCATGGCAGCCTGTGGTCCTTGTTGAATTTCGCGAAGCATACTGCAGTGGTTTTTCTATGATCCGCATAGCATACCCATAAGGCCAGCGCGCAACAACTCCCGCAACACCCCGGGACCGGATTTCTGATGGAAACTTCATCGCTGCGTCTCAATTTTCACATTACGGAACGTACAGGCATTGACGGGACAGCAAGTCAGAGAGCAAAGCGCCATAGATCCCTGCGGTGCTGCGTTGGTGGCCGTGGCCTCATACGGCAGATGGCGTGACCAGGCCCGGTGTCGTCACTCGTCAGGTGCCCTGAGAACGGATTTTTTTATTGAGGTCACTTCGGTCAGGGAAAGGATAAAGGGCAGGGGCGTTATGGCGGCGCAACGTGATTGGCGGGCGGAAGAGACCGGAGCCGTTCGGCTCCGGTACCGTTTACTGATGGCGACGACGCCGGATGACCGATGCGACAGCCGTCAATGCAGAAAGGATCCACACCGTCAGATTCCCCGTATGGGCATAAGGCGTTATCCCCCGGGTCGGACTCAGTGTTGCGTTGAGAACGCCTTCACGGAACTGCGGAAGCTGTTGTTCGATATCGCCGTTGGCATTCACCACGGCAGTGACCCCGTTATTGGTGTCGCGTAATAGCGGCCTGCCCAGTTCCAGTGCGCGCATCCTGGCCATCTGCAGGTGCTGCCAGGGGCCGATAGAGTGACCAAACCAGGCATCATTAGATACCGTCAGCAGGAAATCAGTATCCGGCCGGAAGTTATCCCGCACATGTTCACCCAGCACAATTTCATAACAGATGGCCGTCGTCAGACGATAGCCATCGAGCTGCAGTGGTGGCTGAATATATTTACCCCGGCTGAATGCCGACATCGGTAAATCGAAGAACGGAGCCAGCGGGCGCAACAGATCTGCCATCGGGACAAATTCCCCGAAAGGAACCAGATGGTTTTTCTGATAACGGTTTCGGCTCAGATAGCTGTAAGGCTCCCGGCCACCCAGTACCACAACCGTGTTGTAGTCATGATAATGGTTATCCTCTTCCAGTCGGGAATCGACAATGCCGGTCGCCAGTGTGCTGCCATGCTCACGCAGTATGTGATCCAGTTCGGTCAGGAAGGGCTGTTCATTACTTTCCAGGTCCGTGATTGCCGACTCCGGCCAGATAATGATCCCGGCCTTACCTAACACCGGGCGGGTCAGCCGCAGGTAGGTATTTAAGGTATTTTGTAATTGCTGAGGGTCCCACTTCATCGACTGAGCGATATTTCCCTGCACCAGCGCGACAGAAACACTGCGACCGGACTCGGTGCGGTACCAGTGTACGTAGCGTAATGGCCAGGCGATAACCATCACCACCAGGGCAATCAAAACCGGGCGGATGTTCCGCTGTATCAGGGCATAGCTTATCAGCCCGGAGAGTATCATCAGGACAAAGGTGATGGTTTCTACTCCGGCCACCGGAGCTATACCTTTCAGCGGGCCATTAATCTGGCTATAGCCAAACTGTAGCCACGGGAATCCGGTCAGGATCCAGCCGCGCAGAAACTCGGTAAACTGCCAAAGTGCCGGGGCGGCCAGTAGCAGGCGCGGCAGCGTCGCCCGGGGCCAGAACCGGTTCAGTAACCCGGAAAACAGCATCGGGAACAGTGACAGCCAGGCGGCGAGCAGCACAACCAGCATGACGTTGACCGGGCCTGGCATCCCACCGAAGGTAGCGATGCTGACATAGACCCAGTTAACGCCCGAACCGAACAGTCCCATCCCCCAGACAAAACCGATAGCAGTTGCCTGACGGGTGGTACGGTTCAGGGTCAGCGCCTGTAAGCCGGTCAGAGAGATAAGGGCGGCGGGCCAGAAATCGAAAGGGGAGAAAGCGAGGGTGCCAGCGGCACCCGTCAGCAGCGCCAGCAGCAGACGCACTTTCTGCTGCCGGAATAACGTGTTAAGTGCCGTCATAGGCTCATTATTCGTCTTCAAGTTGAGGAGCAACCGCATCATCCGGTATTTTTACATGTACCTGCAGAATACGACGTCTGTCGGCCATCGCGACTTTAAACAGATAGTTGTCAATGGTGATGCTTTCACCTCTGGCAGGTAAATGCCCGAAACTTTGCATCACCAGACCCCCGATAGTATCGACTTCTTCATCGCTGAAACGGGTGCCGAACATTTCGTTGAAATCTTCAATCGGCGTCAGCGCGCGTAACGAGTAGGAATGACGGCTGAGCTGGCGGATATCGCTACTGTCTTCTTCGTCATACTCGTCTTCGATTTCTCCGACGATAAGCTCAAGAATATCTTCAATGGTGACCAGCCCGGAAACACCGCCGAACTCATCAATGACAATCGCCATATGGTAACGTTGAGAGCGGAATTCTTTCAGCATGCGGTCGACACGTTTACTTTCAGGAACCACGACGACCGGGCGGAGCACATCAGCAATGCTGAAAGGGGCTGAATCACTGCGCATAAAGGGCAGCAAGTCTTTCGCCATCAGAATACCTTCCACATGATCTTTGTCTTCGCTGATCACCGGAAAACGGGAGTGGGCCGATTCGATAATAACATCGAGACACTCTTCGAGGTTCTGGTCTTGTTTCAGGGTGATCATTTGAGAACGCGGGATCATAATATCCCGGACCCGCTGTTCGGCGATTTCCATCACGCCTTCCATCATGTCGCGGGTGTCCTGATCAATCAGTTCTTTTTGTTCTGAATCACGGATAAGTTCCAGTAATTCATCCCGGTTCTGAGGTTCACCGTGGAAAAGCTGGTTGATCAGTAAGGAAAAAAATCCCTTTTTACTGCCGGGGTTGTCGCTGTTTTGTGAATGGTCATCGCTCATGGCGTTTTTTTTTTGTTCTCTCTTGCAGGGAAATAAAACTGCCAGGTCAGGTCACTGGCAGCGTAATAAATAACAGGCGCCGGTTATCCGGCGGCATCTTTCTCTGAAATGTACGGGTCAGCATAACCCATAGCAAGCATTATCTCAGTTTCGATGCCTTCCATCTCTTCGGCTTCGTCATCCTGAATATGATCATAGCCTAACAAATGGAGGGTGCCGTGTACCACCATATGTGCCCAGTGGGCTTCGACCGGTTTACCCTGTTCGGCGGCTTCCTGCTCAACCACCTGACGACAGATGATCAGGTCACCGAGCAGCGGTAAGTCCTCAATACCGGGAGGGGCCTCAAACGGGAAAGACAGAACGTTGGTCGGTTTGTCTTTTCCGCGATAAGCCAGATTCAGCTCGTGGCTTTCGGCTTCGTCCACCAGACGGACAGTGACTTCACTTTCCGGCTGAAAAGGTTCGACGGCGGCACTTAACCAGCGCAGAAACTGAGCTTCGTCCGGAAGCCCTTGCGGATTTTCACAGGCATTCTGTAAGTCCAGAATTACGGTACTGCTCATACATTCTCCTGGCCGGCAGCGAGGGCGGCGCGTTTACGCTCTTCCGCGACTTCTGCCCGGCGTTTTTGATCGGCTTCTTCCCAGGCTTCATAGGCAATGACAATCCGTGCCACCACCGGATGGCGCACCACATCTTCGCTATGGAAGAAGTTAAAACTCAGTTCACTGACATCAGAAAGAACTTCAATGGCATGTTTCAGGCCTGAGCGTGCATTCCGCGGTAAGTCTATCTGCGTGATATCCCCGGTAATTACGGCCTTAGAGTTAAAGCCGATACGGGTCAGGAACATTTTCATCTGCTCGATGGTGGTGTTCTGACTTTCATCCAGGATGATAAACGCATCGTTCAGCGTACGTCCGCGCATATAAGCCAGCGGGGCAACTTCAATCACGTTCCGTTCAATCAGTTTTTCGACCCGTTCAAAGCCAAGCATTTCAAACAGAGCGTCATACAACGGACGCAGATACGGGTCGACTTTCTGGCTCAGGTCACCCGGCAGAAACCCCAGTTTCTCACCGGCTTCTACCGCCGGACGGGTCAGCAGAATACGGCGGACTTCCTGACGCTCCAGCGCATCAACGGCTGCGGCCACGGCCAGATAGGTTTTCCCGGTCCCGGCCGGGCCGATACCGAAGGTAATATCATGGTCAAGAATATGGGCGATATAGCTGGCCTGATTCGGAGTTCGGGGTTTGATGACGCCCCGGCGGGTCTGGATATTCACCGCTTTACCATAATCAGGGACACTCTCCGCCGTTTGTTCCAGCACCCGGCTCTCTTTAATGGCCAGATGAATATCCTCAGGGTCGATATCTTTACTCTGTCCGCGCAGCGGGGCGGTATCCACATAAAGATCTTTCAGGATCTTTTCGGCCGCGTCTACGCATAACGCCTTCCCCGTCAGGGTGAAGCGGTTATCTATCCGGTTGATTTCAATGCCAAGCCGGCGCTCAAGGTGCTTCAGATTATCGTCAAACGGGCCGGTCAGACTCAGCAAACGTTGGTTATCTGCAGGTTCCAGTGCAATTTCACGGGTTTCGATATTCAAACTCATCCTCCAGGTCGCTAAGGGCCGGTTGTACAGCAGAGATCATTCTGGCGCTGACAATCGCAGGGATTGTCGTCACAGAACGGGGTTATCTGTAGGGATATCGGGGCGGAATTCGTAAATTCCACCCCTTTAGCTTAGCAAAGCTGTGACAGTCAGTGTCTGTCACAGCCATTAAGCGCTATCAGGGCTGCCAGATGCCGACACCGGACTCATTTTCTTTCCGGGTACGGGCAATAACGGAGGCGGGGGATTCTGTCACGCGCAGGCCCATGTCTTTCTCGGTACGGACGACGCGACCACGCAGTGAGTTCGGATAAACATCAACGATTTCAACATCAACGAATTTACCGATCATCTCCGGGTGACCTTCGAAGTTCACTACACGGTTGTTCTCGGTACGGCCGGAGAGTTCCATAATGTTTTTACGTGAAGTTCCTTCTACCAGCACACGCTGAACGGTGCCCTGCATCCGGCGGCTCCAGGCCATCGCCTGCTGGCTGATACGCTCCTGCAGGATGTAAAGACGCTGTTTCTTCTCGGCTTCACTCACATCATCCGGTAAGTCTGCCGCAGGCGTCCCGGGGCGTGCTGAATAGATAAAGCTGAAGCTCATATCAAAGTTAACGTCAGCGATCAGTTTCATGGTCTTTTCAAAATCTTCCTGGGTTTCTCCCGGGAAGCCAATGATAAAGTCAGAGCTTATCTGAATGTCAGGACGCGCTTCAAGCAATTTGCGGATGATGGCTTTGAACTCCAGGGCAGTGTGCGCACGCTTCATCAGTGTCAGAATACGGTCGGCACCACTTTGCACCGGTAAGTGCAGGAAGCTCACCAGCTCCGGAGTATCACGGTAGACATCGATAATGTCATCGGTAAATTCAATCGGATGGCTGGTGGTGAAACGGATACGGTCAATACCGTCGATGGCGGCCACCAGGCGCAGCAAATCAGCAAAGGTACAGACTGAGCCGTCAAAGTTCTCACCACGATAGGCGTTAACGTTCTGACCCAGCAGGTTAACTTCACGGACGCCCTGGGCTGCCAGCTGTGCGATTTCAAACAGAATATCATCGCTCGGACGGCTGACTTCTTCACCACGGGTGTAGGGCACAACGCAGAAGGTACAGTACTTGTTACAGCCTTCCATGATAGAAACGAATGCGGTCGGGCCTTCTGCGCGGGGTTCCGGCAGGCGGTCGAATTTTTCGATTTCCGGGAAGCTGATGTCCACGACCGGGCTTTTATTACCACGGACGCTGTTGATCATCTCCGGCAGGCGATGCAGGGTCTGGGGTCCGAAGACGATATCCACATAGTGCGCCCTCTGGCGGATATGGTCACCTTCCTGGGAGGCGACGCATCCGCCGACACCGATAATCAGTTCCGGATTCTTATCTTTAAGATTTTTCCAGCGCCCCAGTTGGTGAAACACCTTCTCCTGAGCTTTTTCCCGGATAGAACAGGTATTCAGTAACAGTACGTCTGCCTCTTCGGCATTTTCGGTCAGCGTATAGCCGTGAGTACTGTTTAGCAGGTCTGACATTTTAGATGAATCATATTCGTTCATCTGACAGCCCCAGGTTTTAATATGTAATTTTTTCGTCATCGAACTGGCCATTGATTCAGTGCAAGGATGTGCAGGCGGCATATTGTAATGCTTTGCTGCTGTTGTGACCAGTGTAGCGGCTTTCCTGATTGTGACGGGATTTTCCGGTACACTGTTGCAAGTTAACATTAACCCGAAAACTTACGGGCAGTTGAGTGTTGGTAAGGATGATAGCATGCAGGAAGATCAATTTGATGTGGTGATTACCGGCGGGGGTATGGTCGGTGCGGCATTGGCTTGCGGCCTTGCCCGGCATCATTTCAGGGTGGCCGTGATTGAGCATCAGGCTGCCCCTGAATTTACCCCGCAAAGTCAGCCCGATGTCCGGATCTCAGCGATCGGTGCATCGTCAGTGGCATTACTGAAAGAATTAGCGGTATGGGAGCGGGTGCAGGCGATGCGTTGTGCGCCTTATCGTCAGCTGGAAACCTGGGAATGGGAAAATGCGCATGCCGTTTTTGATGCCGCCTCTCTGGGATTACCGGAACTGGGCTATATGGTGGAGAACAGCGTCCTGCAGCGTGCGCTGTGGGAGCAGATGCAGGCGCAGGGCGTGACACTACTCTGTCCTGCCACCTTAGCGGTAGCAGAGTCTCAGCCGGACGGCTGGTCTCTGACCCTGGATGATGGCCGGAAAATTCATACCCGGCTGCTGACCGGCGCTGATGGTGCGAATTCGCAGGTACGCCGGCTGGCGGGTATCGGTGTCAGCGGCTGGGAATATGCACAGTCCTGTATGCTGATTTCAGTTGAGTGTGAGCAGTCTCCCGGAGACAGCACCTGGCAGCAATTTACGCCACAAGGCCCGCGCGCCTTTCTGCCCCTGTTTGGCAACTATGCTTCTCTGGTCTGGTATGACAGCGCAGCCCGTATTCGTCAGCTCTCTAAACTGTCTATGGCGCAACTGGAGCAGGAAATTGCGGCTCATTTCCCTGCCAGATGCGGTAAGGTGCGTGCGCTGACTGCTGGTTCATTCCCGTTGATCCGGCGTCACGCCAGCCGTTATGTCCGTCCGGGACTGGCACTGGTCGGGGATGCGGCTCATACGATTAATCCGCTGGCAGGGCAGGGCGTAAACCTGGGTTATCGTGATGTGGATGTGCTGATCGATGTCCTGGCGGAAGCCCGTCGTGAAGGGCACGACTGGTGGCAGCTCGCCACGCTGAATAAATATCAGCATAAACGGTACCGGGATAATTTGCTGATGCAGAACGGTATGGATCTGTTTTATCTGGCCTTCAGCAACCGGAATGCTCCGCTGACCGTTATTCGTAACCTGGGACTCATGGCAGCACAACGGGGTGGCTGGCTAAAGAAAAAAGCACTGAGTTACGCGCTGGGGTTGTAAGAAGCTCAGCCGGCAAGAACGGAAACGGCCTGCGGGTCGTTTTTTTATGGGATATTTATCAGGACGGGTCACAGAAAAGAAAAAAGCCCACCGAGGTGGGCTTTCAAAATTGGCTGGGGTGCAGGGATTCGAACCCCGGAATGCTGGTATCAGAAACCAGTGCCTTACCGCTTGGCGACACCCCAATTTGTTTGGTGGCTACGACGGGATTCGAACCTGTGACCCCATCATTATGAGTGATGTGCTCTAACCAACTGAGCTACGTAGCCTGACTACTGCTTTCAATGTGGCTGGGATACCTGGATTCGAACCAGGGAATGCCGGTATCAAAAACCGGTGCCTTACCGCTTGGCGATATCCCATCTCCGGGGAGCACACTGAAATTGGCTGGGATACCTGGATTCGAACCAGGGAATGCCGGTATCAAAAACCGGTGCCTTACCGCTTGGCGATATCCCAGTTGCTTACCTTAAAAGATAACGTGAAATGGTGCGGGAGGCGAGACTTGAACTCGCACACCTTGCGGCGCCAGAACCTAAATCTGGTGCGTCTACCAATTTCGCCACTCCCGCAAAACATGGTGGCTACGACGGGATTCGAACCTGTGACCCCATCATTATGAGTGATGTGCTCTAACCAACTGAGCTACGTAGCCATGTTTTTTTCGCGTTACCTTCAACGGCGTTGCGGGGCGCATTATGCGGAGTTGGCCCCTGATCGTCAACAAATTTTTTGACGTTTTTTGCCGAAAAAGGGCCGTTTGTCTGGTGAATAACCATAATGATTAATTGTTGTTCGCTTTGTGATGCCGCTTTATGCAATCAGGTCCCGCCCCGCAGCCGTACAGGTCGGAACGTCACAATGATTCAACACGTTGCAGTCAGTCAAAGGGCGGCAGACAGAGCTGCACGGTGCAAAAAACACACACGAAAAAAAAGACCGTTAATCAACGGTCTTTTTCAGAGGGATAGCTGACGGCTTAATAAGCAGACTGATGGACGCCTACGGCACGGCCTGATGGATCATCCATACTTTTGAACGCTTCGTCCCATTCAATGGCTTTTGCTGAAGAACAGGCAACGGACGGGCCACCGGGTACGCATTCTGCTGCGGTCGGTACCGGGAACAATTCTTCAAAGATTTCACGGTACAGATACGCTTCTTTTGACGTCGGCGTATTGTGCGGGAAACGGAAGTGAGCCATTTCCAGTTGCTGATCGGTCACCTGAGCCGCGGCCACTTCTTTCAGGCTATCGATCCAGCTGTACCCGACACCGTCAGAGAATTGTTCTTTCTGGCGCCATGCGACGCTGTGAGGCAGGTAAGAGGAGAAACATTCACGCAGGATATGTTTTTCCATTTTACCGTTGCTGCCACACATTTTATCTTCCGGGTTAATACGCATCGCCACATCCAGGAATTTTTTATCCAGGAAAGGTACGCGAGCTTCCACCCCCCAGGCTGACATGGCTTTGTTGGCCCTGGCACAGTCATACATATGCAGTGCAGCCAGCTTACGCACGTTTTCTTCATGGAATTCTTTAGCGTTCGGCGCTTTATGGAAGTACAGGTATCCGCCAAAGACTTCGTCAGCACCTTCGCCTGACAGCACCATTTTAATGCCCATCGCTTTAATTTTACGGGACATCAGGTACATCGGGGTCGAAGCACGGATAGTGGTGACATCATACGTCTCGATGTGATAAATCACATCACGGATAGCATCCAGACCTTCCTGAACCGTAAAGTTAATTTCGTGGTGCACGGTTCCGAGGGAGTCAGCCACTTCTTTTGCAGCTTTCAGATCCGGCGCACCTTTCAGACCGACCGCAAAGGAGTGCAGCTGTGGCCACCAGGCATCACTTTTATCTTTATCTTCAATACGTTTTGCAGCAAAACGTTTAGTGATTGCCGAGATAATTGAGGAATCCAGACCGCCGGAGAGCAGAACCCCGTAAGGGACATCTGACATCAGGTGGCTTTTCACGGATTCTTCCAGCGCATCTTTCAGAGCGGCTGCATCAGTCACGTTAGCGGCAACGTTGTCATATTCCATCCAGTCGCGCTGGTAATACTGACGGATTTCACCGTCGACGCTGGACATATAGCTGCCCGGCGGGAATTCGCTAATGGTACGGCAGACAGGAACCAGAGCTTTCATTTCTGAGGCGGCAAACAGGTTACCGTGTTCATCATAACCGATATATAAAGGAATAATCCCGATATGGTCACGGCCAATCAGCCAGCTGTTCTTCTCTTTATCATACAGAATAAACGCAAACATTCCCTGCAGGTCATCCAGGAAATCCACGCCTTTTTCCTGATAAAGAGCAAGAATGACTTCACAGTCAGAACCGGTCTGGAACGCGTAGCGATCGCTTAATTTTTCACGCAGTTCCTGGTGGTTGTAGATTTCACCGTTGACCGCCAGGACGTGAGTTTTGTCGGCGTTGTACAGCGGCTGTGCTCCGTTATTGACATCGACAATTGATAAGCGCTCGTGTGCCAGAATCGCCTGGTCATCGGCATAAATTCCGGACCAGTCCGGGCCGCGGTGACGCATCAGACGGGATAATTCCAGCGCTTTCTTACGCAATTCAACGGGATCTGTTTTCAGATCCAGAACACCAAAAATCGAACACATAATCTACTCCTGACTCCATATACGGTAATGTTATTTACACAAACTTGTTATCTGAGTGCAGCCTGTTCCGGCGCGATGTATAAGAAAATGCGCTATTTCACATCCTCCTGGCAAGTTATTTAGCACCTGAATGGAAAATAGTTGATCCGGACGCCGGAATATTAAATTTCATCTAAAAAACCCGGTGTTTTTTTAGATGAAATTCAAAGAAATCTCTTTTCCGGTTATTTTTAAGGCATTCCGGCAGGCGGGGAAATTAGGGGCTGAGCTCAGGGAGTCACGGCAGCAGGGGGCATTGAGTATCATTTCAGCCCGTCGCTGCCGGGCTGAACTATCAGAAAAAGATCGGAGTCAGAAGAGATCAATGTCGGCGACAGACGGATAAATCCAGTCGGGACGGAAAGGCATGACATCGACATCATCGGCACTGGAGACGCCGGAGAGCACCAGGATGGTTTTCAGACCGGCCTGAAAGCCTGCCAGGATATCGGTACGCAGGTTATCGCCGATAATGACGGTTTCCTCAGAATGTGCATGCATCTTATTGAGTGCCGCCCGCATAATGTAAGGACTGGGTTTCCCGACCACGAACGGCCGCCGTGAGGTGATTTTCTCGATGCCGGCGCATAAGGCACCGCAGGCCGGAACGTAGCCCCGGGCATGAGAGTCCGGGTTGGTCGCAATAAAACGGGCCCCGTTAGCCACAAAGAATGCTGCTTTATGCATCATCTCCCAGTTAAACGACCGGGTCTCACCGACGATGACAAAGTCAGGGTTAATATCGGTAATGGTAAAACCGGCTTTATAAAGCTCATGGATCAAGGCGCCTTCACCGATGACATAGGCTTTTTTGCCTTCCTGCCGGCGCAGAAAATCGGCGGTTGCCATGGCTGAGGTATAAAAGACCGAGTCCGGCAGGGTAATACCGGCAGAGGAAAAGCGGTTAGCCAGGTCCTGTTCTGTCTGGGAGGGGTAGTTGGTCAGGACGACCAGCGGTACCTCTTTTTCCAGCAAGCCATGTAAAAACTCTTTGGCACCTTTGACTGCGGTATTATCGTGCATCAATACACCATCAATATCGCAGATTACATTTTTAAGGGTCATCAGGTCAGTCCGGGTCAATGAAATTATAGATGGCATCACTCGCCAAGCAGGTGCTGAAGTAAAAGACCATTCAGCATCGCGCGTTTGGCCAGCGCAAACGCGCCGATAGCGGAACGATTGTCCAGTTGCGATCGTACAACAGGCAAATGACGGCGAAAATCATTGAGTACCTGCGTATCAATACAGCGCTGGATGATCGGAAACAGGACGCTTTCTGCGGCGGTAATGTCGCCTGCCAGCACAATTTTTTGCGGATTAAATAAGTTGATCATCATCGCCAGCGCTTTTCCCAGATGGTAGCCGACGTCTTTTATCAGGTTTTGCGCCAGCGGATCGCCATTATTGGCGGCAGTGCAGATATCCGCCATTGTGCATGCGTCGGCGGTTAATTCACCCGGGTAGCCTTTTGCCAGCAGTGATTGTGCCCGTTTAACTATAGCCGTATTAGACGCGAGGGTTTCCAGACAACCGAAATTACCGCAATAACAGCGTTCTCCTAAAGGATCCACCTGTACGTGACCAATTTCACCCACGTTTCCGTTACTGCCATAAAAAATGTTGCCGTTCACAATAATCCCGGCACCGGTGCCGCGATGGATACGCACCAGAATAGAGTCCGCACAGTCCCGGCTTGCACCAAAATAGTGCTCAGCCAGTGCCAGGCTGCGGATATCATGACCGACAAAACAGGCTGTCTTAAAACGCGCCTCCAGGTTTCTGACCAGCGGCCACCCGGTGTCACCGATGTGTGGCATAAAACGGACAATCCCCTGAACCGGGTCAACCAGCCCGGGTAAAATGACCGAAATGGCGATCAGCTCCTGTAAAACCGGCTCACATTCAATAATAAAGGCATCGATGGCGGCAAACAGCGCCTGTTCCAGCGCCGGTACACTGTCATCGGGGATCGGATAATGCTTTTCGGTCAGCAGGGCTCCGCCCAGATCAAACAGTGCCAGCGTAGTATCTTTGCGACCGAGACGGATAGCGATGGTATGAAAGCCCTCATTCACGGTCACAATTGAGATAGCGCGTCGTCCCCCGGTTGAAGCCTGCTGTTCAACTTCTTTGATCAGACCGCGCTCAATCAACTGACGGGTGATTTTGGTGACACTGGCGGGCGCAAGCTGGCTGATTTCCGCAATCTGTATGCGGGAAATGGGCCCGTCCTGATCAATCAGTTGATACACGGCTGCGCTGTTTAACTGTTTTACAAGATCAATGTTACCAATTTGCGTCTGTCTGCCAGTAACCATTCAATACTTACCTGCTGAAAACTTCGTTACCATTAACGAACGTTTTTAATATATTAAAATCATGCGTGAAAACAGTCAGGTTAGCGACTTTTCCTCGCTGTAGAGACCCCAGTTGCTTTTCAACGCCTATCGCTCTGGCGGGATAAAGTGTGGCCATACGCAGGGTTTCTTCAAGAGAAATCCCCAGATGCTCAACACTGTTGCGGACAGCTTCAATCATGGTCAGTGATGACCCACTCAGAGTGCCATTTTCATCCACACACAAGCCGTTACGATAGTATATTGTTTTACCGGCAAAAATGAACTGTTCAATTTCTGCCCCTGCCGGTGCCGTAGCATCGGTCACCAGGATCAGCTTTTCACCTTTAATTTTTTTCGCATTGCGGATATTCGCGTAATGAACATGCAGGCCATCGGCAATTACCCCGCACCAGATATCAGGTGAATCGAAAATTGCCCCGATAAGCCCGGGCGCGCGTCCGGCAAATGCAGGCATGGCATTATACAGATGAGTGGCACTGCTGATGCCGGCGTTGAAACCCGCCATGGCTTCTTCATAGGTGGCTTCCGAATGTCCGGCAGAGACGATAATTCCTGCCTCACATAACGCGCGGATATCGTCGGTGCTGACTTTTTCCGGGGCCAGGGTGATTTGTGAAATAACGTCAGCATTATCGCAGATAAACTGCAGTAATGAGGCTGAACAGGGGCGGATCAGGGCTGCGTCGTGGGTCCCTTTCTTAACCGGACTCAGCCAGGGGCCTTCGATATGCAGTCCCAGAGCCTGATGCTGATGGCGGGCCAGCCATTCTTTCATGGTACCGACCGCTTTGAAAATCATCTCGTCGCTGCTGGTAATAAGCGTCGGTAAGAAACTGGTACAACCGGATTTTTCATTCGCCCGCTGCATCGTTTCCAGTGTCGTAAGGCTCAGTGCCGACAGTTCGTCATTAAACTGGACCCCTCCGCAACCATTCAGTTGCAGGTCGATAAACCCTGCTGAAATATTTGCCCCCGCGACATCGGTTTGCGGAATATGAGCGGGCAGGGTTTCTGCCGGGCAAATTTCTTCAATCAGTCCGTTGTTCACCACAAGGGCGTAGTTATCCAGTACCTGAAAGCCGGTATAAATCCGGCCGTTTACTAAAGCATACATACCATGGTCTCCCCGGATAACGCCACCGGTTCCGGCGCTACCTGTATTACTAATCAGTTTAAATATTATGAATATTTTCTGCTTCCATTTCACGGAAGTAATTCAGTGTTTTCACTTTCAGCTCCTGCGTGGCTGGGGCATCGCATACGATGATGGATTTTTCATGTAACTGCAGGCAACTGATGGTCCATAGATGGTTGACATTGCCTTCGACGGCGGCCTGCAGAGCCAGTGCTTTCACCTGCCCGGTGACCAGGATCATAATCTCTTCCGCATCCAGTAATGTTCCGACACCGACAGTCAGTGCATATTTAGGGACCTGGCTGACATCGTTATTAAAAAAGCGGGAATTAGCCACCCGGGTTTCCTGCGTCAGCGTCTTAATTCGGGTGCGCGACGCCAGGGATGACGCGGGTTCGTTGAATGCAATATGCCCGTCATTACCGACTCCGCCCATAAAGAGATGTATTTTTCCGTACTGACGGATTTTTTCTTCATAACGGCGGCACTCTTCTTCAATATCGGGAGCATTACCGTCCAGTAAGTTGATGTTTTCTTCGGGAATATCGATATGGTCGAAGAAGTTTCGGTGCATAAAACTATAATAACTTTCCGGATGTTTTCTGGCTAATCCGACATATTCGTCCATATTAAAAGTGACCACATGTTTAAAACTCACCTCTCCGCGCTGATGCATTTCAATCAACGCCTTGTAGGTTTGTAACGGAGTTCCTCCGGTGGGTAACCCCAGGACAAACGGGCGCTCTGCGTTTGGCTGAAAGGCATTAATTCTTTGGGTAATATAGCGCGCAGCCCAGAGTGCGACTCCGGCAGCAGTGTCCAGCGGGATAAGTCTCATGTATTACCTCAATGAAGTGAGTGAAATCAGTTAACAATACGAGGGTGCCGGTTAAAAGATGACAAACGTCAGACATAATAGCACCGGGTCGCTCTGGTTGTGATGATAATTTGTATTATAAAATAAGTTCCCCGGGTCTGCCAGTGGCACGGGGATTGCAAAATAATTTATGTTGACTTTTATCATGTTTTATCAGGAATTAATTTGCGAAGCGAATTAAAATCCTCATACACTCTGCTCGGATTCCGGAGCGAATGTTTTTCGGCCCTTACAGGCGATAACGCTCTGCAGATACACCACATAAACAGCTGGTTTATTAGGGGGAAGTAGTGAGTATATTAAGTTATATGCAACGGGTGGGGCGGGCACTGATGGTGCCGGTCGCGACACTTCCGGCAGCAGCTATCCTGATGGGGGTGGGTTACTGGCTGGATCCGGAAGCCTGGGGTGCAGGGAATGCCCTGGCGGCATTACTGATAAAATCCGGATCGGCGATTATCGATAATATGTCGGTATTATTTGCTATCGGGGTCGCCTACGGTATGTCGAAAGACAAAGACGGCGCGGCCGCATTAACCGGTTTTGTCGGTTTTCTTGTAGTGACGACGCTTTGTTCGCCGGCGGCAGTGGCGATGATACAGAAAATTCCGGTCGATACTGTTCCTGCGGCGTTCGGAAAAATCAATAACCAGTTTGTCGGTATTCTGGTCGGAGTACTTTCTGCAGAAGTGTATAACCGCTTCAGTCATGTGGAACTTCCCAAAGCTCTGTCTTTCTTCAGCGGCCGACGATTAGTTCCGATCCTCGTCTCCTTTCTGATGATCCTGGTCGCTTTTATACTGATGTATGTCTGGCCGGTGATCTTTGGCGGACTGGTCTCCTTTGGCGAACATATACAGAAAATGGGGGCGGCTGGCGCGGGGATTTATGCCTTCTTTAACCGTTTACTGATCCCGGTGGGTCTGCATCATGCCCTGAACTCGGTATTCTGGTTTGATGTGGCCGGTATCAACGATATCCCTAAATTCCTCGGCGGCGCTCAGTCGATTGCGGATGGCACCGGGATTGTGGGTATCACGGGCCGTTATCAGGCCGGATTCTTCCCGGTGATGATGTTTGGTCTGCCCGGTGCCGCGCTGGCAATATGGCGTTGCGCCCGGCCGGAAAACCGCGCCAAAGTCGGCGGAATTATGATGGCGGCGGCTTTTGCCTCTTTCTTTACCGGGATCACTGAGCCGCTGGAATTTTCCTTTATGTTTGTGGCGCCGGTGCTGTTCTTCATTCATGCGGTATTAACCGGCATTTCTGTCTTTATTGCGGCGCAAATGCACTGGATTGCCGGGTTTGGTTTTAGTGCCGGGCTGGTCGACCTGGTCTTATCCACCCGTAACCCGCTGGCTACTCACTGGTATATGCTGATCCCGCAGGGGCTGGTGTTCTTTGTTATTTACTATCTGGTCTTCCGTTTCACTATTCTGAAGTTTGACCTGAAAACTCCCGGTCGGGAACTGGCCGTCAGCGGTGATGAATCCGACGGCTATGATGAGGATGTTGACTCGTCTGTCGGCGATGAGTCAGAAACTGAAACCCTGGCCCGCCGTTATATCAGTGCGGCCGGAGGGTCAGAAAACCTGACCACCATCGATGCCTGTATTACCCGCCTGCGCCTTGGGGTCAGGGACACCGGTAACGTCAATGACCAACTGGCGAAAAAACTCGGTGCCGCAGGGGTCATCCGCCTGAATAAACAGAGTCTTCAGATAGTGGTCGGTACCCGTGCGGAAAGTATCGCCAGTGCAATGAAAATCGTGCTGGCGAAAGGACCGGTAGCCGCTGCCGTGGATCCCGGCAGTGCCCCGAAGGTGGCCGCACCGGAAATGGCGGTACGAAACACTGACATCCCCGGGGTACCTGTCGTGGCGACGCTGGTGGCACCCGTCAGCGGTGAAGTGATTGCCCTGGAAGAGGTCCCGGATGATGCATTTGCCTCTAAAGCGGTCGGTGAGGGTGTTGCCATTAATCCCACCGGGGATACGGTCGTGGCTCCGCTGGCCGGCACCATAGTGAAAATTTTCGCCACCCGCCATGCTTTCTGTCTGGAGTCTGAAGAAGGTGCGGAAATCATTGTCCATATGGGGCTGGATACGGTCTCGTTGCAGGGCGAAGGATTTACCGCGTTGGTCAATGAGGGCGATGTGGTGACAGCCGGTCAGCCGGTATTGAAGATGGATATGGATTATCTGCGGCAGCATGCCCGTTCGATGATAAGCCCGGTCGTGGTCAGTAACAGTGAGGATTACCAGGGCCTGAAGATTCTGGCAACGGGACAGGTCGTGGCGGGTGAAACACCGCTGTATGAAATAAAAGGCTAATCTCTTTACCCGTGACAGAAGGCAGGAAGTGATTCCTGCCTTTTTTTGTCGTTGTTTATCAACAAACGGTTGTTTCCCGACGCTGCTTTGTGGATCATATCCGGTAACTTAACGGGTGACCTGCCCTGATATACGTACTGAGGATATTGAGATGAGTGAGGCAGAAGCCCGCCCAACTAACTTTATTCGTCAGATTATTGACGAAGACCTGGCTAGCGGTAAGCACAAAACTGTGCATACGCGTTTTCCACCTGAGCCGAACGGCTACCTGCATATTGGCCATGCGAAATCTATCTGCCTGAATTTCGGCATTGCGCAGGATTATCAGGGGAAGTGTAATTTACGTTTTGATGATACCAACCCGGTCAAAGAAGATGTTGAATTTGTCGAGTCAATCAAGCGTGATGTGCAATGGCTGGGATACCAGTGGGATGACCAGATCCATTATTCTTCAGATTATTTTGAGCAACTGTATCAGTACGCCGTAGAACTGATCCGGAAAGGGCTGGCTTACGTTGATGAGCTGACTCCGGAACAAATCCGTGAATATCGTGGTTCGCTGACATCTGCGGGTAAAAATAGCCCATATCGTGACCGTAGTCCTGAAGAGAACCTGGCGCTGTTCCGGAAAATGCGTGATGGTGGTTTTGCCGAAGGGACTGCCTGCCTGCGTGCAAAAATCGATATGGCGTCCAGCTTTATGGTGATGCGTGACCCGGTACTGTACCGGATCAAATTTGCGGAACACCATCAAACCGGGGATCAGTGGTGCATCTATCCGATGTACGACTTTACGCACTGTATTTCCGATGCGCTGGAAGGGATCACGCATTCACTCTGTACACTGGAATTCCAGGACAACCGTCGTTTGTACGACTGGGTGCTGGATAATATCTCTATTGAGGTACACCCGCGTCAGTATGAGTTCTCGCGCCTGAATCTGGAATACGCGGTGATGTCCAAGCGTAAACTGACGCAGCTGGTGGCAGAAAATGTTGTAGAAAGCTGGGATGACCCCCGTATGCTGACCGTATCAGGCTTACGTCGTCGTGGCTACACCGCGGCGTCTGTCCGCGAGTTTTGCCGTCGTATCGGTGTGACCAAACAGGATAACATCGTCGAAATGGCCTCGCTGGAGTCCTGTATTCGTGATGATCTGAACGAAAACGCGCCGCGTGCGATGGCCGTTCTTGATCCGGTCCGGGTGGTGATTGAAAACCTGCCGGAAGGCCATAGTGAAGTTATTACTATGCCGAATCATCCTAACCGTCCGGAAATGGGCACCCGTGAGGTGACCTTCAGCCGCGAAGTGTGGATTGATCGTGCTGACTTCCGGGAAGAAGCGAATAAGCATTACAAACGTCTGGTGACCGGCAAAGAAGTCCGCCTGCGTAATGCCTATGTGATCAAAGCTGAGCGCGCCGTGAAGGACGAAGACGGCAACATCACCACTATCTATTGCCAGTGTGATACAGAAACGCTGAGCAAAGATCCTGCTGACGGCCGTAAAGTGAAGGGCGTTATCCATTGGGTCTCGGTCAGTGCCGGTTTACCGGCGGAATTTCGCCTGTACGATCGTCTGTTCAGTGTGCCTAACCCGGGGGCTGAAGACGATTTCCTGTCGACAATTAACCCGGATTCACTGAATATCTGCCACGGTTATGTGGAACAGAGTCTGCAAAATGCAGAAGCCTCTTCACCGTATCAGTTCGAACGTGAAGGGTATTTCTGTGCTGACAGCGTTTATTCCGGACCGGAAAAGCTGGTTTTCAACCGTACCGTCGGGTTGCGTGATACCTGGGCCAAAGCCGGTGTCTGAGTCGTAAAAACGGAGAAAAACGCCACATCAGTGGCGTTTTTTTTTATAAAGAAAATGAGCATGCTTCCGGCATCGCTTTGCGTAATAATCTGTCATTCCCGCAAGTCTCCGCCATTCCTCCCCGGGATTTCTTTTTTGTGAAGCGAATCATAAAACACTGATCTGCTTCAGAAAATCATTGATAATTTTCGTCGCGAAAAATATGCTGCACTGACACCGGATAAATAATAATCCAAGAGAATATAAGATTATTTCTGCTGTTCCGGGGACTCATCAGATAATGAAACGTGCGTTATTATCAGGAAGGAAACCCTCCTATGGAAAAAGGATATCCGGGTAACAGGGCGGGCAGATTGTGCCTTTTGCTGTCCTGTAGCTTTATTTCACTCTCTCCGGAAAGTTATGCCAGCGGTTTTTTTGAAGACAGTCGATTGACCGGTGATATTTATTACTGGCAACGGGAGAGGGATCGTAAAGAAGCTGGTCAAAGTAATTACCAGACAAACCTCTCTCATGGTACCTGGAACGGGCATCTTGATTTTTCATCCGGCACAGTCGGCGGTCTTTTCAGCGCAGAAATTGCGGCATTTACCGCCATCGAGATGATGGAATCTTCCGGCAGTGCACACCCGAATGAAATCGCCTTTTCTGCATCTGACCGGGCTTATTCTGAAGCATGGGGCGGGGATAAAAGCGGTATCAGTCTGTATAAAGCCGCGGGCACCCTGAAATACGGTCCGTTAAACCTGCGTGCCGGGTATCTTCAGCCGCAGGGACAAACCTTACTGGCTCCGCACTGGAGTCTTCTTCCCGGTACTTACCGGGGGGCTGAGGTTCGCTATTCTCCGGAGAATACCGGCGGCGGAGACCTGAAATTATCCTACATGTGGGCGGACCGCTATAAAGCTCCCTGGCATCTGAAACTGGATCGCTTTTATAAAAACGACAGCCGTAGCCGCATCGCTTATCTGCATTCTTTGGGCGCGGAGTATGACTTCAGGAATGGTCTGGTCCTCGAAACCGCGGCGGGGCAGGCAAAAAACTACATCAATCAGTATCTGGCTAAAACCAGTTATACGGTCGATGTAGCGGGATCGCCGTTGACCGGGAGTTACCAGTTTTACGGAGCACAAAATCAACATTCGCAGGAAGCGGCTAACCAGATGTATCAGGGAATGGCCTGGCTGCAAGCCGTTACCCTTGCGTATCGCTACGGACCGGTGAGCTGGCGACTGGAAGCGACACAGGTCAGCGCTCCGGGGCGGCAGGGTTATTTTTTACAGCGAATGACACCCACTTATGCGTCATCGAATGGCCGGATGGATATCTGGTGGGATAACCGTTCTGATTTTAATGCTCATGGCGAAAAAGCGGTGTTTATCAGCGGAATGTATGATTTAGCGCACCTGAAGTTACCCGGCTTTGCTGTCGGCGCCTCCTTCGTCTATGGCTGGGATGCCAGGCCGTCTTCAGTGAATGACTCGCCTGATCGCTGGTATCGTGCCGGCAATCGTCTGCGGGAGTCGGCGTGGAGCCTTGACGGAATTTATACCGTGCAGGAAGGTCGGGCGAAAGGCACGTTCTTCAAATTACATTTCACCCGTTATAACAATCATTCCGATATTCCTTCCGGGGCCGGAGGATACGCAAATATATTCCAGGATGAAAAAGACATTAAATTTCTCATGGGATTCCCTTTCTCGCTGAAATAAGGAAGGGGACAGAGAATAACGTCCCGCTGGCGCCATTTTTACTGCAACGCACTGATATTTGGTTTTTTTGCCAGTCGGTTCAGACAAACAGTTTTCATTCGTAACAGAAAAAGCCCGGCCGGATGATAAAAATTCTGTTTACACAGTAACGTCAGAAGAGAATGTCGCAGTAAAGAAGCGGAAGTATTCTGCCGGACATTGACCTGGCTTATCCGGTGTTATCAGTTAACGATTAAGGATAATAAGTTATGTTAACCCGTAGATGTTGGTTATCTGCAGTGATCAGTACGATGTTAATTTCAGCCTCTGCATGGGCGGATCAGCAGACGATTGATCAAATGAGCCATTTTGGCGTAAAGGTTGCAGTGGAAGATAATTTTGCTGCGCAGCACGGGGTCAATTGTGCGGCATCAGGCGGAGATTGGGGGGCCTGCTATCAGGCCACGATCACCCTGACGAATCCCGGTGCTGCATTACAAAGTCATGACTGGGCTATCTGGTTTTCTGGTATTCGTCAGGTACTCGCAACAGACAATGACCAGTTCAGAATTACCCATGTTGTCGGTGATTTACATAAAATTGAGCCGACAGAAACGTTCCGGGGGTTCCCTGCCGGAGGCTCTATCGTCTTACCGGTAATAAATGAATACTGGCAGTTATCGCTTTCGGATGTGTTGCCCCGCTGGTATGTCACCTCTTCACAGGGAACACCCAAAGTCATTGCGGCGACTGCCACCGAAAACCTGTCAGAAATAACGACATTACCCGCCAGCCAATGGAAGCGGACGCCGGATGATGCCAACATTTTAATGACGGCGGAAAATCGCTACCTGAAAAACCAGCTAACCTCGCCGGTACCGGCGGCAGAGTTACGTGGCCACATTCTTCCGACACCGCGTAGTGTTGAGATCACTGCGGGCAACGTCAGTCTGAAGCAGGGGATCGCTGCTGATCTGCGGGCTTTGCCGGCTGACAGCGCTAATGTGATCACCGAAGAATTCCGGGAAGCCGGGGTCAGAACCGATGGCAGTTATCCGGTGATCACTGCTATTGATCCCGCGGGGTTCAAAGAAGAGGGGGTTAAGGAAGGTGCTTACCGGCTGCAAATTAGTCAGGAGCGTGCTGAAATTATCGGCTACGATAGCCTTGGGGTATTTAACGGTTTGCAGTCACTGAAGCAACTGATACCCGCGACGGGAGAACCGCTGATCCCGGTCATGAACCTCAGTGATTCCCCCCTGTTTGCCTACCGCGCTATTTTTATCGATGTGGCCAGAAACTTTCATTCAAAGGCCGCTATCCTGCGTACCCTGCAACAGATGTCGCGGTATAAACTGAATATTCTGCATTTACACTTATCAGATGATGAAGGCTGGCGAATTGAGATCCCGGGGCTGCCTGAACTGACGTCTGTCGGGGCAAATCGTTGCCATGATGTCTCTGAAACACGCTGTCTGTTACCGCAACTGGGGTCCGGCCCCGATACTTCAACGACCGGAAGTGGTTACTTCAGCCGTGAGGACTATATTGAGATCCTCCGGTATGCTAATGCGCGGCAAATTACCGTTATCCCTGAAATTGATATGCCTGCTCATGCCCGTGCGGCTGTGATCTCCATGGAAGCGCGGTATAAAAAGCTGATGGCCGAAGGGAAAGTCAGCGAGGCTAACCAGTATCGCTTACAGGAAGACGGTGATGACTCTTCTGTGACGACCGTACAATATTATGATCGTACCAGTTTTATTAATCCCTGCCTGCCATCAGCGCAGCGGTTCGTCAGCAAAATCATGAATGAACTTATCGCAATGCACCGGGAAGCAGGGCAGCCACTGGAAACCTGGCATTTCGGCGGTGACGAAGCAAAAAATATCTATCTGGGGCCGGGATATACCGATAAAAATCATCCGCAACCCGGTAAAGGTCAGCGTGATTTGAGCCTGCAGGATAAGCCCTGGGCGAAGTCTGCCAGTTGCCGTCAGCGGATCCAGCAGGGGGAGGTTGGTGACTTTACACATCTGCCTGGCTGGTTTGCACTCCAGGTCAGCCAGCTGGTGCAATCAGCGGGGCTGAAAAATATGCAGGCGTGGCAGGACGGACTGAAAGCCATCAGTTCAGCCAGTGAATTTGCAACAGGAACCGTGACTCTTAACTTCTGGGATCCACTGTATTGGGACGGCGTGAATTCGGCCGGTGAATGGGCAGAGAAGGGGTATCGGATCATTGTTTCTTCGCCGGATTATCTCTATCTCGATATGCCCTATGAAGTTGATCCGCAGGAGCCGGGATATTACTGGGCAACCCGTTTCAGCGATGAACAGAAAATCTTTACCTTTTCACCGGATAATCTGCCCATGAACGCAGAAACATCGACCGACCGTGACGGAAAAGTCTTTTCAGCCACAGGTCAGGGCAGGTGGCCGGGGGCTGCGGGGATGTCGGCCCAGGTATGGAGCGAAATCGTCAGAACCGACGAGCAAATGGAATACCGGCTATACCCGAGGTTGCTGGCCGTTGCAGAAAGAGCCTGGCACAAAGCTGACTGGGAACTGCCGTATCAGCCAGGGAAGACCTTTGAAAAAGGTAAAACCAGGCATGTTAATCAGCAACAACTGCAGGCAGACTGGAACCGCTTTGCGACACTTCTGGGGAGGTCTGTTTTACCGACGCTGGATACTGCAGGTATCAGCTACCGGATCCCGGTACCAGGGGCGCGTATCCGTAACGGGGTGCTGGAAGCAAATACCTCTCTGCCGGGCGTCAGAATTGAATATTCCACCGATGAGGGGCAACACTGGATGGATTATCAGGAGCAGCAACCGCCGGCAGTCACCGGTAAAATTCTGGTGAGGTCCCGCAGCTCTGACGGACTCCGTAGCGGAAGAGTGGTCAGTCTTCAGGCTGACTGATGACGGGCTGTCGCCACGTCCGCCTTTCAACGGAAGTGGCGACAGGAACCGGATTATTTCTTCAGTTTACTGAGGGGACTCATCGATACAGGATCCTGCAGTGAAACAGGATCCTGTTCCGGTAGCGGGGCTTCACCCGGAGTATAAGGGCGCAGCCTGCGGATCCGCGGACGAAGGATCACACCCGGCATGGCGCGTAACTTACGGCGTAACTGATTTTTAGCCGGACGTTCGTGATAAAGCTTCAGAACAATGACCGAGAATGCCAGTAATGCGGTTAAGCCGTTGGCTGTCATCACGGGGACATCGCTGACGCGGAAGCCGTACCAGGTCCAGCAGGAAACGCCGAAAAACAGTGCAGACCACATCCCCAGCGACAGAGCTTTGGTATCCCGGTTACGGATAATATGCAGTACCTGCAGAAAAAACGAACCGGTGGTTACCCAGGCCGCGACGGTTCCCAGAGCGACAGGCCAGGGAGAAAGGAAATAGGTCGCCAGTAACGCCAGCATCGCGGTAACCACTACAATATAAACACTTTTCATGGCTTATCATCCCCCATTATCTTCAACTGTTGCTGCATATCGTCGATCGTACGGGTCAGGTCTGCGATGAATTTCGGCTCTCCGGCCAGAGACCCTAACAGCTTTTTCTGGCCCGCAAAGGCCGTAACCGGATCAACACTGGCAAAAATTGCTTTGAAATCGACACTACCACACGCTCTGTCCTGATAGTCAAAAGGCAGGGTGTGGCCCGCGACCTTCTGCATAAACAGGAAATATAACGCGACCAGACGTAGCGTTGCCTGCGGTGTTTTCCCCTGCTGATAGCGGGCTTTCAGGGTCGGAACAATAAACTCATGCAGTTTGGCAATACTGTCAGAAGATACCCTCTGACAGGTATCACGTACCCGTTCGTTACCGAAACGTTGCAGCACAGTCTGACAATAGCGGGTTAAATCAATCGGTGAGTCGCCCAGTGCCGGGATGACATCCTGACTGACATACTCAGTGATCCACTGACGAACTTCGGGTAACAGGCTCTGGTCAATATAGTCCTTACCGAGCAATCCTCCGGCCCAGGCAATACCGCTATGGCTTGCGTTCAGTACGCGGATTTTAGCTTCTTCGTAAGGGATAACATCATCTGCAAATTCCACACCTGCCTTTTCCAGCGCCGGACGTCCGGCAATGAAATCATCGCGCATCACCCATTGTGTGAATGACTCACAGCTGACAGGGGCATTGTCATCGTTGATCCCCTGTGCGCGCAGGCGTTGCAACAGTCCGTCATCTGAGGCGGGTGTGATACGGTCGACCATACCGTCCGGGGTACTGATATTCTGTTCAAGCCACCGGGCTAATGCGTCATCCTGACGGGCAGCAACAAATTCTGTTAACCCGCGACGGAAACTTTCTCCGTTACTGCGCAGGTTATCGCAACTGAGCAGCGTAACCGGACCTGCGTTATTCTCCCGCCGGGCAGTCAGGATCTTATAGAGAGCACCATACAGGGTAACCGTGTCTGCGGTACCGGCAAGATCACTTTGTATAGGTGCTGCATTCAGATCCAGATGGCCGTCATCAGTCAGAAAATAGCCACCTTCGGTGACGGTAAAAGAGATTATTCTGGTTTCAGGGCGGGAACCTTCACTGACGACTGCCTGTATTTGCGGGTCCCAGAGGATGACATTACGAATTGCTGAGAGCGTGTGGTAGGCAATATTGCCTTCAGGAGAGATAACTTCGAGTGTGTAGCGCCCTTGCTGTCGGGCCAGATGTTTGAGTGTCTGCTGTGTGCTGCTGTTACGAATATTGGCCAGTGAAATAGACCAGAGGGTATCACCGCTTTCATGTAACTCATTCAGATACCAGCACTGATGAGCCCGATGAAAAGCACCTGCACCCAGATGCAGCCAGACCGATTGTTCAGTTCTTTTTGTAGTCAAATGCATTCCTTAATCTGTAACAGATAGTCATAATGTTACTGGTAACCTTAACATGAATATCCGGCAGATTAAAATTACAACAGCAGGGGAAATGGCGTTAAGGGCAGGGAATGAGACTGTGGGTTGGTGTTTTTATATTTAAAATCAATTAATTACAATTATAAAAAATTGCTATCGTTATCTGATGACAATAAAAAACCGCGACAATGCCGCGGTTTTGAGCGGATGACCGGGAAGTCACCGGCGAAAGACACTCGCTTTTCCAGCCGGTTACAGGCTGCTATCAACATGACGAAAATGCTTATTTATCGTTATGTAAGGTGTCGTCTTCGCGGCAATCACCCGTAGTACAGTGACCATACAGGTAGAGACTGTGGTTGGTCAGCTTAATGCCAAAACGTTTAGCAATTTCACGCTGACGCTGTTCAATTGACTCATCGCTGAACTCAATAACCTTGCCACAATCCAGGCAAATCAGATGGTCATGGTGCTGCTGTTGGGTCAATTCAAAGACTGACTTACCGCCTTCGAAGTTATGACGCGTTACGATACCCGCATCATCAAACTGGTTCAGTACGCGATACACCGTGGCCAGACCAATTTCTTCGCCCATATCAATCAGGCGTTTGTACAAATCTTCCGCACTAACGTGATGGCATTCAGGTTCCTGAAGAACTTCCAGAATTTTCAGTCTCGGAAGCGTGACCTTCAGACCGGCCTTTTTCAGTGCGGAGTTATTGTCAGTCATGCAGTTATTGTCCTGTTACTTTTGAAAATGACTTTGGCAAAGCGCCATGAAGTTCGGTAATGACCTTATTTTTTTTGATTCATTATAGAACCGAAGTATCGAAATTGAAACTACAGGCCCGGGCCGGTTTTCCCTGAGAAAAGGTCGCGGAACACCGTGAAATGCAGGCCTGTCAGGGATAGTGACAATCTGATACAAAAAAGATATTCCCGGAAATCGCACGAAAGGAAAAATACAAGCGTCGACATCGGGAAATAGCTCAGAGCCCGCTGGTCATTTTAGCCGGCTCTGCAGATGCTGAAGTGAACACTACCACAACTGATACAAAAAACCCTACTAAGCGTTGAGGATTTCTTTCAGTTGCAGTTCATCGGAAATTTGCGCGACCCATTGGCTGACACGTTCGTTGGTCAGTTCAGGCTGGCGGTCTTCATCAATGGCCAGGCCCAGGAAGTGTTTATCATCGGCCAGCCCTTTGGAGGCTTCAAAATGATAACCCTCTGTCGGCCAGTGACCAACGATGACTGCACCTTTTGGCTCGATGATGTCCCGCAGTGTGCCTAATGCATCACAGAAGTATTCCGCATAGTCTTCCTGATCACCGCAGCCGAACAGGGCAACCAGTTTGCCGTTAAAGTCAATGTCTTCCAGAGTCGGGAAAAAATCGTCCCAGTCACACTGCGCTTCACCGTAGTACCAGGTCGGGATCCCCAGCAACAGAATATCGAAAGCGTCCAAATCTTCTTTGGTACTTTTAGCGATGTCATGCACTTCAGCAACGTCTTTACCCAAGTGTTTTTGGATCATTTTTGCGATGTTTTCAGTGTTACCGGTATCGCTGCCAAAAAAGATGCCTACGATTGCCATGTGGGGTTAACCTCTTGAATCTTAAAATCAGATGAATGTAATTTCCGTACAGATGCGCGAATAATAGCAGACCTGAGATGTGGGCGGTACTTGTAAACGAGTCAGATTTATCCCTGAGTGCGCAACACAGATTTAACGCTTTTTCAGCTGCGCCAGGATGATTTGTTCGATGAGTTCGCTGCGACTCAACTGTTGTTCTGCCGCCAGTGAGTTCAGTGCATCGACCACATCACTGTTCATTTTAAGCTCTACCCGCTGTAATCCGCGCACTCTGTCCCGTTTTAGCTGGTTGCGTTTATTTATGCGTAACTGTTCGTCACGGGAAAGCAGACTGGTTTTAGGACGACCGGGTCTGCGTTCATTCGCGAATAAATCGAGCGTAGTACGATCCGTATTTTCTTTTGCCATGATTTTTGAAACTGAACACCTGCGATGTATCAGATACACGCAGCATAGTGATGAATGAATACGGTTATCATGCTAAAAGCACACGATAAAATTTTAGCGCGCAATCATACTCCAGTGAGATGACAGACGCCAATGTTAAAACGCGGCCAGCCCCTGATTTCAGGTGACGGACATAAAACGTCGCACAGCACTGATGACGGCATCAGGCTTTTCTGCATGCACCCAGTGACCCGCACCGGCAATAATATGGGCTTTTGCTGCCGGGAATTGAGCCAGAAGGGGCTCCCGATAGTGATTATCCAGATAAGAGGATAAGGCACCCCGAATAAAGAGGGCAGGGCCAGGCCAGGCAGGACACTCTTCCCAGCCGGAAATGGTCGTGTAATTATCCCAAAGTGCAGGAACATTGAATAACCACTCTCCCTGACGGAATGACTTCAGCAGGAAATTAATGACCATGTCATCCTGCAGCAAAGGACGCATTAGTTGCGCTGCAGCTTCCCGTTGGGTGATACCCGCTTCGCTGACGGCCTGCAGTGCTGCAAAAATAGCATCATGCCGACGGGTCTGATAATTGACGGGGGCGATATCAATAATTACCAGTCGCTTGACCCGTTCCGGTGCCAGGGCTGTCATCGCCATGGCTATTTTCCCGCCCATGGAATGGCCTATCACATTCACCTGATCCAGGTGATGGTTATCCAGCGTCTGCAGCATATCCTGCGCCATGACCGCATAGTCCATCCCGGCGGCTCGCGGAGAACGGCCATGGTTACGGACGTCCACCTGTAATACTGTCCTGTGCGGATGCAGGCTGCGGGCCAGCACACCAAGGTTATCCATACTGCCAAAAAGGCCATGGATCAGCAGAACAGGGGATGATTCTTCATCAATTTGTGCAGATTGCAGACGACTGTTTAAAATCATGGCAAAGTTCTTACGGTTGGACCCCGGGCTTGGGGTATCATGGTTTACTATTCAGGAAATCCGGCAGGTGATTTTAAGGCATATTCTGACTTTTACGTGAACGGTAATTCAGTTCTACCTGCTTGTCTCTGTTTAAATTTACAATCAACTGGTAATTTACCGGGGCAGAATATCAGATTATTTCCGGTATACTGCCATTATTCGGAATTTTACATTAGCCATAACAGTACGGAAAAAGATGAAAACGATTGAAGTAGACGATGAGCTTTATCGCTATATTGCCAGCCATACACGTCATATCGGCGAAAGTGCCTCCGATATTTTGCGCAGAATGCTTAAAGTTTCTGAGCAGGCAATCACTGATACCTCCGATAAAAAGGCTGACAGTAAGGAAACTTCGCTACTGGTCAGTGCGCGTGCTGAAACGCGCCCGCAGGATCGTGTTCGTACCGTGCGTGAGTTGTTATTGTCCGATGAATATGCGGAACAAAAGCGCGCCGTTAACCGCTTTATGATGGTGCTGTCGACGCTTTATAGTCTGGATCCCGGGGAGTTCCGTCAGGCAACAACGACGATGCAGGGACGTACACGCGTCTATTTCGCCGGTGATGAGCAGACGCTGTTACAAAGCGGCACCCATACTAAACCGAAACATATTCCGGGAACACCTTACTGGGTGATCACCAATACCAATACCGGCCGCAAATGCAGCATGATCGAACACATTATGCAGTCGATGAAGTTTCCTCAGGAACTTGCTGACAAAGTTTGCGGGACTATTTAATCCGAACTTAGCGTTAGGGAGAAACGGCAATGGCCAGTCACCCACGGGCAGGGCAACCTGCTCAACAGAGCGATCTTATTAATGTCGCGCAACTGACATCACAGTATTACGTGCTGAAACCGGATCTGTCTGACAGTGACCATGCAGTGAAATTCGGCACTTCCGGTCACCGTGGCAGTTCCGCGCGTCAGAGTTTCAATGAGACGCATATTCTGGCGATTGCCCAGGCGATTGCGGAAGAACGCAGCAAAAACGGTATCACCGGGCCTTGCTATGTCGGGAAAGATACCCATGCGTTGTCTGAACCGGCGATGATCTCCGTACTGGAAGTCCTGGTCGCTAACGGGGTGGAAGTGATTGTCCAGCAGGACAATGGCTATACGCCGACCCCGGCTATCTCTAACGCAATCCTGCAACATAATAAACGTGGTTCAGCGCTGGCCGACGGGATTGTCATTACACCGTCGCATAACCCGCCGGAAGACGGAGGGATTAAATATAATCCACCGAATGGCGGCCCGGCAGATACCAATGTAACTAAAGTGGTTGAAGCCCGTGCGAATCAGTTAATCCGGGACTCTCTGAAAGACGTAAAACGCCTGACTCTGGCGGAAGCCAACACCCGCGGACTTATTCGTGAAGAGGATCTGATCCAGCCTTATGTGGAAGGGCTGGCGGATGTTATTGATTTTGATGCTATAAAAAAAGCGAATCTTACGCTGGGCGTTGACCCGTTAGGTGGCTCCGGGATTGCCTACTGGCAACGTATCGCTGAACATTATCAGTTGAATATTACGCTGGTAAATGATGCTGTCGACCAGACATTCCGCTTTATGCATCTGGACAAAGACGGAGCGGTCCGTATGGACTGTTCGTCTGAATGTGCAATGGCGGGCCTGCTGGCTCTGCGCGAGAAATTTGACCTGGCGTTTGCTAACGACCCGGATTATGACCGTCACGGCATCGTTACCCCGTCCGGGCTGATGAATCCGAACCACTATCTTGCGGTAGCGATCCACTATCTTTTCCGCCATCGTCCGCAATGGTCTGCTGATGTCGCCGTCGGTAAGACGCTGGTTTCCAGTGCCATGATCGATCGGGTGGTAGAGGATATCGGTCGTCAGCTGATTGAGGTTCCGGTGGGCTTTAAATGGTTTGTTGATGGTCTGTTTGATGGCAGCCTGGGTTTTGGCGGCGAAGAGAGTGCCGGGGCTTCCTTCCTGCGCTTTGACGGTACGCCGTGGTCGACAGATAAAGACGGCATCATTATGTGCCTGTTGGCGGCAGAAATTACTGCAGTGACCGGACTGAATCCACAGCAGCATTATGATGCACTGGCGGATAAATTCGGTTCTCCGAGCTACAACCGTATTCAGGCACCGGCAACCACGGCCCAGAAAGCGGTGCTATCAAAGTTATCACCGGAAATGGTGAGTGCGGATATCCTGGCCGGTGACCCGATCATCGCCCGACTGACCGAAGCACCAGGTAATGGTGCGGCGATTGGTGGCCTGAAAGTTATGACTAAAAATGGCTGGTTTGCTGCGCGTCCTTCCGGGACCGAAGATGCTTACAAGATTTATTGTGAGAGCTTCCTGGGAGCTGAGCACCGCGAAAAAATCGAAAAAGAAGCCGTTGATATCGTCAGCGACGTACTCAAAAACGCCTGATGACGATCAGAGAAATAGATTTCAAAAGCGCCCGTTGGGCGCTTTTTTTTGGGAAAAAACCGGGAAACGCGATAGCGGGAGATCTTTTCTGTGATTGCCGTTATACTCCAAACCTGTACAGTTTTAAATATAAGGTACAGGTTTATGACGCTTTCTCCGCTTATCGGGGTTTTGACCGCGCAGTCCCGGGACCAGGCCATGACACGCCTGGCGGTTGATTTGCCTTCCGGATTCCGACTGAAACACATTACAGCACAGGATGTTACAGCACTCATGACTCGTGAACATGCTGAGCACCCGCCACTGACCAGCCGTCAGAAATTAACGCTCTGGCCCGTTAACGGGATTATTATTTCACAACAGGTGAGCCGGGCTGAATATGAAATTTTATCCGGACATGTCCCTTCTCTGCCGTTAACGGATGAAAGTGATCTCGCCCGTCCCGAACAGCGTCAGCAGTTTCTGGCATCGGTGGCAGCACGTGCAGAATTTGATGCCTTGTGTGACGGAGAGCTGACAGCAAACCGGCTGATGCAGTTTCATACCTGTTACAAATATCAATTACTGGCGCATTCTCAGCCGTTGTATCGTCAGTCAGGACCGCTGGTGGCCGGTATGTCTGACTGGCCATCCCTGGAAGCGTTTGCGCTGGCGTATCGCCGCAAGCTGATGGAAATTCTTAGCTGCCCTGCGACGCGGGAAAACCATACCAATGTGCTGATGCATATCCAGGGGTATTTCCGCCCGCACCTCAGCGGGCCGCAGAGACAAGCACTGGCGGCGATTATTGATGATTACCGACGCGGGGAATTACCGCTGTCAGCACCGGTGGCAGAGCTGAAGCGCTATCTTGCTATGTACCCGCATAGCTGGTTGTCATCCCAGCGCTACCTTTTCCCCTCTCTGCCCTCTGTGGCAGAATTTTCCCTGCAAACGGAGGCGCTGTGAAAACTCATCTTGTCTGGCTGAGAAATGACTTACGTCTGAATGATAATCCTGCACTTTATGCGGCTTGCCAGGATCCTGATGCCAGGGTGATAGCCCTGTACATCGCCACCCCGGGGCAATGGCAGCAGCATGATGTGTCCGGACGTCAGCTATCGTTTATTCGTGACAGTCTGCAACATCTGAGTGAAGACCTTAGCGGGCTGGGGATCCCGCTGTTGTTTGCTGCCTGTGATGATTTTACGCAGAGTGTGGAACAGCTTTCCGGTATCTGTCACAGGTATGAGGTGACTCAGGTTTTTTATAACTACCAATACGAACTGAACGAACACCGTCGAGACCAACGGGCAGAGCAAAAACTCGCGGAAGAGGATATCGTGAGTCAGGGGTTCCATGACGGAACCCTGGTTCCTCCCGGCAGCGTACTGACCGGTAAAGGGACAATGTACAATGTTTATACCCCTTTCAGTAAAGCGCTGGTCAAAGCGCTTTTACATGAACTCCCGGAGTGCTACCCCGCACCTGACAAGCGGGCACATCCGGCGGATATTCAGGCGAATGATATCCCGTCATTGAGTGAGCAGAGTCGCGACTATGACAGGGAATGTTTTCCTCCCGGTCATCGGGCGGCCCTTCAGCGCCTGCGTAAGTTCAGTCAGCAAGGGGCTGAAGAGTATCATCGTCTGCGGGACTTCCCTGAACATGCGGGCACCAGCGTATTATCTCCGTACCTGGCGACCGGGCAGATTTCGGCACGGCAGTGTCTGTTACGTATCCTTCATGACCATCCCGAAGCCCTGTCCGGCGGGAATGCCTTCAGCTGGCTGAATGAAATCTTCTGGCGGGAGTTTTATATTCATCTGCTGGTGGCTTATCCGGCATTGTGTCGTCATCAGCCCTTTACCGACTGGACGGCAAATGTCCGCTGGCGCAAGGATGATGAACAATTACGGGCCTGGCAACAGGGTAAGACCGGGTTTCCGGTGGTGGATGCCGCTATGCGGCAACTGAACGAAACCGGCTGGATGCATAACCGGTTGCGGATGATTGTCGCCAGTTTCCTGGTGAAGGATTTGCTTATCGACTGGCGGGAAGGTGAGCGATACTTTATGTCGCAATTGCTGGATGGTTCGCTGGCCGCTAATAACGGTGGCTGGCAATGGGCCGCCTCCACCGGTACCGATGCGGCGCCGTACTTCCGCATTTTTAACCCGCAACTGCAGGGTGAACGTTTTGACCCTGCCGGTAATTTCATCCGGCGCTGGATCCCTGAGCTGTCCGCTGTGCCGGATAAAGCTATCCATGATCCGGTCAACTGGGCGAAAAAACACGGCAAAACACTGGATTATCCGGCACAGATTGTTGATCATAAGCAGGCGCGTCAGACGACTCTGCAGGCCTACGAGGCTGCCCGGAAGCACAATCCATCCCCCGGAAAATGAGAAACAGAATGAATAATACCCGGCTTGAACAATTGATCCATCAGCAACTGAACAGCCACAGTTTCAGCGATTACGCCCCTAACGGTCTGCAGGTTGAAGGCCGTCCTGAAGTAAAACGGGTGGTGACCGGTGTTACCGCCTGTCAGGCTCTGCTGGATGAGGCGGTAAAATTACAGGCAGATGCCGTGATCGTCCATCATGGTTATTTCTGGAAAAATGAGTCGCCGCTGGTGAAAGGGATGAAGCGTCAGCGCCTGCGAACGCTGCTACTGAATGATATCAATCTGTATGGCTGGCACCTTCCTTTGGATGCTCATCCAGAGTTAGGAAATAATGCCCAACTGGCAAAACTGCTCGGTATTCAGGCGGAGGGTGAAATCGTTCCGCTGGTGCCTTATGGCTCGCTGAGCACTCCGCTAAGCGGTGAAGCCCTGAAGTTGCTGATTCAGGATAAACTGGGTCGTGAACCTTTGCATAGCGGGGAGAATGCCCCCGACACCATCACCCGCATCGCGTGGTGTACCGGAGGGGGGCAGGGCTTTATCGATGATGCGGCAGATTTTGGTGTTGATGCCTTTATTACCGGTGAGGTCTCGGAAAAGACTATCCATGTTGCCCGTGAGCGAGGACTCCATTTTTATGCGGCCGGTCATCATGCGACCGAACGCGGAGGCATACGTGCCTTAGGGGAATGGCTCCGCGAGCAGCAGGGTTTGCAGGTCACTTTCGTCGATATCGACAACCCGGCCTGAGTGTCCTTTCCGTCACTGACAGGGCTTTGCCGGGGGTCTTCCCGGCAGGGCCTTGCATTACCGTGTCATACTTAATTTTTCCCTGCAGGGATACCCCGGTAAGCGGTTTTCCCCCGCAGGGATAATCCGGCCTGATCCTCCTCTCCTGCAAGGCTATTCTATTGGCGAAGTTCATCTCCTGTTTACGGAAAATATGACATTTTCTGTCCCCGGCCGGCTGCCATCATTTTACCGTATGTCTCTGAATTATTAAAAATGTTGACACAGATCCTTCAGTTACGGATAACGGTAGCACGGGATCACAGGTGTCTGTGGACACTACATTGGCTTTATTGGGCCGTGTTTTTAATGCGGAGGCAGGTGGTGCAGCAAATCAGATATTACATGCTGGGAGAGCAGGCACTGGTGATGGAGCTATCTCCCCCGGTATCCCTGGCGTCGCAGCACAAAATCCGGGGAATGGCCAGGCAACTGGAAAAAGTGCAAGGGGTCCGGCAAGTCATTCCCGGAATGAACAATCTGACCGTTATTCTGCTGGATATTCCGTCGGATACCAGGGCCGCGCTGGCGGGGCTTCGCAGCCAATGGGAAAACAGCTCTGCGGCTATTCCTGAATCGCGAACCGTCACTATCCCGGTCATCTACGGAGGGGCTGCGGGTCCGGACCTGGCAGAGGTTGCCCGCTATTGCCAGCTCTCGCCTTCTCAGGTCATTGAACGGCACAGTGCTGCGCTCTATACCGTGTATTTTATTGGTTTTCAGCCCGGGTTCCCTTATCTGGGCGGGCTGGATGTCAGTCTTCACTGCCCGCGCCGGGCTGAGCCCAGAATTTCGGTACCTGCAGGCAGCGTCGGGATTGGCGGAAGCCAGACGGGTATTTATCCGCTTCCGACGCCGGGGGGCTGGCAGCTTATCGGCCAGTCCTCGTTATCTTTATTTTCCGCGCAACGCATCCCGCCGGTTTTACTGGCTCCCGGGGATACGGTGCGCTTTGTGCCTCAGAAGGAGGGACAATGTTAACCATCCTCCGTGCCGGAATGGCCACCTCAGTTCAGGATGCCGGGCGCTATCACTATAGCCAGTCAGGGATCAGCCTGAGCGGAGCCCTGGATCTGCCGGCCATGAAAACGGCGAATCTGCTGGCAGGTAATCCTGAAAACAGCGCCGTCCTCGAGGTCACTTTCGGACAGGCTCAGTTCATTTTTGGACGCGATAGCTGGTTCGCCCTGACCGGTGCAGGCTGTGAGGCCGAACTTGAGGGTAAGCCCGTCTGGACAGGCTGGCGAACTTTCGCCAGGGCAGGACAGGTGCTGACATTACATCGTGCACTGCGCGGAGTCAGAAGCTATCTGGCGATCAATGGCGGTTTTGATCTGCCTGAGGTCATGGGATCCGTCAGTACGGATCTGAAAGCCGGGTTTGGTGGCTGGCAGGGGCGCTATCTGCGTGACGGTGATCAGTTACCGCTGAATCCGCCGACCCGGGAGTTTTCACACAGTGCCGGGGTCAGGCAATTATTGTGGGGAAATCGCGTGAGGGTCATCCCCGGGCCCGAATACCATGAGTTCAGCCGCGGATCCGGTCAGGCATTCTGGCGTACAGGCTGGACGCTGTCAGCTCAGAGTAACCGGATGGGGTTCCGTTTACAGGGCCGGCAACTCCAACGGCCGTGCGGCCGGGAGTTACTCTCCCATGCGGTGCTGCCGGGGACGATACAGGTCACTAACGGCGGACAGCCTGTGGTTCTGATGGCAGATGCCCAGACGACGGGAGGTTATCCCCGGATAGGCGTGGTGATTTCGGCGGATCTTTACCATCTGGCACAGATACGCCCGGGGGAGCCGATACATTTTGTTCACTGTACTCATGAAGAAGCATTACGGGCAAAACAGCACCAGCAGCATGTACTGAAGATGATGGAATGGGGACTCTCAGAGAGATGAAAATAGATTTAAATGCGGATTTGGGTGAGGGTTCGGCTCTGGATGATCAGTTGCTGCAATTAGTCAGTTCAGCCAATATCGCCTGCGGATTTCATGCCGGTGATGCATCCACCATGTTGCAGTCCGTACGTCTGGCAAAACAATACGGGGTACGGGTCGGAGCGCATCCTTCTTTTCCGGATCGTGAGAATTTTGGCCGGACGGCGATGACGTTACCGGCATCGGACGTCTATGCGCAGCAGCTCTATCAGATTGGGGCGTTAAAAACCATTGCCGCCAGTGAAGGCGTTGCGTTAGCCCACGTGAAACCCCACGGAATGCTGTATAACCAGGCGGCGCGTGACAGACAACTGGCAGACATCATCGCCCGGGCGGTCTTCGCCGCAGATCCCGGACTGATTCTGGTCGGACTGGCCGGCAGTGAGTTGATTGCCGCGGGGCAGCATTACGGTTTAGCGACGCGTGAGGAAGTGTTTGCAGACCGGGGATATACCGTGAAGGGTGAGCTGGTACCTCGCGGAGAACCCGGCGCATTACTGGCTGAAGCCAGCCAGGCGATCACTCAGACTTTGCAGATGGTACAGCAGGGGGAAGTCACCGCAGTGAGCGGGGAGCAGGTTCGTGTCACCGCGCAGACCGTCTGCCTGCATGGGGATGGGGAACATGCCTTGCTGTTCGCCCGGGCATTGTGTGAAGCCTTCCGCCGGGAAAATATTATGATCACTGCCTGAAGCCCCGATGTGCAGGACAGGATATCGGGTCGCACGCGGCGATCATGCCGCGGGTAATATTATGATTCATATTATCAATGGCAGTAACGTTGACAGTGCTGCCATTCTGTTTAAGGCTTAAAGAAACATTCTGATAACAGGAGTTTCTGATGGCTGAACAAGAAAATTTTCTGAGTGATCTGACCGGTTCTTTCTCTTCACCTTGTGCCGAAAACCCCACCGTGGCCGTCATGGAAGCTGCCTACCAGCATCAGGGCATTCCTGCCCGTTATATCAATTGTGATGTCGGCAAAGAGCAGCTTGAGCAGGCCGTGGCTGGTGCAAAAGCCATGGGCTGGCGCGGGTTTAACTGCTCCATACCCAACAAACAGGCCATTATTGAGTATATTGATGAACTGGGCACCTCAGCCAAAGTCATCGGTGCCGTTAACTGTGTCATTATCCGTGACGGTAAACTCACCGGCGAGAATACCGACGGTAAGGGGTTCGTCGAGGCATTAAGTGAGCAAATTGATGTCAAAGGCAAAACCCTGGCATTGCTGGGAGCCGGGGGGGCAGCCCGGGCCATTGCCGTGGAATCGGCCTTAGCCGGAGCCACAGAAATTACCATCATTAACCGTGATAAGAAAAAAGGTCAGGAACTGGTCGATCTGATCAACGACAATACGAAAGCAAAAGCGACCTTTAAGGCCTGGACACCGGGGTTACGCATTGATCCGCTTCCGGATATTCTGGTGAATGCGACGTCTGTCGGGCTGGATGATGCTGACGCGTTACCGGACATTGATACGGAGAGTCTGGAAAGCTCGCTGTTTGTTGCTGATGTGATCCCCAATCCGCCGCAAACAGCGCTTTTAAGAAAAGCCGCGGATAAAGGTTGCCGGACACTGAATGGATTAAATATGCTGGTGAATCAGGGGGCGTTAAACCTCACTTACTGGTTCGATAAAGAGGCAGATAAAGAGCCTATGCGTAAAGTATTACAGAAACTCTTTACCGGCTAATACGGTCGAAAGAGGGGAGAGCTGACCGGCTGGCTAGACCCGGAGGCTCTGCCTGCCTCCGTTGAGCGTTCTTAATGACAGGGGCTGTTTGGCCGGGAGGAAAAACACCTCCGTGCAGGAGGTGTTTGTCGCCTGAATTATTCGGTGAGGCTGGTATGGAACTCACGCTCCGTATAGCCGGTATATAATTGCCTTGGACGGGCGATCTTCATTCCTTCTTCATGCATTTCAATCCAGTGTGCGATCCAGCCGACGGTACGTGCCATTGCAAAGATCACCGTAAACATAGACGTCGGGATCCCCATCGCTTTCAGGATCAAGCCGGAATAGAAATCGACGTTAGGGTAGAGTTTACGCTCGATAAAGTACGGGTCATTCAGTGCAATGTGCTCCAGCTCCATGGCCACTTCCAGCAGATCGTCTTTCATATCCAGCTCTTTGAGCACTTCATGGCAGGTTTCACGCATGACGGTGGCCCGTGGGTCATAGTTTTTATACACGCGGTGACCAAAGCCCATCAAACGGAAAGAGTCGTTTTTATCTTTCGCCCGGCGAATAAACTCAGGAATATGCTCAACGGTCTCAATCTCTTCCAGCATACGTAAAGTCGCTTCATTCGCTCCCCCGTGGGCCGGCCCCCACAGAGAGGCAATCCCCGCGGCGATACAGGCAAACGGATTCGCGCCTGAAGATCCTGCCGTCCTGACCGTAGAGGTCGATGCATTCTGTTCATGATCGGCATGTAATATCAGGATACGATCCATCGCTTTTTCAAGCACCGGATTGACGACGTATTCTTCACAAGGGGTTGCAAACATCATGTGTAAAAAATTGCCTGCGTAAGAGAGATCATTACGCGGATACACGAAGGGCTGACCGATAGAGTATTTGTAACACATGGCTGCAACCGTCGGCATTTTAGACAGCAGACGGAAGGCGGCAATCTCCCGGTGACGTTCATTATTGACATCCAGCGAGTCGTGATAAAACGCGGCCAGTGCCCCGGTAACGCCACACATCACCGCCATCGGGTGTGAATCGCGACGAAAACCGTGGAATAAACGTGTGATCTGTTCATGGATCATCGTATGCCGGGTGACCGAGGTACGGAATTTTTCATACTGATCCCGTGTCGGGGTTTCGCCGTACAGCAGGATATAACAGACTTCCAGATAGTTCGAATGTGTTGCTAATTGTGAGATAGGGTAACCCCGGTGCAACAGGATGCCTTCATCGCCGTCGATATACGTTATTCTGGACTCGCAGGATGCCGTGGAGGTATACCCGGGGTCAAAGGTATACAGCCCGCTGTTCCCTAATGCACGAACATCTATCACATGCTGACCCAGAGTGCCACGCAGGACATTGAGCTCTAATGGCTCGGCCCCATCCAGGGTAAGCGTCACTTTCTTGTCTGTCATCTCGGTCTCCTTTAGCGCCCGGCAGAGACTCTCCGGACGCCAAAATATGCGTAATACTGGCTTTACAAAATAAATACAAGTTACACGCTTTGTGAAGTTATTCCGGCATAAATGCTTCCGTAATAGCTGGAAATATCTGGAGTTATTCGCCTCCGGGTGACATAAAAAGTATCGTTGTTGTCATCGTTTTAGCGTTTATCTCTAAACAGTTATATAACTTACAGATAACTGAAAGTCTATCCCCACCTTCAGGAGGTATTATATCGATTAATCAGCGTTGAATGTGACAAAAATGTTGTTTTTATGTGAATACTGGTTCGGCTTTAGGAAAATCGGCTTGTAACGTGATACTGATCACTGTTCCGGGCAAATTTATCCAAACAATTTGTAGGGTAATTGTAATCAGATTGTGATAACCCTATACTTTGAAAAGGTCTCCGGAAACTCTTGTTATCAGGAGGCACCCAGCGTTTTTTCGCGTCATTTAACACTGGATGTTACCTGTATTGGTCCCGTAAAAGTCAGTCGTGATGCAGATTTTTACGTCTCCTGCAAGGCCGGAGGAAGCTAAAATAATAAAGAGCTGTGTGGGCAAATCGTGAAAAAACAAAGACCTGTCAACTTGGATCTCTCGACGATCCGGTTTCCCGTGACTGCAATAGCATCCATTCTCCACCGTGTCTCCGGCGTAATCACGTTGATTGCCGTGGGCATTCTGCTGTGGTTACTTGGACTTTCTCTCTCTTCCCCCGAAGGTTTTCAGCAAGCATCCACTCTGCTGGGGAGTTTTATCGTCAGGTTTATCCTGTGGGCGATAATGACAGCTCTGGCTTACCACATTGTCGGGGGGCTCCGGCACCTGCTCATGGATTTTGGTATGCTGGATGAAAGCCTGGAGGCCGGTACACGGTCTGCACAAATCAGTTTCGTAATTACCGTGATTCTGGCGGTTCTGGCGGGGGTATTACTATGGTAAGCAGCGTATCTGCACTTGGACGTAATGGCATTCATGACTGGTTGCTGTTACGTGGCGCAGCAATAGTGATTGCACTGTATGTGTTGTTCATCCTCGGATTTTTCGTTTTTTCCGGCCCGCTAACCTTTGAGGTCTGGCGTGGATTCTTCGCGCTGACATTTACCCGCGTATTCACCTTGCTGACGCTATTTTCGGTTCTTATTCATGGCTGGATCGGTATGTGGCAGGTCCTGACCGATTATGTGAAAAACATTGCGTTACGGCTGGTGCTTCAGGGCGTGATCGTGCTGGCGCTGCTGACGTATGCAATTTATGGAACGATTATTGTGTGGGGTGTGTAAATGAGTTTGCCGGTCAGAGAGTTTGATGCAGTCGTTATCGGTGCGGGTGGCGCAGGAATGCGTGCCGCGCTACAGATTTCTCAGTCAGGGCAGAGCTGTGCCCTGTTATCTAAAGTCTTTCCTACCCGTTCCCATACCGTGTCTGCACAAGGCGGGATCACCGTTGCGCTGGGGAATACCCACGAAGACAACTGGGAATGGCATATGTATGACACCGTAAAAGGCTCTGATTATATCGGGGATCAGTATGCCATCGAATATATGTGTAAAACCGGGCCGGAAGCCATTCTGGAGCTGGAGCACATGGGGTTGCCTTTTTCACGTCTCGATGATGGCCGGGTATATCAGCGGCCGTTTGGCGGACAGTCGAAAAACTTCGGGGGAGAGCAGGCGGCGCGTACTGCGGCGGCAGCTGACCGTACCGGACATGCGTTATTACATACGCTTTACCAGCAAAACCTGAAGAACAATACCACCATCTTCTCTGAGTGGTACGCCCTGGACCTGGTGAAAAATGCGCAGGGTGCCATTGTCGGTTGTACGGCGTTATGTATCGAAACCGGTGAAGTGGTCTATTTCAAAGCGAAGGCAACCATTCTGGCGACCGGCGGTGCCGGACGGATCTACCAGTCGACGACGAATGCCCATATTAATACCGGTGACGGTGTCGGGATGGCATTGCGGGCCGGTGTTCCGGTTCAGGATATGGAGATGTGGCAGTTCCATCCGACAGGGATTGCCGGAGCCGGCGTGCTGGTCACCGAAGGGTGTCGTGGTGAGGGCGGATATCTGCTGAATAAGCATGGTGAACGCTTTATGGAACGTTATGCCCCGAATGCCAAAGATCTGGCCGGACGGGATGTGGTTGCCCGTTCAATGATGATAGAAATTCGCGAAGGACGCGGCTGCGATGGCCCATGGGGGCCTCACCTTAAGCTGAAACTGGACCATCTGGGGAAAGAGGTGCTGGAATCACGGCTGCCGGGGATCCTTGAATTATCACGGACATTTGCCCATGCCGACCCGGTTAAGGAACCGATTCCGGTGATCCCGACCTGCCATTATATGATGGGAGGCATCCCGACCCGGGTAACCGGTCAGGCGCTGACCCTTGATGAAGACGGTAATGATAAAGTGATCCCGGGGCTGTTTGCCGTCGGGGAAATCGCCTGTGTCTCAGTTCACGGTGCTAACCGCCTGGGAGGAAACTCGCTGCTGGACCTGGTGGTGTTCGGACGAGCTGCCGGTCTGCACCTGTCGGAATCCATTGCCGAACAAGGCCCGCTGACGGAGGCGACAGACGAAGAAATTACTGCGGCACTGGCCCGCTACCAGCGCTGGGATAACAACACTACGGGTGAAGACCCCGCCCAAATCCGTAAAGCCCTACAGCAATGCATGCAGCACAATTTCTCGGTGTTCCGTGAAGGTGAAGCGATGGCTAAGGGGCTGGAAGAATTGAAAGCTATCCGCGAACGACTGAAATCAGCTCGTCTTGATGATCGTTCACCGGATTTTAATACGCAGCGGGTGGAATGTCTGGAGCTGGATAACCTGATGGAAACCGCCTACGCCACGGCCATGGCTGCGAACTATCGCACCGAAAGCCGCGGAGCGCACAGTCGTTTTGACTTCCCGGATCGCGATGACGAAAACTGGCTCTGCCACAGTCTCTATTTACCGGATAACGAAAGCATGACGCGGCGCACAGTGAATATGCAACCGAAGTTACGTGCGGCGTTTCCGCCAAAAGTACGTACCTATTAACCGGTGGAGAGAGACAAATGAAACTTGAGTTTTCTGTTTACCGGTACAATCCGGAAGTTGATGATGCCCCACGGATGCAGGACTACACACTGGAGGCGGAAGAAGGGCGGGATATGATGCTGCTGGATGCATTGATCCTGTTGAAAGAACAGGACCCGACTTTGGTCTTCCGTCGCTCCTGTCGCGAGGGTGTCTGCGGTTCGGATGGCCTGAACATGAACGGTAAAAACGGTTTGGCCTGTATTACGCCGGTCTCGGCACTCCGCGGTAAGGGGAAAATTGTGGTTCGTCCCTTACCGGGACTGCCGGTGATCCGCGACCTGGTGGTCGATATGGGGCAGTTTTATGCCCAGTATGAAAAAATTAAACCGTACCTGCAGAGTCATGACAAAAATCCGCCCGCCCGTGAAAACCTGCAATCTCCGGAAGAGCGGGCACATCTGGACGGCTTGTACGAATGTATTCTGTGCGCCTGTTGTTCGACGTCTTGTCCGTCTTTCTGGTGGAATCCGGACAAGTTTATCGGCCCGGCCGGTTTGCTGGCCGCGTATCGCTTCCTGATTGACAGCAGGGATACCGAAACCGATGCCCGGCTGGATAACCTGGACGATGCCTTCAGCGTCTTCCGCTGCCACAGCATCATGAATTGTGTCAGTGTCTGTCCGAAAGGGCTGAACCCGACCAAAGCCATTGGTCATATTAAGTCCATGTTATTGCACCGTAATGCCTGACCCGGCGCCGGGGAGGTCTCCTCTCCCGGCACCGAAAGTCATGTTAGCAAGAGCGCCAACGTCGTCACCTGGACGTTTCGCCCTGACAAAGATAGCGCTGACCTGTCGTAAAAATGACACTTCGGGGCTTATCTTTGCGGGTAAGGCCACTGTTCGGGCAAGAGAATCTTGCATGTAGTACCGCGTTTAATGATATAAAACAAGGTGATGATTGCGGGCATGACACGGGGTCAATGTCTGAACAGGCCGGGCCGTAGGGAATGCCACTGCATCAACAGAAGATATGGACAATCTGAGGGAATGGCATTCATTGACCTATGCACTGTCCCGGAATATCCGTGTAAACGGCAACAATAACTACGAAAAGCATGACAATGCTTAAGGGATCACCATGCAGAACAACGCAATGAAGCCCTGGCTGGACTCCTCCTGGCTGGCAGGAGCTAACCAGTCTTATATAGAACAACTCTATGAGGACTTCCTCATTGATCCTGCCTCTGTCGAACCCGTCTGGCGGGAAATGTTCGAACAGTTCCCGGCAAACGATCTCCGTCAGGAGCAGTTCCACTCTACGACCCGTGAATATTTTCGTCGCCTGGCAAAAGATTCGACCCGCTACACCTCCTCAGTCACTGACCCGGCAGTCAATTCCCGCCAGGTGAAAGTACTGCAACTGATTAATGCTTTTCGTTTTCGTGGTCATCAGCAGGCCAGACTTGATCCTTTAGGTCTCTGGAAACAGGAACCGGTGCCGGATCTTGACCCGGCTTTTCATGATCTGACGGCGGATGATTTTCAGGAAAGTTTTAATGTCGGTTCCTTTGCCATAGGCAAAGAGACCATGAAACTGGCCGACCTGTATGAAGCACTGAAACAAACCTATTGCGGTTCGATCGGTGCGGAATATATGCACATCAACAACACCGAAGAAAAACGCTGGATCCAGCAGCGACTGGAGTCTGTTGTCGGGCGTGCCAGTTTCCTTGCTAAGGAAAAGAAAGAATTCCTGAAAGAGCTGACGGCGGCAGAAGGGATTGAGAAATATCTGGGCGCCAAATTCCCCGGCGCTAAGCGTTTTTCACTGGAAGGCGGCGATGCACTGATCCCCATGCTGCGCGAGATGATCCGCCACTCCGGAAAAAACGGCACCCGCGAAGTGGTACTGGGCATGGCGCACCGTGGGCGACTGAATGTCCTGATTAACGTCCTGGGTAAGAAAACGCAGGATCTGTTTGATGAGTTTGCCGGTAAGCATAAAGAATTGCTGGGTACCGGAGATGTGAAGTACCACATGGGCTTCTCCTCGGATGTGGAAACCGAAGGCGGTCTTGTGCATCTGGCTCTGGCCTTTAACCCGTCCCATCTGGAAATTGTCAGCCCGGTCGTTATGGGCTCGGTCAGAGCCAGGCTGGACAGGCTGAAGGAGCGCTCACACGATCAGGTATTACCTATTACCATTCATGGTGATGCGGCGATCACCGGGCAGGGGGTGGTACAGGAAACCCTGAATATGTCCCAGGCCAGAGGCTATGAGGTGGGAGGAACCGTCCGGATCGTGATTAACAATCAGGTGGGTTTCACCACGTCGAACCCGCTGGATGCCCGTTCAACACCGTACTGTACCGATATCGGTAAAATGGTGCTGGCACCGATCTTCCATGTGAATGCCGACGATCCGGAAGCGGTTGCCTTTGTGACACGGCTGGCCCTGGATTACCGTAATACCTTCAAACGTGATGTGTTTATCGATCTGGTCTGCTATCGCCGTCATGGCCACAATGAGGCCGACGAGCCAAGTGCGACTCAGCCGGTCATGTATAAGCAGATTAAAAAACACCCGACCCCGCGTAAAATCTATGCCGATCGCCTGCAGGAAGAAGGGGTGATTAGCAGTGCGGATGCCACTGAAATGGTCAATCTGTACCGGGATGCGCTGGATGCCGGTGAGTGTGTGGTTGATGAATGGCGGCCAATGTCTCTTAACTCTTATACCTGGTCACCGTACCTGAATCATGAATGGGATGAGAGCTATCCGGCACAGGTCGGAATGAAGCGTTTGCAGGAGCTGGCGCGCCGTATCAGTCAGATCCCTGACGGAATTGAGGCGCAATCACGGGTACAGAAAATTTACCGTGACCGCCAGGAAATGGCTGAAGGCAGCAAATTATTTGACTGGGGCGGTGCGGAGAACCTGGCGTACGCGACGCTGGTGGATGAAGGCGTTCCTATCCGCCTTTCCGGGGAAGATACCGGGCGAGGCACCTTTTTCCACCGTCATGCGGTGATCCACAACCAGACGAACGGTTCAACCTACACACCGTTACAGCACATCCACAATGGACAAGGGGAATTCAAAGTCTGGGATTCTGTCTTGTCCGAAGAGGCCGTACTGGCATTCGAATACGGTTATGCCACTGCCGAACCCCGGACGCTGACCATCTGGGAAGCTCAGTTCGGGGATTTCGCGAACGGCGCACAGGTAGTGATTGACCAGTTCATCAGTTCCGGTGAACAAAAATGGGGTCGCATGTGCGGTCTGGTGATGTTATTGCCCCACGGCTATGAAGGTCAGGGACCGGAGCACTCCTCGGCCCGTCTGGAACGTTATCTGCAGCTGTGTGCAGAACAGAATATGCAGGTGTGTGTACCTTCCACCCCGGCGCAGGTCTACCACATGCTGCGCCGTCAGGCTCTGCGGGGTATGCGCCGGCCATTGATCGTTATGTCACCTAAGTCACTGCTACGTCACCCGCTGGCAGTGTCTACCCTCGAAGAACTGGCCTCCGGTCAGTTTATGCCCGCGATAGGTGAAATTGATCCGCTGCCGGCAGAGAATATCCGCCGCGTAGTGATGTGTTCCGGCAAAGTCTATTACGACTTACTGGAACAGCGCCGTAAAAATGGTCAGCAGGATGTGGCTATCCTGAGGATTGAGCAGTTATATCCGTTCCCGCACCAGGTGGTTCAGGAACTCCTGCAGCCGTATTCACATGTCACTGATTTTGTCTGGTGTCAGGAAGAGCCACTGAATCAGGGGGCCTGGTATTCCAGTCAGCATAATTTCCGTGAAGTTGTACCGCAGGGATCATCACTGCACTACGCCGGCAGACCGGCATCCGCTTCACCGGCAGTGGGGTATCTGTCGGTTCACCAGCAGCAGCAGCAACAGCTGGTAAATGATGCGCTGAACGTTGATTGATTATAAGGATAGAAAATGAGTAGTTTAGATATTCTCGTTCCCGATTTGCCTGAATCTGTTGCCGATGCCACCGTCGCGACCTGGCACAAGAAACCGGGTGACAGTGTTCGACGCGATGATGTGCTGGTTGAGATTGAAACCGATAAGGTTATTCTGGAAGTGCCTGCCATTGCCGACGGTGTACTGGACGCGGTTCTGGAAGATGAAGGTGCGACCGTGACTTCCCGGCAGTTACTGGGACGTCTGAAAGAGAGCGACAGCAGCGGTAAAGAATCTGATATTAAGCCAGAGGCGAAAGAATCAACACCTGCACAACGTCAGAATGCTTCTCTGGAAGAAGGATCCAATGATGCGTTAAGCCCGGCTATCCGCCGGTTGATTGCTGAACACTCTCTGGACCCGGCGAAAATCAGCGGCAGTGGAGTCGGTGGCCGCCTGACCCGGGAAGATATTGAAAAGCATCTGGCGGCACAGTCAAAATCAGTGGCGTCTCCGGCTGAGGGATCTGCCCCTGCGGCTGCACCGGTGATGAGCAACCGCAGTGAAAAACGTGTGCCGATGTCGCGTTTGCGTAAACGGGTGGCAGAGCGCCTGCTGGAAGCTAAAAACAACACCGCCATGCTGACGACATTTAATGAAGTCAATATGAAGCCCATCATGGATCTCAGGAAACAGTATGGCGAAGCGTTCGAGAAGCGCCATGGTGTCCGCCTCGGATTTATGTCTTTCTATCTGAAAGCGGTCGTGGAAGCGTTGAAACGTTACCCGGAAGTGAATGCGTCTATCGATGGTGATGATGTGGTTTACCACAATTACTTCGATATCAGCATTGCGGTATCCACCCCTCGCGGACTGGTGACGCCGGTGCTGAAAGATGTTGATGCACTGAGCATGGCGGATATTGAGAAAAAAATTAAAGAACTCGCCGTAAAAGGGCGCGACGGGAAACTGACCGTTGAAGAACTGACCGGCGGGAACTTTACTATCACTAACGGCGGCGTATTTGGTTCACTGATGTCGACACCGATTATCAACCCGCCGCAGAGTGCCATTCTCGGGATGCATGCGATTAAAGATCGTCCTATGGCGGTCGAGGGTCAGGTTGTGATCCTGCCAATGATGTATCTGGCGCTCTCCTATGATCACCGCTTAATTGATGGTCGTGAATCTGTCGGATATCTGGTGGCTATTAAAGAGATGCTTGAAGATCCGGCCCGCTTATTACTGGATGTCTGATTTTTCACCAGGCGTACGCAGGTACGCCTGATTTTTATTCTTTTCTGAACTGAATGGATAGCACATCATGAATCTACATGAATATCAGGCTAAACAATTGTTTGCCCGGTACGGCCTGCCTGCACCTGTCGGTTATGCCTGTACCACCCCGCGCGAAGCTGAAGAAGCGGCATCCAAAATCGGAGCGGGCCCCTGGGTAGTGAAATGCCAGGTCCATGCCGGTGGTCGCGGTAAAGCGGGTGGCGTCAAAGTGGTGAAGAGTAAAGAAGAAATCCGTGCCTTTGCCGAAAACTGGTTAGGTAAGTCGCTGGTGACTTATCAGACCGATGAAAACGGACAGCCGGTCAGTCAGATTCTGGTGGAAGCCGCCACAGATATCGCGAACGAACTCTACCTGGGGGCGGTGGTCGATCGCAGCAGTCGCCGCGTTGTATTTATGGCATCCACCGAAGGCGGCGTGGAAATTGAAAAAGTGGCGGAAGAAAGCCCGCATCTTATCCATAAAATGGCGATTGATCCTCTGACCGGTCCTCAGCCGTACCAGGGGCGTGAACTGGCCTTTAAGCTCGGGCTGAAAGGAAAACAGGTCAGTCAGTTTGCCAAAATCTTTATGGGACTGGCCACGCTGTTCCTTGAGCGGGATCTGGCTTTAGTCGAAATTAACCCGTTAGTGATCACCAAAACCGATGATCTGGTCTGTCTGGACGGTAAACTGAGCATCGACAGTAACGCATTGTTCCGTCAGCCGGAATTACGCGAAATGCATGACTCAAGCCAGGAAGATGCCAGAGAAGCCCGCGCGGCGCAGTGGGAACTCAATTATGTTGCTCTGGACGGTAATATTGGCTGTATGGTCAATGGGGCAGGGCTGGCGATGGGGACCATGGATATCGTTAAACACTATGGCGGTCAGCCGGCAAACTTTCTGGACGTTGGCGGCGGTGCGACCAAAGAGCGTGTCACCGAAGCGTTTAAAATCATTCTCTCTGACGATGCCGTAAAAGCGGTATTTGTGAACATTTTCGGGGGCATCGTCCGTTGCGACCTGATCGCTGACGGGATCATCGGGGCGGTGGCTGAAGTGGGTGTCAATGTTCCGGTGGTGGTGCGTCTGGAAGGTAATAACGCAGGATCAGGCGCAAAAAAACTGGCTGAGAGTGGTTTGAATATTATCGCAGCAACCAGTCTGACCGACGCGGCACAACGCGTGGTTGCAGCGGCGGAGGGCAAATAATGTCAATTCTGATCGATAAAAATACCAAAGTCATCTGCCAGGGGTTCACCGGCGGGCAGGGTACCTTTCATTCTGAACAGGCCATTGATTACGGAACACAAATGGTCGGCGGAGTGACGCCAGGTAAGGGCGGAACCACTCATCTCGGATTGCCGGTTTTTAATACCGTGCGTGAAGCCGTAGAGCAAACCGGTGCCACGGCATCAGTGATTTATGTCCCTGCGCCGTTCTGTAAAGACAGTATCCTTGAAGCCATTGATGCCGGTATCAAACTGATTATCACCATTACGGAAGGGATCCCGACGCTGGATATGCTGACCGTAAAGGTGAAGCTGGATGAAGCGGGTGTACGGATGATCGGGCCTAACTGCCCGGGAGTCATCACCCCCGGGGAATGTAAAATCGGCATTATGCCGGGCCACATCCATCAACCAGGCCGTATCGGTATTGTTTCCCGTTCCGGCACGCTGACCTATGAAGCCGTCAAGCAGACCACAGATATCGGTTATGGCCAGTCAACCTGTGTCGGTATTGGCGGCGACCCGATCCCGGGGTCCAGCTTTATCGATATTCTGGGTCTGTTTGAAAAAGATCCGCAGACAGAAGCTATTGTAATGATTGGCGAGATAGGGGGCAGTGCTGAAGAAGAAGCCGCCGCCTTTATCAAAGATCATGTGACCAAACCTGTCGTCAGCTATATTGCCGGTGTCACAGCGCCGAAAGGAAAGCGGATGGGGCATGCGGGGGCGATTATTGCCGGCGGTAAAGGGACTGCAGATGAAAAATTTGCGGCGCTGGAAGCGGCGGGAGTCAGGACTGTGCACAGTCTTGCCGACATCGGTGATGCAGTGAAATCAGTTTTACCTGCACGGTAATCATCGTTGTATTCTGCCAGACAGCCACCGGCCCGCCGGTGGTTTTTTTATGGTGATAAATTAACGATGCAGCCTGCAGTATTCCGGTTAATACTGAATATAAACATACTATTGTTTATTAATTATTTACTGACTGTGAATTTTTTGTTTCCTGCCTGGCTGCGTTATACTAAAATTACGGAAGAACGATAAACATAACTTACCTGTTTCCGGTCATGGCAGACACGCCAGGCCTCTTATCCGCAATGACAGTCTTTGGTGACATAATGACCGTTACGGTCTGACGCATGTTGTCCTGCCTGTTTTGACATATCAAATATCTCCCCGGGAAATAACGATTCAGATCAATAAATGATGATTTATATCTATTTTATCCGCTGGATATAGTTAAGTGTTTTAGATTAAATTGTTCTGTGTCAATTTGGGGTTTTTCCTATTTTTTCTTTTTTTTTACCGGAAGTTGAGCGCTGTCATTTTATTCACAACTCATTAACCATAATGAGATGTGAATAAGTGGTTAGCGTCTGAGAGTTAACGGGGCTGGTAAAATCCTGTTCTGAATAGCGGATCAACTTTTTGCTGAATGAAAGAAAATATAATTCACCGTGACAATTAACGACTTAGTCTCTGAAGTCCTGAAATGATAACAGGGCCCGTGAAGAGAGTTTTTTATTAAAAGAGCAAGGAGTCAGGATGTTTGATATCGTCGAACTGTCTCGTCTACAGTTTGCCTTGACTGCAATGTACCACTTTCTGTTTGTGCCACTGACGCTGGGTATGGCGTTTTTGCTGGCTATTATGGAAACAGTGTATGTATTGTCAGGTAAACAAATCTATAAAGATATGACCAAATTCTGGGGGAAACTCTTCGGAATTAACTTTGCCCTCGGCGTGGCTACCGGTCTGACGATGGAGTTCCAGTTCGGGACTAACTGGTCATACTATTCCCATTATGTCGGAGACATTTTCGGGGCTCCACTGGCTATCGAAGGATTGATGGCATTCTTCCTGGAATCTACCTTTGTCGGTTTATTCTTCTTTGGCTGGGACCGTCTGGGGAAAGTTCAGCACTTGTCGGTGACCTGGCTGGTGGCCCTGGGGTCAAATATGTCGGCCCTATGGATCCTGGTCGCCAATGGCTGGATGCAGAACCCTGTTGCATCTGTCTTTAACTATGAAACCATGCGTATGGAAATGGTCAGCTTCTCTCAGCTGGTCCTGAACCCGGTCGCGCAGGTGAAATTTGTGCATACTGTGGCCGCGGGTTATACCACCGGGGCGATGTTTATTCTGGGGATCAGTGCATTCTATATGCTTAAAGGGCGTGATATGGCTTTTGCCAAACGCTCTTTCACCATTGCAGCAAGCTTTGGGATGGCCGCGGTTCTGTCAGTGATCCTTCTGGGTGATGAGTCCGGTTATGAAATCGGCGATGTACAGAAAACCAAACTGGCAGCCATCGAAGCAGAGTGGGATACCCAGCCTGCCCCGGCAGCATTTACCCTGTTTGGGATCCCGGATCAGAAAGAAGAGACTAACCACTACGCTATCCAAATACCTTATCTGCTCGGATTAATCGCCACCCGTTCAACGGATACCCCGGTGATTGGTCTTAAGGATTTAATGGCGCAGCACGAAGTTCGTATTCGTAACGGTATGAAAGCCTATGCCTTGCTGAATGAACTGCGCAGCGGCAGTAAAGATCCTGCGGTTATCGCAGCCTTTGATCAGTCCAAAAAAGACCTGGGATATGGATTACTGCTGAAACGTTACACACCTAACGTGACAGATGCGACAGAAGCTCAGATTGAAAAAGCGACGCAGGATTCTATTCCGCGTGTGGCTCCGCTCTATTTTGCTTTCCGCATCATGGTGCTGTGTGGCGTACTGTTACTGGCAGTGATTGCGATTTCATTCTTCAGTGTGCTGCGTAACCGGGTCGGGAAAAGCCGCTGGTTGCTGAAAGCTGCACTGTACGGCATCCCGCTCCCGTGGATTGCTGTGGAAGCTGGCTGGTTTGTGGCGGAATACGGGCGTCAGCCTTGGGCCATCGGTGAAGTTTTACCTACCGCTGTGGCTAATTCATCGCTGACAGTCGGGGACCTGCTGTTCTCTATGGGCCTGATTTGCGGTTTGTATACTTTATTCCTGGTGGCTGAAATGTACCTGATGTTTAAGTTTGCTCGCCTGGGGCCAAGCAGTCTGAAAACCGGTCGTTATCATCATGAACAACTGGCCACACCGTCGCAGCTGACACATTAATTCAGGGGGCACATATGTTTGATTATGAAGTTTTGCGCTTTGTCTGGTGGCTGCTTATCGGTGTATTACTGATAGGTTTTGCGGTTACCGACGGGTTTGATATGGGTGTCGGTATGCTGTGTCGTATTATCGGACGCACAGATACCGAACGCCGTATTATGATAAACAGTATTGCACCTCACTGGGACGGAAACCAGGTCTGGCTGATCACGGCGGGTGGGGCACTGTTTGCAGCCTGGCCAACGGTCTATGCCGCCGCATTCTCCGGTTTCTATGTTGCAATGATTCTGGTGCTGGCATCTCTCTACTTCCGCCCGATCGGTTTTGATTATCGCTCGAAACTGGGTGACAGCCGCTGGCGTGGTATGTGGGATTGGGGGATCTTTATCGGGAGCTTCGTTCCGCCATTAGTCATCGGGGTTGCTTTCGGGAACTTACTGCAGGGGGTCCCTTTCCATATGGATGAGTACCTCCGTCTGTTCTATACCGGTAACTTCTTTATGCTGCTGAACCCGTTTGCCTTACTGGCCGGGATTGTCAGCCTGACAATGATCCTCGCCCAGGGGGCAGCCTATTTGCAGATGCGTACGACGGGTGAGCTTCACCTGCGTACCCGCCGGGTGACGCAGATTGCGACACTGGTCATGATGGTCTGCTTTATCCTGGCCGGTATCTGGGTCGCTTACGGTATTGAAGGTTATGTACTGAAAAGCGTGATTGATCATCATGCGGCTTCTGACCCGGTTGGTAAAGACGTGGTACGTGAAACCGGCGCCTGGATGGTGAATTTCAGGAAGTCACCGGTCTTATGGGTGTTCCCTGTACTGGGTGTGGTATTGCCATTACTGACTGCATTGTTCTCAGCGAAGAATAAGGGCGCATTGGCATTTATCTGCTCATCACTGACCATTGCCTGCGTTATTATGACGGCAGGTATTGCGATGTTCCCGTTCATTATGCCATCCGTGACTAACCCGGGGATGAGCCTGACGATGTGGGATGCCACCTCCAGCCTGCGTACGCTGACAACGATGACCTTTGCTGCGATCATCTTCGTACCTCTCATTCTGGCATACACTGCATGGTGTTATTACAAAATGTATGGTCGCATCACTAAAGAAGATATCGAACGTAACTCTCATTCATTGTATTAATCAGGAAGGTCGATTATGTGGTATTTTGCCTGGATCCTCGGCACGCTTCTGGCCTGTTCTTTTGGTGTCGTAGCTGCACTGGCATTTGAAAATGCCAACAAAGATAACGAGAGTAATCCGTCCTGATGGCCGGGATTATTCACCGGATCTATCAGCTTACCGATAAGGGCCCCTTGCGGGTCCTTTCGCTGATCCTCGCGTTGCTGGTGGCCGGATGTGTACTTTGGGATCCGACCCGGTTCGCTGTGGTTCCCCGGACATATGCTGTGTGGTGGGGGCTGGCGCTTATCTGGTCAGTGTGTGCCGGAGTCATTCATGGCAGCGGTTTGCGCCTGCAAAAAACGCTCTGGCAGGGAGTTTTTAATCCTCTGCTGGCCTGGATAATTTTGATCCCTGCGCTTGTCTGCTATTTTTGGGCGACTCACTGAGTCAGCTGAAACAGTCATCTTTGATCCGTACACCCGGAACTCCCCTGAAAGTATCGCTTTCAGGGGAGTTTTTTTGTGGTCAGTCGGAATTTTCCCGGCCTGAACACGGCCCTGAGTGCTTTAAAAAGGTAAAAAAAGTTAAGTGTTTGTCAGGTTGTTCACTGAAATCGGTGCAGGTTGTGTCAGAAGGCATAATTATTTTCTCCGCTCAGTGTTGTCCCATTCCAAAGGCGATTTCTCTTGCGTATAGTAGGCTGGTTTAAAAATTAATGCCGGGATGCAGAGTGAGTCACTTTCAGTTTCAATGGCCGGTCAGGGTCTACTATGAAGACACCGATGCCGGTGGCGTTGTTTATCACGCCAGCTATATTGCTTTCTATGAGCGGGCACGTACCGAAGCCTTGCGCCAGTGTGGTTTTACGCAGCAGACGCTGTTAGAACAGCAGGTGGGGTTTGTGGTGCGGCGTATGACGGTGGACTATATTGCTGCCGCAAAACTTGATGACTTGCTGCACGTTGAAAGCGAAGTCTGCGAGTTAGGGCGGGTAACGATGACATTCCGTCAACGTATCGTGAATGGTGAAGGCAAAATAATCAATGAAGCTGAAGTGTTGATTGCCTGTATCAACATAAATCGTATGAAGCCCATTGCGCTTCCTAAGTCTATTGTCGCGGAGTTCAAGCAGTGACTGACATGAACATCCTTGATTTGTTCCTGAAGGCAAGCCTTCTGGTCAAATTCATTATGTTGATTTTGATTGTGTTTTCTATTGCCTCCTGGGCCATCATTATTCAACGTACACGCATCCTGAATGCAGCAGGCCGTGAGGCCGAAGCCTTTGAAGATAAATTCTGGTCAGGTGTGGATCTTTCACGTCTTTATCAGGAAAGTCAGGGGCGCCGCGAAGAGCTTAGCGGCTCAGAGCAGATTTTCTATGCGGGCTTTAAAGAATTTGCCAGATTACACCGCGTAAATAACCATGCGCCGGAAGCCGTTGTTGAAGGTGCCAGCCGGGCCATGCGTATTTCGATGAACCGTGAACTGGAAAGTCTGGAAAACCATATCCCTTTCCTGGGGACGGTCGGTTCCATCAGTCCTTATATTGGTCTGTTCGGTACAGTCTGGGGAATTATGCATGCTTTTATCGCCCTGGGTGCCGTAAAGCAGGCAACCCTGCAGATGGTTGCTCCCGGAATAGCAGAGGCATTGATTGCTACCGCTATTGGTCTGTTTGCGGCCATCCCGGCAGTCATGGCATATAACCGCCTGAATCAGCGGGTGAATAAGCTGGAGCAGGGTTACGATAACTTTACCGAAGAGTTTACCGCTATCCTGCATCGCCAGGCATTTACCAGCGATAGTTCTAAGTAAGCAGAGGTTGACTCATGGCCAGAACGCGTGGTCGCGCTCGTCGCGAACTGAAGTCTGAGATAAACATTGTCCCGCTGCTGGATGTACTGCTGGTGCTGTTGCTGATATTTATGGCCACGGCACCGATTATTACCCAGAGTGTCAATGTCGACCTGCCGGATGCAACAGATTCAAAAACAGTGTCAACGGATGATAATCCACCGGTCATTGTTGAGGTCTCCGGCGTGGGGCAATACAGCATTGTTGAAGATCACCAGCGACTGGAGCAATTACCTCCGGAACAGATCATCAGTGAAGCACAACGTCGTCTTCAGGCGAACCCTAAGACGGTGTTTTTAATCGGGGGAGCGAAAGAAGTGCCTTATGATGAAATTATCAAAGCACTGAATTTACTCCATCAGGCGGGTGTTAAGTCAGTTGGCCTGATGACGCAGCCGATTTAAGTCTAATCCGTTTGTGGGAACCGAGAGTGTCGAAGGCAACCGAGCAAAACGATAAATTAAAGCGCGCGATTATAATTTCGGTGATTTTGCATATCCTGTTGATTGCAATACTGATTATAAGCTCGCTGAATGAAAATATCGAAACCAGTGGTGGCGGTGGCGGCAGCGATATTGATGCCGTCATGGTGGACCCGGGGGCAGTGGTTGAACAGTACAACCGCGAGAATGAGCAGCAGAGCGCCAGTCAGCCCTCACAACAGCAACAGCCGAATGCCAAACCTTCACAGGACGACGCGAAAGAAGAACAGCAACAGGATGCTGATGCTGATGCTGATGCTGATGCGAAAGCCGAACAGGCGAAGGCTGTAGCCGCTGAGGCACAAGCAAAAGCAGCACAGCAGGCAAAAGCCGCAGCCCAAGCCGCACAAGCTAAAGCCGAGGCCGAGGCAAAAGCTCAGGCAGACCAGCAGGCGAAAGCTGCTGCTGCCGAAGCGAAGGCACAGGCCGATCAGCAGGCGAAAGCTGCAGCCGCCGAAGCGAAGGCTCAGGCCGAACAGCAGGCGAAAGCTGCAGCCGCCGAAGCGAAAGCTCAGGCAGATCAGCAGGCGAAAGCAGCTGCTGCCGAAGCGAAAGCTCAGGCAGATCAGCAGGCAAAAGCAGCAGCCAGCGCAAAAGCAGCACAGCAGGCAAAAGCCGAAGCGGCGGCAGAAGCGAAAGCAAAAGCCGAACAGCAGGCGAAAGCCCAGGCGGCGGCAGAAGCG
>NZ_JMPR01000042.1 GCF_000735525.1 Tatumella ptyseos ATCC 33301 | reverse complement strand
AAAGCAAAAGCCGAACAGCAGGCGAAAGCCCAGGCGGCGGCAGAAGCGAAAGCAAAAGCCGAACAGCAGGCGAAAGCTCAGGCAGCGGCAGAAGCGAAAGCAAAAGCCGAACAGCAGGCGAAAGCTCAGGCAGCGGCAGAAGCAAAAGCGAAAGCGGAACAGCAGGCGAAAGCCAAAGCAGCGGCAGAAGCAAAGGCGAAGGCAGAGCAGCAGGCGAAAGCCAAAGCTGATGCGGAAGCTAAAGCTAAAGCTGCCGCCAGGGCAAAAGCGGCTGCTGCAAAAAATACCAGTGAAGTGGATGACTTATTGGGTGGGTTAGCCTCCGGTAAGAATGCACCTAAATCCGGTAAAAACGCAGGGGCATCTGCCGCAGGGCAGGGCAATCAGCATAAATCAGGTGCATCTGGTGCCGCTATACAGAGTTATATTGGTCAGGTACAGGGCGCTATCCAGAGTAAGTTCTACGACTCTGATAACTACGCAGGGAAAACCTGTGATGTAAATATTAAGCTGGCTCCAGACGGATTATTGATCTCAGCAACGGCGGCGGGCGGCGATCCTGCTCTATGCCAGGCCGCGATCACCGCAGCAAAAATGGCGCATATTCCGAAACCACCAAGCCAGGAAGTCTGGCAGGCAGTGAGGGATGCGACACTGGAGTTTAAACCTTAACCGTGTCTCCGGCGTAAGTATCGACTATGCTAGGTAGAGCAACCGATACTTGCGCCAGACAATTACCGGAATTTATACGAATTATCATGGGCGTGAGTTCAGATAAGGGAGAGAAGATGAAGCAGGCATTTCGTATAACGTTAGGTGTATTTTTACTATTATGGGCGGTGGTTTCACAGGCTGAAGTCCGGATTGAAATCACCCAGGGGGTAAATACTGCACGTCCTATCGGTGTCGTACCTTTCCAATGGACAGGTACAGGCCCGGCGCCGGCAGACATTGGTGGGATTATTGCCGCAGATTTACGTAACAGTGGTAAATTTAACCCGTTAGATCGTTCCCGCTTACCGCAGGAACCAACCACAGCTCAACAGGTTCAGCCTGCGGCGTGGTCTGCACTAGGTATTGATGCTGTTGTTGTAGGTCAGATCCAGGCGAATGCCGATGGCAGCTACCAGATCTCTTATCAACTGGTCGATACTGCGGGCTCTCCGGGCACCGTGATGTCGCAGAACAGTTATAAAGTGACTAAGCAGTGGTTACGCTATGCGGCTCACACCGCCAGTGATGAAGTATTCCAGAAGCTGACCGGTATCAAAGGCGCATTCCGTACACGCATCGCTTACGTGGTTGAGACCAACGGCGGACAGTTCCCGTATGAGTTACGCGTCTCCGATTACGATGGTTACAACCAGTTTGTGGTCCATCGTTCACCGGAACCGCTGATGTCACCGGCCTGGTCTGCTGATGGTAACGAACTCGCCTACGTTACCTTTGAAACAGGACGTTCAGCACTGGTCGTACAAAATCTGTCTAACAGCACTATCCGTACTATCGCTGATTTCCCGCGCCACAATGGTGCTCCGGCGTTTTCTCCGGATGGCAAAAAACTGGCATTTGTATTGTCTAAAACCGGCAGTCTGAATTTGTATGTGATGGACCTGGCGTCCGGACAGATCCGTCAGCTGACAAATGCACGTTATAACAGCACCGAGCCGACCTGGTTCCCGGACAGTGAAACACTGGCCTATACGTCGGATCAGGCAGGACGTCCGCAAATTTATAAAATGAATATTAACGGGGGGACTCCGCAACGCATTACCTGGCAGGGTGGTCAGAACCAGGATGCGGATGTTTCTCCGGATGGTAAATTTATGGTGATGGTGAGTACCGCAAGCGGTGCACAGCATATCACTAAACAGGATCTGGAAACGGGAGCCGTTCAGCAATTAACGGACACGTATCTGGATGAGACGCCAAGTCTTGCACCTAACGGCACAATGGTTATTTATGGCTCCACCGAGGGCTATAACTCCGTATTGCAGTTGGTTTCAACTGACGGGCGTTTCAAAGCGCGTCTTCCGGCGACTGATGGACAGGTATCTTCGCCTGCCTGGTCTCCGTATATGTGATGCATGTGTAAATATGTATGGCAAACAATAATAGGGTGTTGAAATGCAACTGAATAAAATGCTGAAAGGCCTCATGCTGGCCCTGCCTGTACTGGCTGTTGCGGCTTGTAGCTCGCACAAAAATGACAATGACCAGAGTGGCTCAACTACCGGTGCTGACAGCGCTTATGGTAGCGGCCAGAATGGCGGTAATATGTCTTCTGATGAACAAGCGCGTATGCAAATGCAGCAGCTTCAGCAGAACAATATTGTCTACTTTGGTCTGGACAAATATGACATTCAGCCTGAGTACGCTCGTATGCTGGATCAGCACGCGAACTTCCTGCGTAGCAACCCGTCTTACAAAGTCACTATCGAAGGCTTTGCGGACGAACGTGGTACACCGGAATACAACATCGCCCTGGGCGAACGTCGTGCTAATGCTGTTGAAATGTACCTGCAAGGCAAAGGGGTATCTGCTGACCAGATGTCCATCGTGTCTTACGGTAAAGAAAAACCTGCAGTACTGGGCCACGACGAAGCCGCATGGGCTAAAAACCGTCGCGCCGTACTGGTGTACTAAGAGAGTCATATGATTAGTAACTTCAGACGTCATGCACTGAGTCTGTCGTTACTGATTGGTGTAGCGGCCGTTCCGGCCGCTTTTGCACAGGCGTCAATCAGTAGCGTTGGCTCTGGCTCGGTAGAAGACCGGGTCACCACCCTCGAACGTATTTCTAACGCACAGTCTCAACTTATGCAGCAGTTGCAGCAGCAGCTGAATGATACCCAAAGTGATATTGACTCGTTGCGTGGACAGATTCAGGAAAACAGTTATCAGCTCAGCCAGGTGGTTGAACGGCAAAACCAGCTCTATCAGCAGATAGACACGCTGAGCAGCAATAACACGACTCAGACAACTCCCGCGAATTCTGACAGTAAGGATGCCACGGCCGCTTCAGGAAGTGCTCCGGCCGCTGCCGCCAGCCCGGCCGCGCAGTCAGGTGATGAGAACTCTGACTACAACGCCGGCATTGATCTTATTCTGAAGCAGAAGAAGTTTGATCAGGCAATCTCTGCTCTGCAGACGTGGGTAAAAAAATATCCGGACTCTACGTATCAGCCGAATGCCAACTATTGGCTGGGACAGTTGTATTACAACAAAGGTCAGCTGGATGATTCTGCCTACTATTTCGCGACCGTGGTAAAAAATTATCCTAAATCGCCTAAAGCCCCGGAAGCCTTATTCAAGGTCGGTGTTGTGATGCAGGATAAAAAAGATACAGCCAAGTCGAAGGCAGTGTTTGAACAGGTAATTAAACTTTACCCCGGTACGGCATCGGCCAGGGATGCTAAAAAACGACTGGAAGCAGGTCAGTAAATAGCAAACTCACCCGGAATCGTGTGATTTATGGACGTAGCGGGTGAAAGCTAAGCAACCAGTCAGTTATTTTTCAAATAAGAGTTGCGCTATCCAGTTAAATCAGTAATATATGCCGCCGTTGCCGGGTGATAAGCGAAATGCATTCGGTGGCGGTAAAAGAGGGTCGTTAGCTCAGTTGGTAGAGCAGTTGACTTTTAATCAATTGGTCGCAGGTTCGAATCCTGCACGACCCACCATCTTTCTGTTGTGAAGGGTGGGGGTGTTAAACTCTTTTATCTGTTTTGTGGCTGACGGGTCGTTAGCTCAGTTGGTAGAGCAGTT
>NZ_JMPR01000041.1 GCF_000735525.1 Tatumella ptyseos ATCC 33301 | reverse complement strand
GAAAAAAGCCCCCTCAGGGGGCTTTTTTCGTTTCTGTGACCCGTCCGGCCGGCAGCGACTCTTTTCACCTGTCCCCACGTTTACAGCTTTGCCGCCGGTTTCTTATTTTCCTCCGCCTGCCATAACAGCATGACGGCATAACTCCGCCAGGGACGCCAGATCAGCGAGCGTTGTTCTGCAGCACGGGGCGTCAGTCCGCCGAGGGCTTTACGCAGTGCTATGTCTTCTTTAGGGAAAGCATCCGTCAATGAAAAGGCCCGCATTGCAATATATTGTGCTGTCCAGGGGCCAATGCCGGGTAATTCAGTCAGTCTCTGCGGTCCCCTTTGCTGAGGCTCGTTTTGCAGTTCTCTGAACAGGCCGTGCCGGGTGGCGTCCGCCAGCGCCAGAATCGCATTGATACGGCTCCCCACAATCCCCAGAGAGCCGATATCGTCCGTGGTCGCCCCGATAAAATCCTCCGCTGTCGGCGCAAGGCGGCTCAGCTCAGGGAAGGGGGTGACCACCGGCTGTCCGAACCTGGCCGCCAGCCGTTTACTCAGCGTTGTCGCTGCCGCGACGGTGACTTGCTGCCCGAGGATAGCCCTGACCGCCAGTTCAAAAGGCTCAAAGCAGCCTGGTACCCGCAGGCCGGGGCTTTGCAGCACTAACGGAGCCAGCAGAGGATCCCGGGACAGATGATCGGCTATCTGATCAGGCCTCGCACTCAAATCAAAAAGTTGCCGTAACCGTTGTAACAACACCGGTAACACCGGGGTCAGCGAGTGGCTGAACTCTACCCGCAGACAATGTTGCCGGGGATCATCTCCCACGCGGATCCACCCCCGGCACTGACCAATAGCCAGGGTGCGCAGGTAATATTCACCGTCTATCCACTCAACGTCTTTAATACCGCGCCCGGCGAGAAAACGGAGCAGGGCGTGCCAGGCGAAAGGCGGGCGATAAGATAACCGGACTTTTTCTGTCTGATGCTGCTGTGGATCCGGCAGGGCAGGCAGACTTTTCCTGAAGGCTGACGGGGCCAGATGGTAATGGGTGAGAAACGCGGAATTAAACTGGCGGATACTGCCGAAACCACTGGTAAATGCGATAGACGTCACCGGCAGCCGGGTCTCGGTCAGTAGTTGCCGGGCAAGTTTCAGCCGCCGGCTCTGGCGTAACTCCTGCGGACTGATCCCCAGTTGCTGATGCAGAATACGCCTGAACTGACGTTCACTGAGCGAAAAGCGTCTGGCTATTTCGGGGAGAGAGCTCCCGCTATCCAGCAGACCGGACTCAATAGCGTCGATGAATTGCTGGCACAGAGACGCGGCCTGGTCTATGGGCGCGTGGCCAGGGGCAAGTTCCGGCCGGCATCTCAGGCAGGGCCGGTAGCCGGCTTTTTCGGCCTGTTCCGCATAGCGAAAAAAATGGCAATTTTTACGTAAGGGTTTACGTGCCGGACAAACCGGTCGGCAGTAAATACCGGTCGTACGCACGGCGACATAAAAAAGGCCGTCAAAACGCCTGTCACGGCTGACCATCGCCTGATAAGCACTCTCTTCATCGTTCATGGTTCTCTCCTGTTCAGGCGCTCAGCGTATAAGTATAACGCCCGAATGACTGGCGGTTTCCGGACATGGAAACTAAATAATCCGCTGTCCGAAAACCGCCGGTTCCCCGGCGCGAACGTGGCATAATGGTCCGCATTGTGCAGCGCAGGGAGACGTTATATGTACTATTACAGATTATTGCTGACTCCGGTCGGTGAGCTGACATTGATTGCCGGTGAGCAGGGGCTGGCTGCCGTGGCCTGGGAAAATGAACGACCTTCCCGCATCAGAGCCCATCCTGAATTGCGGGTGACGGATCATCCGGTACTGGAACAGGCGGCATACCAGTTAACAGAATATTTTAACTGTCAGCGACAAACCTTTGATTTACCGCTACAGTTTGAAGGTACCCCTTTCCAGTGTGAGGTATGGCAGGCATTGCGCGAAATTCCTTACGGTGAAACGCGAAGCTATCGTGACATAGCAGAACGTATTCATCGCCCGAAAGCCATGCGGGCGGTCGGTGCAGCCAATGGCAGAAATCCGCTATCGGTGATCGTTCCCTGTCACCGGGTAATTGGTGCCAACGGGAGTCTGACCGGGTTTGCAGGCGGACTGGATGTTAAGCAGCAATTACTCACGCTGGAAGCTAAAGATTTCCGGACGGGTGCCAGCTAATTCAGGGTGATAATGTCTATTGTGGTTTAATGTATAAAACAAAACTGTGTTATCAGTAAGTATTGTGGCATTATCCGGCCTTGTGGTTTTCTATATTAAACAATCGGCGTCCGGCTGTACGAAAGGGAGTGAGGATGGATTTTTTCAGTATTAACCATTTGCTGGTTCATATTCCTATCGGGCGGGGAGGTTATAACCTCTCCTGGATTGAAGCGACAGGAACCCTCTGCGGTTTACTTTGTATCTGGCTGGCCAGTAAAGAAAAGGTTATTAATTATCTTTTCGGCCTGATCAATGTCACGTTATTTGCACTGATTTTCTTCCAGATCCAGCTCTACTCCAGCCTGTTATTGCAGATCTTCTTTTTCCTCGCCAATATTTATGGCTGGTATGCCTGGACCCGTCATGCGTCCGGCAGCGATCCCTCCTTATCTATCCGCTGGATGTCACGCCGACAGACGTTAGTCTGGCTGGTGGTGGTGGTCATTGCTATCGGGTTACTGACCTGCTTTATTGATCCGGTTTTCGGGGCGCTGTCTGCCACCATGGTTAAGCTGCTTCAACTGGCCGGTTTCAGTGTGTCGGTTCCCCCCTTACAGCCGGATGCCTATCCGTTCTGGGATGCCTGTATGACCGTGTTGTCGGTTGTGGCAATGGTGTTAATGACCCGCAAATATGTGGAAAACTGGCTGCTGTGGGTAGTGATCAATCTGATCAGTATCGGTATTTTCGCCCTGCAAGGGGTGTATGCGATGTCGCTGGAATATGTCGTACTGACGTTTATTGCACTGAATGGTTGCCGGTTATGGATAGCCAGTGCACGGGAGCATCATTCCCGCGCACTCAGCCGTCATCAATGATGTAAAGACCCTTCATATTCCCGGGGAGGGTGATGCTCATCCTCCCCGGGTGCCTCTTCCGTACCCAACTGACATTCCGGTTGCGGACATTCCTGATATTCAAGCTGTACCGTCGCATGGGCTATTGCATAATTCGCTTTCAGCCAGTCATGAATGCGCCTCAGTAATTCATCCTGTTGATAATTGGGGATGACCCGGGCATGTAACGTCAGAACCTTTTTTTCGCCCACCTGCCAGAGGTGAACGTGATGAACATTACGTATTTCCGCAATATTCAGGGTCAGCTGACGGCGAAGTTTATCGATATCGATATCTGCCGGTGCATGCTCCAGCAGCTCACGTAAACTGTCACGTAGCAGTTGTCTTGCGCTATTCAGTACCAGCAGAGAGACCAGAATCGAAAGAATCGGGTCAAAGGGGGTCCATCCGGTCCATAAAATGAGTAAGGCGGCCACCACCGCGCCGGCAGAGCCAAGCAGGTCACCCAGCACATGAAGTGCCGCCGCCCGGACATTTAGATTCTCTTCTCCGTGCCCCTGTTTCAGAAGATAAAAACAGAGAATATTTGCCAGTAACCCGGCCACGGCAATCCCCAGCATCAGCCCGCCGGCGACCGGTTGCGGTGAATGGAAACGCAACAGGGCCTCCCACACAATCAAAACAGTGATCACCAGTAACGCGAGGGCATTAATAAAGGCTGCGATGGTGTTCAGTCTCAGTAACCCGAAAGTCTGATGTTTTGCCGGTGCGCGCTGAGAAAAGTGTGTTGCCAGCAATGCCAGTAATAATGCCCCGGCATCAGTCAGCATATGTCCGGCATCGGCCAGTAATGCCAGAGAACCGGAGATCCAGCCGCCAATGACTTCCACCAGCATAAAGAGAGCGGTCACGATAAAAGCTGCCAGTAACCGTGAGCGGTTAACACTGGCAGGTGCGTGGTTATGTGAATGAGCCATGGGGAAAATTCATCCTGATCATTGTTATTGTTACTCTGCTCAGCCCTGAAAACCGGGCAGACAGCCTGTAAAAACAGGTTATCAGTATGGCATAGGTTGTGCCGACTGAGTGACCGTGACAGGGCTATTTCAGGCGGTTCCTTCAGACCTGCGAGCGGTTTAACAGACAATTTTCAGTAAAGTGAGCAAAATAGCAAGGTTAAAGCTAATTTACTCTGGTCTCGCTGCAGGCTAGAGTGATAGAGATTTTTTACACTCATTTTTTGGAACTGTTATGAACTACCAGAATGACGATTTAAGGATCCGGGAGATTAAAGAACTCCTCCCGCCAATAGCATTGCTGGAAAAGTATCCGGCCTCTGACGCTGCGGCAACCACAGTTTTTGAATGCCGTCAGGCCATTCAGAATATTTTACAGGGAAAGGATGACCGTCTGCTCGTGGTGATAGGCCCGTGCTCTATCCATGACCCGCAGGCAGCGCTGGAATACGCCGGTAAATTGCTGCAGCTTCGTCATCAGCTGTCGGGTGAACTGGAAATTGTCATGCGTGTCTATTTTGAAAAACCCCGGACCACCGTAGGCTGGAAAGGACTGATCAATGACCCGCAGATGGATGGCAGTTTCCGGATTAATGACGGTCTGAGAGTTGCACGTAAACTGTTATCAGACATTAATGATACGGGCTTACCGGCCGCCGGGGAGTTTCTGGATATGATCACCCCGCAATATCTGGCTGACCTGATGAGCTGGGGGGCCATCGGTGCCCGTACTACCGAATCACAGGTGCATCGTGAACTGGCCTCCGGGCTGTCCTGCCCGGTCGGGTTTAAAAACGGCACCGACGGTACGATTAAAGTGGCCATTGATGCTATCAATGCCGCGGCGGCGGGGCACTGCTTCCTGTCAGTCACTAAATACGGCCATTCAGCGATTGTCGAAACCTCCGGGAATAAAGACTGCCATATTATCCTGCGTGGCGGTAAAGCCCCCAATTACCATGCGTCTGATGTGGCAGAGGTGAGGGAGGGATTACTCCGTGCCGGTCTGGACCCGAAGATTATGATCGATTTCAGCCACGCAAACAGCTCTAAGCAATATCAGAAACAGCTGGAAGTGGCGACGGACGTTGCCGGGCAAATCGCAGGCGGCGATCAGAGCATTATGGGTGTGATGATCGAAAGTCATCTGGTGGAAGGGAATCAGAATCCCGATGCCGGAACGCTGGTTTATGGTCAGAGCGTCACTGATGCCTGTATCGGATGGGATGCGACCGCACAGGTGTTGCAGCAACTTGCGCAAGCGGTTCGTGATCGTCGTACAGCATGATTTTTGGTTAAAAAAAACGGCCGGAGTTTCCGGCCGTTTTATCAGAACCTGAAGGCTCCTGAATGCTTACTTCGCTTTACCCTGATTAGCCACCGCCGCTGCTTTCGCTGCGATTTCATCCGCATCGCCCAGGTAGTAACGTTTCAGTGGTTTAAAGTTTTCATCAAACTCATAGACCAGAGGGACACCTGTCGGGATATTCAGCTCAAGAATTTCATCTTCAGACATTTTGTCCAGATATTTGATTAACGCACGCAGAGAGTTACCGTGTGCCGCGATAATCACCTTCTCGCCGGTTTTCAGGCGAGGCAGAATAGCGTCTTCCCAGAACGGGATCACACGTTCAATGGTCAGTGCCAGGCTTTCTGTGGTCGGGAGTTGCGCTTCAGTCAGGGAAGCATAACGCGGGTCGTGGCCCGGGAAACGTTCATCGCTGCGCTCCAGTTCCGGCGGAGTGACAGCAAAACCACGACGCCATTGTTTTACCTGCTCATCACCGTATTTTTCAGCGGTTTCCGCTTTGTTCAGCCCCTGTAAGGCACCATAATGACGCTCATTCAGGCGCCATGATTTTTCCACCGGCAGCCAGACCTGGTCGAGTTCGTCGAGAACACTCCACAGAGTGTGGATCGCACGCTTAAGTACAGAGGTATAGGCGAAGTCGAAACTGAAACCTTCTTTTTTCAGTAATTTACCTGCGGCTTTCGCTTCTTCGCGGCCTTTATCAGACAGGTCCACATCGTACCAGCCGGTAAAGCGGTTTTCCTGATTCCACTGACTTTCGCCGTGGCGTACCAGAACAAGCTTAGTTACTGCCATCGCTTAACTCCTTAATGCTTTTAAATTTCTATGATTATGGAAACGGTGTCTGGGCCGGAAACAGGCCGGACAATATAGCTTTACCATAGCGGAAAACAGCGGCCGGTGTAAGTCCGGAACGGGTTGTCCGCAGTATATTTCGTCAACGTGCTATGCCGGGATCAGCTGATAGCGGGTGACTGACTGCAGTTTATCGCCAGGCTGTAACCAGCAATCCGGTTGCGGCCATTCCGGATGATTAGGCGAGTCCGGCAGGAATCCGCTCTCCAGAGCGATCCCCTGATAATTCTGCCAGGTTCCCTGGCGTGCCGGGGTACCGTCTAAAAAATTACCGGAGTAGAACTGTAATGCCGGGGCCGAGGTAGTGACCGCCAGACTGAGTTTATTATCCCCGGACCACAATCGCGCAGCCTCCACTGAGTCATCTGCCGGATGATTCAGCAGAAAAGCGTGGTCATACCCCCCGACGGCCTGTTGGTCGGTATCCTTCATAAAATCATCAGCAATGGTCTTCGGCTGACGAAAGTCGAATCCGGTGTCTGCAACAGATGTTAAACCGTGTTCAGGGATCCCCTCACGGTTCACCGGTAAATAGTGATCTGCCTCTATTTTTAACCGATGTTGGCGGGCATCACCTTGACATGCATCAAGGTTAAAATAAGCATGATTCGTTAATGCGACCGGGCAGGGCTGATCCGTTTCAGCCTGATAGGTAATGATCAGCGAATTATCATCCGTCAGTTGATAGTGAACTTCCGTTGTCAGATTGCCAGGGAACCCCTGGTCACCGTCCGGTGAGTGCAGACGGTAGCGCACGTCCGTCGGGGACTGACTGACTATCAGCCAGCGACGATGGCTGAATCCTTCCGGCCCGCCATGTAACTGATGAGGAGGCTGGTTCGGGATCAGAGAATGCTGAGTTCGGGTCAGAAAGGACTGTGCAATCCGGTTCGCATAACGACCGACACAGGCCCCCAGATAGGCTGACTGATGAAGATAATCCTCAGGGGTCGCGCATCCCAGGAGGGCTTCACGGACACTGCCATCGTTCAGAGGCACTCTGGCTGAGAGCCAGGTGGCCCCCAAATCCATAAAGGTGACATCCATACCGTTGGCATTACGTAAGACCGTCACCCGTAACGGCATACCGTCGGGTCCGGGCGGGGTGTGTGCTAACATTCACCGGCTCCTTCTGACGCATGGCAAACATAAAAGGTTTCTTTAATACCGGTTCTGGCTTCGTACTGTCCGGCAACGACGTTGCGGACCTCTTCCACTTTATGCCCGGGGATCAGCGCGACGACACAGCCACCAAACCCGCCTCCGGTCATCCGTACGCCGCCTTCGTCACCGATCACCGATTTAACGATATCGACCAGCGTATCTATCTGCGGCACGGTGATTTCAAAATCATCCCGCATTGAGGCATGGGAATCGGCCATCAGCCGGCCCATGGTGACTAAATCGCCCCGGATGAGGGCTTCGGCAGCATCCAGCGTACGTTGATTCTCGGTCAGAATATGCCGGACCCGCCGTGCCACTACCGGATCAATGTCTGCACTGACGGTGCTGAACCGGGCGAGCGTCACATCCCGTAAAGCTGGCTGGTTAAACAGTCGGGCACCGGTATCGCATTGCTCTCTGCGGGTGTTATATTCACTGCCCACCAGAGTGCGTTTGAAATTAGAGTTAATAATGACCACGGCTGCATTTTCCGGCATCGGTACGGCCCGTGTATCGAGAGTGCGGCAATCCAGCAGCAGAGCATGGTGCTTTTTACCCAGCGCGGAAATCATCTGATCCATAATGCCGCAGTGACATCCGACAAACTGATTTTCGGCTTCCTGACTGATCAGTGCGATTTCTGACGGCGTGAGTGACAGCCCCCATAACTGTTGTATCGCGGTACCTGTGGCCACTTCCAGTGAGGCTGATGAGCTGAGCCCGGCTCCCTGCGGCACATTGCCGCTGACGACCATGTCCATCCCGCCGAATCCCGCCTGTCGCTGCCGCAAATGGCGGAATACCCCTCGGATATAGTTGGCCCAGAGAGGTTCCTGCACCGGCACGATGGGATCGTCAAGGGAGAATTCGTCCATCGCATTGTCATAATCGGCAGCGATGACCCGCACCCGATGATCCTGACGCCGGGCACAACTGATCACCGTCTGGTAATCGATAGCGCAGGGAAGCACAAAACCGTCGTTATAGTCTGTATGTTCACCAATCAGATTTACGCGACCGGGTGCCTGAAAGGTGCGTTCAGGCGGATAACTAAATGCGTCTCTGAAAAGGTTTTCTGTGGTTTCCTTCAGCTGCATATTATTTTGCCTCCCTGTAATGGATATCGCTCACTGCCCGTAATTGTCCGGCAGCCTGTTCCGCGGTTAAGTCCCGTTGTGACTCTGCCAGCATTTCATAACCGACCATAAACTTCCGCACGCTGGCCGAGCGCAATAACGGCGGATAGAAATGGGCATGTAATTGCCAGTGATTGGCAGGATCACCGGTAAACGGCGCACCGTGCCAGCCCATGGAATAGGGGAATGAGCACCGGAAGAGATTGTCATAGCGGCTGGTCAGTTTTTTCAGGGCAATGGCCAGGTCACTGCTTTGCGCCGCAGATAATTCGTTCAGACGTGAGACTGCGGTTTTCGGCAGCAGTAAGGTTTCAAAAGGCCATGCGGCCCACCAGGGAACCACGGCCAGCCAGTGTTCTGTTTCCACAACTGTCCGCTGCCCGTTAGCCAGTTCACGGCTGACATAGTCCAGTAGCATCGGGGAGCCATGCTTCTCAAAATAGTCGCGCTGCAAACGATCTTCCTGCAAGGCTTCGTTGGGCAGAAAACTGTTGGCCCAGACCTGGCCGTGCGGGTGAGGGTTTGAGCACCCCATCGCGGCACCTTTATTTTCGAACACCTGAACCCAGGGCCATGACTGACCCAGTTCGCGGGTTTGTTCCTGCCAGGTCCGTATCACTTCGCCGAGGGCTTCAGTGGATAATTCCGGCAGCGTTTTACTGTGATCCGGCGAAAAGCAGATCACCCGGCTGGTACCACGGGCACTTTCACAGCGCAGCAGAGGGTCATCGTTTTCCGGGGCTTGCGGAGTATCGGGCATCAGGGCGGCAAAATCATTGGTAAATACCCAGGTACCGGTATAGTCAGGATTTTTTTCCCCGCCGATACGCGGATTACCTGCACACAAAAAACAGTCCGGATCATGGGCAGGGAGTTTCGCTTCTGCGGGTGTTTCCCGGGCCCCCTGCCAGGGACGTTTAGCCCGATGAGGGGAAACCAGCACCCATTTATCGGCCAGCGGGTTATAGCGGCGGTGCGGATGATCGACCGGATTAAATTCAGACATAATATATTCCTGAGAATCGCCTGGCTGCGGGGTCAGAAAAGCCTGACTCTGACAGTGAGTATAGAATGGATTTTTGAGTAGTGTGGAGTAATGGAAACGTTTACACAAGAGAGCTTAGGTTGTTTTCAGAGATTTTAACCGTTACCGGGGCGGGAAAGACGGCAGGGATAACTCAAATGACGGGAAGATCAGCTTCCCGTCGGGAAAGGATCAGGACGTCAGGGCGTCCTGCTGATACGTGTAGCGCTGCCCGTCCGCCACGAAGCTCAGACGATGGGTAATACAGTCCGGGGCATCTTCTGCATGGTGGGAGACAAACAGTAATTGTGTGCGCCCCTCACCGATCAGAATATTGATAAACCGGCGAACCAGTTGCCGGTTAATCGCATCCAGTCCCTGTAAGGGTTCATCAAGGATCAACAGGCGCGGATGTTTTACCAGCGCCCTGACTATCAGAACTAAACGTTGCTGACCCCAGGACAAACTGTGGAAAGGGGCATCTGCCAGCGCATTATTCATACCCAGCAATGCTAACCACCCGCTCGCCAGATGCTTCTGGCGATCTGATACCGCTTCATATAGCCCGATAGAGTCAAAGAAACCGGACAGAATGACGGTTCTTACCGAAGCACTGACCCGATATTCCAGGTGCAGGCTGCTGCTGACATACCCGATATGTTGTTTGATATCCCAGATGGTCTCACCGCTGCCACGACGGATGCCAAACAATGTCAGGTCATTGCTGTAGCCCTGCGGATGGTCGCCGGTGATCAGGCTGAGCAGTGTTGACTTTCCTGCACCGTTCGGCCCGATAATCTGCCAGTGTTCACCCGGGCTGACCTGCCAGTCCAGGCCATCAATGACGGGTTTATCTTCCCAGGAAACCCGGCCATTACGCAGGATCACCGGCGGTATCGCGTCCTGATCACTTTGCAGGGTGGCCAGGTTATCCGGCTCCGGCAAGGCAACGGAGTGCAGATTTTCACTGTGTGCCAGCTGAGCGACCAGCGCTTCTGCCAGTACCTGCTGACGGGGGCCGGTATAGCTTAGGGTACATTCCGCCAGAACGCCCACATGGTCAATAAACTCCGGGATATCTTCGAAACGATTCAGTACCAGAACTAATGTTGTTCCCTGCTCATACAGGCTGTTCAGTAACCGGGTCAGATTTTGCCGGGAAAGCACATCCAGACCATCGAAGGGTTCATCCAGCACCAGCAGAGCCGGGGCGACCATCAGTGCCTGACAGAGAAGCGTTTTACGGGTTTCCCCGGTGGACAGAAATTTAAACGGGCGATCCAGCAACGGTCGGATCCCCAGCAGATCGCTTAGTTCCAGGCAGCGTGCCTCATCCTGCACACTGTCCATAATAATATCGCGGGTCAGCCTGCCCTGATCATTTTCCCCCTCACTGAACAGATCGGTATTACTGCGTTGCCACTCATCGGCCACCAGCCGGGAAAGCTGTTCCAGTGACAGCCGGGTCACCCGCGGAAAGTCCTCAGCCAGTTCACCCCGTTCCGGCGGCAACTCCCCGGCAATGGCTTTTGCCAGTGACGATTTCCCGCTACCGTTGGTGCCGACAAAGGCCCAGCTCTCACCGGCGCGGATATTCAGTTGCTCAATCTCAAGCGTCCGGTGTTTACCTAAACGGAATGAGCCTTGCGAAATATGCAATGATGCCATGTTATATACCAATTTACGCACTGTTTTACACAGTTGTATCCGGCAGGCTGGCGGATGTCAAACATTCACTTTGTGCGATTATCTTCACCGGGAAGATTAATTCAGGCTGGCCAGTAAGGCATTGGCGGCGTCGAAACTGGCCCAGGCGGGCTGACCTTCGGTGAAATTTGTCTCTCCGGGGGGCAGGGTAGCGCAGAGAGTCTCACCGTTTGCCAGTTGCATCAGAACTTCGGTGCCGGTGTGGCCGGGTGTGATCGCGGAAATCGTCACCGGAAACTGATTTTCCTCCCCGGCCGGGCGGGGATGTACTTTCAGCCAGGGCGCCTTAATCAGCACCAGCACCTCTTTATCCGGCATTATCTGTAACCGTTCGCCACTCCCGTGAGTGATAGTTACCTGCACACGGGTATGTTTATCACTCAGTAATACCGTGATGGTTTCCAGCACACCGTCTGAGTGGCGATCGGCGACGGTACCGGACAACTGATTACGGGCACTGGTTTGTAATGAGAAGCGTGAGATAGCACCCGGCAGGCTGTTCAGAGGCTGGTTGTCTTCCTGCAGCACATCAAATGCTTTCTGCTGGATCTGTTCCAGTAACTGATATAACCGGAGCATCCGTCGGCCATAGACCGTGAGGTGGGCACCGCCACCGCCTTTTCCCCCGGCAACCCGTTCGACAATGGTTTGTTCAGCCAGGGTATTCATTGCATCAATCGCATCCCAGGCGGTTTTGTAACTGATTTCCGCCAGCCGGGCTCCCCGTGAAATAGAACCGGTCTCTTCAATCGCCAGCAGCAGCCTGATCCGCCGGGGGTCAGCAAACAGCTTGTTGCTGAGATGGATCACCAGAGAGATATTTGCCTGCATGATAATTCCTTTGTGGATTTCACCTGACTCGTGTTATCGGCAGGACAGGTGAGCTACGCAGTAATGAAATGTAAAAGCACAAAAAGCAATGGGCATTCCCCGGGGCAGTCGATAAACTACCTCTTTTATAAACAGACTGAGGTTCATATGCTGGAACTGCTTCAAAGCCTGTTGATGGCCATTATTATGGTACCGGTCGTGACGGCCGTTATGCTTGGGTTAATTTACGTGCTGGGTGAGTTGTTTAACCTGATTTCAGGTTCCCGCCGTAATAATGACCAGGCGTCTCATTCGACGACCCACTGATTGACGTGATGCGACCTGTCCGCAGGGGCAGGCCGTATCGGTGAACCGTGCTATCTTATAAAACCTTCTGATATATTGCTTCGGCAATCGACGGATGATTATTATCACCAATGACCCATCCGGCCCGGGCTTTAATCGCATCATCCGCATTCCCCATAGCCACACCGAGACCGGCACTTTCCAGCATACTCAGGTCATTGTAGTTATCCCCGAAAGCAATAACATCCTGCATTGACAGTCCACGGCTTGTCAGCCATTCCTGCAGGCGTTTTCCCTTACTGTTTCCCCGTTGGGCAATATCGACCTGGTCCACCCAGGACCATTCACAGGTCACTCCGGCTTCGTCGGTGATGTGCTGTACAAAGGCATGCAGTTGCTGAGTATCCTGATGAGAGAGGGCAAATTTCCATAACCGTTTAGCCTGACGGGCCGCCTCACTCAGGGAGGGGACCTGACGAAAGACCGGGCGCTGAGCTTCCGGCAGTTTTTCGCCCCACGCCTGAGTACGTATCACGTGCGGGGTTGGCTGCTGGTAGAGCATGGCATCATCCGCATAAAGTAACCCCGTGATGCGATACGTCTCCAGACTACGGATGATCTTCTCTGCCTGCCCGACGGTCATCGGATCATTGTCTAAGACCTGCTGCTGCGGATAATCATACAGATAGGTCCCGTTGCAACAGATCGCCGGGGTGGTTAACTGCAGTGCCTGATAAAACGGGTGAATTGCACTGTGATGGCGGCCGGTAGCAAGAATAATGTCAACGCCGGACTGCTGTGCTTTGTGAAGCGCTTCCAGGGTTTCCGGCAGGATAGTTTTTGCGGAATTCAGTAACGTTCCGTCCAGATCGAGGGCAATAACGCGATAGTTCATAAAATCTGTACCTGCTCCTGATGAGTTTCACAGAGTTTAACCCGGCAGCGGAAGTGCTACCAAAAAAGTGGGTATCAATAAATCATTTTTTGCGGTGGCATATTGCGATAGAGTGGGGTGAACCCGAAAGAGACATATTCCAGGTAAGGAGAATACATGCAACAAGTTATTTATACCGCCAGCCCCGAAAGTCAGCAAATTCATGTCTGGCAACTCTCTGAGGCAGGAGCGCTGACTTTATTGCAGGTGATTGATGTCAACGGGCAGGTACAGCCAATGGTCGTTCATCCGACTAAACCGGTGCTTTATGTGGGCGTACGTCCCGAATTCCGCGTTATCGCTTATACTATCGGCGCTGATGGTTGTCTGACCGAAGCCGGACAGGCAGCACTTCCGGGCAGCCCGACACATCTTTCCACGGATCACGCGGGGAATGCTCTGTTCACCGCGTTTTATCATGACGGATTGATAAGCGTTACTCCGCTGGATGCTCAGGGATCACCGCAGGACGTCAGTCAGGTGATCAGTGGGCTGGACGGCTGCCATTCCACCAATATCAGCAACGATGACTCACTGCTGTTTGCTCCGGCCCTGAAACAGGACAGAGTCTGTGCATTCCGCTGGAGCCATGAACATCAGCTGACCGAACCTGCCAGCGCAGAGATAGCAACAGTCGCAGGTGCGGGCCCCCGCCATATGGCGTTTCATCCGGCCGGCCAGTATGCCTATCTGGTGAATGAACTCGACAGCACGGTCAGCGTCTTAAAACTGACTCCGCAGGGCGCAGAAACCGTGCAGACTCTGGATATGATGCCTGACGATTTCAATGACACGCGCTGGGCTGCGGATATCCATCTCACCCCGGATGGCCGTTTCCTTTATGCCTGTGACCGTACCAGCAGTACGATCACCGTTTTCTCTGTCAGCGCCGACGGTGCAGCACTGACCATTGAAGGATACCAGCCGACCGAAACACAACCCCGTGGCTTTAATATCGACGGCGAGGGCCGGTTTGTGATTGCTGCCGGACAGAAATCGCATCACATCGAAGTCTATGCTATTTCTCAGCAGAATGGTCTGCTCACGCCTCTCAACCGCTATGCGGTAGGCCAGGGCCCGATGTGGGTGACACTGTATTCACCGGATGTGGCTTAGTTTTCTGGCCCCGGCCGGAAACAGAACACCGGGAGCCGCTGCCTCAGGCGGCTCCCGGTGAGTCACTAAACTGTTGCCGTTCTCCGTGGACAGTGTCCTGCGGGGGGCGAATACAGGTTATGCGTTGCGTAGCGTTGACGGATAACGCGGGTGCAGAATGGGCGATGATCCCGGCCCGTGTGGCCAAAGGTGCAATGCCGGTCAGTGACCGAACAGCTCAGGTTTTTCTATGGCCTTACGGATAGCGCCGGTCAGTTGTGCCAGCTCCTGCGGCTGAATAATATAAGGGGGCATCAGGTAAATCAGCCGGCCGAACGGGCGGATCCAGACCCCTTCATTGACAAAAAACTGCTGAATATCGGCCATTTTTACGGGCTGATGACATTCCACCACCCCGATAGCACCCAATACCCGGACATCAGCCACCTGAGGATGGCCCTTTAGCGGCATCAGTTCTGTGCAGAGCTGGCGTTCAATAGCGGCCACCTGCGCCGGCCAGTGACCTTCTTCCAGCAGTTCAATACTGGCACAGGCGACAGCGCATGCCAGCGGATTTCCCATAAAGGTCGGCCCATGCATAAAGCAACCGGCAGGACTGAGACTGATTTTTTCCGCGATCGCTTCACGGGTCAGTACCGCAGAGAGTGTCATCGTCCCCCCGGTCAGTCCTTTCCCCAGGCAAAGAATATCCGGGGAAATCCCCGCGTGCTCACAGGCAAATAACCGGCCGGTACGTCCGAATCCGGTGGCAATTTCATCGGCGATCAGTAATACCCCGTAATGATCGCATAATTCACGAAGCCGGCGCAGATAATCGGGATGATAAAAACGCATGCCCCCGGCCCCCTGGACAATAGGCTCCAGGATCACCGCGGCCAGGCTGGCATGGTGCGCCTCAAGTAACTGTTGTGTCTCATGCATATCCCCGCTTTGCCAGGGGCCTGTGAAACGGCTTTGCGGGGCCGGGGCAAACAGATGTTCGGGCAGATAGCCCTTCCATAAGGCATGCATCGAATTGTCCGGGTCACACACCGACATGGCGGCAAACGTATCCCCATGGTAGCCCTGACGAATGGTCATAAACTTCTTTCGTGGCTGGCGGTCACCGCTGTAGTACTGGACGGCCATTTTCATCGCGACTTCCACCGCCACAGATCCTGAATCGGCCAGAAAGACCTTATCCAGCCCGTCGGGAGTGATACGAACGAGCTTTCTGCTCAGTTCAATGGCTGCCGGGTGGGTAATGCCGCCAAACATGACATGAGACATGCGGCTTATCTGCTCTGTCATGGCCCTGTTCAGTCGCGGGTGGTTATAGCCATGGATTGCTGCCCACCAGGACGACATCCCCTCGGTCAGGGTGCGGCCATCGGCCAGCGTCAATGTCGAGCCTTGTGCAGAAATCACCGGATAACAGGGCAGGGGATCGATCATCGAAGTATAGGGATGCCAGATGTGTTGACGATCAAAATGAAGATCTTCGGCTGTTAACATAAACTTGTAAACCAAAACTAAAAGATTTAGTTTACAAGTATACGCATAATCATCGTGGTTGTTAACTATCCGGAGCATGTCATGTCACAACGCTGGACCTTATCCCGCGCCAACGCATTGTTTGAAAAACCCTTTCTGGAGCTAATGTTTGAGGCTCAGCAGATCCACCGGCAACATTTTGATCCCGGCAGCGTACAGGTCAGTACCTTACTGTCGATCAAAACCGGTGCCTGTCCGGAAGACTGTAAATACTGCCCGCAGAGTGCCCGTTATAAGACCGGTCTGGGATCCGAAAGGCTGATGGAGGTGCAGGAAGTCCTGGCGTCAGCACGTAAAGCGCGGGAGGCCGGATCCGGCCGTTTTTGTATGGGGGCGGCCTGGAAAAATCCGCACGATCGGGATATGCCCTACCTGGAACAGATGGTTGCCGGGGTGAAAGCGATGGGTATGGAAACCTGCATGACGCTGGGTACCCTGACCCCGGCACAGGCGGAGCGGTTAGCCGGGGCCGGGCTGGATTTTTATAATCATAACCTGGACACCTCTCCGGAGTTTTACGGCAGTATCGTCACGACCCGCAGTTATCAGGAACGTCTGGATACCCTGGAAACCGTCAGAGATGCCGGCATTAAAGTCTGTTCCGGGGGGATCGTCGGGCTGGGGGAAACCGTTAACGATCGTGCCGGGCTGCTGGTTCAGCTGGCGAATTTGCCGGTGCCGCCGGAAAGTGTCCCCATCAATATGCTGGTGAAAGTGAAAGGCACCCCGCTGGCCGACAACGAAGATGTCTGTCCGTTTGATTTTATCCGCACCATTGCAGTCGCGCGCATCATGATGCCATCCTCTTATGTCCGGCTTTCTGCAGGGCGGGAGCAGATGAATGAACAGACTCAGGCCATGTGTTTTATGGCCGGCGCAAACTCCATCTTTTACGGCTGTAAATTACTGACAACCCCGAATCCTGAAGAAGATCATGACATGAAACTGTTCCGTAAACTGGGGCTCAGGCCGGAGCAGAGTGATACCGACCAGGGGGACAGGGCACGGGAAGAGTCGCTAAAGCAGGCATTGCTCACCGCCGATACCCCGATGTTTTATAACGCGGCGGCGCAATGAGCTGGCAGCAACGCCTGACTCAGGAGCTTCAGCAGCAACGGAATGCCGGACTCTGGCGGACGCGGCTCCCTGTTACTCCGCTGGCCGGGGGCCGGGTTCGGGCCGGGGAGACGGAATTTCACCATTTCTCATCCAATGATTATCTCGGACTAAGTCATCACCCGGAGATTATTTCTGCCTGGCAGCAGGGGCTTAGCCGGTGGGGAGCCGGTGCCGGCGCGTCAGGGCATGTGACCGGGCATACCCCGGTTCATCAGCAGCTGGAAGAGACGCTGGCCGGATGGCTGGGGTTTCCGCAGGCGCTCTTGTTTCAGTCCGGATTTGCCGCGAATCAGGCTCTGGTGTTTTCACTGGCACAAGCAACGGATCGGCTGCTGGCTGACAAACTGATGCATGCCTCGTTTCTGGAGGCCGCGCATCTGAGTCCGGCGAACCTGCGCCGTTTCCGTCACAACTCTCTGAGCAGCCTGACGCAATTACTCCGTTCTTCCTGTGACGGAGAAAGCCTGATCGTCACCGAAGGGGTGTTCAGTATGGACGGTGACCAGGCGCCTCTGGCCGCACTTCGCCAGCTGGCCGACCGTTCGGGGAGCTGGCTGGTGGTGGACGATGCTCATGGGTTTGGCGTTTGTGGTCCTCAGGGCCGCGGGAGTTGCTCACAGCAACAGATCCGCCCGGATATCCTGGTGGTGACTTTCGGTAAGGCTGCGGGCATTAGCGGGGCCGCAATTCTCTGCGGGCCGGAGCTGGCAGACTACCTGCGACAAAAAGCGAGGCATCTGATTTACAGTACCGCGATGCCCCCGGCACAGGCGGTCGCTATCGACACCGCACTGAGGCTGGTGGCCGGAGGAGACGAGCTGCGTGAGAAGCTGCAACAGAATATTGCCTGCTTTCGTCAGCTGGCAGCGGATCTCCCCTGGGCTTTGGCTCCTTCAGAAAGTGCTATCCAGCCATTGATCATCGGCGATAATCAGGCGGCTCAGCAGCTGGCGATGACCCTGCGCCGGGGCGGGGTCTGGGTCAATGCGATACGGCCTCCGACCGTTCCGGCAGGCAGTGCCCGATTACGGATAACGCTTTCAGCCGCTCATCAGCCGGAACAAATCAGACAATTAGCGGAGCAACTGTATGCTGCGGCCCGCTGAGATGAGTGAAAAACTGAACATAGATAAAGCTGCCATCGGGCGGGCCTTTGGCCGGGCGGCGGCCACTTATGATAGTTATGCCATGCTGCAACGTCTTTGCGGGGATCGTCTGCTGGAAATGGCACCGCCCCCGCAACACGGGAGGGTGCTGGATGCCGGATGCGGCAGCGGCTGGTACAGCCGCTATTTTCGCCGTCAGGGGCATTACGTCACTGCCCTGGATATTTCATCGCAGATGCTGACCGTTGCCCGACACCGGCAGGCGGCTGACAGCTTCGTGCAGGCCGACCTGGATGCGTTACCTTTCGGACCCGGCAGTTTCGACATGGTCTGGAGCAATTTAGCGTTGCAGTGGAGCGGCAATTTGCAACAGTGTCTTGGACGGTTATTGTCCGCTTTAGTCCCCGGCGGAGGTTTGCGGTTTTCCACGCTGCTGGCGGGATCGCTACCCGAGGTTGATCTCGCCTGGCAGGCGCTGGATGGAAGTACGCACATCAATCGTTTCCTGACAAAAGCGGCCGTTGAGCAGGCGACTGCCGGATATGGTATCTCGCTGTTCAGCGAAACGATCACATTGCATTTTCCGGATGCGAAATCCGCGCTCTGGTCACTGAAAGGGGTGGGTGCCAGCCATCTTCATCAGCGGAGCACCGGCAAACCGTTAACGCGGCATCGCCTTGCGCTGCTGGATGCCGCCTGGCCGAAAGACGGACAGGGCTACCGGTTAAGTTATCAGTTATTGTATGGAGTCAAAGGATGAAAAATTGCTGGTTTATCACAGGCACCGACACGGATGCCGGCAAGACGGTGGCAACCTGCGGGTTATTACAGGCAGCCGCGCAACGGGGATGGCGGGCCGCGGGTTACAAACCGGTAGCTTCCGGGGCGGAGATGACCGCGGAGGGATTACGTAACCGGGACGGGCTGTTGCTGCAACGCTACAGTCTGTCGGGGCTGCACTACGCTGAGATTAACCCGTTAACTTTCGCAGAGGCAACCTCACCGCATATAGTCAGTCAGGCGGAGAACCGGCCGGTAACAGCACAGGCGATGTCTGCAGGATTACAGCATCTGAAAACCAAAGCGGACTGGATTGCTGTTGAAGGGGCAGGTGGCTGGTTTACCCCTCTGGGTGAAGGGTTTCTTTATCCTGAATGGGTTATCCGTGAGCAACTCCCGGTTATTCTGGTGGTGGGGATGAAGCTTGGCTGTATCAATCATGCACTACTGACGGCGGAGGCGATACAGGCATCCGGACAGGTGCTGGCGGGCTGGATAGCCAGCAATGTACAGCCGCCGCAATACCGGCATCAGCCATACCTGCACACACTGATGCACTCTCTTCCGGCGCCTTTGCTGGGGGAGATCCCGCACTTAACTGACGATACGGAGTTTTCATCCTGCGGTCGCTATCTTGATTTGCCGGAGAGTATCAGGTCAGCCACTTATTGATCATTCCCTCATCCAGTTGGGCCACCCGGCCGGTGGCCACATTCCGTCCGCGATGCAGTAATAAAAAGTAATCCGCAACACGACGGATAAAGGAGACTCTTTGCCCCAGCAGCAGGATGGTCATACCGTACTGATGATTCAGGCAACGCAGCAGGTTGCCCATATCTTCCTCCAGCCAGGGGGACATACCTTCAGTCGGTTCATCCAGGATCAGCAGCTTGGGCTGTAATACCAGCGCCCGGGCAAGGGTCAGTTGCTGCTGTTGATCCGGGGATAAGTCGCCACTACGCTGGTGGCGCAGGTCATACAAATGAGGAAAAAGGTCAAAAATCATCGGCGGGATCGCCAGTGGTCCGTTACTGCGGGCGGCTTTCAGCGCAATCATCAGGTTATCCTCCACACTCATCCGGGAGAAAATATTACGCGCCTGAGGGACATACCCGATGCCCATCCCGGCCCGTTGTTCTGAAGGTTGCAGATTCAGATCGCGGGGCGGGGCGTTTTTTTCCTGCCAGGTCATGGTGCCACTGTTGACCGGCAAATACCCCATAATACAGTTAACGAGGGTGGTTTTACCCATTCCGTGCTGACCGAGCACAGCAGTGCATGAGCCTGGCATCAGATCCAAATCCACATCCCAGAGTGTATGGTTTTGACCGTAAAATTGATTGATAGCACGTAAACTCAGCATCTGTTGAACTCCTCTCGTAGTAAACAAGGCCTGACGAATGAACACGGGACAGCAAGTCCGTGTCATCTCTCCCTCCGGCGACAGCTTTTACCTGATCAAGCAATATCCGGGCCAGCTTTTACGACCCCCCCGGATCGTGAGCCTGCCTGAAAGCGCAGGGGCCTGCAGTACGGTTTTTTCCCGCCTGTGGGCCAGGTTAAGAAATGGTTGCACTTTGTCGGTGCTTCAGTGCAGGTATCGTGGTGCAGCAAAAAGGCTAAAAAGTGATAAAATCTGAGTCAGGGGGCTTGACTGTAGTCAAAAATACCGCGCTGGCAGCGGTTATGAATGCAATGAAACCCGTCGTAAAACGGTAAAAAAACTTAAAAAAATATTTTTTAACCGGTATTTTCCACCTCCTGCACTTTATGCACAGCAGGTCCTCTCTGGGCTAAAATCAGTTATCCACCATTCCTGTGGATAACTATGTGCATTAGCGTCGTAAAACAGCGCTGACGCAAGGAAATATGCGGGCTGGCAACAGGCTGGCTGTAAACCGGGCTTTTCTTATTATTCTTATTTATTCAACTAGTTAATTAAAAGCAAGTCTTCGCGTATTGCCACCCGGAATTTTGCCATGCCTTTATGACAATCGCTTGACAAAAGGTAAAGGAACAAAGTTCCGGTGGATAACCCGACCGGAGAGATGTTTAGCGGGGGGAAGGGTCTGTTTCAGGGTCTGCGCTGTTAAGTTTTTTTTAACAGAACTGGCTATATATACAGTGTATCGATTGGCATATTTTCAGTCAGCGAGTAAAATAGTTACCCCGCACCGTCAAACGCAACAGGCAGGCATACGATGAGCAAAGTGTTTAAACTCCATTCTGAATTCAGTCCATCCGGTGACCAGCCGGACGCTATCCGGCAACTGGAGGAAGGTCTGGAAGACGGTCTGGCGCATCAGACATTGCTCGGGGTCACCGGATCAGGCAAAACCTTTACGGTCGCCAATGTGATTGCGGACCTTAACCGTCCGACTATGGTACTTGCCCCCAACAAAACGCTGGCGGCACAGTTGTATGGCGAAATGAAAGCCTTCTTTCCTGACAATGCGGTGGAATATTTCGTCTCGTATTATGACTATTATCAGCCGGAAGCTTATGTGCCGAGTTCTGATACCTTTATCGAAAAAGATGCCTCTGTAAATGAACATATAGAGCAGATGCGTCTGTCTGCCACCAAGGCCCTGCTGGAGCGCAAAGATGTTATTGTGGTGGCATCGGTCTCGGCGATTTATGGTCTGGGTGACCCGGATCTGTATCTTAAAATGATGCTGCATCTGACCCGCGGGATGATCATTGATCAACGCAGTATCCTGCGCCGGCTGGCCGAGCTTCAGTACACACGTAACGATCAGGCATTTCAGCGCGGAACGTTCCGCGTGCGTGGCGAGGTGATTGATATTTTCCCTGCAGAATCGGATGAAATTGCCCTGCGGGTAGAGTTATTTGATGATGAAGTCGAGCGGTTATCGATTTTCGACCCGCTGACAGGGCAGATTGCACAGACGATACCGCGTTACACCGTCTACCCGAAAACGCACTATGTGACACCGCGTGAACGTATTGTTCAGTCCATGGAAGAGATTAAAACCGAACTGGCTGACCGGCGCCGGGTGTTACTGGAAAATAATAAGCTGCTGGAAGAGCAGCGTATCGCGCAGCGTACCCAGTTTGATCTGGAGATGATGAACGAACTCGGGTATTGCTCCGGGATTGAAAACTACTCGCGTTATCTTTCCGGACGCGGACCTGGTGAGGCTCCACCGACCTTATTTGACTATCTGCCTGCCGATGGTCTGCTGGTGGTCGATGAGTCTCACGTGACTATTCCGCAGATAGGCGGTATGTATCGCGGAGACCGTGCCCGTAAGGAAAATCTGGTGGAATATGGTTTCCGGCTGCCGTCAGCGCTGGATAACCGGCCACTGAAATTTGAAGAATTTGAAGCGCTGGCACCACAAACTATCTATGTTTCTGCAACGCCCGGGGCCTATGAACTGGAAAAATCCGGCGGGGAAGTGATAGAACAGGTGGTACGTCCGACCGGATTGCTTGACCCGATTATTGAGGTGCGGCCGGTGGCGACTCAGGTGGATGATTTGCTCTCAGAAATCCGTCAGCGGGTGACCCTGAATGAACGTGTGCTGGTGACCACACTGACCAAACGGATGGCAGAAGATCTGACCGAATACCTGGAAGAACATGGTGAGCGGGTCCGTTATCTGCATTCGGATATTGATACCGTTGAGCGTATGGAAATTATTCGCGACTTACGTCTCGGGGAATTCGATGTGCTGGTGGGGATTAACCTGTTACGTGAGGGGCTGGATATGCCGGAGGTTTCGCTGGTGGCTATTCTGGATGCGGATAAAGAAGGTTTCCTGCGTTCGGAACGTTCATTGATCCAGACCATCGGACGTGCCGCACGTAATATCAATGGTAAGGCCATCCTGTATGGCGACCGCATCACACCCTCCATGGCACGGGCCATCGACGAAACCGAACGTCGTCGTGAAAAACAGGAAGCCTGGAATGCGGAGCACGGTATTGTCCCCACGCGGCTGAACAAGAAAGTGACCGATATTCTGGAACTGGGGCAGTCGGCCGGGAAAACGAAAGGGAAATCGCGGGACAAACAGAATGGCCGCGGTGTGGCCGGAAACGGCGGAGAATATGCGGCCTTAACGCCACAGGCCATGCAGAAAAAGATCAGCGAACTGGAAGCCCGTATGCAGCAGCACGCGATGGATCTTGAATTTGAGGAGGCAGCACGGGTCCGCGATGAATTACACGAACTCCGTGCATTGTTTATTGCCACATCGTAGTGTTACGGCGACCTCCCGGCCCTCAACTGAGGGCCTGAACGGCTTTTTCCAGCGCAATATGTAGCAACTGGCGATCATGGCGGTAGCGAATATCACCGGCTTCCAGCGGATGCCGGATAATTGTTCGCCCGTTCAGTCCCGCCGTATCGGTGGCGGGACTGACGACCACGGCATCGATCACCTGACGGCCAATGACCTGTTCCATTTTCATCAGTTTATCGGCCACACTCAATGTCCCGGCAGGACTGATTTCCCGACCGAGGTTGCCGATAAAAATCATCGGGGCGGGAGTCCGACGGAGTGCTGTCGCCATCTGCTCCAGCAGCAGAACCGGCATCAGACTGGTATAAAAACTGCCGGGCCCAATCAGGATCAGGTCAGCTTCGGCAATAGCGCCGATGGCTTCACGGGTTGACTGAACCTGCGGGCAAAGCTCAAGGGTTGCAGGCGTTTCTGTCATGGCATCGATGGCAGTTTCACCGTAAACAGCCTGTCCTTTACTGTCAGTGGCCACCAGGTCGACCGGTTGCTCTGACATCGGGATCAGCAGAGCATCCACTTTCAGAACGTTACGGATAAGATTGATGGCTTCCAGCGGGCGCACACTCAGATTATCCAGCGCTTTCAGCATCAGATTACCGAGGTTATGACCTGCCAGTTCACCATTGCCGCTGAAGCGGTATTCAAACATAGCAGAGGCAATACCCGGTTCGGTGATTAACTGGTTCAGACAGTTACGCATATCTCCCCATGCGATACCGCCTTCTGAACGACGGATCCTGCCGGTCGAACCGCCGTTATCTGTCGTGGTGACTATCCCGGTCAGTCTGGAGCCCAGGAAAGAGAGTGAGGACATAACACGGCCTAATCCATGCCCTCCACCGATAGCCACAACACGATCCAAATCTGCCAGTGTGCGGTTCATAACACTCCTTAAATGAGCTGCCATCCTGAGCGGCAAAAGTTTTACAGGATAATGGGTAGAATAAATCAACATCTTCGGTTAAGCATAGTGTATTGAACAGAAGATAAATCTGTGTTTAACCTGTCTGACATCAAATGCCGGCTGACAAACGGCATGGTGCAGGCTGTGCTTTCGCGCTAGAATCGCTGACAGACGATTATCTGTACGGATAATTTACACTCAAAGCCCGTCTGACCTAAGTTTCTCCACGAATATGGCGGTCGGGCCGCAGTCACAAACTGCCAGGGTGCGGGAAGAAATGACCGCATCTCCCGACTTGGAAAGGTGTTCCTGTGTCTTCGTTAATTGATACCTTTGACCGGCGTTTTTACTATTTACGACTGTCCGTGACCGATGTCTGTAACTTCCGCTGCACCTATTGCCTGCCGGAGGGTTACCGGCCACAGTCTGTCCGTAATAAAGGTTTTTTATCCCTGGATGAAATCCGCCGGGTCAGCCGGGCATTCGTAGCCGCCGGAACGGAAAAGATCCGCCTGACAGGGGGAGAGCCCTCTTTGCGGCGGGATTTCACTGAAATCATCGCTGCGGTCAGGGAAAACCCTGAGCTGCGTAAGATTGCGATGACGACCAACGGTTATCGTATGCAGCGCGATATTCAGCAGTGGCGGGATGCCGGGCTGACCGCCGTGAATGTCAGCATTGACAGCCTCGATGCCCGCCAGTTCTATGCCATCACCGGGCAGGATAAACTGCACCAGGTGATGGGCGGCATCGATGCCGCCTTTGAGGCTGGTTTTGCACAGGTCAAAGTTAATACCGTGCTGATGAAAGATCTCAACAGCCATCAGCTTCACATGTTTCTTGACTGGATAAAATCACGACCGATCCAGTTGCGCTTTATTGAACTGATGGAAACCGGTGAGGGCAGTGCACTGTTCAGAAAACATCATGTTTCCGGAGAGGTTATCCGTCAGCAACTGCTGCATCTGGGCTGGCAATTACAGGCCAGGGCAAAAGATGATGGCCCGGCACAGGTCTTCTCCCATCCGGATTACCAGGGCAGCATCGGTCTTATCATGCCGTATGAAAAAGACTTTTGTCTGAGCTGCAACCGGCTGCGGGTGTCGGCCATCGGCAACCTGCACCTCTGTCTGTTCGGTGAGCACGGCATACCGCTGCGCGATTTACTGGCAGATGATCAGCATCAGGATGAATTACTGGCCAGGATCCGTCAAAGCCTGGGCCGGAAAAAACAGACCCATTTTCTGCACCAGGGAAATACCGGGATCACGCAGAACCTGTCGTTTATTGGTGGATAATCAGGAGAGACAGAATGAGTAAATCCCCGAAAGAGTTTGTGCCGTTATCCGTGGCGATCATGACCGTTTCTGACAGCCGTGATGCCTCGCAGGACAGCTCAGGTGACTATTTAGCAGAAGCCATCCGTGAGGCGGGGCACCAGGTGGCTGAGCAGCTTATCTGCCCTGATAATCGTTACTCTATCCGGGCCGGTGTCTCCCGCTGGATTGCCAGTGAGCAGGTGCAGGTCGTTATTATCAACGGTGGCACCGGCTTCCATCCCAAAAACAGTACGCCCGAGGCCATTGAACCTCTGCTCGACCGCACTATTGAGGGGTTTGGTGAGCTGTTCCGGATGGTTTCGTACGAAGATATCGGCGCGGCGACGCTGCAGTCCCGGGCACTGGCGGGCCTTGCTAATCAGACACTGATATTTGCGCTGCCTGGCTCCACCAGTGCCTGTCGTCAGGCCTGGGAGCGGATTATCTGCTCACAAATCGATGCCACCACCCGTCCCTGTAATTTTGTTTCTCAGCTTAAGAAAATCTGATTATGTCCCAACTCACCCATATCAACCGTGCCGGCGATGCACACATGGTCGATGTCTCGGCCAAATCTGAGACAGTACGTGAAGCACGTGCAGAAGCTTACGTTTGTATGCATCCGCAGACCCTGCAGATGATCATTGACGGCAGCCACCACAAAGGTGATGTCTTTGCCACGGCGCGGATTGCCGGCATCCAGGCCGCTAAGCGCACCTGGGAGCTTATCCCTCTCTGTCATCCGCTGATGCTCAGCAAAGCAGAAGTGACACTGACTCCGTTACCTGACAGCGCTCAGGTACACATTGAAGCCGTTTGCCGGCTGACCGGTAAAACCGGCGTGGAAATGGAAGCGCTGACTGCGGCGTCCGTCGCGGCACTGACTATTTACGATATGTGCAAAGCCGTGCAGAAAGATATCGTGATTGACGGGGTGAGGCTGGTCAGTAAGACCGGCGGTAAATCCGGAGATTTCAGGGCGGGTGACCATGATTAATGTGTTATTTTTTGCCCGCGTTCGTGAGCTGGCCGGACGTTCAGAACTTAAGGTCGCGTCCGTTTACCCGGATGTTGATGCATTACATCAGCATCTGGTGACTCTGGATGACCCTTTGGCCCTGGCACTGGAAAAAGAAAAATTGCTGGTGGCTGTTAACCAGACCCTGGTCTCTTTCAGTCATCCCCTGAATGACGGGGACGAAGTGGCTTTCTTTCCGCCTGTAACCGGAGGTTAAGGGATGACGAGTAAGACAATGATCAGGGTCGGGGAAGCACCGTTCTCCCTCGCCGATGTTTACCAGTGGCTGTCAGCCAGTGATGAAGACGGGGCTATCGTGACCTTCACCGGAAAAGTGCGCAATCATAATGCCGGTGACAGCATCGCGACCCTGACGCTTGAGCATTATCCGGCCATGACAGACAAAGTGCTGCACGATATTGCCACCCTGGCTCGGGAGCGTTGGCCCTTACAGCAGGTCGCCATTATCCATCGGGTAGGGTGCCTGGCACCGGGCGATGAGATTGTGCTGGTGGGCGTCAGTTCAGCGCATCGCAGCAGCGCGTTTGCCGCGGCCAGTTATATTATGGATATTCTGAAAACGCAGGCACCCTTCTGGAAACGGGAAGCCACTGCGCAGGGGGATCGCTGGGTGAGTTCGCGGGAAAGTGATGAACAGGCGGCTAAGCGCTGGGAAGAGCCACGGTGAGTGTGTTAGCCGTGATCCCGCCGATCAGCGCTCTGCGGCCGTTATTACCGGGTCGCGGCAGTCTGCGACGTTATTCTGCGCTGCTGTGCATCGGGTTACTGACGCTGGCAGGTTGCAGCCAGCATCAGCCTTCTGTGTCGGCCGAAAAGCCAGCCGTGGTCAAAGCCCGGGTTCAGCATCTGCTTCCGCCGGCGGTCAGAGATAAAGCCGGCTGGTCGGAAGATATTTACCAGGCCTTCAGCCATCAGAAACTTTCCCCGTCAGCGCAAAACCTTTGTGCGGTCATTGCTGTTGCCGGGCAGGAGTCCGGGTTTAATGCAGATACCCCGGTCAATGGTCTGCCAGCGATTGCGATGAAAGAGATTTATCGCCGGGCTGCAGCGCTTTACATACCGCAATTTGTCGTAGATACGGCCCTGAAGATCCCTTCCCCGGATGGAAAAAGTTACGCTCAACGCCTGCATTCGGTGCGTAATGAGCAACAGCTGAGTGCGATTTTTGATGACCTTATCGGTACGGTGCCGATGGGACAACGGCTGTTTGGCAATCTGAATCCTGTTCATACCGCCGGGCCGATGCAGGTGAGTATTGCTTTTGCCGAACAACATGCTGCCGGTTACCCGTGGCCGGTGGATAAAACACTGCGCCGTGAAGTCTTCAGTCGTCGGGGCAGTGTCTGGTTCGGAACACTCCATCTGCTGGGCTACCCCGTTGATTATCCGTCGATGATTTATCGCTTTGCCGATTATAATGCCGGCTGGTATGCCAGCCGGAATGCCGCGTTCCAGGCGGCTGTGATGCAATTAACCGGGCGCAGACTGGCGCTGGACGGTGACCTGATCCGTTATGACGGTGACGGGGTTGGCAGTACAGAAAAAGCGGTGCTGAGCCTGCAGAGCCGCCTCGGGATCAGTGTTTCTTCACTTCGTCATCAGCTGACCCTGGGAGAAGACCCTGAGTTTTCCCAAAGCACGGTCTGGAAACAAGTCTTCCGGCTGGCAGACAAACAGAACGGACGTCCGCTGCCGCGGGCCAGGTTGCCAGGCATTGAACTGGAAAGTCCGAAAATTACCCGTCAGCTAACCACGGCCTGGTATGCTGAGCGGGTAAATACCCGCTACAGGCAATGTCTGGCACGGGGTTAACCCTTCACTGGCACAGTCACAGTGATTTGTGCCACACTTAGGCATCAGTTTACTTATGTAATGAGGTGGAGCATGGAGCGATATCAACGTCAGGATAATTCAGCGTTACAACGGGCCGGTTCCGGCCTGCAAACTTACATGGCTCAGGTCTATGGCTGGATGACCTGCGGGCTATTGCTGACGGCCTTTGTCAGCTGGTTTGCTGTCAGAACGCCCCGGGTCATGGAGTTTGTTTTCTCCAGTCAGATCACCTTTTTCGGCCTGATTATTCTTCAGTTGGCGGTGGTCTTTGTCCTTTCCGGACTGGTGCATAAAATGAGCGGGGCGCTTGCCACGGGGTTGTTTATGCTCTATTCGGCACTGACCGGACTGACCATGGCCAGCATCTTTCTGGTGTACACCTATTCATCGATTGCTACCACGTTCTTTGTGACTGCCGGAATGTTTGGTGCCATGACTCTGTATGGCTACACCACAAAACGTGATCTCAGCAAGATGGGCAGTCTGTTGTTTATGGCGCTGATCGGGATCCTGGTGGCTTCTCTGGTGAACTACTGGCTGAAGAGCCCGGCGTTAATGTGGGCCATTACTTACATTGGTGTGGTGGTTTTTGTCGGTCTGACCGCCTATGACACCCAGAAACTGAAATATATGGGTGAGAACATCAATATCGATGATAAAGAAAATCTGCGTCGTTACAGCATCGTCGGCGCGCTGACGCTTTATCTGGACTTCATCAACCTGTTTATGATGTTGCTGCGGATCTTCGGTAATCGCCGCTAATTCCTGTTCATTTTATGCCGGGGCCTTAGGGCCCCTTTTTATTGCCTGTCTGCCACGGCAACCCGGTATAACAACATGCTTAATTCCCGGCATTTTGAAGGCTCTGAGGGCGTGCGGAGCGATAAAAAAATATTCTGCTACAGCGTACTGAATTCAGGGGGTTGCAGAGGAATATCTCACTGCCGGAATTTTGCAAAATTGCAAAAAATTCAAAAAAAGTGATTTTTATGGCATAATGCCGTTTCTGAGTCTAAGCCGGATTAGCGAAAACTGGTGTCTGAGTCACAAAAAAACACCCGTAAAAATTAAAAAACAGGCTCTTTTTTTAAAACTGGATTAGTCTGAATAATCCTGACCGGCGATGCCGGTGTGTATGGGCGGCTAAACAGTCTGCCAGGAGAGAAAAATGAAATGGTCTAACCGTGTTCAGATTATCACTGGGCAAACCTGCTTCCATATTGCAATGCATCTGAGTGTTGTTGTGTTCCTGATTTGGGGATGGAAACACCAGTTATTATCTGAAGTCAGCGCGGGTCTGGTGGCGGCTTACGTCATCGTACTGGTCGCGATGATGGTAACGCAGCGTATCGCACGTCTGCGACTGATTGGCGATTATCTTGAAGAAGCCAGCACGACTTATTATTTCGGTGCGGCAATGTTAACTCTGTTCTTACTGTCCCGGGTGGTCCACAATCCATTACTGGTAGGGGCGCTGGGGGTTGTCATGTTGGTGGGTCCGGCCCTGATTTCCTTACTGGCGAAAGAGCCGGTTCGTCATACCGAAAACAAACGCAGTTAATCTTTCTTAACGATGGCAGTTCACTACGGCCGGTCAGGTTTTAACAGACCGGCGCTATTGATAGGTAATGGCACTCGCGCAGTGCTCCTAACTCTGGTAGACTGCCTGTATTATGCATCGTAGTTTTTGCCACTGACTCATCCCTGAGTCACATAACACTACCCCCTGAAAACTGCGCCGTAAATTTACGGTCAGGGCGTTCCGGAGTAACTATTTCCCATGTCTTTTGAATCTCTCGGCCTAAGCGCCGACATCCTGCGTGCTGTCAGCGAACAAGGCTACAGTGAACCTACACCTATTCAGCGTCAGGCGATCCCTGTTGTGCTGGCAGGGGGGGATTTACTGGCAAGCGCTCAGACCGGTACCGGTAAAACTGCCGGCTTTACCTTGCCAATGCTGCAGCGGTTATCCACAACCCCTGCGGTGGCGAAAGGGCGTCGTCCCGTACGTGCATTGATCCTGACACCGACCCGTGAACTGGCGGCTCAGGTCGGGGAGAATGTGCGTGAATACAGTCGCTATCTGAACATGCGTTCGCTGGTGGTCTTCGGCGGTGTCAGCATTAATCCGCAGATGATGAAGCTGCGCGGCGGTGTGGATATCCTGGTGGCGACCCCGGGCCGTCTGCTGGATCTTATCCATCAGAATGCCGTTGATATTTCTACTGTCGAAATCCTGGTACTGGATGAAGCTGACCGGATGCTGGATATGGGTTTCATTCATGATATCCGTCGTGTACTGGCTAAGTTACCTCCGCGCCGTCAGAACCTGTTGTTCTCCGCCACCTTCTCGGATGAGATCAAAGCGCTGGCTGAAAAACTGCTGGATCGTCCGTCCCTGATTGAAGTGGTCCGTCGTAATACTGCCTCTGAACAGGTCAGTCAGCAGGTTCACTTCGTGGACAAAAAACGTAAGCGGGAACTGCTTTCGTATCTGATCGGTCGTGATAACTGGCAGCAGGTGCTGGTATTTACCCGAACCAAACACGGGGCGAACCATCTGGCCGAACAGCTGAGTAAAGACGGTATTACTGCGGCAGCTATTCACGGTAACAAAAGCCAGGGCGCTCGTACCCGGGCACTGGCTGATTTCAAAACCGGCGCTGTCCGTGTCCTGGTGGCGACGGATATCGCGGCCAGGGGAATTGATATCGAAGAACTGCCTCACGTAGTGAACTACGAACTGCCGAATGTGGCGGAAGACTATGTTCACCGTATCGGTCGTACCGGCCGTGCTGCATCCACCGGTGCTGCCTTATCACTGGTATGTGTTGATGAACATAAACTGCTGCGTGATATTGAACGTTTACTGAAACGTGAAATCCCGCGTCTGGCACTGCCTGGCTTTGAGCCGGATCCGTCCATCAAGGCTGAACCCATCCAGAATGGTCGCCAGGGGGGACGTGATCGTCGTCCGGGTGGCGGCGGACAGTGCCCTCGCGGTCAGTCATCCCGCAAACCAGGCGGTGATAACGGTAAACCACGGACGAATAATGCGAGCCCGCGGCCGCCACGTCGTTCGCAGGGACCGAAAAAGACTGAACGGACCTGATCCTATGCGGGTATTACTGGCGCCTATGGAGGGCGTGCTTGATTCTTTAGTCAGGGAACTTCTTTCAGAAGTGAATGATTATGATCTGTGCATTACGGAGTTCCTCCGGGTGGTGGATCAGTTATTACCCGCAAAATCGTTTTACCGGCTCTGTCCGGAGTTGCATCATAACAGCCGGACATCGTCCGGTACCCTGGTCAGGATCCAGCTACTGGGTCAGCATGCCGGCTGGCTGGCTGAGAATGCGGCCCGTGCGGTCGAATTAGGATCCTACGGGGTGGATCTCAATTGTGGTTGCCCTTCCAAAATGGTCAACGGGAGTGGCGGCGGTGCCACTTTGCTCAAAGATCCCGAGGTTATTTATCAGGCAGCGAAAGCCATGCGCGAGGCTGTCCCCGCTGAATTACCCGTGACGGTAAAAGTCAGGCTGGGCTGGGATTCCAGTGCGCGATGCCTTGATATTGCCGATGCAGTTGCCAGCGCCGGGGCGACAGAACTGGTCGTGCACGGTCGGACGAAAGAAGACGGTTACAAGGCAGAAGCCATTAACTGGCCGGCGATTGGTGAAATCCGTCAGCGTTTATCTATCCCTGTTATTGCCAATGGTGAAATTCGCGATCATCAGAGTGCGATGCAATGCCTGAAGGTGACCGGGTGTCAGGATGTGATGGTGGGCCGTTGGGCGCTGAATGTGCCGAACCTCAGCCGGGTGATTAAATATAATGAGCCACCTATGGCCTGGCCGCAGGTAGTACAGCTTCTGAATAAGTATTGTCAGCTGGAAAAGCAGGGCGATACCGGGTTGTATCATGTCGCACGGATCAAGCAGTGGCTAGGCTATCTCCGTAAAGCGTATCCGCAAGCCACCGGACTTTTCAGTGATGTCCGTCCCCTGGCGACGTCCGGGCTCATTGCCTCGGCGATTGCGCGGGCTGCCGATAGCCTGTGCTGAAGACAATGCGTTTTACGGTTGTCGTATTGCGCCATCAGACGCTATGATTAAAAGATTCACTCTTTTTCTTCGGATATTTTACTTATCATGGCTGAATCTGCAGTGCTGGGCCGGACTCAGTTAAACCTACGTATTCTCTCTGTCGTTATTTTCACTTTCTTCTGCTATCTGTCGGTCGGCTTACCCCTGGCGGTACTGCCCGGGTTCGTTCACCATAACCTTGGCTACAGTTCCTTCATTGCCGGCATTATTATCAGTTTGCAGTATTTCTCCACGCTGATCAGTCGGCCGCAAAGTGGTCGCCTGGCCGACAGTATCGGCCCGAAAAAAGTCGTTATGCTGGGCCTGGTGTTGTGCGGAATGAGCGGGGTGATGACGATTATCGCAGCTATCGTTGCCGGGCGTCCGATGCTGAGCTTAGTATTATTGGCGGCGGGACGCATCTGTCTGGGGTTCGGCGAAAGTTTCAGCAGTACGGGAGCAACCCTGTGGGGGATGAATCTCGTCGGCCCGGTACATACGGCCAGAGTGATTTCCTGGAACGGCGTGGCGACTTATCTGGCTATGGCGATTGGTGCCCCTCTGGGAGTATTACTCGATCAGGGGATGGGGATCAGTGGCTTTGCCGGGCTGGTAGCGTTCATGGGCGGGCTGGGTTTTGTCTTAGCCAGTAAAAAGCCTGCCATTATCGTGACCGTCGCTAAACGTGTTCCCTTCAGCCAGGTCTTCCGGCGGGTGTGGATTTTCGGGCTCGGGCTCAGCGCCGGGACGATTGGTTTTGGGGTGATTGCTACCTTTATCACGCTCTATTTCAGCAGCCGCGGATGGGGCGGGGCAGCAGTGACGCTGACGCTGTATAGCCTCGGATTCACCGTCATAAGGCTGGTGTCAGGAAATGCTATCAACCGTTTCGGGGGGCTGAAGGTTTCACTGATCTCCTTTCTGGCGGAAGGGATCGGACTGTTTCTGCTCTGGCATGCGGATTCGGTACTGAGCGCCGATATCGGTGCTTTTCTTACCGGCTGTGGTTTCTCGCTGATCTTTCCTGCACTGGGCGTGGAGGCGGTGAAACAGGTTGAACCTCAAAGCCAGGGATCCGCCCTGGGAACTTACTCTGCCTTCCTGGATTTCGGTCTGGGGATCACCGGACCGGTGGCTGGCTTGCTGATGAATTTCGCCGGGATCCGCTCAGTTTATCTGGCGGCAATGCTGGTGGTTGCCGGAGGGGTAGTGCTGATGATTCAGTTACTCCGGCGAAACACACTCAAGCCGGTCTGACGCTTTTGGTATCGTCGGCAGAGAGGTCCGGGTCGGCACGGTATCACGGTCATTCCCGCTAGCCAACGCCCAAAAAAAGCCCCGCAGTAAGCGGGGCTTTTCGTCAGACCTCAGAAGAAAGCGGATTTATCCGGCTGTGGCTGCCTGAGGCTGCTCAGTGATAATATTCGCACCCTGTGGGGTGTTTGGCGTCAGCGGTTCTTCTTTCGGCAGTGCTTCAGAGGTTTCTGCCACCGGTTGTGGTGTCGTATTAATCGCACCCCCCACACCATTAATTTTCACCGGCATCCCTGAACGCGCTTTCAGTGCAGCATTCAATACGTTCTGGTTAATGCCCGGGTCAGTCAGAAATTTGCTGATCGCTGGTGTAATGGTTAACGGGACTTCCGCATTAGAAGTAAACTGAGCTTCGGTCGTGGACAGCGGATTATGCACTTCAATATAGCGTGAACCATCAGGCTCTACGGCAACTTTAATGGGCTGATCGATAAATTGCACACGGGTACCGACCGGCACATTTTCAAACAACCATTTGATATCATCAGCACGCAGACGGACACACCCGTGGCTTACCCGTAAACCGATACCGAAGTTAGCATTGGTGCCGTGGATAGCATACAGGCGACCAATATAAAGCGCATACAGGCCCATCGGGTTATCCGGTCCGGCAGGGAAGACATCCGGCAGGTTCTGACCATTAGCTGCATATTCTGCATGCATCGCTTTTGTCGGTGTCCAGGTCGGGAAAGGACGCTTGTGCTGGACACTGGTTACCCAGTTCAGCGGAGTATCTTTACCCAGTTCGCCGATACCGATTGGCAGAACGACAACGCTGTTAGTGCCTTTCGGATAGTAATAGAGACGCATTTCGGCACTGTTGATCACAATACCTTCGCGCGGTGCATCCGGCAGGATCAATTGCTGAGGAATGATAAGCTTAGTGCCACCCTGCGGCAGGTAGACATCCACTTTAGGATTGGCCTCCAGCATATTACTCAGCCCCATCTGGTACTGAGAGGCGAAAGCCTCCAGCGGCAGTTTATTGTCCTGCGGAAGAGTCACCTCAAGGTTTTCACCGATAAGACTGCTGTTTGCCGGGGGCAACGGATAAAGCACGGCAAATGCAGAGTGGCTATAAGCCACTAAAGCCAGTGCGAGTGAAGCGAACGCGCGAATGCTATTTTTCATATTTATTCAGTATATTAGTGCCTGAAGCGGGCGTGTTAAGAGTAATGTCCGGGACCGTAAAGTATTGCTGGCGGCACAGTATATGTGCTTGAGCGAATCTCAGGAACCTGCATTTTATCGCGGAGCATTTTACTGCAGGGCATGACCTGTCAACTGACCGGTTACTGCTGCTTCCGCTGTTTTAAAAAGCGTATCCCTTTCCAGACTATGTACAACACCACGAGCAATCCTGCAACCCAGAACAAAGGTTTCAGATAGTTATCCAGTTTATCCAGCCAGGGAGCGATCAGCTTACCGGCAAAATATCCCAGACTGACAAACAGCATTGCCCAGATAAATGCACCGATCACATTAAAAATCAGAAAACGGCGCGGAGACAACTGGCTGGAACCGATAATGATGGGGCCGATGATCCGGAAGCCATACATAAAACGGACACCAATCACAAACAGGCTGGGATAACGGTGGATAAGCTGTCTGGCTTTTTCGACTTTATCCTGATGGTTTGTGAACCTGGAAATGATTCGGGTACCGTAACGTTTCCCCAGCCAGTAGAGTAACTGGTCACCTATAATGCCGCCAGCCATCGCCGCCGCGACGACGCCGGAAAAATGTAATAATCCCTTATGGGCAGCAACGCCCCCAAGCAGAACGAATGTTTCACCTTCCGCGACACAACCTATCAATAGCGCAAGATAACCATAGTGTGAAATCAAAGAGTTAATATCAATATGCAATGCTGAGGTCCCTGGTATTATTCATCGGTATGGTAAGTTTACACGGCATTTCGTTCCGGCGCGATGTTGCCCCAGGTTTTACGAAGAAGTCGAACCGGTATTTTTGTCAGACTTACTTACAAATTCTGCGGTAGTCAAATTTCCGTTACTTTAAGTTTTTTTATTATGAACAGCGTATGATGCTGCCGCCAGCTAACCACACGATAATACCGGGCGGCGGCCTGTGCCTGCACAGTCATGAAAAACATCACGGTATCATTAATAACATGTCTTTAAATTTACGCCATTCTTTACTGATTTTTGCATTAATTTCACCCGCGACCCTGGCCGTTTTGCCCGCGAGTGCTGAACGCAGCACGCCCGATGTCGGCGCGGCGTTGCAACCACAGATAGCGTCCGGCAGTGCGATGGTTCTCGACCTTAAAACAAATAAAGTCCTTTTTTCCAGTCATCCGGACCGTGTCAGGCCTATTGCCTCTTTAACCAAGCTGATGACCGTCATGGTAGTGCTGGATTCGAAACAGCCGCTGGACCAGATAATTAATGTAGATATCAGTCATACACCCGAAATGCGCGGTGTGTTCTCCCGGGTCAAACTGAACAGTGAAATCAGTCGTCGCAATATGATATTGCTGGCATTGATGTCGTCAGAAAACCGTGCCGCCGCCAGCCTGGCAGCGCATTATCTCGGAGGTTACCAGGCCTTTATCCAGGCCATGAACGCCAAGGCACGCGCCCTGGGGATGACGCATACTCATTATGTGGAGCCCACCGGATTATCGATCCACAATGTGTCTACAGCGTCAGATTTGGTGAAGTTGCTGAAAGCCACCGAAAAGTATCCGCTGATCGGTGAACTGAGCCGAACCCCGGAAGACACTGCTATCTTTAGTCATCCGTCATACGCACTGCCTTTCCGTAATACGAATCATCTGGTTTATAATAAAACCTGGGACATCCGGTTAACGAAAACCGGTTATACGGATGAGGCGGGACATTGCCTGGCAATGCGCACAGAAATTAATGGCCATCCGGTGGCATTGGTGGTGCTTGATGCGTTCGGAAAATATACGCATTTTGCGGATGCTAACCGTATTCGTAGCTGGCTGGAAACCGGAAAGTCAGCCCCGGTACCGGCCTCTGCGCTGGCGTATAAGAAAGAGAAAGCCTTGTAACCCGATGTCAGGACATGGCGGGAACCTGGTCGGTTCCCGGCATGTTTTCCGTACCATTCCGATGGCACGTCCCGGAAGAACACTCTACAACTGATTATCTGATAATTTTTGACCACTTCACCGTTATCGTTCCGGGGTATAAAGTCATTATGAGAATTTTCCCGACCCTTCTCAGCGTTTTCTTACTGCTGTTCACCGGTCAGTTTTCTGCGAATGCGCTGGCTGAACCCTCACAGACAGAGCCGGCACCTCAGATTAATGCGGGCCATGAACTGGCTAAAATGCAGGTGATCCTGGATAAAATTAAAGGCCAGGTCTCTGGTTCGACGCCGGATGTTACCCTGAGCCAGCTGAATGAAATGGCTCAGGAGCTTTCAGAGAATGCCGATACGCTGGCACAGAGCCTGCAGCCTCAAAGCCAGAAAATAGATGCTCAGCTTGCAGTGTTGGGGCCGCCACCGGCCCCGGGCAGCGGTGTCAAAGAGACCGCCGACGTTACCAGCAAACGACGGGTGCTGGGTGAGCAGAAAAAAACACTGGATAGTCAGATTAAACAGGCCACGGCGCTAAAGAATGGTGCTCTGGTATTATCCGCACAGATCCTTAATCTGCGCCGGGATCAGCTAAGAACCCAGCTGGCGCTTAACTCCGGCAGTATCCTGTCAGCAACGTTCTGGCAGCCGCTTTATGACAGTAATCCGTTCGACCATGAGAAGTTTGAACGATTCAGTCAGGAATTACTGGATACCGCGCTACTTTCCTGGAGTCCCGATGCCCGGGTGGGAACCGTTTTCTGGGTGCTGGCCGCCATACTGGTGATGGTCGCGGGGCGTCGCTATATGGAAGAGTTTCTTGCCTGGGTCAGCATTCATAAGCTGCCGGAAGGGCGCCTGAGACGCAGTTTTCTGGCAATGGCGATTGCCTTAACCACCTTACTGGCCGTCGTGCTGTCATTTAACTTTATTGCGCTGGCGTTTACCCGGAGTGATGCGGTGGAAAATGATGTGCGGGAATACGTTTCCCGGCTGGTGCAGTTGAGTATCATTTGTGGTCTGATTGCGGGGCTGGGGCGTTCTTTTCTTTCCACGCGGCGACCCAGCTGGCGCCTGGCGAATATCAGTAATGGTGTTGCCAATGCGCTAAAGCCTTTTCCGACCTTTATTGCTTTGGTGGTCTTTGTCTTCCAGGCGATGGAATCGTTTAACTATACGGTCGGTACCAGCGTCAGTACCACCGTCTTCGGTAACGGACTGACGGCCTTAGTGATTGGTCTGTTTGCCGTTATGATTGTGATGCGTATTAATCGAACCCGACGCCGGATCCAGAACGATGACACGACCGTGGAAACGCGTTCCACTCTGGCCGGTATTATTGAACTTTCACTGTTTCTTGCCGGAGTGGCCATTCTGGTGGCATTACTCATCGGTTATGTGACCTTCGGGCGCTTCCTCAGCTATGAGGTGGTGTGGATTGGTATTCTCCTCAGCTCTTTTTATCTTCTCAGTCAGCTGGCGGCGGACAGTTGTGAAGCGATATTTTCTACTGCTAACGCCTGTGGCCAGCGAGTGCAAAGCACACTGGATATCGATGAACGTTACTTACATCAGATTGCCTCACTGTTATCGGCATTACTGAAATCCTTTCTGGTGTTATTGCTTATATTTGCGTTACTCAATGGCACCATATCCTCGATCTCTCCGACAGAAATGCTGCAAAAAGCCATCGCATTCTGGGGCGGGAAAGGGCTCGAAAAACTCAATATTGTACCTTCGCAGGTTGTTACCGCACTGATCCCGTTAGTGGCGGGGATATATGTTCTGCGTGCGGTCAGGCGCTGGCTGGATCAGGACTTCCTGCCGAAAACTGAGATGGATAAAGGGATGCAGGTTTCTATCATCACTTTATTTACCAATGTGGGTTATGTGCTGGTGATCCTGCTGGCGCTTTCAGTGATGGGCGTGCAGTGGAATAAGCTCGCCTGGATTGTCAGTGCGCTGTCGGTCGGTATTGGTTTTGGTTTACAGGAGATCGTTAAAAACTTTATCTCCGGGCTGATCCTGCTCACCGAACGTCCGGTGAAAGTGGGAGACCTGGTCGGCATCAGTGGTTATGAGGGGGACATCCGTCGTATTAATGTCCGTGCGACTGAGATCCAGCTCTCCGATAAATCGACGGTGATTGTGCCGAACTCACAGCTGATCTCACAGAATGTCCGTAATGCCACGATGGGGAATGCCCAGGGGGTGGTAACTATTCCGCTGGTTTTCCCGCTCGATATTGATCCGGTAAAGGTGAAAGAGATTTTACTGGGGGTTTATCAGGACAACGAACGTATCCTTGAAACCCCGGCACCGTCGGTCAGTTTTAAAGATCTTTCCGCTCAGGGGATTTCTCTCAGTGTCACCGGTAATGTGGCGACTCAACGGCAGATATCTTCGGTGAAAAGTGAGTTACTGTTCGAAATCCTGGTGCGCTTGCGCCATTCCGATGTGCCGTTGTCCTCACCGCAGACGATGGTTATCGAACAGAAGAAAGAGTCATCCATTCCGGGGCCGACGGAATAACCGGTTATCTCTTTGATCGGGCTTGCTGTTCCCGGGCCCGGCCACTCCCCGTAATACTTTCTGCATGCTATGCTTTTCAGAACAGACCCGACCCCGGTTCAGTGTACACCTGTCCCGGTCCCCGACAGCTGCCCGTCTCTGAGAGCCTGACTATGAAATGGTTTTACCCGTTACTGGTAATAAGTGTTTCGATCCCCACTGCATTTGCAACGACCCCGGCAGAGCCCGGTGTTCCTAATGAACAGGCACGGGATGCGTTTGTCACCCGGCTGCTTTCGAAAATGACACTGAATGAGAAAATCGGTCAGCTCAGACTGATAAGCGTCGGCCCGGATAATCCGAAGTCGGCCATCCGCAATATGATCCGTCAGGGGCAGGTGGGGGCGATTTTTAATACGGTCACCCGGCCGGATATCCGTGCAATGCAGGATCAGGTGATGCAGCTGAGCCGGCTGAAAATCCCGTTATTCTTTGCCTATGATGTGGTGCATGGACAGCGAACGATATTTCCTATTCCTCTCGGCCTGGCCGCCAGTTGGGACGTGAATGCGGTGAAAACCGTCGGGCGTATTTCTGCGTATGAGGCGGCGGATGACGGACTGAATATGACATGGGCACCGATGGTGGATGTCAGCCATGAACCGCGCTGGGGCCGCATGTCTGAAGGGTTCGGCGAAGATACTCTGCTGACCTCCCGGATGGGACAGGCGATGGTGACCGCGATGCAGGGAAAAAGCCCGGCCGATCGTTACTCGCTGATGACCACGGTTAAACATTTTGCACTCTATGGTGCCGTGGAGGGGGGGCGGGAATATAACTCGGTGGATATGAGCCCTCAGCGTATGTTTCAGGAGTATCTGCCACCCTATAAAGCTGCTCTGGATGCCGGGAGTGGCGGGGTAATGGTGGCGCTGAACTCGATAAACGGAGTCCCCGCCACGGCCGATGCCTGGTTATTAAAAGATGTATTACGCCGGCAATGGAAATTCAAAGGGATCACTATCAGTGACCATGGCGCCATTAAAGAGTTAATTCAGCACGGGGTCGCCAGTGACCCTCAGGATGCGGTACGTATCGCCATTACCTCAGGTATTGATATGAGCATGAGCGATCAGTATTACAGCGAGTATCTGCCGGGACTGGTCAAAAGCGGTGCGGTGACCATGGCTGAGATAGACGATGCCACCCGCCATGTTCTGAATGTGAAATACGATATGGGGCTATTCAGTGACCCTTACCGGCATCTGGGGCCCGCCAAAGATGACCCGGCAGATACCAATGCAGAAAGTCGCCTTCATCGTCGCGAAGCCCGGGATGTTGCGGCAGAAACGCTGGTGTTACTGAAAAACCGCCTGGATGTACTGCCTTTGAAAAAGCAGGGCACGATTGCCCTGGTCGGACCGCTGGCGGACAGTCAGCGGGATATTATGGGGAGCTGGTCTGCCGCCGGGGTGGCAACGCAGTCGGTGACCTTACGTCAGGGGATGGAGGATGCCCTGCGGGGGAAGGCAACGTTACTTTATGCCAAAGGCGCCAATATTACCGACAACCCGCAGGTACAAAAATTTCTGAACAGTTATGAACCTGCGGTGACGGTCGATAAACAATCACCGCAGCAACTGATAGACCAGGCGGTCGATATGGCACGTAAAGCCGATGTAGTGGTGGCCGCGGTCGGAGAGTCACAGGGGATGGCGCATGAAGCGTCCAGCCGTAGTGATATCCGTATTCCGCAGGCGCAGCGCAGGCTGCTGGATGCGTTAAAAGCCACGGGAAAACCGCTGGTGATCGTTCTGATGAATGGCCGGCCACTGGATATCAGCCACCAGGCGGAGCAGGCGAATGCGATTCTGGAGACCTGGTTCAGTGGGACGGAAGGAGGTCATGCCATTGCTGATGTGCTGTTTGGCGATATCAACCCCTCCGGAAAATTACCGGTGAGCTTCCCGCGCTCTGTCGGGCAACTGCCGGTGTATTATAACCATCTGCCAACCGGCAGGCCGTATAACTATCTGCATCCCGATAAGTATACCTCTCACTACTACGATGCGATCAATGGCCCACTCTATCCGTTTGGTTATGGCCTGAGCTATACCACCTTTACCGTCTCCCTGGTCACACTTTCAGCACCGGCACTCAGTGCCGGAGGCAGCCTGCAGGCGAGTGTGACGGTCACCAACACGGGTAAACGGTCCGGGGCAACCGTGGTTCAGATGTACCTGAATGACCCGGTTGCCAGCCTGAGCCGTCCGGTGGAAGAATTAAAAGATTTTCGCAGGATCCAGCTGGCCCCCGGGCAGTCGGAACGTGTCAGTTTTACTGTTACCACAGATGAACTTAAATTTTGGGACCCGCAGATGCACTATGTGGCTGAACCCGGGAAGTTTAACCTGATGATAGGGCTGGATTCGGTCAGGACGCAGAAAACGGTCTTTACCTTGCGTTAACCCGGACTGCCGGACCGATGCCGGCGGTCTTTTTTTCCGGCATGAGAGACCATGATAAGTATGATCCGCAACAAAATTTCCCGACAGGTGTCACGGCTTAACGGTTTGTCACTGAATGAGTTTGATCTCACTCAGCCGCCAGGCGATCCGGGCTTATTCGGCCCGGGGAGTATGGTCTGGGAAGTTCATGGCGATTTCCCTTCTATGCTATGTGGCGGGATAGCGGCACTGCTTTTGCAGATGCAGCATCCGCTGGCATTGGCTGGCGTCCGGGATCACTCGGACTTTCGCAGAGATATGTTCGGGCGCTTACGCAGGACCAGCCAGTTCATTGCGGTCACCAGTTTTGGCAACTGCCGTGATGCCAGCACGCTGATAGAGAAAGTGAAGAAAATTCATCTGCATGTCACCGGTGAAGACCACCTGGGGCGGAAGTACCGAGCTTATGATCCGGCGTTGCTGACCTGGGTTCATGTCGCCGAAACTTACTGTTTTCTTGCCGCTCACCTGCGCTACAAAAACCCGGCACTGAGCCGTGACGAACAGAACCGTTATTACAGAGAGGCAGCACTGACCGGTCAGGCACTGGGAGCCACGAATATTCCGGTGACAGTCACTGAGGTGGAAGCGTATCTGCAGGCGATGCGGCCTCAACTCTGTATTGATGAACGGACCTGCGAAGTCAGCCGGTTATTGTATTCGGCACCGGCACCCTCGGCCGCCGCCCGTCCCGTGATGAATATTATGCTGCGTGCCGGAGGCGATCTGCTGCCTGAATGGACGTCGGTACCGGGTCTGCCACGCCGAAGTCGTTTACAGCGATGGATGACCCGTCACAGCATGCAGGGTGTGGCGGCCCTCTTGCGCTGGTCAGTGACCGACGGCGCACGCGCCAAAGCGATGCGCAGAGCCGCCTCACCGGCTGAGGGGGAGTGATTCACTGTGCGCTGGCAGCAGTGTATAATCACTGAAGATTTTTTAAGGAATTCTTATGTCAGCGATCGAAGTTATTCTTGTCGATAAAAATGATATCCCGACAGGAAAAATGGAAAAACTGGAAGTACATGAAAAAGGGCTACTACACCGGGCCGTTACTGTGTATGTCTTTAACCGGAAAGGTGAGTTTCTGCTCCAGCGCCGGGCGGCCAGCAAATACCATTGCGGGGGGTTGTGGAGCAATACCTGTTGCGGACATCCTTTTCCTGGCGAAGGGACACAACAGGCGGCAGAACGTCGTTTGCGTGAAGAAATGGGGCTGAGCGTCTCTCTGCAGCCGGTTTTCGAAATAAGTTACAATATGCCGCTGAACAATGGTCTGACGGAACATGAATACGGGCATGTTTTTTTCGGCATCACCGACGAACCGCCGGTACTCAATATTGAGGAAGCCGATGCGTGGCGATATAGCCATGTGGGTGAATTACAACGTGAAATGGCCGCCGATCCCGACAGGTTTACTCCCTGGTTTCTTTATACGCTGTCACAGGCTATTGCCCATCATCCCGCTTTTATAGCAGCGGAGTAGCGCCGTGTTACTCCGCAAAGGGTGGGTCAGGACCTGAGGATAATGGTATAGCCCACCAGCATCAGGCCGCCCATCCCCCCGACAGCCAGTAGCAGGAAAAGAAAGGTAATGCCGATTTTTTGCCAGTTCATGTCCATGCTGCTCCGTTAACAGGGAAAGGTTCTTCAGGATCAGGATGACCGTTCTGCAATCTTATCCCGTAAGGGGGATGAGGAAGACGCTGACCTGTGAAGTGCTTCAATCTTATAACCACTCTCTTGCCATTCTGCCAGCTGATTTTGTTGTACCCGCGTTAATGGATTATCGGTCCATAAAAAAATTTGTGTGTGGGGTAACAGGTGCGGATCCGTCAGTTTTAGTGGCTCAGCCAGTACGGTAACACGCCAGTTTTTTTCCGTTAAACGCCAGCTTTCCAGCCACAAGCGGAGGCGGTCACGGGAGGACCAGCCGATCAGCAGTGCATCTTCCCCGGCACGTTTACGTGTGGCTGCCAGTGAAAAGCTGACATAATCGATCAGAATACCGTCCAGCAAACTGCTCATATAGGCGGCCGTGTGTTGATTCAGCATCAGCCTCTGACGAACCGGAAGAAATACCTGATCTATCAGTACGCCCGCCGGATTATCTTTCCCGAGAGAATAAATCCACTGACGCAACCGTGCCGGTTGATTATCCCGCAGAACAGACAGCAGTTCATCCTGGCGTAAAACCCATTCACTGCGGGTCTCGGTGGCTTCGCCATCCAGCAGGGCTTTAACTTTAGCCGGCGGTAAACCGCTTTCGATCCAGCGTTTAATTTCCAGTATCTTTTGCCGGTCCGCTTCGCTGTACAGGCGGTGCCCGCCGGGCGTCCGGTGCGGCGTGATCAGCCCGTAACGCCGTTGCCAGGCGCGTAAAGTGACCGGGTTGATGGAACAATCCCTTGAAATATCACCGATTGTGTAAAACCCAGACTGGGACATATCGTAGTTATCCTGACACAGATCCGATAGCTATTATAATCTAACATGCGTTATCAAAAAACTATTCTGTCAGTCTCAGCAGAACAATGGCACCGGACGACACAATGAATTGCGGGCTAATTTGCTTTCAGGACTGCCGTCGGCCGCCATACTGTGTAAAAATACAGTCTGATTCTTCAGGCAGATGGTCGTTATGGTTCTGACTCCCGCATTAAAATTACAAATCGGCGAATGGTATAAGCTGTTACAGACACAGGTCGCCGATTTTATCCCCCGTCTGCCGCAACGTCAGATGATTGCTGAAGTGGCAAAAACGCTGGCAGGGGAAGATGATCGTCATCTGGTGATTGAAGCCCCGACCGGTGTCGGTAAAACCCTTTCGTACCTGATCCCGGGGATCGCGGTTGCCCGATCGGCAGAAAAGAAACTGGTGATCAGTACCGCCAACGTTGCCCTGCAGGATCAGATTTTTGATAAAGATCTGCCGCTGTTAAAAAAGTTTATTCCGGACCTGACGTTTACGGCGGCCTTCGGGCGCCGCCGGTATGTCTGTCCCCGCAACCTGGCATTTACCACCGCTGAACCGGACACGCAGGGGGATTTATTCCTCTACCTGGAAGAGTCGGCAGGAACCCGGCCAGCCATTTCCGGCGAACAGCAGCAACGTGAACAGAAAGTCTGTACCCGGCTGGAGAGTTCACTGAAATCCGGCGCCTGGGACGGGCTCCGGGATCATTGTGATGAACAGATCGACGATCCGTTATGGTTGCGGCTGTCGACCGATAAAAACAGTTGTCTGGCTCACCATTGTCAGTGGTACAAAGAGTGCCCGTTCTTCCTGGCTCGCCGGGAAATAGAGCAGGCTGAAGTGGTTGTCGCCAACCATGCACTGGTGATGGCGGCACTGGAAAGTGATGCGGTTCTGCCCCCGGCGAAAGAGATGTTGCTGGTCGTTGATGAAGGACATCATCTTCCTGAAGTGGCGCGGGATGCGCTGGAAATGAGCAGTGATATTTCACCCGCCGGTAGCGCCTTGCAGCTGGATCTGTTTATTAAATTTATTGGTACCCTGCGCAGCTGGTTTACCTTTAAATCACCGCCGCCGCTGGCAAGCCCCGGTCGTCTGGAAGAACATTGCGGTGTTGTCCGGCAGTTAATGCAGGAAATGGCGGCAGAATTTATGCCGTTACTGACGGAAGATCCGCAGGGGAAGGCGGAATACCGTTTTATTCTGGGGGAATTACCGGAAGAAGCCACTGCACGCTGTCAGCAGTTATTTAAACTCTGTGACGGGCTACGCGGGTTATGTGAATATCTGATCAATGCACTGGGTGAGATGACTGGCAAACAGGATATGGTCAGGATCCATCGTGGATTATTACAGCTGAACCGTTTTCAGGGCTGGTTTGAATCATTGAGCAAATTATGGTGGCTGGCGGGTCTTAACCAGTTATCCGGGGCACCGGTATCAAAATGGCTGACAGCAGAATGGCAGGAAGATAAGTGTCATCTTTTTTTCCATTGCGCCGGAATCCGGGTCAGTGAGCAACTTGAAAAACTGTTATGGCGCAAAGTCCCTCATGTTATCGTGACCTCTGCGACATTACGTTCACTGAATAGCTTTCGCCGTTTCAGCGAAATGTCGGGCCTGAAAGAGTCTGCCGGGGACCGCTTTGTCACACTGGATTCCCCGTTCAATCATGTCAGCCAGGGAAAATTAGTGATCCCTGAAATGCAGTATGAACCCAGGCTTGCAGAGGAGGCGCTGCATATTGCTGAAATGGCGCGTTACTTCCGCCAACAGGTAAAAGAGAAAAAACACACCGGCAGCCTGGTATTGTTCTCCAGTGGCCGGGCAATGCAGCAGTTTCTGGCCCATGTGACCGATTTACGTCTGATGCTTCTGGTGCAGGGCGACCAGCCACGTTCCCGTCTGATAGCGCTACATCGGCAGCGGGTCACTGAGGGGCAGCAAAGCGTTCTGGTCGGGTTACAGTCTTTTTCAGAAGGTCTGGATTTGAAGGGAGAACTGCTGACTCAGGTACATATTCATAAGATAGCGTTTCCGCCCATCGATAGTCCGGTGATCCTGACAGAAGGAGAATGGCTGAAAAGTCAGCAACGTTATCCGTTTGAAATCCAAAGTCTGCCCGGCGCGTCCTTTACCCTGATACAGCAGGTAGGCAGACTTATCCGAAGCCATCAATGCTTTGGCGAGGTGGTGATTTATGACCGGCGGCTATTAACAAAGGCCTACGGAAGCCGTTTGCTGGCGGCTTTACCGGTGTTTGCTATCGAACAACCGGAAATTCCGCCCCCGGAAACGGGACAGACAGTGAACCGTCGCGGAAAATCCTCCGCGGCACCGCGTAAAAAGACGACGACCCGTCGTCAGAAGCGTTAAATCGAACAGATAATGACCCTCAGTGACCACAGGCAGGAAAACAGGATGGATATCACCCGTATAGTCAAAGAAATCGGGCGGGGTAAAAATCACGCCCGCGATCTGGATGAGCCAACCGCCTATCAGCTCTATCAGGCGATGCTGAATGACCAGTTGGATCCGCTGGTTCTAGGAGCAGTGTTAATTGCACTGAGGATCAAAGGGGAGAGTGAAGAAGAGATGCGGGGCTTTTACCAGGCACTGCAGGAGAAGCTTCCCCGGTTACAGCCGCCGAAAAACAGACCCATACCCGTGGTCATACCGAGTTATAACGGTGCCCGCCGGCAGGGAAATCTGACACCGCTGCTGGCCTTATTACTGGAAAAAACAGGTTTTCCGGTTTTTGTGCATGGTATCAGTAACGATCCCACGCGGATCACCAGCGAAGCTGTCTTTGCTGAGCTGGGCATTCTTCCGGCCGGAAGTCCGGCAGAAGCGCAATCATTGCTCGACCAGGGCAAAGTTGCCTTTATGACCATTGACGGATGGTGCCCGGCGTTAGCCGGTCAGTTGGCATTACGATGGCAACTGGGGTTACGTAACAGCGCCCATACGCTGGCAAAACTGGCCACGCCTTTTGCCCCTGCTGAAGGGCTGCGTATTTCCGCTGTTTCGCATCCGGAATATATTCCGAAAGTGGCTGCATTTTTCCATCAGTCAGACGCACCGGCATTATTACTTAATGGTTGCGAGGGTGAAGTCTATGCTAACCCGCAACGCGGTCCGGCACTGTATTCGGTGGATGGTAAACATCCGGCACCGAAATTACTGACCGAACGACAGCCAGAGGCCAGTGTTTCTCTGCCATTATCTAAATCTGCAGCAGAGACGGCCCGCTGGATCTCTGCAGTGCTGGCCGGGGAAATCCCCGTCCCGCAGCCTCTGCGCTTACAGGTGGCGTGCTGTCTGATGCTCAGCGGACAATGCGCCGATGTGGATGAAGGGCTGGCCAGGTTACAAGCCTGCGGATACTGACCCGGGTGAACCGGGGACCTCCGGTCAGGCGATGGCTCTCTTCATCTGAGCTAATGAAGTCACGCAATAATTAATGAAACGGTATGATTAAAAAAAACAAAAAAGCTACGCTGCATCCCCGAAACCGCTATCAGGGAAAATATGATTTATCCTTGTTGTGCGAAATTAACCCGCAGCTTAGTCAGTGGCTGATTACGACACCGGCGGGAACACTCTCAGTTAACTTTTCCGAGCCGGAGGCCGTAAAAGCGCTGAATCAGGCTCTGCTGAAGCAGTACTATGATATTAACTGGCAGTTGCCTGAGGGTTTCCTCTGCCCGCCGGTGCCCGGAAGAGCGGATTACCTGCATTTTCTGGCTGATTTATTAGCCTCTGACCTGCAGGGTACGCTGCCAGCCACCGCCGATGTTCTGGATATCGGCTGCGGGGCGAACTGTATCTATCCCCTGATTGGGGCAGCAGAATACGGATGGCGCTTCACCGGTTCGGAAATTAATCCGCAATCGTTGCGTGCCGCGAACAGTCTCATTGCTGCCAACCCGGGGTTACAGCGCCTTATCCGTCTGCGGCGACAGAAGAATGCCGGAGTGATTTTCGGCGGGATTATTCAGAAAAACGATTTCTTTCATCTGACTCTTTGTAATCCGCCGTTCCATCGTTCGGCGGAAGAATCGTTGCAGGGAAGCGAACGTAAACTGAAGAATCTCGGAATAGATGAGGAAAAAGGGCTGAATTTTGCAGGTCAGCATCATGAACTGTGGTGTGAGGGGGGGGAGCGTGGCTTTATCGGAAATATGATCCGCGAAAGTCAGCGATTCTCATCTCAGGTTATCTGGTTCAGTACCCTGGTTTCAAAGCAGGAAAATATAAAACCGCTGAGCGGGCTGTTACGGGATGCCGGCGTGGAAGACTACAGAGTTATTGAGATGGGGCAGGGGCAGAAGCAGAGCCGTTTACTGGCATGGAGCTATCTGTCCCCTGAGAAGCGGGCGAAACGCTTACGTCACCGTCCCGCCTGATGCTGAACGGATATCACTTTCAAACGTGATATCCGTTATTTTCCGGAGCTATTATTCGATATTTGCTTCGATGAACCACAGGAACTTATCCAGGTCACGGGAAGCGGCAGTGAAAATATCAGCAGTATCTTCATCCGGGACTTCACTGATGGCTTTACGCACATCATTGGCGACTACGGAATAACGTTCTGCCAGTGCATGCAGATGCTCCTGAACACTGTGAGCGTTCAGCGGATAGCTTTTCAGCGGGGTTTTATCGGCCACGACCTGAGGCGTTCCCAGAGCAACGCCCCCTAACTGCACAATTCGTTCTGCCACGATGTCCTGATGATCGGTGATAGCCGTGCGGAAACCATCCAGCATTTCATGGACACCAATAAAGTTAGCCCCACGCATGTTCCAGTGTGCTTGTTTAGTGATCAGAGACAGATCAATTAGCTCAATGACTACGCGGCTCAGGACGTTGATAGTAGCAAGTTTGTCTTTTTCGCTGACATCATTACGGGTATAGATTAGATCAGAAGCCTCAGTTTTGACCAGTTTTGCGGTACTCATAGTATGATTTCCTCTCTTAGTCGATGTTGCCAGTGCGATATTGAATGTGCGGATAAGTATAGCAACCGCTGACGACTTTGCACGATGGCCTGACCAATCGCTGTTATCGTCCTGAGCAATGGCGAAAAAGAGAGGGGAGTCTGCTCATCAGGATTTTGCTGATTTCACCCGGACACGACGCAGGCGATTTTTCGCAGGTTGCATCGTCAGAGTCGACCCTGCAGAGGCAATAATAATAGCGGTTAATCCCAGCCATTGCGGAAGGTTTAACTCTTCTCCGAGGAAAATCAATCCCGACATTGCCGCAACAACCGGCTCAAGGCTCATCAGCGTACCAAAGAGTCTGGCAGGCAGACGGGTCAGTGCCATCATTTCCAGGGAATAAGGAATGGCATTAGAAAGCAGGGCGAGAAGCAGTGCCAGCGGGAGGATTTCCCAGTGCCACAATCCACTGGCCGCGAAGGTCAGCCCGGCGGGGACATAAATGACGGAAGCAATCAGTGATCCCGCAGCTACGGTGGCCGCACCGTGTTCGATACCGGCTTTCCGGCCGAAGACAATATAAATTGCCCAGCAGGCTCCGGCACAAATCGCCAGCAGGGCGCCTAAGGGATCGATATCGGAAACGCCGTGTTCCAGCGGCAGAAGAAAACCGAGTCCGGTCACGGCTATCACTATCCAGAAAAAATCTGTCGGCCGCCGGGAATTGGCCAGCGCCAGGGTCAGGGGGCCGAGAAATTCAAGCGCCACACCGATTCCTAACGGGATGGTGCGTAAGGCGAGATAGAACAACATATTCATTCCCCCCAACGCCAGACCATAAAAGACCAGCGGGCGACGCTGTTCTTTCTTAAAGCGCAGACGCCAGGGTTTAAAAATAGCCCATAACATAAGGGTGGATAACCCCAGGCGGAGTGCCGCGACACCGGGCGCTCCGGCAATCGGAAACAGATACTTTGCCAGCGAGGCAGCCCCCTGTAATGACATCATGGCAATTAATAACAGGGCAATCGGAAAAAGCAGGCTGGTATTCTTTTTATTGTCGTGCGGGGACATCGGGAGAAATCCTGTGAAAAAGTAACGAAAGGTGATCCGGCGGGGAAGTTTATCTGAATTATCCGAAAACGCACACTGAAGTCCCGGAAAAATACCGTCATTATTGATTGATTTTTAAGCGATCGTGGCCGCCGATATAGAAAACCTGCACATTAATTTTAGGAATATCCTGAAAATCCCCGGTAAGCACAGAATAATTGCGTCGGCAGTAAACCTTCAAAACAGCCTAAAATCATAGGATTATAGATAACTGGTAACGTTCTGTTACACCAAACAATCTGTTAGACAATAAAATCAGGGCAGAGTTTCCAACTATTTTTTGCTATATTTTCGTCGTTGTCAGGAAATAAGAAGTCGTTTCACATTTGAGGTGATTATGAAAAAAATTGCATGTCTTTCAGCGCTGGCTTGCGTTCTGGCAGTATCTGCTGGTTCAGCAATGGCACAAAGCACTATTACTGGTGGTTACGCACAGAGCGATTACCAGGGTGTCCTGAACAAAGCTAACGGTTTCAACCTGAAATACCGTTACGAAGATGGTTCTAACCCACTGGGTTGGATCGGATCTTTCACTTACACTGCGAAAAACCGTGATGTAGGTGATTACTACCAGAAAGGTCAGTACTATGGCTTCACCGGTGGTCCGGCTTACCGTCTGAACGACTGGGCTAGCATCTACGGTGTTGTTGGTATCGGCTACGGCAAATACCAGATGAACGACCTGTCTAAGTACCAGAAGCAAGACACCAGCGATGTTGGTTTCTCTTATGGTGCAGGTCTGCAGTTCAACCCAATCGATAACTTCGCCGTTGATGTTGGTTACGAGCAGAGCCGTATCCGTAGCGTTGACGTCGGTACCTGGATCGCAGGCGTCGGTTACAGCTTCTAATCCCGCCCGATGCATTCAGAGTACACCAAAAACGGCCCGTCAGGGCCGTTTTTTTATCTGTAAAAACCGGTAATAAAAGGGCCCCGGCAACTTTCTGAGACGGATGAAGTGTCTATTGGATCCTTTCATGACCCCTTCCGGAAACACCAGATCATACCCACTTTTTTACGGAAAAGAGCCTCTGCTGTTCAGAGACGGTTCAGGGGAGCCGGGTGAAAGGTTGCTGCTGCTTTTTTAGCCCTGAAAGGATGTGACTGCGGTATGATGGGATCGCATGGAAACCCTGCATATTGCAGGGAGAGTGGGGGCAATGAGTGATGGGTGGTCTCAGAACCCCTCATTCGTGTAAACGGCAGGAAAAATTAACTGCAACCTGGTCCGTCACCGTGTGGCGGGTTAGCCGCTTCAGAAGCAGCTCTGCCAGCATTAATCGTAACCGGAAGGGAGACTGACGCAGTAAGCATGCAAGCAGAGCTGTTTTACTGAATCCGTCAGAGCGGGTGTTCAGGTCACGATGACAGTGTGTGCAGTGCGTTGTGCATTTCATATAACCCCCTTGCGGAAATAAACCATGAGTATTGCGGAGAAGATCTGTACCAGTCAGAACGTATCAACGCGTTTCTCTATACTGACAGGTATAGCATTGGCTATATGATTTAGCCATGGCTATTCAGGAAAAATTTGAGCTTCTTCTCAGCTGGTTTACAATGTGCACCAGATTACCGGCATCTATTCAGTGATTGCCTGGGTCATAAAGAGGAAGTTGAATGAATCATCGAGCGAAAAAAACGGTTTCCCGGCCGGGATCGATTAAAGATGTCGAAGAGCATGTTGAAGGGTTTCGGCAGGTCAGAGAGGCACATCGCCGTGAATTGATCGATGATTATGTTGAATTAATCTCAGACCTGATCCATGAATTTGGTGAAGCCCGCCAGGTAGATATGGCCGCCAGACTGGGGGTGTCGCAGCCAACAGTCGCTAAAATGCTCAAAAAGCTGGCCGGCACCGGTCTGGTAGAGCAGGTACCTTATCGGGGGGTTTTTCTGACCGCTGAAGGTGAAAAGCTGGCGGAGCAAAGCCGTGAAAGGCACCATATTGTAGAAAACTTTTTGCTTTCTCTGGGCATCAGTTCCGAAATTGCTCACCGGGATGCGGAAGGTATTGAGCATCATGTCAGCGATGAAACGCTGGAGATCTTCAGAGCTTTTTATCAGTCATCGACTCAAAATACCTGAATCAGAGATGACGATCCTGCTTAAGTGAGTCAGCCGCGGACGGACCCCGGTTTATTACAGAATGATGGCCGGGGGAAACAGTGTTTCCCTTTAATTACCCCTCTCAACTCCCTGTGGTTGTTTATACCTCTCTGATTTACTGATAATTACACTTTATCGTTTATGCCGGAGCCTTCTGCAAGCCTTCCACCTTTACTGTGAATAACACTGTGATCCCCGGGGGAATAATTTAATCCCGGTGAGTAAGAGACTGTTAGCGCTACTTTTTGAGTATTGCAAACGATTACCTGCAAAATCAGATTGTTCACTGAGAGTGCTAATTATAATCCCGGTTTTTTTATACTGTCATGATCTGATTAGAAAAGAAGATTTAAGTAATTAAATGCCTGTGAATGTAATGATTATCTTTTTTCAGAGGTATGAAAGGGTATCTGCTTTCGGGTGTTTATCACCGCCTGGAGTTGTTCACAGATAAATCATTCACTGTTAAGGTGTCGTTAATTTTTATTCAAGGTGTAACCAATAATGCTAAAGTAAGCATTAATATTATATAATCAGGCTAAGGCTATTTATTTTTTTATTTAAATTAGGTAATCTCAGCCACACTGTTAATTGTACCCGGTTAAGCAAGGAAAATAAGATGAGTGATGCATTTAAAGTTCTCAACAACATTCGTACTCTGCGCGCTCAGGCTCGTGACCTGGCACTGAGTGATCTGGAAGAAGTTCTGGAGAAACTGACTGTCGTAGTTAATGAACGCCGCGAAGAAATTGAAGCTGAACAAGCTCTGAATCGTGAGAAAGAAGAAAAACTGACTAAATACCGTGAAATGCTGCTGGCAGATGGTATTGATCCTAACGAATTAATTGGTGCTGCTGATGTCAGCAAAAAACGTGTGAAACGTGCGCCGCGTCCTGCGAAATATAAATACACTGACGAAAACGGTGAAACTAAATCCTGGACCGGTCAGGGCCGTACACCTGCAGCCATCAAAAAAGCACTGGATGAAGGCAAAAGCCTGGATGATTTTCTCATCTAATCCGCTGTAAACTCCTTGTTAATGGGAGAGCCAGTGACGTTTTGTTACTGGCTTTTTTGCTTTTAACGAGTAACGTAACAGGCTATATAAATTAGCCTGAACCCGGCACCACAGGCAGGGGACCTGTCCAGCGTACAGGCCATACAAGGATGCTTTAGTTGCCGGGCATGTAACAAGTTCCACCACGCTATGCCAGCCATTGTGGCTGCTGGCATATTTTTTCCTGAGTTTGATTCATTGATAAGGCTATCCCGTGTTAGTAACCAGTAATGTGACGATGCAGTTTGGCAGTAAGCCATTGTTTGAAAATATCTCTGTAAAATTTGGCGGAGGGAATCGTTATGGTTTAATTGGTGCCAACGGCAGCGGTAAGTCGACGTTTATGAAAATCCTTGGGGGCGATTTGCAGCCATCGGCAGGTAACGTCTCTTATGACCCGAATGAGCGGATTGGTAAATTACGCCAGGATCAGTTTGCTTTCGAAGAATTTACGGTACTCGATACTGTCATAATGGGCCATACCGAACTGTGGGAAGTAAAAAAAGAACGTGACCGCATTTATTCTTTACCTGAGATGAGTGAAGAAGAAGGTTATAAAGTCGCGGATCTTGAAGTGCTGTATGGTGAAATGGATGGTTATACTGCTGAGTCACGGGCAGGGGAACTGTTATTAGGCGTAGGCATTCCGGTAAGCCAGCATTACGGTTTAATGAGCGAGGTGGCTCCGGGCTGGAAATTACGTGTGTTATTAGCCCAGGCGCTGTTCTCTAATCCGGATATATTGTTACTGGATGAACCGACGAACAACCTGGATATAGATACTATCCGCTGGCTTGAGCAAGTCTTAAACGAGCGTAACAGTACCATGGTCATTATTTCGCACGATCGTCACTTCCTGAATATGGTGTGTACGCATATGGCGGATCTGGATTATGGTGAGTTACGTGTCTATCCCGGCAATTACGACGAGTATATGACCGCGGCGACTCAGGCGCGGGAACGCCTCCTGTCTGATAATGCGAAGAAAAAAGCCCAGCTCGCAGAGCTGCAGTCATTCGTCAGTCGCTTTAGCGCGAATGCTTCTAAATCCCGTCAGGCAACATCACGTGCTAAACAAATGGATAAAATTAAGCTGGATGAAGTTAAAGCCTCCAGCCGTCAGAATCCGTTTATGCGTTTTGAACAAAATAAGAAATTGTTCAGAAATGCACTGACCACTGAAGCATTAACCAAAGGGTTTGATAAAGGTCCCCTATTCAATAAGCTTAATCTGCTACTTGAAGTGGGTGAGAAAGTGGCCATTATTGGTGCGAATGGTATCGGTAAAACAACACTGTTGAAAACACTGATGGGTGAGCTGACGCCTGATAACGGCAGCATTAAGTGGTCTGAAAATTCGCAGATTGGTTATTATGCTCAGGACCATGCCGCAGATTTTGCGAATGACCTGACGGTGTTCGACTGGATGAGCCAGTGGAAACAGGAAGGGGATGATGAGCAGGCTGTGCGCAGTATTCTTGGCCGGTTGTTGTTCTCACAGGATGATATTAAAAAGCCTGCGAAAGTCTTATCCGGGGGTGAAAAGGGCCGTATGCTGTTCGGTAAACTGATGATGGAAAAACCGAACGTGCTGGTAATGGATGAGCCGACAAACCACCTGGATATGGAATCTATCGAATCCCTGAATATGGCACTGGAAATGTACGAAGGTACGCTGATTTTTGTTTCTCATGACCGTGAATTTGTCAGCTCGCTGGCAACACGTATTATTGAGATCAAACCGGAAGGGGTGACTGACTTCTCCGGAACTTACGAAGATTACCTGCGCAGCCAGGGCATTGTGTAAACGTCTGTAATGTGAAAACGGTTGTCTGTGTACAGACAACCGTTTTTTTATGCGGATTTGGTGCCGCAGACCTCACAGTGCGGATCCCGGGGGACCCGGAACTCCCTGAAACGGGTTACCATGGCGTCAATCAGCAGTAGCTTGCCCCGCGGGCTTTCCCCGTAGCCGGTCAGGACCTTCAGTGTTTCCATGGCCTGCAACGTACCTATCATCCCCACCAGCGGAGCCATTACCCCGGCTTCGACACAGCTAAGCCCCTGATCGCCAAATAAACGACTGATACAGCGATAACACGGCTCATCGTCGTGCCAGCGGAACACCGAAAGCTGACCCTCCATACGGATCGCCGCGCCTGAAATCAATGGGACTTTATGGCGATAACAGATACGGTTCAGGAGTTCACGGGTCGCAACATTATCACTGCAATCCACAACAGCATGTTGATGTTTTACCTGCTCATCGGCATTCTCTTCTGCTAAGGCCTGATTATCTGCAATGAGCCGGACAAAGGGATTCAGCTTTTCCAGTGCAAGAAGCGCTGAGGCCGTTTTGGGCATCCCCAGCGTTTCATCATTATGCAGGATCTGTCGTTGCAGATTAGATACTGAGACAGTATCAAAGTCACATAATGTCATTTCGCCGACTCCTGCAGCGACCAGGTAAGGGGCAACGGCGCAGCCTAAACCACCCAGTCCGGCAATCAGAACCCGTGAGGTTTTTAACTGCTCCTGTCGCTCGAAGTCGAAATCTTTCAGTACGATTTGCCGGTTGTAGCGGAGGATTTCTTCATCGCTGAGAGTCCCGTCCATTCAGTCGTCCAGCAGGTAATTAAAAGGTTCAATCGACACGGTTTCCCCGGGCTGAACATCGGCGCATTCACGTTCAAGCACAATAAAACAGTTGGCCTTCATAAATGAACTGAACACATGTGACCCCTGATGTCCGGCAGGAACAACCTGTAACCGACCCTCAGCATCACTGGAGTAATGTCCGCGCTGAAAATCCATCCGGCCCGGGGTCTTGCGGATAAATCGCCCGGCAGTTGCCTGTAACGAAGTCCCGGACTCGTGGTTCTTCAGGCCCATCAGGGTATTTAACATGGGCTGAACCAGCTGATAGAAGGTAACCACGGCAGACACCGGGTTACCGGGCAGACCACAAAACCAGCTTTCCGACAGGCGGCCGAAAGCAAAAGGTTTGCCTGGTTTCATCGCCAGCTTCCAGAAGGTGACGGAGCCCAGGGCCTCCAGCATATCCCGTGTATAGTCGGCTTCACCGACCGATACGCCCCCGGTACTAATAACAACGTCCGCCTGACGATCCGCTTCTTCGAAGGCCTGACGGAGTAATTGCGGATCGTCGGCAATGATGCCTAAATCCACAACCTCACAGCCCATTTTTTCAAGCATCAGGCGGATGGCAAACCGGTTCGTGTCATAAATCTGTCCTTCCTGTAAAGGTTCACCGACCGGGACCAGTTCATCTCCGGTAGAAAAAATCGCCACACGGATCCGGCGCAGAACGCTGATTTCGGCGATCCCCAGTGAGGCCAGCAACGGAAGGGACGAAACTCCCAGCCGGATGCCTGCATCCAGCACCGGTTGCCCGGCCTGAATATCTTCACCGGCCCTGCGGATATTTTGTCCTGCGGCAACATCGGCAGTGATAATGATACCTTCTTCACGGGTTTCGGTCTGTTCCTGCATCACGACGGCATCGGTTCCCGGCGGTACCGGTGCACCGGTCATGATCCGGATAACGCTGCCTTGTGGCCAATCCCCGGTAAAGGGTTTACCCGCCAGCGCTTTACCGGCCACGGACAGCGGGGTTTCAGGCAGCACCAGGTCAGACAGGCGGACGGCATAACCATCCATTGCGGAATTATCAAAACCGGGCACCGCAATCGGAGAGATCACCGGTCCGGCGGTGATACGTCCCGTGGCATCCTTCAGTGCAAGACTGACTTTGTCATGTATCGGGCTCAGGGGGCGTTGAATGAGTTGTAATGCTTCTTCCGGAGAAATAAGTCCGGATGTAAAAGGTTCCATAGTGGCTCCTGCCTTAGTGAGTGCTATCAGAGCATCGGCCTATGCGGGGTCATATGCCGATCAGAACAGAATTAAGAGAGAGAATAGCATGTTAACTGTCCGTCCGGCCCAAAAAAAGTACCGGCAGGCGGGGCGGATAGCGGATAGCCCCGGCATTCCTGAGGGCTTCCTGACCGGGGCCCTGCTTGCGTCAGAGCGACCCCGGTGACCCGATAAAGTGGCCCGGCGCACGTTATACCGGGGCCTTTAGTGCCTTAAGCTGCCGGGTGTTGAGGCGCTTTCCGGCTAAAGTGTGACTCAGAAACACTGTGAAAAGTAAATAAAGAGGGTGAAGTATACAACGAAGGGGTGCTTATGCTATTGATAGTATCGGGAACGAAATCAGTAGATTAAATTGTCAATCTGCACCGTTCTGCAAGGCGCCTGTCACTGCTATGACCAGGAGCCTTTGCCTCCTGGTGAGTGTCTTACCGGTTTAACAACATTGGGGTTCCGGTTGCGAAGGTCAGTTCAGTCACCTGTATATACGTTATATTTTTTGAGCAAACAAGGACGGACTGTTAATGGTACATCACACTCGTCACTTTTCCCGATCCCGTGCGGTGATCGTTGCGCTGCTGCTGGCACCGGTAGTGGGCTACGCTGCACAACCCTCAGATGCCCCCGTCTTAGACGCCAAAGCATGGATCCTGATGGATTATGCCAGCGGTAAAGTTCTTGCTGAATCACATGCTGACGACAGACTGGATCCGGCCAGTCTCACCAAAATGATGACCAGTTATGTGGTCGGTCAGGCATTGAAAGACGGCAAAATTAAATCCACCGATATGGTCTCTATCGGCCAGGATGCCTGGGCAACGGGGAATCCTCAGTTGCGCGGTTCGTCACTGATGTTCCTGAAACCCGGCGATCAGGTCTCTGTCTCCGACCTGAACAAGGGAATTGTTATCCAGTCAGGGAATGATGCCTGTATCGCGCTGGCGGACTACGTTGCAGGAAGTCAGGGGGCATTTATTGACCTGATGAATAACTATGCCAAACGACTGGGACTGCAGAATACTCATTTCTCCACGGTGCACGGACTCGATGAACCCGGCCAGTACAGCACTGCCCGGGATATGGCGTTAATCGGTCAGGCGTTGATCCGTGATGTTCCTCAGGAGTATGCGTTAAATCAGGAAAAAGAATTCACGTTTAATAATATTCGCCAGCCTAACCGGAATCGCCTGTTGTGGAGCACCGATCTGCATGTTGATGGGATCAAAACAGGTTATACCTCTGGTGCCGGCAATAACCTTGTCGCTTCTGCTACCGCCGGTGATATGCGGCTGATTTCGGTGGTGCTGGGCGCGAAAACTGATGCAAGCCGCTTCCGTGAAAGTGAGAAATTACTTAACTGGGGATTCCGTTCTTATGAAACCGTCTCTCCGCTAAAGTCTGATCAACCTTTTGTGCAGAAACGGGTCTGGTACGGTGATAATCGAATGGTTAATCTGGGTGTGATCAATAACACGGCCGTGACTATTCCCCGTGGGCAGATCAACAACCTTAAAGCATCTTATACGCTTAACTCACCGGTACTGGAAGCGCCGCTGGCCCGCGGGCAGGTGGTGGGTACGGTTAATTTTCTGCTGAATGGTAAAACGATTGATCAGAAATCACTGGTAGTGATGGATGAGGTCAAAGAGGGCGGCTTTGTCAGCCGTATCTGGGACTTTATCAGTCTGCAGCTCAATACGCTGTTCAAACGCTGGTTTGGCTAAACCCACTGGCCGGGCGACGTTTTACCGTCGGCCGGCCAGGTTATCAGTGACGTACCCAGCCTTTCTTAATTAACGGACCGAAGACAAGGTGATAAATATCGCTGGTCAAAGACAGGAAACGTTCGCCGTAAACACCCCAGCCCAGCTGTGATGCCAGACAACCGAGCATTCCGACCAGAAATCCTCCCAGCATGTCCATCGGCCAGTGAACTCCCAGATAAACCCGCGACCATGCGATTGCGATACCGATCGCCATTAACACAATCCCTGACCAAAGTCTGTGCCAGAAAATAAATGCCAGGGCAAAGGTGAATATAGTGGTGCCGTGATCACTGGGGTAGGAGTCGTCCGCACTGTGACTGAGAAACTGATAGCCCAGTCCGACGGCGAAAGGCCGGGGATGAGGATAAATAAACGCGACCACTGTCGCTATGGCTAATGCGTAGATCAGGGCTGTTCCGGTTTTCAGTACCAATATCCGTTGTTGGGTGACCTGGCTGTCCGGCCCCCATAACCACAAGGCAATGATCAGTAGCGGTACAATAGCTATCAGGTCTTTGGCGAAGAACAGTGCCAGTTGAATAAGTCCGTGGGGGGAGTCCGGTGTGGCATTAATCCATAGAAACAGGATGTGATTCAGGTGTTCCATTGTTTTGTGCGATCCTTATGGGCAGTCAACGCGGTATCACATTCTTCAGCGCGGGCAATTTATCTTAAATTGACGTCAAGCATACTGTGAATAGCTTAAGATTAGCTTAACAGCATAAAACAACGTCATAAAAAGTAAATAATCCGGTTCTTATTTCTTGTGTATCTGTGCGTTAACATCCTCAGCGCACAAAGCGTTAACAAGTCGCTGTCCTGAAAGATATAAAAACTCAGGAAAACAGTTGGTTAAGGGCTGAAGGCTCAGGAAAAATAAAGGCACCCTAAGTGAAACAGGGTGCCTGAATACGTTAAGCGGAAGCATGGCCGTCAGTTGATCAGTGGCCAGATAAGCACTATCAGTGTCCCTGCAAGGGTCAGTAATACGTTAGCGATAGCATAGGTTCCGGCGTATCCGAGGGCCGGAATACTACTGCGTGCGGTATCAGAAATAATTTCCATGGCCGGTGCACAGGTTCTTGCCCCCATTAATGCACCAAACAACATGGCTCTGTTCATCCGCAGAAGATAAGCCCCCACCAGGTAAGTGATAACCACCGGAATAAGGCTGACCAGCAAACCGCAGGCAAGCATTTCCAGGCCGTCTCTGCCTAACCCCTGATTAATTCCGCTACCGGCACTGAGTCCGACGCCAGCCATAAAGACCATCAGCCCAAACTCTTTTACCATAGTTAAGGCGCCCTGAGGGATATAACCGAAGGTCGGGTGGTTAGCCCGTAAAAAGCCCAGCATGATACCTGAAAATAATAATCCGGCTGCGTTACCGATACTGACATTAAAATTACTGAACTGAAAAGTGATCATTCCTATCATCAGACCGACGATAAAAAAGGCACAGAACGCCAGCAAATCGGTCACCTGACTATGGATGGCGATAAAGCCAATCCGATCAGCAATACTTTTTACACGTTTTGCTTCGCCACTTACCTGCAGGATATCGCCTTTGTTCAGAACGATTTCATCATCAATCGGCATTTCGATCTGGTTGCGGATCACGCGGTTAAGGAAACAGCCATGATCCGTCAGCCGTAATTTACCCAGCCTTTTATTCACAGCATTATGGTTCTTCACCACAATTTCTTCGGTCACAATACGCATATCGAGTAAATCGCGATCGAACACTTCCTTGCCGTGGCGGAAGCTGGGGTCCAGCCTCGCATGAGCATCAGGATAACCCACCAACGAGATATCGTCGCCTTGCTGCAGTACCGCATCGCCGTCGGGGCTGGCCAAAATACCGTTGCGACGTATCCGCTCTATATAGCATCCGGTATGCCGGTAAATCCCCAGTTCCCGGAGGTTCTTACCGCCGGTCCATTCCACCAGCTCCTGACCTACGCGATAAGCACGTATTACCGGTAAAAAAACTTTACGCTGGCTGTCTGCATCCAGTCCGCGTTCGCGGGCAATCTGCTGTGCGCTGGTGGGTAAATCCTGATGCTGTAACCGCGGCAGGTAGCGGGCCCCCAGAATAAGGCTGACCAGCCCGACCAGATAAGTCAGGGCATATCCCAGGCTCAGGTGATCCTGCATCAGATTCAGCTTACTGGCATCCGTAACACTCTGTCGTAGTGTATCCCCGGCACCAACCAGTACCGGTGTCGAGGTCATCGAGCCTGCGAGCATACCTGCCGTCAGCCCGATATCCCAATGGAATAACCGGCCAAGGCCCAGCGCCAGTACCAGTGCCGTGACCACCATGACCATGGCCAGCATAAAGTAGTTTTTTCCGTCACGGAAAAAGATAGAAAAGAAGTTAGGCCCGGCTTCTACTCCGACACAGAAGATAAACAGCATAAAGCCCAGGCTCAGTGCATCGGTATTAATCGAAAAGTGTTGTTGTCCGAGAAGTAAAGACATGACCAGCACACCGATAGAGCTGCCTATCTGGATACTGCCGAGGCGGAGTTTACCCAGGCATAGCCCGAGAGAAAGGACGACAAATAACAACAAAACGTCATTGGAACTCAGGAGGTTGGCGACGTTAATATTCACAAATTGGCTTCTTATCCGCAAAGGAACGAGATGAGTAAATACCTCTGAACACTGGCGCTCAGCGGCAGATCTAAGGTCAGCATTCTAAACATATTTTCTGTAACAGACTACGGCGGGAACGTGAAAAAAACAGCGGGAGGGAATTACGCGCCGGAGAAGCGGCGCGCATACTGCAGAGAGATTACTGAAACAGACCCAGATGCTCTTTGGCATAGGCTTCAAATTCGGTAAATCCGCCCACATGTTGCTGATCGAGGAAAATCTGCGGTACGGTTTCTACAGGTTTACCGACCGTTTTTTCCAGGTCAGCTTTAGTGATACCTTCCGCATGAATATCGATATAGCGGTAGCTGAAGTCTTCGCGATCTTCGGTTAATTTTTCGGCAAGGTCTTTAGCGCGAACACAATAAGGGCAGCCCGGACGACCAAAAATAACAGCGAACATAGCACTCTCCTGAGCGATTCATAGAAACAGAACATATAACAAAGCGCTATGATGCCTGTCTTCAGGGTGAAAGGAAAACAGGAAATCCCTGTTGCTATGAATGTTACTATCAATCAGGAACGACTGGCTATGTCGGGCGCACACCCGGTTAACAGGAATATAATGAGATGTCTGATACTACACGATTGCCGCGATACCTGATTATTACCGAGCTTGCCGGAGGGATTCTGGTGCTGTTGTCGATAGTGCTGATTAACTGCACCGGTCGTCTGCCCGGTGTGGAAGACAGCCAGAGACTGGCAAAAATCATCCTGACAGTCGGCATCCTGCTTATCCTGCCGGCCGTGATAACTCTGGGGTACCGGACGCTCAGGGCTATATTGACAGGTTCACCGGCAAAGAAATAACGTAACCTCTAACTGCAACACGAAGGAGATCCTTATGACCCCGACGATCGACCTGTTACGCCGTCATCGTTCAATCAGGGCGTTTACTGACCGTCAGATCAGCGATGAAGAGCGTCATGCTATTCTGGCTGCAGCCAGGTCCGCCTCCACTTCCAGCTTTTTACAGTGCTCATCTATTATCCGGGTGACAGATCCGCAAAAGCGTAGCCGTTTGTCAGAACTGGCAGGCCCTCAGCCCTGGGTCCGCGAAGCTGCGGAGTTTTGGGTCTTTTGTGCCGACTTTAACCGCCACCAGCAGATTTGCCCTGAGGCCGGGTTAGGGCTTGCCGAGCAGTTACTGCTGGGGTGTGTGGATACGTCACTCATGGCACAGAATGCGATGGTGGCTGCGGAGTCATTGGGATTGGGGGGGGTCTTTATCGGCGGCTTACGTAATCATCCCCATGAAGTGACCGAACTACTCTCATTACCGCGTTTCGTACTGCCTCTGTTCGGGCTATGCCTCGGCTGGCCGGACGCCGACCCGGAGGTAAAACCCCGGTTACCACTGAGCCTGCTGGTGCATGAAAACAGTTATCAGCCTATGGATAGTCAGGTGCTGGCCGGTTATGACCAGCATATTCGGGAATATTATCAGCAGCGGGGCAGTAATAGCCGTCAGGAAAGCTGGAGCGAGATGATCCAGCGTATGCTTGTCAAAGAGAACCGGCCATTTATGCTGGATTTCCTGCACCAGCAAGGCTGGGCAACACGTTAAGGTGTGACCCATCCGTTCCGTCCTGAAGACTATCTCCGGGTGCTAACGATCACAACAAGGATAACTGTTGTGGTCTGCGGCTACGAAATTATGCACCGGTCATGGCGTTGCAGGGTTTTTTTGCGTAATCTGTTGCGCCTGATGATTAAGCCGGAAAAAAATGATGGACGCTCTTGTCACACCTGACCTTGAAATGCTGCGCGACTGGATGGACAAAACCACGATTGACTGGTTTGAATGTGGCAGCTGTCAGGCTCTGCACTTATCTGCAATGCAGAATATTGATGGGGTGTTTGATGCAAAACTGGACATTATCGATAATGTGATCCTGGTGACCGTAAGTGCGGAAGTCAGATCGTCAGCCCTGCTGACGCTGGTGGGGGAAATTTCTCAGATCAATGCCAGCTCACTGACGGCAAAATGCTTTCTGGATATTCAGGATGACAGTTTACCCAGGCTTATCATCTGTCAGTCGCTCAGCATTGGCTATGGCCTGGCTTTACCGCAATTCTCTTTCTTTATGCAGCAGAGCGAAGAGCAGTTATCCATGATTATTATGGAGCTTGCTGCTAACCATTTACTGGTCACCTCTGAAAACACAGCTTCGCCGCATACGGTACAGCCCCTGTTACATTAAAGCCTGTACCGGCGTGGGTATATCGAGTGTATTGACAGTCAGCGCGACCGGTACGGTAACACAGAGAAAGAGAAAAGAGAGTGAAGTGTCCGGGGCCGGTTTTCCCCGGCCCTGGCAAGGTCAGCTACGGCGCTCGAAACGCAATGCGTAATGTTCCAGGCCACGTAACAGGAGTGTCAGGAGCCCGTTAACACACAGATAGATAATTCCGGCAGCCACAAATACTGAAACATCGTAGGTACGGCCGTACAGCAATTGTCCTTCGCCCATCACATCCATTAGCGTGATGGTATAAGCCAGCGACGTACTTTTAAAAATAAGCACCACTTCATTGGAATATGCCGATAATGCCCGCTTAAAAGCATAGGGCAGCAGTATTCTCATGGTCTGATGACGGCTCATACCCAGCGCAGCGCAGGAGTGCCATTGACCCTTCGGGATGGCTTTGACCGCACCATAAAAGAGCTGTGTCGTATACGCGGCACTGTTCAGGGAGAGTGCAAGAATGGCACAAAACCAGGGCTGAGAGAGCAGGGACCAGAGCCACGGATACTGCTGTAACTGTGGAAACTGTCCGGGGCCGTAATAAATCAGGAAGATTTGTACCAGCAGCGGTGTCCCGGTAAACAGGGTAATATAGATATTCACCAGCCGCCCCGCCAGCGGCTTTTTCAGCGCAAGGATCAGGGTAAAGACTACCGCCAGCGCCAGGGCTATCAGTAAAGAGCTGAGCGTCAGGAACAGACTGGTATGCAGACCTTTCAGCAACTGAGGAAAATACTCTGCCATTATGTATGCTCCTGGTCGAAACGGGTCGCACGTTGTTCAAGACGGCGTAATATAAACTGACTGAACAGAGTGATAATCAGGTAAATGGCAGCCGCCAGCAAATACCAGGTAAACGGCTGCTGGGTACGGGTGGCAATACTTTTAGTCTGTAACATTAAGTCGTTAACGCTGATCAGCGAAACCAGCGCCGTATCTTTCAACAGTACCAGCCACTGGTTACCCAGTCCCGGCAAGGCATGGCGCCACATCTGCGGTAAAATCAGGCGGTAGAAGATGGTGAATTTTTTCATCCCCAGCGCCATACCGGACTCGCGTTGCCCTTCGGGAACGGCTTTCAGAGCTCCGCGCAGGGTCTGAGAGGCATAGGCCGAATAGAGCAGCGACAGTGAAATGACACCGCAAAGAAACGGGCTGACATTGAAATCGGTGATGTTCATCCGGACATGCAGCCGGGTGATGCCAAGCGGGATGTCAAAACCATCGGAGAGGGTCAGCAGTAACTGGGATGAACCGAAATAAATCCCCAGTACGACCAGCAGCTCCGGCAGTCCCCGCAATAATGTCACCAGCAATGTTCCGGGCCAGGCGAGGATCTTAAAACGCAGCGATTCCCAGCCCGCGAACAGTATCGCCAGTAACAGTCCGAGCAGTAATGCGCAGACGGCAAGGCCGACGGTCATCCCGGCGGCGCTTGCTAATGGAAATAACTCACTCATTGGCGATTACTGCTGGAACCATTTGTGATAGATGGTCTGGTAAGTGCCATCGGCTTTCACTTCTGCCAGGCCCTGATCCAGTGATTTTTGCAGAGAGGTATTCCCCTGACGAACGGCAATCCCTAAGCCGGTGCCGAAATAGTCTTTATCGGTCACTTTATTACCGACACTGCTCAGCTGAGGATCTTTCTTCAGCCATTCATTCACCACGGCAGTATCACCGAATACGGCATTAAGACGACCGTTTTTCAGATCCAGCATCGCATTCTGATAGCTGTCATAAGCCACCATGGTGATTTCAGGGTGCTTGTCGGTCAGGTATTTCTGGTGGGTAGTCCCGTTCTGAACCCCGACGCGTAAGCCTTTTAAAGCCGCAATGCTGGCAACTTTGCCTTTCTGTGCAATAAAGAGCGCAGAGTTATCGTAGTAGGGTTTGGTGAACAGCACCTGTTTTTCACGCTCAGGCGTAATATCCATCCCGGCCATCACCACATCATAGCGGCGGAATTTCAGACCCGGGATCAGGCTGTCAAATGACTGATTAGTGAATTCACAGGTGGCATCGATCTTTTTACAAATAGCATTCGCCAGATCAACATCAAAGCCCTGGATTTTATTATCGGCCCCGACAAATTCAAACGGAGGATAAGACGCTTCGGTCGCAAAATGCAGAGTCATGGCTGCGGAAGCACTCAGACTGGCACCGGCAAACAGGGCGGCTAAAAGAATTTTTTTCATAATGAGTCCCGGATTAATGTGAAAGATAATGTGCGAACTGAGGGGTCTGCGGGTGAGTGAAGCGATCGGCATCACCCTGTTCAATAATGTGTCCGTTTTCCATGTAAACCACCTGGCTTGCCGTTTTCCGGGCAAACTCCACTTCGTGGGTCACAATAACCTGTGTAATGTTGGTGCGTGCCAGCTCGCGGATAATATCGACGACCTGTCCGGTGATTTCCGGGTCCAGCGCAGCGGTTGGCTCATCGAAAAGCAGTACCTGTGGTTCCATCATCAATGCCCGGGCGATAGCGACACGTTGCTGTTGTCCCCCGGACAGGTGCAGCGGAAAACGATCAGCAAACGAGCTGAGTTTAAGACGTTCAAGCAGTGCGGTGGCACGCTGACGAGCTGCTGTTTTATTCAATCCCAGCACACGGCAAGGCGCTTCAGTCAGGTTCTGCATGACGGTCAGATGAGGCCAGAGATTGTATTGCTGGAAAACAATACCGACATTACGCCGTAACTCACGGATAGCTTCTTCAGAAGGCTTATTCCTGAAGTTAAAGTGGTTACCGGCGATTGACAGTTCCCCGGTACGTGGCATTTCAAGCAGATTGAGTACCCGCAGGAGCGAACTTTTACCCGCACCGCTTGGGCCGAGTAAAACCATAGTTTCACCCTGCGGACAACTCAGTCCGATATCAAACAGTGCCTGGTGATCGCCGTAAAAGCAATTTATCCCGTTTAGTTGAATACTCATGCGCAAAAATTGAATAGTAATAAAGTGGAGCGAATAGTAACGTTGCCAGCATAGTTATGCAATTCCGGTCGCTGGAAATTTGTATAAATGCGCGTCAGAGTCAAAAAAGTAGCACAAAATTTTGTCAGTCAGCAGGGGCTTGCGTATGCTTTAGCCTGTTTATTCTGGTTGTTCTGGCGGGACGCATGAAAAAAAACTGGTTATGGATAGCACTGTTGGTAAGCGGTTGTCATTCAGGCACAGAGCACCGCCAGGTGTTCACCGTCGATCATCATCTGAATGCCCGAAGCCAGGAGCCCCGGGTGAAAATGGTCGTCCTTCACTATACGGCTGAAGATAATGCCAGGTCACTGCATCTTCTCAGCCAGGGGGAGGTCAGTGCGCATTATCTGATAACGTCTCCCGACGGAAAGCCTTCACCCGCCGTGACGGTTTATCAGTTGGTGCCTGAATCCCGTGTTGCCTGGCATGCCGGGGTGAGTGGCTGGCGTGGCTATACCCATCTGAACAGTATTTCGATAGGCATCGAACTGGTTAATCCGGGATATTACCGGAAAGGCGACAGGACGACCTGCACCCTGTATCCGCCTGCGCAAATCGATGCGCTGGAAAATCTCCTGCAGACGGTGGTGAAACGTTATGCAATCACTCCGGTGAATATTGTCGGGCACAGCGATGTCGCCCCCTTACGAAAACAGGACCCCGGCCCCTGTTTTCCATGGCACCTGCTGGCAAAAGCCGGTCTGGGGGCCTGGCCGGATGCAGGGGCTGTCGCGCAGTTTCTGGCAGGACATTCTGCCAGGGACCCTGCGGATCCCCGTGAGCTGATGACCTTACTGGCGCGTTATGGTTATCCCGTCACTGACCCCGGCTCTCCCGGCGAACAGGCCGGTGTCATTAGTGCCTTTCAGATGCATTTCAGGCCGGCACGGGTCACCGGCAAAGCTGATGCTGAAACCGAAGCCATTGCGCGGGCATTGCTTCAGAAATACGGCACCGCGCACTGACCCGGCCGGCCCGGTGCTATTGCTGTAAGAAGGCCTTCCAGGCGTCGACAACTTTCTGAAGTGCCGGGCGTGGCGTATCCAGGTGGGTCACAAGACGCGTGCCGTAGCCGAAGCTGATACGGATACCCCGGGCATCCATCCATTGCTGTAACGGAGTAATCTGTGTTTCCGGCAGACGGATAAAAATCATATTTGTCTGCCTGCGACTCACTTCGATACCCAGTTCTGCTAATTCAGCCGCCAGCCAGCGGGCATTTTCGTGATCTTCAGCCAGCCTCTCCACGTTATTGTCGAGGGCATAAATCCCCGCCGCGGCCAGAATACCGGCCTGACGCATTCCGCCTCCGGTCATTTTTCGCCAGCGACAGGCTTCTTCAATAAAATCATGGCTGCCGCATAACAGGGACCCGACGGGTGCTCCAAGACCTTTTGACAGGCATATGGACAGTGTATCGCAGTAACGGCTTAGCGCATCCAGGGGCTGACCGCTGGCGACAGCCGCATTGAAAATACGCGCCCCGTCAGTGTGTAATGCCAGATGATGCTGACGGGAGAAAGCAAAGACGTCTGCCAGCCAGTCAGAGGGCAGCACTTTGCCATGATGGGTATTTTCGATACTGATAAGGCGGGTACGGGCGAAATGAATATCCCGGGGTTTAATGACCTCCCGGACAATGTCCAGCGGCAGGGTACCGTCCGCATTTTCCATAACGGGCTGGGGCTGGATGCTGCCTAAAACGGCCGCGCCGCCGGCTTCATAGCGGTAATTATGGGCATGTTGTCCGGCAATATATTCGTCCCCCCGCTGACAGTGGCTGAGCAGCGCGACCAGGTTCGCCTGAGTTCCGCTGGGAAAGAAAAGGGCTGCCTGTTTACCGCTCATCGCCGCGGCTTTTTCCTGTAGTGCGTTTACTGTCGGGTCATCGCCGTAAACGTCATCTCCGGTCGGTGCGGAGGTCATTTTACGCAACATTTCAGCCCCGGGTTGGGTCACTGTATCACTTCGTAAATCAATCACATCAGGCTCCGTTGTCAGTAAAGGATCAGCAGACCGGCCATTGTCCATAGCCGGCCTTACTCTTTTACCGTAGCCAGTTAGTTTTCGCCAGACCTACCACCTCATTCCCCCGGCCATTGATAATGGCCCGGACCATATACAGACTGAAGCCTTTCGCCTGCTCAAGTTTTATTTTCGGCGGGATCACCAACTCATCCCCGGCAGTAGTGACATCCACCAGCACCGGGCCCGGATGGTCAAAGGCCTGTTGCAGAGCATCGGGCAGGGCAGACGATTTTTCCACACGGATCCCTTTGATATTGCAGGCCGCCGCAATCGCCGCGAAATCCGGATTAACCAGCTCAGTACCGTCGGTCAGGAAGCCGCCAGCCTGCATTTCCATGGCGACGAAGCCCAGTACACTGTTATTAAAGATAATCATCTTAACCGGTAAGTTATGTTGCGCGATGGAAAGTAAATCGCCCATCAGCATGGCAAAGCCGCCATCCCCGCACAGTGCCACGACCTGACGCTGCGGGTCTACCGACTGAGCGCCCATCGCCTGCGGCATGGCATTCGCCATCGAACCGTGGTTAAACGACCCCAGTAATCGCCGGCGACCGTTCATTTTCAGATAGCGGGCGGCCCAGACCGTCGGAGTACCGACATCGCAGGTGAATACCGCATCTTCACTGGCCAGCGAACTGATCTGGCTTGCCAGATACTGGGGATGAATAGCTTGTTCATCATCAGGGATCGCTAAATCATCCAGGTCCCGGCGCGCATCCTGATAATGGTTGATGGCCCTGTCGAGATGCTTACGGTTCTGTTTTTCCTCTAAGCGGGGAAGCAGTAACATCAGCGTGGCTTTTACATCGCCGATGAGCGGAAGATCGACAGGGCAGTGTGCCCCCAGACTGCCTGCAGAAATATCGAGCTGAATAATTTTCGCGCCGGTGGGGTAGAAAGCGCGGTAAGGGAAGCGGGTGCCCAGCAGAACCAGCGTATCGGCTTTCAGCATGGCCTGATATCCGGAAGAGAAACCAATAAAACCGGTCATTCCGACATCATAAGGATTATCGTATTCCAGATGTTCTTTGCCACGCAGAGCATGCACGATAGGGGCTTTAAGTTTTTCAGCCAGCGCGGTGACTTCTGCGTGTGCGCCGGCACAGCCACTGCCACACAACAACGTGATATTTTCGGACTGATTCAGCATTGCAGCCAGAGTATCGAGTTGTAACAACGGGGGGACGGAAACGGGTACGGCAGGCGGATACCAGGCGGGTGTCACATTTTCCGGTGCAGGCTCCAGAGCGATATCGCCGGGTAATACAATGACTGAAACGCCCCCCTCCACAACTGCTTTTCGCATTGCAATGGCCAGTACCTGCGGTAACTGCTCCGGATTAGAGACCATCTCACAATAATGGCTGCACTCCTGAAACAGGGATTGCGGGTGAGTTTCCTGGAAATAGCCACTGCCGATTTCGCTGGAAGGGATATGCGCGGCGATGGCCAGTACCGGTACCCGGTTACGGTGGCAGTCAAACAACCCATTGATGAGATGCAGGTTTCCCGGGCCGCAGGAGCCGGCACACACGGCGAGCTGACCGGTTATTTGGGCTTCAGCACCGGCGGCAAAGGCGGCGACCTCTTCATGACGGGTGGACATCCACTCAATGGTCCCCAGTTTATTCAGGCTATCACTGAGACCATTCAGGGAGTCGCCGGTGACCCCCCAGATACGTTTGACGCCGGCAAGTTCCAGACTCTTGATAAGAAATGACGCGACCGTATTTTTCATTACTGACTCCCTGGAATAAAACCGGTCCGCCCGGAACGGTTATGAGCACGGATAATGAATAAAATTGTAGCGTATTTATTAACAATCGCCGGGAAGCTCCCGGAGCGTGATAGTTACCGGGGGCTCATGAGGAAAAGAATGCAATCATGATGGGGGCCAGCAAGCTCATAATAAAACCGTGAACGACCGCGGCAGGCACAATTTCCACCCCTCCGGCGCGTTGCAGTACCGGCAAGGTAAAGTCCATGGAGGTTGCACCGCATAACCCCAGTGCAGTCGAGCGATAGCGGCGGATAAGCACCGGGATCAGCATCATTGCGATCAGTTCCCGCAACAAATCTACCAGAAAAGCGCTGTTACCAATCACCGGTCCGAAAGCATTGGTCATCAAAATCCCGGACAGAGAATACCAGCCAAATCCACTGGACAGAGCCAGCCCGGTTTTCAAAGGTAATCCAAGGAGCAGGGCGGCGAGTATTCCGGCAGGCAGGGAGCTGGCCAGCACGATGGCAGCGACAATCACGCCCTGGCGATTAAACAGGATCTGCCGCAAATTCATGTCGCTGCTGCGTAACTGGATACCAATCAGTAATAGCAGCAGTAACAAGGCATACTCCCCCGCCCGGGTAGCATTGTGTAACACCTGCCAATGGGTTAACCCGATAAGAAATCCGGCAATCACCACACCACACATTTTCAGTGAATCCAGCAGCATGTGTAGCCGGGAGGGAAGCGGACCGGAAGCATGGGCAGTCGGCGAAGGCGCTAAGCGGTCAAATAATCTCAGTGCCAGAAAATTACAGACTAAAATGCAAAGAGCACAGGTCAGCGTGATCCGGACAATGACCCACAGGTTCGCGGTCAGATTATCCACAAAGGCCAGACTGACCCCCATAAACAAAAGAATGATGTAAACCATTCGGGTCAGTGAATAATTTACGGCTTTCAGAACACCGCGACGTCGGACAGGCAGCAGATAACCCGCGACCAGAGGAAGGAGCACAATGAGTAAACCCGAGTACATGAGAAGTCCGGCAAATTTCATGATCAAAGGATCAGGTTATCTGATTGATATTGGAGAGTAAATAAAATACTGATGCCCCTCACCGGCCTGTCAGTTTAGCCCTATGGAGTGTAATTCCCCGATGATGCTAAAACAGATCGAGATCAGAAATTTTCGCGGTATAGCGTTTCTGTCACTCGCGTTCCGCCAGGTGTCCCTGCTGATTGGGGAAAATGCCTGGGGGAAATCCAGTTTACTGGATGCGCTGACCCTGATGATGTCGCCTGCGGCTGAGAGTTTCCGCCTGACAGAGACAGATTTCTTTCGCACGCAGGACGATAAGCCCGCAGGGGCCTGTCTGATTGAACTGACCTTCGGTCCGGACTCCCCGGCAGGGAAGCTTCCGGCAGCCATCGCAGCACTGCTGCCTGCGGCTCCCGGCGCTCGCGGGCTACGTTTCAGCTTCAGTGCCCGCAGGACAACGCAGGGGATTTCTCAGGATTTTTCCTTTCCGGACTATCCTCACTTAACGCAGCCAGTGGTATCTCAGTTAATACACGCTTTACGGGTCCTCTGTCCGGTGCTGCGACTGCGCGATGCGCGGTTCAGTTCACCGGAAGTGATGGCGTCAACGGCGGAGGGTAGCCGTCAGACGGGTGAGGTACTCATGGCGGGGACTGAGCAGCAGAATACGCTGCAGGGAGAAGACGTTCTGCAACAGGCTCTTACGCTGTTATGCCGGTTATCCGGACACTATTTCCATATCCGTGCAGGCGGAGCACTATCAGAACTGCCTGTGTCAGAGGAGAAAAACGATCTTCTCTGGCAGCAATTGAATGAACTGAACCGGAAACTGGCAAAAACAGCCCGCCCGGAGCGGGCGCCGGTATTGCGCGCCCTGCTGATGTTACTCGCCCGCCCGCCGTTCGCCGGAACCCTTCCGGACGAGGCCAGCCCGTTGATCCTGTTTGAAGACCCGGAAACCCGTCTGCATCCGATGATGTTATCGATGATATGGCAGTTTCTGGCGCTGTTACCGGCACAAAAAGTGGTGACCACTAACTCGTCAGATCTGGTCTCTATGGTCCCGCTGGAGAGTGTTTACCGTCTTGATCGATATCAGCAAATCACCCGCTGCTGGCATATTCCTGATGAGGGGATGTCCCACGATGAGTTGAGAAAAGTGACCTTCCATATTCAGGTGAGTCGACCGTCGGCGTTATTTGCCCGTTGCTGGCTTCTGGTGGAGGGAGAAACAGAAGTCTGGCTGATTAACGAACTGGCCCGGCAGACAGGGTTTTCTCTGGCTTCTGAAGGGATACGTGTGGTTGAATTTGCCCAGTCCGGACTGAAACCGTTATTACGGTTTGCCGCTCATATGGGGATCCGTTGGCATGTTCTGACGGACGGAGATGAAGCAGGCGCGAAATACGCCGCCATCGCGACCAGTCACCTGACAGAGAAACAGACGGAACGGCATCATCTTACCCGTTTTCCGGCGGCAGATATCGAACATTACTTCTACCGCAACGGATTTGCTGAGGTTTACCGGCAGGCAGCTCAACTCCCGGAGCATGGGCCGGGAGGGATGAATCGAGTGATCACTCGTGCAATACAGCACAGCTCCAAACCTTCGCTGGCGATTGCGGTTGCGAATGAAGTTGCAGAGCGGGGCAGCCAGTCGATTCCGCTGTTACTCCGTAAAATGATGGGCCGGGTACGGGGGCTTGCCAGGGGCCGTTTCGGTTAACATCAGACATTTAACATGCTGTGCGAGACGGGCTTGCACAGCAGACGTCATTATGACAGATTGGCCATAGGGTCGTTGACAGGAACGATAAGGCTGGCCTGGTTACCTTTTTCACCTTCACTGGCATTGTAGCTTACCTTCTGGCCTGCCTTGAGTGTTTTATACCCTTCCATCTGAATGGTGGAGTAGTGCGCGAAAATATCTTCACCTCCGGCTTCCGGGCAAATAAAACCGAATCCCTTGGCATTGTTAAACCATTTTACAAATCCTGTTTCCATGTGATGATGCCTCTCACCTGAATTGCAAAAATGAATGAGGGTGGCCGGAGAGCCACCTGATGAAAAAACAGACAACTCTGTCATTAAGACTATCTCTTCACCGGTAATGATCGTCAAGAAATTACCACAGGTATCACAGGGATAATTTCTCAAACTTTGAAGCAGTTAACGCTATCCGTATTTCAAAATCACAGAGAACCTCCGTAATCAGGATAATGCAGACTGCGCATCATTTTGGCGGCATGATAGACTTAACTGAAGAATTCTCTACAGAGTCACAGGCACACTTCAGTGGAATATTATGGCGAATACAAACGACTGGCTTAATTTTGAACACCTTACTGACAACACAGTTCGTGAGGAACTGAAGCCACCGTCAATGTATAAAGTTATTTTGAACAACGATGACTATACACCGATGGAATTTGTTATTGACGTACTGCAAAAGTTCTTTTCTTATGATATTGAACGCGCAACAGAACTCATGCTGAAAGTCCATTACGATGGCAAAGCCATCTGCGGAGTGTTTACTGCCGAAGTGGCAGAAACAAAAGTTGTCAGAATCAATCAGTATGCCAGAGAAAATGAACATCCTTTGCTCTGCACTCTGGAAAAATCTGATTAAGCCACCATATCTGTAGGCAGACATCAGAGCGTGAATCGAGGAGGTGCTTTATGCTCAATCAGGAACTGGAACTCAGTTTAAATATGGCTTTCGCCAGAGCGCGGGAGCACCACCATGAATTTATGACCGTGGAACACCTGTTACTGGCGCTGATCAGTAATCCGTCTGCCCGGGAGGCTCTTGAAGCCTGCTCGGTAGATCTGGTGGTTTTGCGTCAGGAACTCGAAACCTTCATCGAAAAAACAACCCCGGTTTTACCGGAAACTGACGGTGAACGTGATACCCAGCCGACACTGAGTTTTCAGCGGGTATTACAACGCGCCGTGTTTCATGTGCAATCTTCCGGCCGTAGTGAAGTCAATGGTGCAAATGTACTGGTGGCTATTTTCAGTGAACAGGAATCTCAGGCAGCATATTTATTGCGTAAGCACGAAGTGAGCCGCCTGGATATCGTCAACTTTATCTCTCATGGTGTACGTAAAGATGAGGGTGAGAGTGCGCCTGCCCCTGAAAACCAGGCCAATAACGAAGAGCAGAGTGCTGGCGGGGAGGAACGTATGGAGAACTTCACCACCAATCTGAATCAGCTGGCCCGGGTCGGTGGTATCGATCCTCTGATCGGACGTGATAAAGAGCTGGAAAGAGCCGTTCAGGTGCTATGCCGCCGCCGGAAAAATAACCCGCTGCTGGTGGGGGAATCCGGTGTCGGTAAGACGGCGATCGCGGAAGGTCTCGCCTGGCGTATTGAGCAAGGCGATGTGCCGGAAGTGATGAAAGACTGTACTATCTACTCACTGGATATCGGTTCTCTGCTGGCCGGGACTAAGTATCGCGGCGATTTTGAAAAACGGTTTAAAGCGTTGCTTAAGCAACTGGAGCAGGACGTCAACAGTATCCTGTTTATCGATGAGATCCATACCATCATCGGTGCCGGTGCAGCTTCCGGCGGGCAGGTAGATGCCGCTAACCTGATTAAGCCTCTGCTTTCCGGCGGTAAAATTCGTGTGATGGGCTCGACGACGTATCAGGAATTCAGCTCTATTTTCGAAAAAGACCGTGCGCTTGCACGTCGTTTCCAGAAAATTGATATCACTGAACCTTCGGCCGAAGAGACCATTCGTATCATTAACGGGTTGAAAGCGAAGTACGAAGCACACCATGATGTCCGTTACACCGCGAAAGCTGTTCGTGCGGCGGTAGAGCTGGCGGTTAAATATATTAATGACCGACACCTGCCGGATAAAGCCATCGATGTTATTGATGAAGCCGGGGCTCGTGCACGGTTAGTGCCACAGAGTAAACGTAAAAAGACCATCAATGTGCAGGACATCGAGAGTGTAGTGGCGCGTATTGCCCGTATTCCTGAGCAGAGTGTTTCAGCCACGGATCGCGATACCCTGCGTCAGCTGGATTCACGGCTGAAAATGCTGGTGTTTGGTCAGGACAGCGCCATCGATGCTCTGGCGGAAGCTATCAAAATGAGTCGTGCCGGCCTGGGTCATGATCATAAACCGGTGGGTTCCTTCCTGTTTGCCGGGCCGACCGGGGTAGGTAAGACGGAGGTCACGGTACAGCTGGCGAAAGCTCTGGGTATTGAGCTGCTACGCTTTGATATGTCGGAATATATGGAGCGTCATACCGTCAGTCGTTTGATTGGTGCGCCTCCGGGCTATGTGGGCTTTGATCAGGGCGGGTTACTGACGGATGCGGTGATCAAACATCCACATTCGGTCGTGCTGCTCGACGAAATTGAAAAAGCCCATCCGGATGTCTTTAATCTGTTATTGCAGGTGATGGATAACGGGACACTGACGGATAATAACGGACGTAAAGCAGACTTCCGTAATGTGGTGCTTGTGATGACCACTAACGCCGGGGTACGTGAAACGGAGCGTAAATCTATCGGACTGATCCATCAGGATAATACGACCGATGCGATGGAAGAAATCAGGAAAACCTTTACACCTGAATTCCGTAACCGCCTGGATAATATTATCTGGTTTGATCATCTGTCGACGGATGTTATTCATCAGGTGGTCGATAAGTTTATTGTCGAACTGCAGGCCCAGCTGGATCAGAAAGGCGTGTCTCTGGAAGTCAGTGACGGTGCACGGGACTGGCTGGCTGAAAAAGGCTACGACAAAGCGATGGGTGCCCGTCCTATGGCCCGTGCCGTGCAGGAAAACCTCAAGAAACCGCTGGCTAATGAATTGCTGTTTGGTTCACTGGTCGACGGGGGATCGGTGAAGGTGGCGCTGGATAAAACCAGCAATACGTTAACCTACCATTTTGAAAGTGCGGAACAGCGTAAAGCGGCAGGAACGGTGCATTAAGTCCGTATTCGCCCGTGAGTCATAAAACAAAAGGCCGGAATATCCGGCCTTAATTTTTTGTACCTGTATAAAACAGGTTACTGACTCTTAGCGACTACGGAAGACAATGCGGCCTTTGCTCAAATCATAAGGAGTCAGCTCAACGGTGACTTTATCACCGGTCAGGATGCGGATATAGTTCTTACGCATTTTGCCGGAGATATGAGCGGTAACCACGTGCCCGTTTTCGAGCTCAACGCGGAACATGGTGTTAGGTAACGTATCCAGTACGGTACCTTGCATTTCAATATTGTCTTCTTTGGCCATCGAATCCTCTGAATGGACTAGCTAAATTTGAATCGGCAAGATAATGCCCAATTCTGGTATCTATGTAAAGAATTGTTGGTGTAAATACCAACACTCCGCTATGCGGCATGCAAAAACATGCGCAGTGCAAATAAATTCGGGTGTTCTGACGTTAATCGGGGATATTTGCAGAATCGTGCATCTGAATAGCAAGTCGGGGGGAAACCTTCCTTGATGTTCATCAGTGTACCAGCAGAATCTCCATCAGGGCGCATCGGAAAACACCTTCTGAAGCGCGAACGACATAACAAGCAGACAGAGTCTAACACTTTCCGGGTGAAATGTCTGTAAAACATTAACGGGCAGCTTAACCCGGCTCGCCGGTTTGCCAGCACCCGTCTGCCAGTGGTAATACCTGTAGTGCGGCGACCTGTTGCAGATAGGCTTCGCGCGGGATCTCTGTCGCCCCTAAGGAGGCGGTATGAGGGTTCAGTATCTGGCAGTCAATTAACTGTCCGCCGTGGGCCTTGAAGTGCCGGCAAAACAGCATCAGTGCAGTTTTAGAAGCATTCGGGCGCGTACTGAACATCGATTCCGCGCAGAATAGCTGGCCGACCGCCATCCCATACAAACCACCTGCCAGATGCCCGTCCTGCCAGACTTCCACCGAATGCGCATAGCCTTTCTGCGATAAAGTCAGCCAGGCAGCGATCACTTCATCCGTGATCCAGGTCCCTCCGGTCCTTTCTGCCGCGCAACCGCGGATCACGCCCTCGAAGTCCCGATTAATGGTGACCTGATAAGGTGAGTGGCGATGAAAACGGGCCATACTGCGGCTAAGATGGAATGCCTCAGGGTAAAGTACCGCCCGTGGATCCGGTGACCACCACAGCAACGGGTCCTGTTCAGAGAACCAGGGAAAGATACCCTGCCGGTAGGCTTCCCGCATCCTTTGCCAGCTCAGATCCCCGCCAAACGCCAGCAGCCCGTCAGGTTCTGTCAGCGCTTGTGAGGGCGGGGGAAAGCTGAGTGTATCAGCCGCTAACTGCGGCAGGATCAATGGCATCCGGGATGACCTCACTCGGGTTCAGACGCTGAGTAAACTGCCAGTAGCGGCCACGCGCGCTGAGAAGCGTTGACGTGTCACCCTGTTCGATAATATGGCCGTTTTCCATCACACAAACACGATCCATTGCAGCCAGTCCGGTCAGGCGGTGTGTCACCATTATCACGGTTTTATCCCGGGTAACCCGCGCCAGAAGCGCCAGAATATGCTGCTCGGTGGTGGCATCCAGTCCCTCGGTCGGCTCATCGAGTAACCAGAGGTCTCCCTGGTGGAGGAGCGCCCGTGCGATGGCTAAACGGCGTAATTCCCCCCCGGAAAGTGTTCTGCCGCCTTCTCCTAACCAGCCGTTAAGCCCGTCATTTTCCAGCAACTGCCCGAGGCCGGTCTGTTGCAATACGTCGACCAGCGCTTCATCGGTACTGTCAGGTGCAGCAAGTTTGAGGTTGTCACGCAGGGTCTGGTTGAAGACCGAAACGCGCTGAGTCACCACGCTGGTCCGCCGACGAAGCGTCGCTTCATCCCATTGCGGCAAAGGGGACTGGTTAAAGCAAATTTCGCCTTGCCCGGGGTCAGCCGCACGGGTCAGCAGTTGCAGGAGCGTTGACTTACCGCAGCCGGTAAAACCGAGCAGAGCAATTTTTTCGCCCTGAGCAACCGTCAGGTTCAGTCCGTTAATCACCGCCCGGGGTTGTCCGGGATAGCTGAACCCCAGTCCGGTGATCCGGACGGCAATCCCCGGGTGATTATCTGTCAGCGCTTTTTGCGGAAACTGTACCGCAGGTTTCTGGCCTAAAATTTCGTTTAAGCGTGAAGCAGAAACCATCACCTTTGAGATATGGAGGAAAGCGGCAGCCACCGGCCCCAGGGACTCAAAAGCCGCCAGAACGCAGAAAGTAAAGAGTGCCAGCCAGGTGGGGTCGGCAGAGGCTGAGTGGAGGAGCAGCGAACCCAGCCCCAGCATAAGGCAGACAGTCAGCCCGGTAATAAACATCAGCAGGCTCTGCGATGCGGCGGTCAGCGACTGCTGCTGCCGTTCGGCCTGATAAATATCGTCGCCGGTGGTCGTCAGTTGCTGTTGCCAGCGTTTACTGTGCTGGTAAATCTTCAGCTCCGCCATACTGCTTAGCCAGCGGGTCAGTTGCCGGCGGTAACTGGCCTGCGTCAGAGCCATTGCCTCACCGGAACCTTTACCAAGGCGGTAAAAGAGGGGAGGGAGGATCAGCAGCGTCAGTAACATCACCAGGCCCGCGACCAGTGCCAGCGGCAGGTTCAGGAAACTCAGTCCGAAAGTGACGACGATAATGACACATAACGCCCCGGCCAGGGGGGAAATCACCCGCAGATAGAGATGGTCAAGGTGGTCAACGTCTGCAACAAAGCGGTTCAGCAAATCGCCCTGATTAAACGGTAACAGCCCGGCAGGGGATAGGGGGAACAGCTTGCTGAAGGTGTACACGCGAAGATGCTGAAGTACACGGAATGTGCCGTCATGGCTGACCAGTCGCTCGAAGTACCGTGCCACGGTACGGATAATGGCAGCCCCCCTGACTCCGGCAGCAGGTAACATATAGTTAAAACTGTACAGCCCGGCGGTCCCGGCGACTGCGGAGGCAGCCAGAAACCAGCCGGAAAGTGTCAGTAAACTGATACTTGCCAGCAGTGTCAGCAGGGCCAGTATCAACCCCAGCCCCAGTAAGAAGCCGTGACGTTTCCAGAGACGCAAAAAGGGCAGTAAAGTTTTCATAAGGTAATCTCCCCGTCACGCTGAGCTAACATGTCCCTGAACGGCCCTGCTGTCGTGGCGAGCGCCTGCCAGCGGCCTTTCTGAATAATTTGTCCGGCTGCCATTACCCAGATTTCATCCCAGTCCTGTAACCCTTCGAGCTGGTGAGTGATCATCAGCGTTGTCTGCTGTAAGGAGGCTTCGGTAAGTGCATGCATCACATGTTGCTCGCTTTGTCTGTCCAGGCTGGCTGTTGGCTCATCCAGCAGTAGCAGTGCTGAAGGCAGTAACAGGGCCCGTGCAACCGCAACACGCTGGGCCTGGCCGACAGATAGCCGGACCGCATTATCGCCGGTGGGTGTATCAATCCCCTCAGGCAGGTCGGCAATAAAAGCATTGATACCGCTGCATTCCATTACCCGTTGAAATTGCTGTGCGTCACAGGGGCGATCCAGAATGATGTTATCGCGTACGGTTTCTGCCGGCAGCACCGGGTTTTGCCCGACCCAGGCCAGTTGTTTCTGCCAGTGATCCGGACGAATATCCCGTAACTCTGTACCGTCAACCGTAAGGGAACCCTGATACGGGAGAAAGCCGAGGATGACATTAATCAGTGACGTTTTACCGGCACCACTGACCCCGGCCAGCGCAATACGTTTGCCTGCCGGAAGAGTGAAATTCAGAGGCTGAGTTAACGGCTTCCCTTTGGCTGTCATGACAACCAGGTCACGAGCGACCAGGGTACAGGGACCGGACCTGCCCGGTGTCAGTGTTCCGGTGTTCAGGTTTGCCTCTTCGGTTTCGCTCAGGAAAGTTTCCAGCTGGTCGGCAGCACCGACAGCCTGAGCCTTCGCATGGTAGAAATTCCCTAAATCACGCAGAGGCTGGAAGAACTCCGGTGCCAGTATCAGTGCCAGAAAGCCGGCAAACAGGGTGACTCCGCGGTGGTAATCACCGAAATGCAGTACGCCAAGATAAGAGAAGCCGAAATAGACGGCGACCACGGCAATAGAAATTGCGGCAAAGAACTCAAGCACCGCAGACGAGAGAAATGCCAGTCTCAGAACCTCCATGGTACGCAGGCGGAACTGTTCAGTGCTTCCGGCGATAGCGGCTTGCTCTGCACGACCCCGATGAAAAAGCCGTAGTGTTTCCAGTCCACGCAGACGGTCAAGGAAGTCACCGCTAAGACGGGCTAGTGCCTGGAAATTTCTGCGGTTGGCTTCTGCGGCTCCCATACCGACCATCGCCATAAATAGTGGGATCAGAGGCGCGGTACAGAACAGGATCAGCGCCGCTGTCCAGTTAAGGGGTAACAGCGTGATCAGGATCAGGGCAGGGATCAGTGTTGCCAGGCTCATCTGAGGCAGATAACGTGCATAGTAGTCCTGCATATTATCAATTTGTTCCTGCAACAGGGTCGTCCAGCTCCCGACGGCACGGCTCGTTGTTCCGGCAGGGCCCCGGGCTTCCAGGCGTAAAATAATCTGCTGGCGTATAGCCTCACGAATGGCGCTAGCGGCACGAAAACCGGCTATTTCCCGTAAATAATGCAACAGACTGCGCCCGGCAAAGCAGGCCGCCAGTGCCACCAGTAACCCGGGGGTGTCACTGGCAGGCTGATGACTGATAATAAAATTTTGTAATACGCGGGCGATGATCCCGGCCTGCGTGATAATTAACAGTGCACTGAATACACCGGTGATAACGGAGAGGCGTAACCAGCGGCGTCCGTAATGACGCTGTTCTTTGAGCCAGCGAACTAAAAACTGTTGACGGGATTTATTCATGGAATTCTGCAAAGTGAATGTCAGACACCAGAGGTGTAAAGTAATACCCCTTGTAAAAGTGCAGGTACCTTAACATGAGGAACAGTAAAAAGGCGACAGTTTCGCTGTCGCCTTAGAGTCTCATTCAAAATGAAGGGGGAAAACTACGCGTCCTGGCCCAGGCCGTCTAAATAACGTTCGGCATCCAGGGCAGCCATACAGCCGGTTCCTGCAGAAGTGATTGCCTGACGATAGGTATGATCCATCACATCGCCGGCGGCAAACACACCAGGGATACTGGTCTGGGTTGCATTCCCCTGAAGACCGGACTGCACCACGATATAGCCGTTATTCAGTTCCAGCTGATCAGCAAAAATCGCAGTATTCGGGCTGTGACCGATGGCAATAAATACCCCGGCGACATCAATCTGCTCGGATTCAGCATTGTCTTCTGTCGGACGCAGACGCGCCCCGGTGACCCCCATCTCATCTCCGGTGACTTCTTCCAGGATGCGATTGGTGTGCAGAACGATATTGCCACTGGCGACTTTTTCCATCATCCGGTCAATAAGGATTTTTTCGGCACGGAAGGTGTCGCGACGGTGGATAAGATGAACCTCAGAGGCGATATTTGCCAGATAGAGGGCTTCCTCGACGGCAGTATTTCCGCCGCCGACCACTGCCACTTTTTGCTGACGATAAAAGAAACCGTCGCAGGTCGCACAGGCGGAGACGCCTTTACCTTTAAAGGCTTCTTCCGAAGGTAAACCAATATAACGTGCAGAGGCTCCGGTCGCGATAATCAGCGCATCAGTGGTGTACTCACCACTGTCGCCGATCAAACGAAACGGGCGTTGCTTTACGTCGACGGTATGAATATGGTCGTGAACGATTTCAGTATTAAATTTAATCGCATGTTCATGCATACGTTCCATAAGCCCGGGCCCGGTCAGGCCCTCAGGATCACCCGGCCAGTTTTCGACCTCTGTTGTGGTGGTCAGTTGCCCGCCTTTTTCTACCCCGGTAATTAATACCGGATTAAGGTTTGCACGCGCAGCATAGACAGCTGCAGTGTAACCGGCAGGGCCGGAACCCAGGATCAGTAGTTTACTGTGTTTGGCCATGCTTTTTTCCTCAATAAAACAAACCGCTGACAAATATCGGTAGATTGTAGGCAAACGCGACGACGAAAAAAAGAGTCCGATAGCGGAGATTACTTATTAATGTGAACGTTGAAACTAATCACCCGTGGTTAAGGCCTCTGACAGGGATCCGTCACTGTGGTGACGGGAGGATAAAAGGCTAAAAGTATTGGCCGAAAATTTATATTCACCGCAGACGGCGGAATGTTGTACTGAAATTGGATGTTTTACTTTGACAATCGCCTGTTGTTTTGCGAAAACATGAGGTGAGACAAATAAAGTTCAGCGAACAGGAGCCGCGCAGGCCGTAGCTTCTGAACGCCGGATAAATAAACCTGAGTTGTCTTTGGCCTGTTTCATCGTGGACAGACAGTGAAATGAACCGAAAACAGCAAATATACAGGCAATGTTTCAACATAACTCAGGCCCTTCACCGATGACAGGTTGAAGGGCAGGTAGTCTTAGGGAAGGAAATGAAGAGAGAAAATAATAATGACAGATAATAAGAAACGCCCTGGCAAAGATCTGGACCGTATCGACAGAAATATCCTGAATGAACTACAAAAAGATGGCCGTATTTCGAATGTCGAGCTCTCTAAACGGGTAGGTCTGTCTCCGACGCCTTGCCTTGAACGAGTCCGCCGCCTGGAACGTCAGGGGTTTATTCTGGGGTATACCGCACTGCTTAATCCGCACTATCTGGATGCATCACTGCTGGTTTTTGTTGAGATTACTCTGAATCGTGGCACCCCTGATGTGTTCGAGCAATTTAATACCGCGGTCCAGAAACTTGAGGAAACTCAGGAGTGTCATCTGGTTTCCGGTGACTTTGACTATTTGCTGAAGACCCGTGTTCCGGATATGTCCGCATACCGTAAGCTGCTGGGGGAAACCCTGTTACGCCTGCCTGGCGTCAACGATACCCGCACGTATGTGGTCATGGAAGAAGTGAAGCAGAGTAACCGCTTAGTGATTAAAACTCGCTAAATCAGCCAGGTGCAAAACCTGTGGCAATTAGGTACACTCCTGTGAATTCATACAGGAACAGTGCTGACTAATGGTGCTGTTCCTCTCTTTCGTTGACAGGCACCTGGAGAGATCTCTTGAGCCAGGAATATACAGAAGATAAAGATGTATCTTTAACGCCACTGAGTAGTGGACAACGGCTGCTGGAAGCATTACTGATTCTGGTGGCACTTTTTGCCGTTTATTTAATGGTCTCCCTGGTCAGTTTTAATCCTTCTGACCCGAGCTGGTCACAAACCGCCTGGCATGAGCCCATCCATAATTTAGGTGGCCGGCCCGGAGCCTGGCTGGCTGATACCCTGTTCTTTATCTTCGGGGTGATGGCTTACGCCATTCCGGTGGTGATCATTGGTTTATGCTGGATTTCCTTCCGTCATCGCAACCGCAATGAATACATCGATTGCTTTGCTATCGGCCTGCGTCTGATAGGCGTGCTGGCGCTGGTGGTCACTACCTGTGGTCTGGCCGCAATCAATGCTGATGATATCTGGTATTTCGCCTCCGGAGGCGTGATTGGCAGCCTGGTCAGTAGTGCGATGGCACCTTATCTCAATCAGATGACAGGGACATTGGTCCTGCTGTTTGTCTGGGCGGCCGGGATCACTCTGTATACCGGGTGGTCATGGCTGACAATTGCAGAGAAGATCGGCGGGGCAGTAATGACCGTTCTTACCTTCGCGAGCAATCGCTCCCGGGGTGATGATCGCTGGCAATATGAGGATGAGGATGACGCGCCTGAGTCGGTTTCCCGCAAAGAAACCTCACAGGAAGTCACAGAAGATGATCCTCTGTTCCGTTCGACAGATGCTGCGGCAAACGAGCCATCGGCACACGGAAATACCGCACATCCGTCAGAGAACGAAGAACATGACCCGCTGTTTTCAACGCCAGTGTCTGCTCCGAAAACGGATGATAATGACCCCTTATTGAGCCCATCAACCTTTGCTTCAGTCACGGCGGAGGATGACAACGATCCATTATTCAGTGCGCCAGCGTTTGGAACGGCACCGGAAACCGCTGCACCGGTAACCCCGCAACCTGCATCGGTTCAATCCGGGGTACCGGAAAACCGCCCGACGCCGGTCGTCGCAGCCGATGCTTACAGAGCACCGGCACAGGTGAAAACAACGCAGGCCGCAGAGCCACCGCTTTACCGTTTCGATGTACCGGAGACGGTTGCGTCTCAGCCGACGCCTGAAGCTCCGCCGTCACCGGCATCACGGGCCTCCGGGGTAGCTCCGCAGGTTCAGACATCCCGGTCTGACCCTCAGACGTCGTCGTCGGCGGTACCTCAGACCCGGGTTGCGGCGGCGACGCCTGCTGCAGTCAATGCTCAGACCGTGGCTGCCACCGTAGTAAAACCGGCCGGGCAGTCACCGTTTGCTGTGGCAGCCAGTATGGGTAAATTACAGACCCCTCCGACGGTGACGGAACCTGTACAGCGTAGTGGTAACCCTCAGGTAAAACGCGGGATTGGGGGGCCGGAACTGCCACGTCCGAATCCTGTCCGTTTGCCGACCCGCCGTGAAATGGCCTCTTATGGTATTAAATTACCTTCACAACGTATTGCGGAAGAAAAAGCACGTGAAGAGGAGTTACAGCGTCAGTTGAATTCTCAGATGACGGAGACAAGCGAGTCTTCGGCCGAAGAAAATGAATTCGACCAGGCGGCGCTGCGCCAGGCGTTTACCATGCAGCAAAAGGCACGGTATGGCGAGGATCATGTCACTGTGACACCTGAAGAAGAAGATGAGCTGCAACAGGCGATGCTGGCGCGACAGTTCTCCGAACAGCAACAACAGCGGTATCAGACGACGGCAGAGGATGTTACTGAAGTCAGTGCTGACCATGTAGCGACCTCTGCGCCACTCTCTTCAGAGGCTATCTCTGCGTTTGATTTCTCACCGATGAAAGAACTGGTGGATGACAATCCGGCAGAGCCTCTGTTTACGATTGCTCCGGGGGCTGAAACTGCAGCGCCGGCACAGTCACCGTCTTCTGTCGCAGGGATTAACTCAGCGCAGCATTCGCAGACGCAGGGCGCCACTGCACAGCCGGGGCAGCCGCAATACGCGGCTCAGCAAGCACCGGCACAGTCACCGTCTTCTGCCTCAGGGGTTAACTCAGCGCAGTATTCGCAGCCGCAGGGCGCCACTGCACAACCGGGGCAGCCGCAATACGCGGCCCCGCAGGAAACGGTTTCTCAACCGCAGGCTGCTCAGGAACAGCAGAGTCTGTTCCACCCGTTCCTGGTTCGTCATGAACAGCCACTGGAAAAACCATCAACACCTCTTCCGACCATGGATTTACTGACGCCACCTCCGGTGGAAGAAGAGCCGGTGGATATGTTTGCACTGGAACAAACAGGTAAACTGGTTGAGGCAAGACTGAATGACTTCAGAGTCAAAGCAGAAGTTGTCGGTATTTCACCGGGACCGGTGATCACCCGTTTTGAGCTGGACCTGGCGCCAGGGGTGAAAGCCGCCAGAATTTCTAATCTCTCCCGCGACCTGGCCCGTTCATTATCCGCCGTTGCGGTTCGTATTGTTGAGGTCATTCCGGGCAAGCCGTATGTCGGGCTGGAATTACCGAATAAACATCGCCAGACCGTTTATTTGCGTGAAGTGCTGGACTGCGCAAAGTTCAGGGACAATCCGTCGCCGCTGGCGATTGTACTGGGGAAAGATATTGCCGGTCAGCCAGTGGTGGCAGACCTTGCTAAAATGCCCCATTTGCTGGTCGCCGGTACCACCGGTTCAGGGAAATCTGTCGGCGTGAACGCCATGATCATCAGTATGCTGTATAAGGCAACCCCTGATGAAGTGCGCTTCATTATGATTGACCCGAAAATGCTGGAACTTTCTGTGTATGAAGGTATTCCGCATCTGCTGACTGAAGTTGTGACAGACATGAAGGATGCAGCCAATGCGTTACGCTGGAGTGTCGGAGAGATGGAACGTCGCTACAAGCTGATGTCCGCGCTGGGCGTACGTAACCTTGCAGGTTATAACGAAAAAATCGTGCAGGCTGAAGCGATGGGCCGGCCTATTCCGGATCCGTTCTGGAAACCTGGTGATAGTATGGACACTACACCGCCGGTTCTCGAAAAGCTGCCCTACATCGTCGTGCTGGTAGATGAGTTTGCTGACCTGATGATGGCCGTGGGTAAAAAGGTAGAAGAACTGATCGCCCGCCTGGCACAAAAAGCCCGTGCCGCCGGTATTCACCTGGTATTGGCGACGCAGCGTCCGTCGGTCGATGTGATCACCGGGCTTATTAAAGCGAATATTCCTACGCGTATCGCTTTTACCGTTTCAAGTAAAATTGACTCCCGTACCATCCTGGATCAGGCCGGGGCGGAATCATTGCTCGGGATGGGGGATATGCTTTATATGCCGCCTAACTCGTCGATGCCGGTACGTGTGCATGGGGCGTTTGTCCGTGACCAGGAAGTTCATGCTGTGGTTCAGGACTGGAAAGCCCGGGGCAGACCTCAATATATCGACAGTATCACTGCCGGTGATGAGAGTGAGAACGGAGCGGGCGGCGCAGATGGCAACGGTGAAGAACTGGATCCGCTGTTCGACCAGGCGGTCGGATTTGTGGTCGAAAAACGTCGCGCCTCGATTTCCGGTGTTCAGCGACAGTTCCGTATCGGTTATAACCGGGCCGCCAGGATCATCGAACAGATGGAAGCTCAGGGGATAGTTTCCGAACCCGGACATAACGGTAACCGGGAAGTGCTGTCACCCCCGCCGCACGAAATGTAAGTTCTGATAACAGGTTGTTATCCTGATGGGCCAGAGTTTTCTGGCCCATTGCTTATCACTCCCGCTATCCCCATAGTAATACTCAGAATTCAGTTTTTTCTCCTGTCGGAATATACCGGCAGAGACTACGGTTAACAGTGCACAGCCGGAATGAAGGATAAGGAATAATTACAGATGAAAAAATTGTTGATTGCTACAGGTGTTATCAGTCTTATGATTTCAGCCGCTGTCAGGGCCGACGACTCAGCCAGCCTGCAGGCACGTCTGGATAAAGTGAGTAGTTTTCATGCGCAATTCAGTCAGAAAGTCACGGATGCTTCAGGCAATAACGTGCAGAACGGTGAAGGTGAACTGTGGGTTCAGCGTCCGAGCCTGTTTAACTGGCACATGACCGCCCCGGATGAAAGTACCATTATCTCCGATGGCAAAACGTTATGGTTTTATAATCCTTTCGTTGAACAGGTGACGGCGACCTGGGTGAAAAATGCCACCAGCAATACGCCTTTTATGCTGATCGCACGTAATCAGCCATCAGACTGGAAACGCTATAATGTGAAGCAGCAGGGCGATAATTTTGAACTGACGCCGAAGAGCAGTGACGGTAATTTAAAAGAGTTCACGATTGATGTGACTCCGGGCGGCACGATCCGTCAGTTTAGTGCGGTTGAGCAGGACGGGCAACGCAGCAGTTATGAGCTGAAAAGCCAACAGAATGGTGCGATCAGCGCGGATAAATTCAGGTTTACTCCTCCTCAAGGGGTAACGGTGGATGATCAGCGTCAGTGAGGTGAATGTGGATACACTTTCTCTGGATTTCGCTGCAAACGATTTTCAGCCCCTGGCCGCACGTATGCGGCCTCGAACACTGGCTGAATATGGCGGCCAGCAGCATCTGCTGGCCGCAGGTAAACCCCTGCCGAGAGCCATTGAAGCCGGTCACCTGCATTCTATGATCCTCTGGGGCCCTCCGGGAACCGGTAAGACAACATTGGCAGAGATTATCGCCCGGTATGCGAATGCCGGTGTCGAGCGTATTTCTGCGGTTACCTCCGGGGTCAAAGATATCCGTGAAGCTATTGCGAGGGCGGATCAGAGCAGACAGGCAGGTCGCAGGACGATCCTTTTTGTGGATGAGGTGCACCGCTTTAATAAAAGTCAGCAGGATGCTTTTCTGCCGCATATAGAAGACGGAACCATTACCTTTATCGGCGCTACGACAGAAAATCCCTCTTTTGAACTTAATTCGGCACTGCTTTCCCGTGCCCGGGTCTATCTGCTGAAATCACTGACGGTTAACGACATTGAGGACGTGCTCAGTCAGGCAATGTCCGACAGTGAACGCGGACTCGGCGGACAGAATCTGCAATTACCGGACGATACCCGGAAGATGATAGCGGAGTTAGTGAACGGGGATGCGCGCCGGGCGCTGAATACACTGGAGATGATGGCGGATATGGCTGAACCAGATGCCGGGGGGATGCGAATACTTACTCCGGCGTTATTAACCGAAGTCGCCGGCGAACGTACCGCCCGCTTCGATAATAAAGGTGACCGCTTTTATGATCTGATTTCAGCGTTGCATAAATCCGTTCGCGGTTCAGCCCCGGACGCAGCCCTTTACTGGTATGCACGTATTATTACCGCAGGCGGTGATCCTCTGTATGTTGCCCGACGCCTGCTGGCGATTGCTTCAGAAGATATCGGTAATGCTGACCCGAGAGCGATGCAGGTCGCGCTGGCAGGCTGGGACTGTTATACCCGGGTGGGTCCGGCCGAAGGAGAAAGGGCGATAGCACAAGCGATTGTTTATTTATCCTGCGCGCCAAAGAGTAATGCGGTATACCGGGCTTTTAATGCTGCTATGGCATCTGCCAGAGAAAATCCTGATTATGATGTTCCGGATCATCTCCGTAATGCACCGACCCGACTAATGAAAGAAATGGGGCTCAATAAAGGTTACCGTTATGCCCATGATGAGCCTAACGGCTATGCCGCTGGTGAGGAGTATTTTCCGCCTGAAATGGCCGGTTCGCGCTATTATTCACCAGTTGAACGCGGTCTGGAGACGAAAATTGCAGAAAAGCTGGCATGGCTGACTGAACAGAATCAAAATAGCCCGACAAAACGCTACCGCTGATAAAAACATTACGGTAAGGTGAGTAGCAACGTTATTTCGTTTTGTGGATCTCTCCCGACGATTTTTTCATATTATTAACTCATACACAGGATTAGTATGCTCGATCCCAATCTGCTGCGTAATGAGCCAGACGCAGTTGCAGAAAAACTGGCACGCCGGGGATTTACTCTGGATGTTGAGACGTTACGTTCTCTTGAAGAACGTCGTAAAGTTTTGCAGGTAGAAACCGAAAATCTCCAGGCGGAACGTAATTCACGATCCAAATCCATCGGTCAGGCCAAAGCGCGTGGGGAAGATATCGAGCCACTGCGTAAGGAAGTGAATGAACTGGGAGAGCGACTGGAAGCTGCCAAAGCAGAACTGGACGCACTTCAGACGGACATCCGTAATCTTGCACTGACATTGCCAAACCTGCCAGCAGATGAAGTGCCTGAGGGGAAAGATGAGCAAGATAACCTGGAAGTCAGTCGCTGGGGTGAACCTCTGAAGTTTGATTTCCAGGTACGTGACCATGTGGATCTGGGTGAGCTTGCCGGCGGGATGGATTTTGCCTCTGCGGTTAAGCTGACCGGTTCACGTTTTGTGGTGATGAGAGGGCAAATTGCCCGTATGCACCGTGCCCTGACGCAATTTATGCTGGACCTGCACACCGGTGAACATGGTTATACCGAGATGTATGTCCCTTATCTGGTGAATCAGGATTCATTATACGGCACCGGTCAGTTACCAAAATTTGGTAACGACCTGTTCCATACTCGTCCGCTGGAAGAAGAAGCCGACAGCAGTAATTATGCGTTGATCCCGACAGCGGAAGTTCCGTTGACGAATCTGGTCCGTGATGAAATTCTGGACGAAGAAAATTTACCGCTGAAAATGACGGCACACACACCTTGCTTCCGTGCTGAAGCCGGGTCATACGGTCGTGATACCCGCGGATTAATCCGTATGCATCAGTTTGATAAAGTCGAAATGGTGCAGGTTGTTGCTCCGGAGACGTCGATGCAGGCGCTGGAAGAACTGACCGGTCATGCAGAGAAAGTTCTGCAGTTACTGGAACTTCCTTACCGCAAAATGCTGCTATGCACCGGCGATATGGGCTTTGGTGCCACTAAGACTTACGACCTTGAGGTCTGGTTACCGGCACAGGATACCTATCGCGAGATTTCCTCCTGTTCAAATATGGCTGACTTCCAGGCTCGTCGTATGCAGGCACGTTGCCGCAGTAAAACCGAGAAAAAACCGAAGCTGCTGCATACTCTGAATGGGTCAGGACTGGCGGTCGGACGTACTCTGGTGGCTGTACTGGAAAACTACCAGCAGGCCGATGGTCGGATCCGTGTTCCGGAAGTCCTGAAGCCTTATATGAATAATCTGGACTTTATTGGCTGATCCTTCATGCTGATCAAAAACCTGCCTTTCGAAAGAACGGCAGGTTTTTTTTTGCCTGTAAAACAGCCTGTTAAGGATGCTCTCGATACCGTCGTGCCGGGCACTGAATGTTTCTCATGCCAGTGATGAACAGAGCTAAACCGTACTAAAAAAGCAGTACTATTACTGGCAGGTATGTATTCCGGAATGATGCTTATGCATGCCTGCTGACTTCCTGTGAAGCAAGCAGGTGAGGGGCTTCTCAGACAGGCTTACAGTGTCCCGGGATAATGGGCTTAGCCATAATCAGAAGAAGAATATACCGCACCCTACTGCGTATAGTTACCTGCCTAATGTTTATGCATCAATAGATATCATAATAAAAGGCGTGTATTCGATAGGCTCAGAATAATTAACCAACGAAACGAAATCGCAAATAAGAATATTAATAATAACCAGAACATTTACCGCGAAATATAGAATAGCCCTGAAATATATAGCACCCTGATTAAAACGACAAGTGACAAAAAAGCATTAAAAACCCAGTGTTTTATCTGGTTAAAAAATAAACATGTATGGAATATATATACGTACTTATGAATAAAAGAGTTATTTTGGTGAATACATAATCAGGTCAATGCCTTTAGAGTAATTTTATTGTAAAGATAACGATATTAATCAAGGCTATTTGTAATTTACGACGATATTTTAGTCTTGAAAAGAGGTGTTTAGACGATTTATAAGCTGGATTAAATGACTGATTAATAGTTTTTCCCTATTAATGCAAGGCGGCACCTTAGAGTATTTAATTGCATATTATTTATTTATATAGTGTTCTGTGCTAAAATTTTGAATATTAATAGTTATATACTCTAAAAAATATCTCCATCATGGGTTTTATTGATGCTAACTTCATTGATAGTTATATTTGATCATTCATCTGCGTTGGATTTTTATTATTGACGAGTATAATGCTGCCGCACTACGAATCATTTGAATCGCTAATCTGTTTATTCAGGTACTCCGGCGATCTTCTGATTGAACATACCAACCAAAAAAATAAAAAGAGAAAGAATATGTTGAAAAAATCACTGTTAATGATTTCTGTAACTTCATCTTTAGTTTTTACTTCTGCAAGTTATGCAGATACTTCTGCTTATACTGAGCAGGCAACTGCCAATATGAATGTGTCGCTGACAGTATTAAAGGCATGTAGTATTACTGCCAGTGATATGTCTTTTGGTAAGCAATACAGCAACGCGGGTGACTTATCTGTTTCAACCACAGCGTCGGTCGTTTGCACCAAAAATACGCCGTATAAGGTTTCGTCTGATAGTTCACATGATTATGAAATGTCAGATACTAACGGAGACAAAATTGCCTATAGTCTCTATACTGATAAGACTGCAACGACACCATTTACCACAGGTAGCACTGGTACCGGTAGCGGTGTTGCTCAGAGCATTAACATTTATGGCCAGGTAAGTTCAGCTGCATTGCAGGTTGCACCTGCTGGCGATTATACTGATACAGTAATGCTGACTGTAGATTATTAATTATTTTCCTGGCTGGTAAGGTATATGACTCGTATCTGTTATTTTTTCAGTATCCTGATTGCGACTTTTGTCTTTTCTTCTTCATATGCCGCCAGCTTACAGGTTTTCCCCGTGAATATTAATTTTTCACAGGGAGAAAATGTCAAAGCAATATATGTAAACAATACGGGTGCCGATCCTATCAGCGCACAGGTTCGGGTCTATAAATGGACGCAGCAGAATGAAACTGATGTGCTGACAGAAACTCAGTCTCTGATAGTCAGTCCGCCCATTACAGCAATACCGCCAGGCAAGCAGCAGTTATTACGTATTATCCTTCCTGTCCCGGCAGGGCCATCTGAGCAAACTTACAAACTGGTTGTAGATGAATTGCCCGGAGCTGCAGATACTAGCGGAAAGCGTGCTGTAAGATTCTTACTGCGTTACACACTTCCGGTATTTATTAATACGCCTCAGAGCGTGCCAAATTTAAGTAACATTAATTTTTATCTGGATACTCATTCTGTTCCTGAAAAACTGCGCATCGTAAATAATGGGCCGGAACACTTGAAACTGAGTAATGTAATTTTATCTTCAGGTAAGCATCAGGTAACGATTAACCAGGGGTTAATGGGGTATGTTTTAGCACATAGTACCCGTTCATGGTCTTTGCCGAAAGGCAGGTACTCCGGTTCAACACTTACTTTTACCACTAATGATGATTCGACAACAAAAACAGTCCCGATCACTATCCAGTAAATATTTTTTATATACATCGCTTATCGTTTCTTCGTCTGTTTTTGCTGCTCCGGATGAAATGCTATATCTGAATATTTCTGTCAATGGAGCATCCATTCCTGGTCTGTTTCAGATTTCAAAAAATGGTAATAATTTTTATATTTCTGCTGAAGATGCGAAAAAATTAAATATTAATACTCAGCAGTTACCATTAAAAAATAATCATTTAGATCTGAGCAGTCAGCCCGGACTCGTGATCAATTATGATGCCTTAAATCAGATCCTGGAAATAAAAGCAGATAAGCACTGGCTGGGGGGGGATCAAAAGCTCAATAGCCAGCAGCATTCCGGCTTTATTTCCAGCCAGCAATTCTCTCCGGCAGTGAAAGGGATGGCTCTGAATTATGACCTCTATGCCAGCCAGGATATTTCAGGGCAGGACTTAACCGCTTATACGCAGTTACGTTCTTTTGGCATCGGCCCGGGGAATTTCAGCAGTTCCTTTAACAGTCGTTTTGAGGACCTGGAGGGGAATACGGAGAATGACACACAGCGTCTTATGACAAGCTGGAGTTATGACAATCCGGAAAAACTGCTGAGTGTCACCCTGGGCGATAGTTATACCGGTTCGCAATCATGGACTAACAGCGTCCGTTTCGGCGGACTCAGCATTTCTCATAACTATAGTTTGCAGCCAAACTTTAATACCTCAACACAGGATGTATTATCAGATACGACAGCATTACCGTCGACTGTCGATCTCTATGTGCAGGGGATTAAACAATCGTCAGAACATGTGAATCCCGGTCAGTTTACTCTGACAACCTCACCATTTTTTACCGGTAGTAATACGGCTCAGGTCGTGATCACCGATATTAATGGTCAGCAACGCGTCATCAATCTCAATCTTTATGGTTCTGACCTGTTACTGACTAAAGGGTTGAATACCTGGAGTCTGAACGCAGGCTGGATCCGTGAGAATTACAGCTACAGATCGTTCAGTTACGATCCTGATTTGATGGCAACAGGCAACTGGCGTTATGGACTGGCCGATAACCTTACTCTTGAGGGGCATACGGAACAGGGGCAACCTCTTCAGAACGGTGGCTTAGGATTTAACTATTTGCTCTCCCCGGAACTGGGGATTGTTCATAGTGATTTTTCTGTCAGCCGCCATGACGGAGATTCCGGCGAGCAATGGGGGATGGGCTGGCAATGGTCGGATCAGCGCTTTAGTGCTTCCGTGTCGCAAACGCGGCGCAGTACGGCTTATCGTGATATGTCAGCGCTGTCAGATAGCACCTTAGCCACACATTCCGATAATGCATTTATCAGTTGGTCTTTCAGGCATATCGGTACCGTCGGTATGAGCTGGATTAACCGTCAGTATCCGGAAACACATCAGCAATATGCAGGTTTTTCATGGTTTAAGACGTTCGGTCAGCGTTTTAATATCGCGACCAGCCTGACGCAATCGATGGAGGATACACACGATAAGACGGTATATATCAATCTGTCGTTCCCGCTGACAGATCATCAGTATGTATCGATTCAGCGGTCGCAGGGAAGTCAGTCGACGTATAACCAGCTTAGCTGGTCACGTTCTCTGGACTCTAATAAACCAGGCTGGGGGGGCAATCTGTCGGTGCAAAACGGGGATAACCCGAATACCCATGCAGACTATCGTCAGCGGACTACCTGGAGTGATTTGGAGCTCGGCTATAACCGGTACAACCAGCAGAATAATTATTACGCATCTATGACCGGAGCTGTTGGGTTCTTTATGGGGCATTTCTATGCCACCCGGGAACTGGGTGATGCGTTCGCTATTGTTGATACTGCAGGGGTACCGAATATTCCTGTATATCTTCAGCACCGACCGGCAGGTAAGACGGATAAGCATGGGACATTGTTCCTGAATGATCTGGATCCTTACTTCAAAAATGATATTACGATTGATGTGCTGTCTCTGCCGCTCGACTACCGCGCACTTTATACCGAGCAGGAGATCATCCCTAAAGGGGGAGGCGGGGCGATAGCATCGTTCTCGATTTATCGCACGCATGCATTACTGATTATCGGTAAACAGGCAAACGGGACGGCGTTACCTTTTGCAGCCGCGGTTGATGTAACAAACGCCGAGGGGCTGACTGCCGATAAAGGGACAACCCATACGGTAGTTGGCTATGAAGGCAATATCTATCTGGAAGATCCTCCGGCCAGTGGTGACGTCGTTGTCCACCGTACCGGCGGAGATTGCCGGATAAAATTACCAGCACAGTTGCCCGCAGAGCAAAATGTGGTGCAGATGGAGGCGATATGCCAGTGATCAGAGTTATTCTGTTAATAATCGTTGCCGGGATCGGATTCAGTTTTTCTTCCGGCGCTTCTGCCGATCCGTATTGCTGGACAAATGGCGGGACGAGTTTCGCTTTTGGTACAGTGACAGCGGGGCAGTCGGCATCGACGTCGGCTCAGGTTCCCCTGTCATGCCAGAATTATACTTCAGCCCCGACCTATATCAGAGCATGTCTGACATTGCAGGATAATGCGCCATTGTCTATGCATCTCAATCCGGATAATGGCTATCCGTTGTATTTTAATTTGTATCCAACGACTGATCCCGATTCGCCGTTAAGTGCAAGCAGCACTGTCTATGCTCAGCAAGATCTGGTGCTCGCTTCAGGACAGCAATCAGGGTTAAATATTCCTTTGATTGCAAAGATTATCGCCGGACAGAGTAAGCTTTCGGCAGGTGACTACTATAACTATAATTTCACAACGATTACTAAGTACAGCTATGCCAGCAGCGCGTCTCAACTGCCTTCCTGTGCGTCAATGCCCGCCACAAAAGTGTATCAGGCATCCAGTGGGGCCAGTGCAGTGATCAAAAATGGTTGTCAGATAAACAATGTCAGTGACCTGAGCTTCGGTGAACAAAGCCCGGCGGCTTCATCCACATTGTCGACAACTTCCACCTCAACAATCACGGTGACCTGCCCTGTGAATACATCTTTCTCAGTAGGGCTTGGTAGCGGGCTTCATAGCCAGCAATCAACCCGTTATTTGTGTAACAGTTCAGATAATCAGTGTGTGTCTTATAAGCTGTATCAGGATGCTGCACACAGTAAGGTATGGGATAACACCAATACTCAAACGTTCTCTTCAGCAACCGGTTCCAGCCAAAGTATGACCGTTTATGGTGTGGTCCCTTCCCAAAGCTGGCCAACGCCTGGCAGCTATAATGATACAGTGACCGTGACACTAAATTATTAATCTGCTTTCCGGCTTGTACTCTGCCCGACTCAGGGCGTTTTACAAGCCGGCTTCAGTAACACCTGATGTATTTTCCCCCGCTTCACCCAAATTCTGCTCATCCCTTGTTCTGTTAAAACAGATGATTTTCTTAAAACTGATTAAAATCATAAAAAATATTAATTTCATTTGTAAATATTCGCACCCTCTTGTATATCTAAGACAACAGGTAACAGAGATTACCTAAAGTAGTTTTATATTTTAAACATTTAACCAGGGCGGAAAGCATTAGCCTGCTGCATTTATTGCAAGAGGGGGTGGTAAATGCGATATCCATACAGAAGTATCAGAGTTTTAGTTTTTTCAGCTATTTTTTCAGCAATGAGTCTGATGGTAGCTTTTCCGGCATCGAGTCAGATAGTTGAGGCCTCTTTGGGAGTACATTTGCAGGTGGTTAACCGCTGTGCAATGTTACTAGAAGCCTCAGCAGGTGATATCTCAGTGCATTGCAACAGACACGTAGCCTATAGGATTTCTGTTCGTCCGGATGTGGTGAATGTGGATGGTATGAACCGTGTGGTGGTGAGTTACTAAAAAGATATATAAAAAGGAAAATCTGACGCTATCAGAGGATGTATCCGTGGCAGAGCTTCTATGTCCTGCCCGATATTGCTACCTATCTTTATGCCCTGAAGTGATTAAACTGTTAATTTACACAGACCCTGCCTTTCCCGTTTTCTCATCAATTTCCCTGTACGACAGCAAAAAATGCTCTGCTTATTTTTGTTAATTGACTTTAAAATTGTTGGTGCCATTATTCGCCACATTATTTCCTTCTGTGGTTATGGCTATGTCTGCATGGTCCCGTCCCGTATTGCTTTTACTTAGTGGTTTATTGTTATTAACCATTGCGATTGCGGTGTTAAATACGCTTGTGCCTTTGTGGCTGGCTCATGACCGGTTTGCGACCTGGCAGGTTGGCGTCGTCAGTTCCGCTTATTTCTCCGGTAACTTACTCGGTACGATCATTGCCGGCAAAGTGATTCGCCGGCTCGGTTTTAACCGCAGTTATTACTTTGCTGCTGCGCTGTTTGCAATGGCGACCGGGGCTTTGCTCATCGCTGGCGGTTTTGCAGGCTGGACGTTGTGGCGTTTCCTGGCAGGGACCGGCTGTGCATTAATCTGGGTTGTTGTCGAGAGTGCTTTACTGTGTTCAGGTACACCGCGCAACCGCGGACGCCTGTTGGCAGCGTATATGATCGTTTATTATATTGCTACGGTGTTGGGGCAGTTACTGGTCAGCTTCGTTTCCGATAAAGCAGGTTATGTACTGCCTATGCTGGTGATGCTGATTATCGTAGCCTTCCTGCCATTACTGTTTACCCGTATTAACACCCCTGAAATCGCGGATGAAGCTGAAACGCCTAATGTTCGTGAGATGTTCAGCCGTCATTCTTCTCGCTTAGGGATCAATGGCTGCATCCTGTCCGGTGTGGTGCTGGGTTCATTGTATGGCTTACTCCCCTTATACCTTTCACATCGTGGCATGAGTGACTCGAATGTAGGCTATTGGATGGCATTATTGGTCAGTGCTGCGATCCTCGGGCAGTGGCCGATCGGTCGGCTTGCAGATCGTTTCGGGCGTCTGATGGTGTTACGGATCCAGGTATTTATGGTGATACTGGGCGCTCTGGCCATGTTATCTCAAATGGCAATGGTACCGGCGTTGTTTATTCTGGGATGCTCCTGTTTTACGCTCTATCCGGTGGCCATGTCATGGGCTTGTGAGAAAGTGGCACATCATGAACTGATTGCTATGAACCAGGCTTTGCTGCTGAGTTATACCATTGGCAGCCTGCTGGGGCCGGTAATGACCTCATTGCTGATGGAACACTACTCGGACAATATTCTGTTTACTATGATTGCAGCCGTGTCTTTTGTTTATCTGGTGATGTTACTGCGAAAAGCAGACCACCAGACGACCCCGGTAGCACATGCCTGACTCTCAGACTAACGACAAAAAAGGGCTGCTGGCCCTTTTTTGTCCGGAGATCAGTAAATGACCTTATGACCATAACCGGCAATAATGGCCTTAATTCTTTCCATTGTTTCTTTCGGTGGAGGCCGGACGCCTTCGAGCTGATAGTCTTCACCCATGGCCGTCCATTTATGTTTGCCCAGCTCATGATAGGGCAGCAGTTCAACCTTCGTAATATTATCCATCGGCGCGATAAACTGTCCCAGTTGATGGGCTGATGCATCATCATCGCTGTACCCCGGCACGACCACGTAACGTATCCAGGTATTCTGCCCACGTTTGTGTAAATACTCTGCAAATTCCAGCATCCGATGATTTGGCACACCGGTCAGTTTCTGGTGGATCTCATCATTAATTTGTTTCAGATCCAGCATAACCAGGTCTGTCACATCAAGCAGTTCGTCGATCACTTTATCATAACGGCGAACGAAGCCATTGGTGTCCAGACAGGTATCAATGCCTGCCTCTTTGCAGGCCCGGAACCAGTCACGAACAAACTCTGCCTGCAAAATTGCCTCACCGCCTGATGCCGTCACTCCACCGCCGGAAGCCTTAATATAGTGACGGTAAGAGAGAAGGTCATCCATCAGTTCCTTAACTGATACCTCTTTACCGCCATGGATATCCCATGTATCCCGGTTATGACAATAGAGACAGCGAAGCAGGCATCCCTGAAAAAAGACGATAAACCGGATCCCCGGTCCGTCAACGGTTCCACAGGATTCAATAGAATGAATATGACCAGTCACTGACATGGAATGGCTCCTCTTTTTACCTGCAACGGTGTATGCAGGGCGGGTATTCAACAGGCTACGATGGTCGTATTGTTATCTAACCGATAATAAAACAACGCAAGTAAAAAGGCTCCTTTTAAGGAGCCTTAATCGGTCATGACTCAGTGGCTTCAGATAGACTGAGTAAACGTACGGGTAATGACATCATGTTGCTGTTCTTTCGTCAGAGAGTTGAAGCGAACGGCATAACCTGAGACACGAATAGTCAGTTGCGGATATTTTTCCGGATCTTCCATCGCTTCCAGTAACATTTCACGATTCATAACATTTACGTTTAGATGCTGTCCACCCTCAATTGCTGATTCATGGTGGAAGTAGCCATCCATAAGACCTGCCAGGTTTGCTTTACGCACATCATCATCTTTACCCAGCGCGTTAGGCACAATGGAAAAGGTATAAGAGATGCCATCTTTCGCATAGGCAAACGGTAATTTCGCGACGGAAGTCAGTGATGCAACAGCACCTTTCTGGTCACGTCCATGCATCGGGTTAGCCCCCGGACCGAAAGGTGCGCCAGCCCGGCGACCATCCGGGGTATTCCCGGTTTTTTTACCATAAACCACATTGGACGTAATGGTCAGGACAGACTGCGTTGGCACCGCATTGCGATAGGTATTCAGTTTCTGAATTTTTTTCATAAAACGTTCTACCAGGTCACACGCGAGGTCATCAACACGTGAATCGTTGTTACCGAATTGCGGATACTCCCCTTCGATATCAAAGTCGATGGCCAGGCCATTCTCATCACGCACCGGCCTTACTTTTGCGTATTTAATGGCGGAAAGTGAGTCAGCAGCGACAGATAACCCGGCGATACCACACGCCATAGTGCGGTAAACATCACGGTCGTGTAGCGCCATAAGGGCAGCTTCATAGCTGTATTTATCATGCATGTAATGGATAATGTTTAGCGCAGTGACATACTGAGTCGCCAGCCAGTCCATAAAGTGATCCATCCGGTCCATCACTTTATCAAAATCCAGCACCTCATCGGTCATTGGCGCTTCTTTCGGACCGACCTGGATTTTCAGTTTCTCATCCATGCCCCCGTTGATGGCATAGAGCATCGTTTTCGCCAGGTTAGCACGGGCGCCGAAGAACTGCATTTGTTTACCGATCACCATCGGGCTGACACAACAGGCAATTGCATAGTCGTCACTGTTGAAATCCGGACGCATCAGGTCATCGTTTTCATACTGGATAGACGAGGTATCGATAGAAACTTTTGCCGCAAATTTTTTGAAATTCAGCGGCAGGTGTTCTGACCAAAGGATGGTCATGTTAGGTTCCGGTGAAGGTCCCATGGTGTAGAGGGTATTCAGGAAGCGGAAGGTACTTTTGGTGACCAGTGTCCGGCCGTCAAGCCCCATCCCGGCCAGTGATTCTGTTGCCCAGATAGGATCCCCGGAAAACAGTTCATCATATTCCGGTGTCCGCAGGAAACGAACCATACGTAATTTCATGACCAGGTGGTCAATCAGTTCCTGAGCCTCATCTTCACTGAGTTTTCCTGCACGGATATCGCGTTCAATATAGATATCGAGGAACGTTGAGACGCGGCCAAAAGACATGGCCGCACCGTTCTGTGATTTTACGGCGGCCAGATAGCCGAAATAAGTCCACTGAACGGCTTCCCGGGCGTTTGCCGCCGGTACAGAGATATCACAACCGTAACGGCTGGCCATCTCTTTCATGTCTTTTAATGCCTGATATTGATCCGCGATTTCTTCCCGCAGGCGGATGGTATCTTCCAGATTTTTACCGCTTTCAAGATCACTCTGAAGAGAACCAAACTGTGCAAGTTTGTCTTTCATCAGGGCATCAATACCATACAGTGCCACACGACGATAATCACCGATGATCCTGCCGCGACCGTAGGCGTCAGGTAAGCCGGTCAGGATACCGGATTTACGGCAGCGCATGATATCGGGGGTATAGACATCAAAAACCCCCTGGTTATGGGTTTTACGGTAGTCAGTGAAGATTTTTTTCAGTGACGGGTCGAGCTGGCGGCCGTAAACCTGACAGGAGCCTTCCACCATACGGATACCGCCATAAGGGATCAATGCACGTTTGAGCGGGGCATCCGTTTGCAAACCAACGATTTTTTCCAGGGACTTATTAATATATCCCGCATCGTGAGAAGTGATTGTGGAGGCAAGGTCAGTATCAAAATCGACCGGTGCATGGGTACGGTTTTCGATTTTAATCCCTTCCATGACTTTATCCCAAAGCACGGTGGTGGCTTCGGTCGCAGTACTCAGGAAGGTTTCATCGCCTTCATAAGGAGTGTAGTTTTTCTGGATAAAATCGCGGACATTAATGCTGTCCTGCCATTCACCCGCAGTGAATTCCTGCCACGCCAGGGTCATTTTTTCGTTGAGTTCAGTCATGATATGCCTGCCTTATTAAGTTGAGTTGAACGCACTGGCAGCATTATGCGTGCCTGGCGGTACAAAGAATCCGTAAGGTAACGAGCGGTCACTGACTGACACCGTCGTTACGCAGATAAATCATCCAGTAAGTTAAGCCTACTAACAGGCCTCCGCCGAGAATGTTGCCCAGGGTGACCGGAATCAGATTGTTCAGAATAAAATGTCCGGGGGTCAGGGAGGGGAATTGATCTGCTGAGATCCCCGCCGTTTGCCAGAATTCGGGAGACGCAAAGTTTTTGATGATGATCCCTAAAGGGATCATGAACATATTAGCAATGCTGTGCTCAAAACCGCTGGAGACAAACATTGTGACCGGTAAAATCATGGCAATCGTTTTTTCGGTGAGTGAACGACCGGCATAACTCATCCACACAGCCAGACAGACCAGCAAATTGGCCAGTATTCCCAGCACGACAGCCTCAACAAAGGTATGGTGCATCTTATGGTCAGCCGTTTGCAGGACATTCATTCCCCAGCCTCCGTTTGCCAACATATGCTCTCCGGAAAACCAGATTAACCCGACAAAGAAAAGCGCACCAAACAAATTTCCTATGTAGACGTTGACCCAGTGCCGTGCGAGCTGACCCCAGCTGATACGTTGACTGGCTTTAGCGACCACCATAAGGACGGTTGATGTAAAAAGATCGGCACCGCAGACCACGACCAGAATCAGCCCGAGTGAAAAACAGAAACCGCCTGCCAGTTTTGACAAACCGTAAGGCAGAACAGCACTCCCGGTCGTCGCGGTGATGTAAAAGGTAAACGCGATGGAGATAAATACGCCGGCAGTGATAGCCAACAAGAACGTGGTTAAGGGATGTTTCGAGGCTTTATACACCCCGGTATCTTCGGCAACTTTAGCCATGGCTGCCGGCATCAGTAAATCAAAAGGATTGTCAGTTTTCACACTAACCCCTCCGGGTATTTCGCTGAATTAAGCGTAACAAAACGGCTATGAAGGCAACTTGATATGGATCATCATTCACCTCTGCAGGCAGAGTAAAAGGGGGGGTTTTAGAGGTGTTTTTAGGTTAATTCATTGAAATAAAATGATAAAATTTATTTTAAAAAATATCCTTATTTTTGATTTTTGTGCTATCGCCCTACCGTACGGTAGTTGTTTTACCGGGAGAGCTGTGCCGGAAAACAGGCTCGTCATTAAAAGAAGAAAAGCGGGGGGCAGAAAGAAAAACAGCGCCGTTCTCACGGCGCTGTCGGGAATGCTAAAAGGCAGGGGATCAGCGTGTTTTCCAGTGCTCACGTTTGGCGTTCTGGAGTTTCTCATAAGCTGCCAGCAATGACTGATGTGCAGGGAAGGCCTGCAGATCGGTATCCACAGGATGTAATCCATAGAAAGGCGCTTCACCGCTGAGGGCGGCAGAGGCGGCTTCAACGGTATCACTGCCGTACATCCGGTTAAACGCGTTCAGATATTCCACCGCAGTACGTTCATCTTCCTGAGCCAGTAACAGTAATGTCTGCAGACAGCGGTAGTAATTTGCCCGTTCAGCACTGAAGACAGAACCATTAAACTCAATGGTCCACTCTGTCCAGATCAGGGCCTGCTCTGTATCACCTCCGGCCAGGGCAAGCATGGCTTTCAGCTCACCGACACGCAAGGTAGACCAGCCACTGTCTTTACCGGTTGCCAGACCGAGCAGTTCACGCACCCGGGTGAAATCATCCAGACCTTCATCATCTATCCGCGTGATCAGATCCAGATAATCCTGAGCCTCCCACTCACTGTCAGGCAGACTCAGGAAGAGATCACGGAAATCTGCCCCCATGTTGTTATTAGCCAGCATCAGGTCTTCTGCAGGATAAATATCTGACATGCCAGGGACGATAATACGGCAGGCATAAACCCCGAGATGTTCGTAGTCCGCAATATAGACTTCCTGCTGCTCCGCTTTAAAGATATTCATCAGCGTCGTAAATTCTTCGCCAGTCGTGCCGGAGAAAGACCAGTCAGCAAACGGATAATCAGGCGTGTCTTTGAACATATCCCAGGAAATCAGGCCGCTGGAATCGATGAAGTGCGTTTCCAGATTGGTGTGTTCAGCGACTTCTTCATCATCGAATGTTGGCGGTGTGAAGACGTCGAGATCTTTCAGGCTACGGCCCTGTAACAGTTCGGTGACGGTACGCTCCAGAGCCACACCAAAGTCGGGGTGTGCGCCGAATGAGGCAAAACAGGTGCCATTCGCGGGATTAAACAGCACGACACAGATCACCGGATACTTGCCACCCAGCGATGCATCATAAGCAAAAATAGGGAAACCTTCGGCTTCCAACTGACCGATAGCCTCAGTCACGGCAGGATAACGCGCCATCACCGCATCAGGAATTTCCGGCAGACTGATGGACTCAGCAATAATGCGGTTTTTGATATAACGCTCGAAGACTTCAGAAAGCCCTTGTACACGGGCTTCACTCGCGGTATTCCCTGCCGACATGCCGTTAGAAACATACAGGTTACCGATGATATTCATCGGAATATAGACCGTTTTGTTGTCCGACTGTCGGGTGAACGGCAGGGCGCAGATCCCGCGTTCATCATTGCCGGATTGTAAATCGATCAGCAGGCTGGCCCCCAGAACATCATCCGGGTCATAAAATTTACGTAAACCTTCATCGAGCAGCCCTTCCGGCAGGCTGTCATCTTCCGTCAACGGGAACCATTTTTCGTCCGGGTAATGTACAAAATCACCTTCTGAGATACGGTTGCCCAGCCAGAAATCGGCAAAGAAATAGTTAGTGGATAAACGCTCGAAGTATTCACCCAGCGCCGAGGCCAGTGCCGCTTTGCGGCTTGCGCCTTTACCATTAGTAAAGCAGAGCGGACAATCGCGATCGCGGATATGTACTGACCATACATTGGGGACAGGGTTCAGCCATGAGGCTTCTTCAATATTGAAGCCAAGTGCCTGTAATTTGTCCTGGAACCGGGTAATGGAATCTTCCAGTGCAGCATCTTTGCCAGGTATAAATGTTTGTGTCATGGGCCGCGTTCTCCCGGGGATCATGAGTAATTGAGTTGCCGGCAATGATACGGATTTTCTTTCTCTATCGCTATGAGGATGAATGAAAATTCTTACCCGCACAGAATGCGGCGGCTGAGGGAGCCTGCAGGCCTGTAAACGGTGGCAGGATAAAACACCAACGCCATGAAGGAACAGGGGGATATCCTTTAAAATCATCTCCGGCAGAGATTTATTATTGCAGCGTTATTGCCGCAGTGATAAAACCGGTAAGTACCGGATAATCATTCGTTGTAACCATGGTGAGTATAAATGACGCAGGTGTATAATTTTAGTTCTGGCCCCGCAATGTTGCCAGCAGAAGTACTTCGTCGTGCACAGCAGGAACTGACCAACTGGCAGGGACTTGGCACGTCTGTAATGGAAATCAGCCATCGCAGTAAAGAATTCATCCAGGTGGCGGAAACGGCTGAGCAGGATTTTCGTGATCTGTTGAAAATCCCTTCGAATTACAAAGTACTGTTCTGCCATGGTGGCGGGCGCGGGCAATTTGCTGCTGTCCCTGGCAACCTGCTCAACGGTGCAAGCCATGCGGATTATGTCGACGGGGGTTACTGGGCACATAGCGCCATCAAAGAAGCTGAAAAATTCTGTACGCCAAACACTATCGATATCAAAGTCAGTGAAGAGGGCAAAACGGCGCTTCTGCCGATGAGCCAGTGGAAACTGAATGATAATGCGGCTTATGTTCACTATTGCCCGAATGAAACGATTGATGGCACGGCGATTTTCGAACAACCGGATTTCGGCGATAAAGTGGTTGTGGCTGACTTTTCGTCCACCATTTTGTCCCATGAAATTGATGTCAGCCGTTATGGTGTGATTTACGCGGGTGCTCAGAAAAATATCGGTCCGGCCGGGCTGACACTGGTGATCGTCCGTGAAGATTTGCTCGGCAAAGCCCGTACCGATTTACCGTCAGTCTTTAATTATTCCGTGCTGGCAGACAACGGTTCGATGTTTAACACCCCACCGACCTTTGCCTGGTATCTCTCAGGGTTAGTGTTCCAATGGCTGAAAGAGCAGGGGGGGGTACCTGCAATGGAAAAACGTAACCAGCAGAAAGCGGATCTCCTGTACAGCACCATTGATAACAGTGACTTCTACCGGAATAATGTGGCAGCAGCCAACCGTTCACAGATGAATGTGCCTTTCCAGTTGGCGGATTCTGCGCTGGATAAACTTTTCCTGGAAGAGTCTCTGAGTCAGGGACTGCATGCGTTGAAAGGCCACCGTGTGGTCGGCGGAATGCGTGCTTCCATCTATAACGCTATGCCACTGGCTGGCGTACAGGCCCTGACTGATTTTATGCTGGACTTTGAACGTCGCCACGGCTGATACCCCCGGGGATGCCGGTTTTTGTGTTTACCCCGTCATGGACGGGGTTTTTGTCTTTTAAAAAGAGTGATTTTACATGTCGGATTCTCTGACCTTACAACCTGTTGCCCATGTTGAGGGCACCGTAAACCTGCCGGGTTCTAAAAGTGTTTCAAACCGGGCCCTGTTACTTGCTGCCATGGCGAAAGGTACGACACGCCTGACCAACCTCCTGGACAGCGATGATATTAAACATATGCTGAACGGATTGTCCCTGCTCGGGGTTCAGTATTCACTTTCTGACGACCGTACCGAATGTGTTGTGACCGGGACCGGGGACGCATTACGCTCCCCGGGCGCGGTTGAACTGTTTCTGGGGAATGCCGGTACCGCAATGCGTCCGCTGGCCGCGGCGTTAAGTCTGGCCGGCAATGATATCATCCTGACCGGTGAGCCTCGCATGAAAGAACGGCCGATTGGCCATCTGGTCGATGCTTTGCGTCAGGGCGGCGCGGAGATTACTTACCTGGAAAATGAAGACTATCCGCCACTGCGTATTGGGGGAGGTTTCACCGGGGGCGAGATCAGTGTGGATGGCAGCGTCTCCAGCCAGTTTCTGACGGCGTTACTGATGGCGGCACCTCTGGCCCCGCAACAGACGGTTATTACTATCAAGGGTGATTTGGTCTCGAAACCTTATATCGACATTACGCTTAACCTGATGAAATGCTTTGGTGTTACGGTAGAAAATCAGGCCTATCAGCGTTTTGTTATCGAAGGAGGGCAGCAATATCTGTCTCCCGGTGATTACCTGGTCGAGGGAGATGCATCCTCCGCCTCTTATTTTCTCGCGGCAGCGGCCATTCGTGGCGGTACCGTGCGGGTGACCGGCATTGGCCGGAACAGCGTTCAGGGTGATATCCGTTTTGCGGATGTGCTGCAGAATATGGGCGCGGAGGTCGAATGGGGTGACGATTATATTGCCTGTCGCCGTGGCAGTCTGAAAGGTATCGATATGGATATGAACCATATCCCTGATGCGGCCATGACCATTGCGACGACCGCGCTGTTTGCTGAAGGCACTACGCGGATGACCAATATCTATAACTGGCGTGTGAAAGAGACCGATCGTCTGGCGGCGATGGCAACGGAACTGCGTAAAGTGGGTGCGGTGGTTGAAGAAGGCCATGATTACATCGAAATCACACCACCGCAAAAGCTTCAGCATGCGGATATCGCGACCTACAATGACCACCGTATTGCGATGTGTTTCTCGCTGGTGGCACTTTCAGACACGCCGGTGACTATTCTTGATCCGGGCTGTACGGCGAAAACATTCCCTGATTATTTCCGGCAGTTTGCGGCATTGAGTCAGTAAAAATTGCCCGCGATGATAAATTATCGTCTATGTTTATTCTCAGCACCGGGACACCGGTGTTGAGAGATTAGCTGAAAATGTTGTTTTCCTGGCTGACTGACAGCATAAGCCTCTGCTACTTATTACGTTTAAGAGAAGGTATACTGATAGCTGATGGCGTTTTTACAGGCTGAATTCAGTAAAGTGACAAGGAGATAACGATGACAACAGTCCCGGTGATTACCATTGATGGCCCGAGCGGAGCAGGAAAGGGTACGTTATGTAAAGCCCTGGCTGAAACATTGCAATGGCACTTACTTGATTCAGGGGCTATCTATCGGGTGCTCGCATTGGCCGCTTTGCATCATCAGGTGGATATCAGTTCCGAAGAAGCATTAGTTCCTATCGCTGCCCATCTGGATGTCCGCTTTGTGTCGGTAGAGGGCGAGTTGCAGGTGATCCTCGAAGGTGAGGAAGTCACCCACGAAATCCGTACCCAGGAAGTCAGCAATACCGCATCTAAAGTCGCCGCTTTCCCGCGCGTTCGTGAGGCATTACTGCGTCGCCAGCGCGGATTTAAAGAAGCACCAGGCCTGATTGCGGATGGCCGTGATATGGGCACCGTGGTCTTTCCGGAGGCCCCGGTGAAGATATTTCTCGATGCAAGTGCAGAAGAAAGAGCGCAACGACGCATGCTACAGTTGCAGGAGAAGGGCTTTGATGTTAACTTTGAGCGCCTTTTATCCGAGATAAAAGAACGGGATGATCGGGACCGCAATCGTGCAGTGGCACCTTTGGTTCCTGCAGCGGACGCGCTGGTGATTGATTCGACCGGCATGACTATCGACCAGGTGATTGAAAAATCTCTGAATTATGCGAAGTCCTTGCTGAAGAGTTTCGATTAATTCCCGGGGAACACCGTACAGAATGCTTTACCTTCGTTTCATGGATGAGGCGAAGAATGTGAAACAACCCCATCCGACATGATGTCAGATGGACGTTAAATTGAAGAATCCTGAAGATTATCAATATGACTGAATCTTTTGCTCAACTCTTTGAAGAGTCGCTGAATGAAATCGAAACCCGTCCGGGTTCCATTGTTCGTGGTGTTGTTGTTGCTATCGACAAAGACATCGTCCTGGTTGATGCGGGCCTGAAATCTGAATCTGCAATTCCTGCAGAGCAGTTCAAAAACGCAGCCGGCGAACTGGAAATCCAGGTAGGTGACGAAGTTGATGTAGCCCTGGACGCTGTCGAAGACGGCTTCGGTGAGACTCTGCTGTCCCGTGAGAAAGCTAAGCGTCACGAAGCGTGGATCACGCTGGAAAAAGCTTACGAAGAAGCTGAAACTGTTACCGGTGTTATCAATGGCAAAGTCAAAGGCGGCTTCACTGTTGAGCTGAACGGTATTCGTGCGTTCCTGCCAGGTTCACTGGTAGATGTACGTCCGGTTCGTGATACTCTGCACCTGGAAGGCAAAGAGCTTGAATTCAAAGTAATCAAGCTTGATCAGAAACGTAACAACGTCGTCGTTTCACGTCGCGCGGTTATCGAATCTGAAAACAGTGCTGAACGTGATCAGCTGCTGGAAAACCTGCAGGAAGGCATGGAAGTCAAAGGTATCGTTAAGAACCTGACTGACTACGGTGCATTCGTTGATCTGGGTGGTGTTGACGGTCTGCTGCATATCACTGATATGGCGTGGAAACGTGTTAAACATCCAAGCGAAATTGTTAACGTTGGCGACGAAATTACAGTTAAAGTACTGAAATTCGACCGCGAACGTACCCGTGTATCTCTGGGCCTGAAACAGCTGGGCGAAGATCCTTGGGTTGCTATCGCTAAGCGTTACCCGGAAAGCACTCGTCTGACCGGCCGTGTAACCAACCTGACTGACTACGGCTGCTTCGTTGAAATCGAAGAAGGCGTTGAAGGTCTGGTACACGTTTCTGAAATGGACTGGACTAACAAAAACATTCACCCATCTAAAGTTGTTAACGTGGGCGATGTTGTTGAAGTTATGGTTCTGGACATCGACGAAGAACGTCGTCGTATCTCCCTGGGTCTGAAGCAGTGCAAATCTAACCCATGGCAGCAGTTCGCAGAAACCCACAACAAGGGCGACCGTGTTGAAGGTAAAATCAAGTCAATCACTGACTTCGGTATCTTCATCGGCCTGGACGGTGGCATCGATGGTCTGGTTCACCTGTCAGACATCTCCTGGAACGCGACCGGCGAAGAAGCTGTTCGTGAGTACAAAAAAGGCGACGAAATCGCTGCCGTTGTACTGCAGGTTGATGCAGAGCGCGAGCGCATCTCTTTAGGCGTTAAGCAGCTGGCTGAAGATCCTTTCAACAACTACATCACACTGAACAAAAAAGGTGCGATCGTAACTGGTAAAGTTACTGCAGTTGACGCGAAAGGTGCTACAGTTGAATTAGCTGACGGCGTTGAAGGTTACCTGCGCGCTTCTGAAGCTTCACGCGACCGTATCGAAGATGCGACTCTGGTTCTGAACGTAGGCGACGATGTTGAAGCTAAGTTCACCGGTGTTGATCGTAAGAACCGCGTTGTAAGCCTGTCTGTTCGTGCGAAAGACGAAGCTGACGAGAAAGATGCAATTGCTACTGTTAACAACAAACAGCAAGACGAAAGCACCTTCTCTAATGCGATGGCTGAAGCATTCAAAGCAGCATCTAAAGGCGAGTAATTGCCCTGAAGAGACAGACAACGGTGTAATGCTGTTGTCTGTTCAGGCAAGCTGTCAAAAAGTTCCCTAAAGGAAATCACCGGAGGATTCATGACTAAGTCAGAGTTGATCGAACGCCTTGCCAGCCAGCAAACTCATATACCGGCTAAGGCTGTTGAGGATGCTGTTAAAGAGATGCTTGAACATATGGCATCGACCCTGGCACAAGGCGAACGCATCGAAATCCGGGGATTTGGCAGTTTTTCTTTGCACTACCGTGCTCCCCGTACTGGCCGTAACCCGAAAACGGGTGACAAAGTGGAACTGGAAGGTAAATACGTTCCCCACTTTAAACCAGGAAAAGAGTTACGTGACCGTGCGAATTTAGCGGTTAATGCCAAAGCCTGAATTTCAGAAGATGCTAAAAACGATACCTTAGGGTATCGTT
>NZ_JMPR01000040.1 GCF_000735525.1 Tatumella ptyseos ATCC 33301 | reverse complement strand
ATTTGCCTGTTGTGAACCCGCCCGCTCGCCTTTCCCCTCTGTATGACGTCTTCAGGTAATCTTGGTGGTTATCCTGCACATTCCTTCTGCTGGCTGTTTTCATTCCTGAACCGGAACGGGCACTGTTCTCTTTCGCCTCCGGGAGGGAAAGATGAGCCTGATATTTTTTTCCGGTATTACCGTCCTTGCTTTGTCTGTTTTACTTTTCTTACCGGAACTTCCGACCGGAAGCGTACTGTGCGGGATCGCCGTCCTTTCATTCGTGTTGTTACGTAGCGAAGTTCGGATATTGCAGGCACTGGCCTGGCTGGGAGGTATCTTCTGCTGGGGAGTACTGGTGGCACAACAACAAATTAATCAGATCGATAAACTGACCCGAAGGCCGCTGGAGGCTGAAGTCAGGGTCATCACGACAGTACCAGGCCGGCAGCAGATCAGCATAAAAATCGTCTCAGTTTCCGGACAAGCACAGTTTCCGGCGTTACAAGCCCGGGTAACTGTGGGGGACGAGGTGACGGAATTTTGTGCCGGACAGCGGTGGCGGATGCGTTTGAAATTACGCCCGGTTCATGGCCGACTGAATGAGGGGGGATACGATCAGCAACGTGCAGCGTTGGCCGGTTACCGGCCGCTCGGCGGGCGCATCCTGCAAAAAACGGTGATCACGCCGGAATGCAGCCTCAGAGCGGATATTATGGCCGCGGCGGGAGAAGAACTGACCGGTCTGAAGTACGGTGGTGTACTACAGGCACTGCTGTTTGGTGTCCGGGATACGATATCCCCGCAAATTTCGCAACTCTTCCGTGAGACCGGGATTGCTCACCTGATGGCTATCTCGGGTATGCACATTGGCCTGGCTGCGGCATCCGGATGGGGAGTCATGCGGTGTCTTCAGCGGGGGTTACCAGCCCGACTGATTACGCCCTTTCTGCCTGGCATGATCAGCCTGTTACTGGCGGGCTGTTATACCTGGCTCTCCGGGATGCAGGCTCCGGCATTACGGGCCATGCTTGCTATGAGTCTCTGGCAGATCTTTCGTCAGCATTATTTCAATTTCAATAGCTGGCAGATCTGGCTGTTATGTGCAGGGGGCCTGCTGCTCAGTGACCCGATGTTTGTATTATCGGACAGCTTCTGGTTATCAACACTGGCAGTGCTGATGTTACTGGTCTGGTATCGGTGGTTTGCCTTACCCCGGCACTATGCCCGTCATTGGCGCTGGCGAAGCCTGCAGCTATTACATCTGCAGTCGGGGATGTTGTTACTGATGCTGCCGCTACAGGCGTTATTATTTAATGGTACCAGTCTGGTGGCGTTACCGGCAAACCTGATAGCGATTCCGCTGGTCTCTCTGTTTACATTGCCCGTTGCAGGGCTGGCCTTGCTTCTTACACCGACAGGGTTCGCCGGACTTTTCTGGCAATTGGCTGATAAATCTCTCACCCTGTTGGTGATGTTGCTTGAGTCTCCCCCCCCGGGATGGTGGTATGTGACCGATGCTTATTTATGGGGCACGGTGGTCTGGGGTGGCCTGCTCTTTTTTCGTTCTGCCACTTGCTATCATTACCCCTTTCACGGCCTGACATTATTACTCTGTTGCCTGCTTTGGCGCTATCCGCCGCGCAATGAAGAATGGCGAGTAGATATGCTGGATGTCGGGCATGGGCTGGCCGTTGTTATAAGCCAGGGGGATGAGGCGGTAGTTTATGATACCGGGAATCGCTGGCAGCAAAGCAATGCCGGTGAACGCATTATTGTTCCCTGGTTATTAAGGCACGGATTGAAATTGCAGCAAGTCATTATCAGTCATCGTCATCTGGATCACTATGGCGGTCTGAGCGGGATCCTGTCTTACTGGCCGGCAACCCCCGTCAGAACAGCATTGTCCCGCCGCGGACATCTTCGCTGTTTTCGCGGAGATCGCTGGCAGTGGCAGCGACTGAGCTTTACCGTGCTATGGCCTCCTGCTGGCAGCACTAACGGCCAGAATAATGACTCCTGTGTGATTAAAGTCTCTGATGGTTTTTTCAGCCTGTTGCTGACCGGGGATCTTGAACGTCAGGCAGAAATGAAGCTTGTCGCGCTGGAGAAGCAGCACCTGCAGGCAACCTTTCTCCAGGTACCTCATCATGGGAGTAATACCTCGTCATCGCCGGTTCTGCTGAGGTCGGTAAACGGTGAGGTGGCTATGGCGTCTCTTGCCCGTTATAACGCATGGAAAATGCCGTCATTGAAAGTGATTGAGCGTTATCGTAAGGCGGGGTTTCGCTGGTCGGATACCGCGATATCGGGGCAGATCTCGTTGCGGATTTACCAGCGTCATTATCGTATTTCAGAAATGCGCGAAGAAATTTTCCCTCGCTGGTATCATCAGTGGTTTGGTGTAAGGCCTGAATCCAGGTAGAATAACCGGTAATCTCAAACAACGTGAAGAAATAATGCATTCAGATAAAGATCTCTCAACGTGGCAGACATTCCGTCGGCTCTGGCCAATGATTGCTCCGCATAAAGCGGGGCTGGTCGTTTCAGCAATTGCATTGGTCCTTAATGCCGCCGGTGACACCCTAATGTTATCGTTGCTTAAGCCTCTGCTTGATGATGGTTTTGGTAAAGCCGATAAATCCGTTTTAATTTGGATGCCCTTAGCCGTGATTGGCCTGATGCTGATGCGTGGCATCACCAGTTATATCTCAAGTTACTGCATCTCCTGGGTTTCCGGTAATGTGGTCATGCGGATGCGTCGTAGCTTGTTTGCCCATATGATGGGAATGCCGGTGGCCTTCTTTGACCAGCAGTCAACCGGGACCTTGCTTTCCCGGATCACCTATGACTCTGAGCAGGTAGCTTCTTCCTCTTCCAGTGCGCTGGTGACTGTTGTCAGGGAAGGGGCCTCGATTATCGGCCTGTTTATTATGATGTTCTATTATAGCTGGCAGCTATCGTTGATCCTTATCGTGTTGGCTCCGATTGTTTCTTTTGCCATCCGCTTAGTGTCTAAACGGTTCCGTAATATCAGTAAGACAATGCAGAACACGATGGGGCAGGTGACCACCAGTGCTGAGCAAATGCTCAAAGGACACAAAGAAGTATTGATCTTTGGTGGCCAGGAAATTGAGACCAAACGCTTCGATGTGGTCAGTAACCGTATGCGACAGCAGGGAATGAAGCTGGTTTCAGCCTCTTCTATTTCAGACCCGATTATTCAGCTGATTGCGTCCCTGGCGCTGGCCTTTATTCTGTATGCGGCCAGTTTCCCTGAGGTGATGGATACACTGACCGCCGGGACGATTACTGTCGTCTTCTCATCAATGATTGCACTGATGCGCCCGTTAAAGTCGCTGACGAATGTCAATGCGCAGTTCCAGCGCGGGATGGCTGCCTGTCAGACCTTATTCACCATTCTGGACTCAGAGCAGGAAACAGACACAGGTACCCGGGTTGTCTCCCGTGCCCGTGGAGACATTGCTTTCCGCAATGTGACTTTCTGTTACCCTGGCCGGGATATTCCGGCGTTACATAATATCTCCATGGAACTGCCCGCCGGTAAAACGGTTGCCCTGGTGGGACGCTCTGGTTCGGGTAAATCGACCATTGCCAGTCTGCTGACCCGTTTTTACGATATTCAGTCCGGTGAGATTATTCTGGATGGCCATGATCTGAAAGAATACACCTTGCAGTCATTACGTAATCAGGTAGCGCTGGTGTCTCAGAACGTGCATCTGTTCAATGACACTATTGCCAATAACATCGCGTATGCCCGTGAGTCTGAATACAGTCGTGCAGATGTCGAACGTGTTGCAAAAATGGCCCATGCCATGGACTTTATCAGTAAAATGGAACATGGCCTGGATACCGTGATCGGTGAGAACGGGGTCCTTTTATCCGGTGGTCAGCGCCAGCGTATTGCTATCGCCAGGGCGTTACTGCGCGATTGCCCCATTCTTATTCTGGATGAAGCAACTTCTGCGCTTGATACCGAATCTGAACGCGCGATCCAGTCGGCTCTGGATGAACTGCAGAAAAACAGAACATCCCTGGTGATTGCTCACCGCTTGTCGACTATCGAAAAAGCGGATGAGATCGTGGTTGTCGAAGACGGGCGGATTATCGAACGTGGTTCTCATGCAGAATTGCTGGAGAAACGCGGTGCCTATGCCCAGCTTCACAGTATGCAGTTCGGGCAATGATTGAGCGCCTCTGGAGCGGAAAGTCAGGAGGGTGGCGACTCCTTCTGCCATTCTCTTTGCTGTATGGTGCTATTACGGCCATTATCCGCTGGAGCTATCGTCGTGGCTGGCGCAAAAGCTGGCGGGCGCCTGTTCCTGTGGTTGTGGTAGGTAACCTGACCGCCGGAGGCAATGGTAAAACACCGGTGGTTATCTGGCTGGTGGAACAACTCAGAGCCAGGGGAATTTCCGCGGGGGTTGTTTCCCGCGGATATGGCGGCAAAGCCGAACGTTATCCTCTGGTTCTGAAAGACACGACCACCACGGCGGAAGCCGGGGATGAGCCGGTGCTGATTTATCAGCGTACCGGGGTGCCTGTCGCTGTCGCCCCGCGGCGATCAGATGCTGTTGCGGCTCTGCTGGGATCCTCGCCGGTCGAGGTGATTATTACTGACGATGGCTTACAGCATTACGCGCTGGCCCGCGACCTTGAAGTCGTAGTGGTTGATGGTGTGCGACGGTTCGGGAATGGCTGGTGGCTGCCGGCCGGTCCGATGAGAGAGCGCACATCACGTCTGAAGGAAGTGGACGCGGTGGTGACAAACGGGGGAGAAGCTCATGCCGGTGAAATTGCCATGCAGCTGGTCTCCGGGGAGGCCGTCAATCTGCTGAGCGGTGAAACCCGGCCACTGTCAGCCTTGACCGATATTGTGGCGATGGCGGGTATTGGTCATCCTCCCCGTTTCTTTTCTACACTGAAATCCCGCGGAGTGACCCCGGTGGCAGAAATTGCTTTCGCTGACCATCATGCGTATTCGGCGCAGGAACTTGAGGTATTGCTTTCCGGCGCTCAGCAACTGCTGATGACCGAGAAAGATGCGGTGAAATGCCGCCAGTTTGCCCGGGCCAACTGGTGGTATTTGCCGGTGACTGCGCAACTGAGCGGAGAAGCCGCATCGGTATTACTGGATAAAATAGTTCACCTTAGCCAGCCACAATAATACCCCGTTAGCGATCCCCGGATCCCGTTCCCTGACAGAGGCCTGATGGCCTCTGTTTTCTTTTTCCGGCTATGACAAATCATGTTTCCTCCCGGGCGGCTGTGATATGCTATCACTCTGTACCCGCGGTCCGTGATGGAGGAAATATGGATCACCGTTTACTCGAAATAGTGGCATGCCCGGTCTGCAATGGTAAATTGCAGTATAATCAGCAACAGCAGGAACTGATCTGTAAACCTGATGGCTTAGCCTATCCGGTGCGTGATGGTATTCCCGTTTTACTGGAAAATGAATCCCGTCCATTGACAGCGGATGAGAGCCTGTCATGAGTTTTGTGGTCATCATTCCTGCCCGATATGCCTCTACACGCCTGCCCGGAAAACCGCTGGTTGATATCAATGGCCTGCCGATGGTTGTCCACGTACTAAATAAGGCGCTGGCCTCCGGGGCAGACCGTGTGATTGTGGCGACCGATCATCCGGCAGTGGCTGAGGCAGTCACGGCAGCGGGTGGTGAAGTCTGTATGACCCGTGAAGATCATAACTCAGGCACTGAGCGTCTGGCCGAGGTTATTGATGCCTGCCAGCTGGCCGACGATACCATTATTGTGAATGTGCAGGGTGATGAGCCCCTGGTTCCGCCGGCGATCATTCGGCAGGTAGCTGAAAACCTTTCGCAGGCCAGTTCCGGAATGGCGACCCTGGCGGTTCCTGTGACCGAAGCGGAAGAAGCCTTTAACCCGAACGCAGTCAAAGTGGTGACCGATCATCAGGGATATGCACTGTATTTCTCTCGTGCAACTATCCCCTGGGATCGTGAACGCTATGCAGCCTCACGCGATACCATTGGGGACACCTTATTAAGGCATATTGGTATTTATGCGTATCGTGCCGGGTTTATCCGTCGTTATATCCGCTGGCAGCCCTGCGCGCTGGAGCAGATTGAATTGCTGGAGCAGCTAAGAGTGCTCTGGTACGGTGAAAAAATACATGTGGATGTCGCGCTGGAAACACCACAAGTGGGTGTAGACACACAGGCTGATCTTGAGCGTGTGCGTGAGATCCTTGCAGAACAGCAATAACTTCCAGTCCGGCCGGTAAGGGAAAGGCTGACGAAATGTCCCTGATAGCGGGCCGCGTGATGCAGCTTATCAGGAGGAAAAATGGAACTGTTAAAGGCTGAACTCAGCCTTATCCTCGGGGAATCGATCAGCAGAATTGAGACGCTTCATTGCCAGGCACAATCCTGTCTGTATGCTATTTATGACAGGGCCGGGCATGCGATGCCGATGGCCGTACGCTGTTTTTCCCAGCCAGGCATGGCCGAACAGGAAGCCAGAAAACTGATGCTATTGCGTCAGAAAGGGACAATCCATCTCCCCGTCGTCTATGGTGTTGTGGTCAGTGAACGGCTGCCGTTTCATGAATTACTGCTGGTGGGGCGCATCGGAGGCATCTCTGCTGAAGCCCCGGCCCATTCGGCTGAACAATGGCAAACATTGGCACAGCAAATTACGGAAGGGCTGGGAGCGTGGCACTCACACTCTGCTGACGGGATGAGTGGCTATGTCGACAGCACTCAGAAAATCAGCTGGTCCGACTGGTATTTTCAACACACCTCAGTGCTCCTTGCGCTGCTGCGGCAGAAACATCAAACGGTGATTTCTTCAGACGACCAGCAACTGCTGTCCCGGAGCCAGCTCTGCCATGCCACATTATTTGCTGATCTTAACGCACCGAATGTGATGGTGCATGGCAATCTGACCCTGAACACCATCCTTAAAGATCCGCACACCGGTCATTTGCTGGCGATGGTTCAACCCGGAAGAATGCTCTGGGCTCCGGCAGAGTATGAACTTTTTCGCTTGCAGAATTCGCCACAGGAACAGAGCCTGTTACAGTGTTATCTGAAAAAATACGGTGTTGATGAAGGCTTTATATGGCGGTGTTCGCTCTATCGCCTCTGGGACCAGGTGGATCATTTAATTCATAATCGTCCGTTTTCGACGGAGTTATATCGTCAGGCCAGGGACAGCCTTCTTCCCTGGCTCGAATAACAACCGCAGGCGTGGCTAGTCTGTCAGGCGCTGCCACCCCCGACCCAGCGTTTCATACCATGCTCTCTCGCTGTGAGACAGCCAGAGCGGAGAAGGGGTTAATTCCTCCCAAAAATTCAGGGGGCTGGTGATCGCCATCTGATTCGCCGGTGCAGGGACTGGCGTTAATCCTTCCCTGAGGAAGAACTGCATCGCTCTTGGCAGATGATTAGCGGACGTGACCAGGATCAGAGGGTGATTTCCGATAAGCTGCCGGACTGCCGCCGCTTCTTCAGCGGTGTCTCTGGGCTTATCCAGTTGAATGATATCCTGTGCCGGGACCCCCAGTGACTCAGCGACTTCTGCAGCCACACTGGCATTACTGCGCGGATTTCCCTCAGCTCTGGCTCCGGTAAAGATCATCTTCGCTCCCGGAGAAAGGCGCCACAACCGGACACCTTCGGTCACCCGCGGCAGACTGTTGCCAATCAGATTCGACCCGGGAGCCCAGTGAGGATTGTAGGTATATCCGCCCCCCAGAACGACGATATAGTCACCGGGGCGTCCGTCCCGCAGTGTCGGATACTGTGACTCCAGTGGCGCGAGTAAGTGATCGGCGACAGGTTGCAGGCTTAGCAGTAATAAAATCACCCAACTGGCGGAAAGTAATGTCCGGGCGGTTTTTTGCCAGTGAGTAAACCATAATAATAAAAGCGCCAGCCCCATGCAGATGAGAAGCAGCGGCAGGGGTAGCAGCATTCCCCCGATCACTTTTTTAAGCATAAAAAGCATAAATATCACCAGTTTTGTCTGAAAAAACAGCAGCCGGTAGCAATATAAAGGATGAAAGATTCATTCTTACAAGACCTGTGACAAAATAGCATATTTCTTACGTGACCCATCCGGAGCTTTTGTCATGAAGGATCGTAATTTCGATGATCTTGCGGAGAAGTTTTCTCAAAATATTTATGGCACTGCGAAAGGGCAGATCCGCCAGGCAATTCTTCGCGATGAACTCGATGAGATTTTACCGACCCTTCCTGCGGGCCCGTTGTCGATAGTCGATGCCGGGGGCGGGATGGGACAAATCTCCAGCGGACTGGCCGCCAGCGGTCACCATGTCCTGCTGGGGGACGTGTCCGGAAAGATGCTGGAGCGGGCAGAAGAAAATGCTCAGCGTCTGGGCGTTAGCGGTAACATGGTTTTTAAACAAATGCGGGTACAGGATATTGCAGACCATTTGGATAAACCTGCGGATCTGGTATTGTTTCATGCTGTACTTGAATGGGTTGCTGAACCCGAAACGGCGCTGAAGGCAATCTATGATGTGCTGACCCCCGGCGGGGTGTTATCGCTGATGTTTTATAACCAGAATGGTCTGGTGATGCAGAACCTGACATTGGGGAATTTTGGCTATTTACGGGCAGATATGAAAAAACGTAAAAAACGGACACTCTCTCCGGACTATCCCCGTGACCCCGTACAGGTGTATCACTGGTTAACCGAATGCGGATTTATTATTGAACAACGGGCAGGGATCCGTGTGTTCAGTGATTTTATTCGTGATATGCCCCCCAGTGCTAATGGCTTTGACGGGATCCTTGAAATGGAAAGACGCTTCAGCCGGCAGGAACCTTTCCTGAGTCTGGGGCGCTATATTCACGTCACTGCGCGCAAACCACTGCAGAAGGATCAATTATGAGTGATTTCTCCCAGACGATCCCGGAACTGGTCTCCTGGGCCCGTAAAAGCGATTTTTCAATTTCGCTGCCTACGGAGCGTCTGGCTTTCCTGCTGACAATCGCGACATTAAATGGCGAACGGATGGATGGTGAGTTGAGCGAAGGCGAACTGATCGACGGTTTCCGTCATGTCAGTAAAGCCTTTGAACAAACCAAAGAAACCGTTCAGGCCAGAGCGAATAACGCTATTAATGACATGGTCCGCCAGCGGCTGTTAAACCGTTTCACCAGCGAACAGGCAGACGGCCACGCAATTTACCGTCTGACCCCACTGGGTATCGGTATTACTGACTATTATATCCGGCAACGTGAGTTTTCAACGTTACGATTGTCGATGCAGCTCTCTATCGTCGCCAATGAACTCAAGCGGGCTGCGGATGCGGCCGAAGAAAATGGGGATGAATTCCACTGGCATAGGAATGTTTTTGCTCCGCTGAAATACTCTGTTGCGGAAATCTTTGACAGTATTGACCTGACACAGCGCTCGATGGATGAACAGCAGCAGGGCGTAAAGGAAGATATTGCGGCATTGCTGAATAAAGACTGGCGGGCGGCCATATCCAGTTGTGAACTCCTGTTGTCTGAAACCTCCGGTATTCTGCGCGAATTGCAGGATACGCTGGAAGCTGCGGGCGATAAGTTACAAGCAAACCTGTTGCGGATCCAGGATGCGACGCTGAACAGCCCGGATCTGGGTTTTGTGGATAAACTGGTGTTTGATCTGCAAAACAAACTGGACCGTATCACCAGTTGGGGTCAGCAGGCGATCGATCTCTGGATTGGATATGATCGGCACGTTCATAAATTTATTCGTACGGCGATTGATATGGACAAAAATCGCGTATTTGCCCAGCGACTCAGACAATCGATACAAGGCTATTTTGATGCGCCATGGGGGCTGAGCTATGCCAGCGCCGATCGTTTATTTGATACCCGTGAAGATGAACTGATCTTACGCAATGATGAAGTTACCGGCGAACTGCCGAATGAACTTGAATTTGAAGAGTTCAATGAGATCAGGGAACAACTGATAGCCATGATTGAAGAAGCCTTACGTGTCTACAAGGAACAGGCGATACCGCTGAATCTGGCGACCGTTATGCGGGACTATCTGGCTCAGTATCCACGGGCGCGACATTTTGATTTAGCCAGAATTATTATCGATCAGGCAGTCAGTCTGGGCGTTTCTGAAGCCGACTTAGCAGGGTTACCTGCGCAGTGGCAGTCTATTAATGATTACGGAGCCAAGGTGCAGGCACATGTCATTGACAAATATTGAACAAGTGATGCCGCTTAAGCTGGCACAGGCACTGGCAAACCCGGTTTTTCCCGCGCTGGATAGCCAGTTACGGGCCGGGCGTCATATCGGATTCGAAGAATTAGATAATCATGCCTTCCTGATGGATTTTCAGGCAGAACTGGAAGAATTTTATGCCCGGTACCACGTGGAATTAGTCCGTGCCCCGGAAGGTTTTTTCTATCTGCGTCCGCGCTCTACCACCCTGATTGCCCGCTCAGTGTTGTCTGAGCTGGATATGATGGTTGGTAAAATTTTGTGCTACCTCTACCTGAGCCCGGAACGGCTGGCGAATGAGGGTATTTTTACCCAGCAGGAACTTTACGATGAGTTGCTGGCACTGGCAGACGAAAGCAAACTGCTTCGCTTTGTGAACCAGCGGTCGACCGGGTCTGATCTGGATCGTACGCGACTGCAGGAGAAGGTCAGGGCTTCCCTGAACCGCCTCCGCCGGTTGGGAATGGTCTGGTTCATGGGGAGTGACAACTCTAAATTTCGCATTATGGAGTCAGTGTTCCGCTTTGGTGCTGAAGTTCGCAGCGGTGATGAACCCCGTGAAGCCCAATTGCGTTTAATCCGTGACGGTGAAGCCGTATCTCTGGAGAAGACGGAGACAGCAGACGTTCCGGTAAGCAGCACGGAGGCAGAAAATGAGCAGTTCAGTGAAGATTCCGCAGAACGCGGGGAGGATGACGAGGAATGATTGAACGTGGAAAGTTTCGATCGCTGACATTGATTAACTGGAACGGTTTTTTTGCCCGTACCTTTGATCTCGATAATATGGTAACCACGTTATCCGGCGGTAATGGTGCAGGTAAATCCACCACTATGGCAGCATTTGTGACCGCGTTAATTCCGGACCTGACCCTGCTGCACTTCCGTAATACCACCGAAGCGGGGGCCACCAGTGGCTCCCGTGATAAAGGCCTGCACGGAAAACTGCGGGCCGGTGTCTGCTATTCCATCCTGGATGTGATCAACTCACGCGGGCAGCGGGTCATTGCCGGCGTGCGCCTGCAGCAGGTGACCGGCCGTGATAAGAAAGTCGATATCCGGCCTTTCAGCCTGCACGATGTGCCGCCAGAGTTAAACCCGACAGAGTTGCTGACCGAGGTGGTTAACTCACGTCAGGCAAAAGTATTGTCGCTGAACGAAGTGAAAGAGCGCCTGGAGTTGCAGGAAGAGATCACCTTCCGTCAGTATAACTCGGTGACCGACTATCACAGCATGATGTTCGAGCAAGGTATCGTTGCCCGCCGTCTGCGCACCCAGGGTGACCGCAGTAAATTCTATCGTCTGCTTGAAGCCTCGTTATATGGCGGTATTTCCAGTGCCATCACCCGCTCACTACGTGATTATCTGTTACCTGAAAACGGTGGTGTGCGTAAGGCTTTCCAGGACATGGAAGCCGCATTACGTGAAAACAGGATGACGCTCGAAGCTATACGGGTGACTCAGTCTGATCGTAATTTGTTTAAACACCTGATCACTGAAGCGACCGATTATGTGGCCGCCGATTATATGCGTCATGCCAATGAGCGACGTACTCATCTCGATGGTGCGCTGTTACTGCGTAATGAGTTATTTACCGGCCGTCAGGAACTGGCAAGCGGGCAGTACCGTCATGTGGAAATGGCGCGTGAACTTGCCGAACTGTCCGGCTCAGAGAAAGAATCTGAAGCGGAATATCAGGCCGCCAGTGATCATCTCAACCTGGTTCAGACGGCTGTTCGTCAGCAGGAAAAGATCACTCGCTATGAAGGCGAACTGGAGGAACTCAGTTATCGCCTGGAAGAGCAGCAGGAAGTGGTGGCTGAAGCCGAAGAGATCCATGAAGATAACCAGCAGCGCGCAGAAGATGCTGAACTGGAAGTGGATGAGCTGAAGAGCCAGTTAGCGGATTTCCAGCAGGCCCTGGATGTTCAGCAAACCCGTGCGATCCAGTACCAGCAAGCCATTCAGGCATTGCAGCGTGCCCGTGAGCTGTGCGGAATTTCCGATCTTTCCCTGGAGAATGCCGAAGAGTGGCAGCAGCGCTTCAGCGCCAGAGAAGAAGAAGCGACAGAGCTGTTACTGACGCTGGAACAGAAACTGAGTGTTGCTGATGCGGCGCATAGTCAGTTCGAGCAGGCACTGGCACTGGTCAATCAAATTGCCGGCCCGGTCGGGCGTCATGAAGCCTGGCAAACCGGTCGTGAAATCATTCGCGACGCCGCGAATCAGCGCCATTATGCCGATGAATTATCTTCCCTGCGGTTACGCCTTTCTGAACTGGAGCAACGTTTACGCGAACAGCATGACGCGGAGCGTTTACTGGCTGAATTTTGTAAAAGTCAGGGGCGTCAGTACGATGCCGATGCTCTGGAAGGCCTGCACCGCGAACTGGAAGCGCAGATTGAATCGCTGTCCGACCGGGTGGCTGACGCCGGAGAACACCGTCTGACCTTGCGTCAGACGCTGAGCCAGATCCGTGAAAAGATCACGTTACTGACCAGCAAAGCACCACACTGGCTGGCCGCTCAGGAAATTCTGACTCAGCTCAGCGAGCAGACCGGCCAGGCGCTGACCAGCAGTCAGCAGGTGACCGGTTACATGCAGCAACTGCTGGAGAAAGAGCGTGAAACGACGGTCGAACGTGATGCCATTGCTGCCCGTAAGCGTGACGCGGAACAACAAATTGAGCGCCTTAGCCAGCCAGGCGGTGCAGAAGATGCCCGACTGACACAGCTGGCTGAACGTTTCGGCGGTGTGTTGCTTTCTGAAATCTATGACGATGTTACCCTGGATGATGCGCCGTACTTTTCGGCACTCTACGGGCCATCCCGTCATGCGATTGTCGTCCCTGATCTCTCGCTGATCCAGGAACAACTGGACGGACTCGAAGATTGTCCGGAAGATTTGTACCTTATCGAAGGGGATCCGCAATCATTTGATGACAGTGTCTTCAGCGCGGATGAGCTTGACGGCGCTGTCATTGTGAAAGTGGCCGACCGTCAATGGCGTTATTCCCGTTTCCCGAAAGTTCCGCTTTTTGGCCGGGCTGCGCGCGAAAATCAGCTGGAACTATTGTACAACGAGCGGGATAAGCTGGCTGAAACCTATGCAACGTTGTCGTTTGATGTTCAGAAAACTCAGCGGTTACATCAGTCGTTCAGCCGCTTTATCGGCAGCCATCTGGCCATTGCCTTTGAGCAGGATCCGGAACAGCAGATCCGCGAACTGAATGCACGTCGTCTGGATGTTGAACGCGCACTGAGTCAGCATGAAAGTGAGACGGTTCAGCAGCGTCAGCAGTATGAATCGGCGAAAGACGGGGTGGCAAAACTTAACCGGCTTCTTCCGCGGGTCAGCCTGTTGATGGACGAAACGCTGGCAGATCGTTATGAAGAGATCCGCGAGCAGGTGGAAGAAGCGCAGGAAGCTTCCCGGTTCCTGCATCAGCACGGTGTACGGATTAACAAACTTGAGTCAATGTTATCGGTGCTGCAAAACGATCCGCAGCAGCACGAACAACTGCAGGCCGATTATCAGACCGCACAACGAAAGCAGCGTGAATACAGTCAGCAGTCGTTCGCACTGACCGAAGTTATTCAGCGCCGCGCTCACTTTAGCTACTCTGATTCCGGCAGCATGGTGGACGGCAACAGTGATCTGAGTAATAAACTGCGTAAGCAACTGGAACAGGCAGAAGGTGAACGAGCGCATGCCCGCGAAAGGCTGCGTGAGCATCAGGCGATGCTGACCCAATATACTCAGGTGCTGGCATCGCTCAAAAGTTCTTACGAAGCGAAACAGGACATGCTGAAAGAGCTGCACCTTGAAATGCAGGCGATCGGTGTGACTGCAGATGTACGTGCAGAAGAACGGGCAAAATCACGCCGTGATGAGCTTTATGAGTCACTGAGCCGTAACCGCACCCGCAGTAATCAGCTTGAAAAGCAGATTTCTTTCTGTGAAGCAGAGATGGATGCACTGCAGAAGCGCCTGCGTAAACTTGAGCGGGATTATGCTCAGCAGCGTGAACAGGTCGTACGAGCGAAGGCCGGATGGTGCACTGTGATGCGTCTGGTGAAGGATAACGGTATCGAGCGCCGCCTGCATCGCCGAGAACTGGCCTATCTGGGCGGTGATGAATTACGTTCTATGTCGGATAAGGCGCTGGGGGCGTTACGTCTGGCGGTAGCGGATAATGAACATCTGCGCGATGTACTGAGGTTATCTGAAGATCCGAAATACCCTGAACGTAAGATCCGTTTCTTTATCGCGGTTTACCAGCATCTGCGTGAGCGTATCCGACAGGATATCATCCGTACCGATGACCCGGTGGAAGCCATTGAGCAGATGGAAATTGAACTGAACCGTCTGACAGAAGAACTGACAGCCCGTGAGAAGCATCTGGCGATCAGTTCACGGAGTGCGGCAAATATTCTGCGTAAAACCATCCAGCGTGAGCAGAACCGTATCCGTCAGCTCAACCAGGGGCTACAGGGTGTCAGTTTTGGTCAGGTCAACAGTGTGCGCCTGAACGTGAATGTGCGTGAAGCTCACTCCGTATTACTGGAAACGCTGGCGAATGATCATGAACAGCACCAGGATCTGTTTAACAGCCAGCGTCTGACTTTCTCAGAAGCACTGGCCAAACTGTATCAGCGTCTGAACCCGCAGATTGATATGGGACAACGGACACCACAGGTGATTGGTGAAGAACTGCTGGATTACCGTAACTATCTGGAAATGGAAGTTGAGGTGAACCGTGGATCAGATGGCTGGCTACGTGCAGAAAGCGGTGCGCTGTCCACCGGGGAAGCTATCGGTACCGGGATGTCCATCCTGGTAATGGTAGTGCAGAGCTGGGAAGAGGAGTCCCGTCGTCTGCGTGGTAAGGATATTTCCCCTTGCCGCTTGCTGTTCCTGGATGAAGCAGCCCGACTGGATGGCCGCTCGATAGCTACTCTGTTCGAGCTGTGCGAACGTCTGGATATGCAGCTGGTGATCGCCGCACCGGAAAATATCAGTCCGGAGAAAGGCACCACGTATAAACTGGTTCGTAAAGTGGTGAATAACACCGAGCACGTTCATGTTGTCGGCTTGCGGGGATTTGTTCCCGAGCCTTCCGTAAGTGCATCATCGGGCGACCCGGCACCTCAACACTGAGTATCGAAAGTCCGGTAAATAAATGACATAAAACGGTATTTGTTTTTCAGCAAATACCGTTTTATTGTTTTAGTGCTGCTTATTCGTGTAAAGAAGAAAAATCCGGGCTAATGTAATTATTACGATAAGACATAAGGGGGCAGGGATGTTGAATAATGGTCTTAAATTACGGCCTGTAACGATATTGTGTGGTTTTTCACTGATGCTGGCACCGGTAACATCGCTGTTTGCTGCGCAGACACTTTCCGGCCATCCGGTGCATACGTCCGGTGAACATTCCGCACCGGTGCGACACAATTTTCATGCGGTCATCGCGGCGTTACCTGCCGGCGTTCATCTTTATTATTCATCCACATTAGCCTCTCTTTATCAGGCCCGGCATATGCAGCCGATGTGGCAGGATCCGGTAGCGGTAGAAAAATTTCAGCAGCAGCTTGCTGAAGTTGCCTTATCCGGTGTTCAGCCACAGTTCGGTCAGTGGGTCAGCTGGCTTTCACGCAGTGATATCACCGGTATGGAACGTGATGTCCTGTTATCAGATGCGATGCTGGGATATTTGCAGTTTGCTGCCGGCGCCCCGGTGAAAGGGGAAAGCTGGCTTTACGGGGATACACCTTATAGTCTCTCATTACCGCCATCCGGAGATATTGCCCGCTGGCAAACCTCTATAACCACCCGTAATGAGCGGGTGTTTATCGATTCTCTGATGCCTCGTCATCCTGAGTATCTGCCGATGCAGGCAGCACTGAAAAAGTTATTGTCAGAAAATCAGCAATGGCCGTATCTGACCAATCGTATTTCTATCAGACCGGGTGAAAGCAGTCCGGAGATCCCGACACTGCGCACGATTTTAATCCGTAGTGGTATGCTCAGTGCGAATGCGCCGGTGTCGGCCCCGTTACATCCGTCGGCGGATACGCCTGCTCAGCAACCGGTGGCGTCGACGACATCGGCAGGCAGTCAAAGTGCCTTACTGCCGGGTAAAACCCTTGCGGGCACGACGCCTGCACAGGCTAATTCCCCGGCGGATACGGGGACCACGTCATCTGCACTGACAACGGCGGTGAACCCGGAGGATGTTTACAGCCCTGAACTGGTGGATGCGGTGAAACGTTTCCAGCAGTGGCAGGGCCTGGCATCCGATGGTGTCATCGGGCCAAGGACCCGTGAATGGTTAAACGTCACGCCACGGATGCGTGCGGGTTTACTGGCATTAAATATCCAGCGTCTGAGACTCCTGCCTGATGATATGCACAATGGCATCATGGTGAACATCCCTAATTTTTCCATGACTTACTATGAGGATGGGAAAACAATCCTCAGTTCACGGGTGATCGTCGGACGTCCGGATAAAAAAACGCCATTGATGCGCAGCGCACTGAATGATGTTGTGCTGAATCCGCCATGGAATGTACCGACCAGTCTGGTCCGGGGCGATATTGTCCCGAAAGCCAAGAGTGATCCGGATTATCTGATGAAACATGGCTTCACATTATTATCCGGCTGGAGTGCAGATGCTCAGGTGATTAATCCGGCCAGCATTAACTGGGCAACGGTGGATCCGGCGACATTCCCTTACCGGGTACGTCAGGCGCCGGGACCACAGAATGCTCTCGGCCGTTATAAATTCAATATGCCAAGTTCTGATGCCATCTATTTACATGACACACCGAATCATATGCTGTTCCAGCGTGATATCAGGGCGCTTAGCTCCGGTTGTGTTCGTATTAATAAGGCGGCTGAACTGGCAGGGATCCTGCTGAAAAATGTCGGCTGGGACAGCAGCCGGATAGCCAGTGCCCTGCAGGAGGGAAATAGCCGCTATCTGGCTATCCGTCATCGTATTCCGGTCAATCTGTACTATCTGACTGCCTGGGTGGGTGAAGACGGGCAGCCGCGATTCCGCACTGATATCTATAATTACGATAATCTGGTTCGCCAGGGACAAAGCAGTATCGGCCCGGCAGAGAAATTGATCCTTTAACCTGAGAAAGAAAGCACTGTCATCCTCTGCCGGCCAGCAGGATGACAGTTTCCTTCTTTATCTGCGGGCTGGCGTTGATATTCAAAAGGTCTGTATTGACGTGACTGAGACATCTGGTTAATGTGCCACCGTCTGTTTATTGTCCCGCTGTCACTCAGGTTATAAATCACCATGGATAAATTTGATCCCCAACGCAGAAAAATTCTATTGTCGGGTTGTGCCGTCGCCGGGCTGGCGTTACTGCCTGGCCTGGCAGAAGCATCATTATCGGCAACCCGCCCCCGTATACTCACGCTGAGTAATATGCATACCGGTGAAACGCTGAAAACCGAGTTTTTCAATGGTGAAACCTATAATCAGAGCGAACTGACCCGCCTGAATCATTTTTTCCGTGATTATCGGGCGAATAAGGTAAAGGATATTGATCCGCATTTATTTGACCAGCTCTACCGGTTACAGGTTATGCTGGGCACCCGGAAACCGGTTCAGCTGATCTCCGGCTACCGATCGCTGGCGACCAATAATAAATTACGTGCGTCCGGTAGCGGAGTGGCAAAACACAGTTACCATACGCTGGGCCAGGCAATGGACTTTCACATTGAAGGTGTGCAGCTGGCGATGGTACGTTCTGCAGCCCTGAAAATGCGTGCCGGTGGGGTAGGCTACTATCCGAAAAGTAATTTTGTTCATATCGATACCGGGCCGGTCAGACACTGGCAGTAACCGGTGTCTCAGAAAAAGAGGTTCAGGTATTGAGTCAGTTGAATTACACCCTTATTCCCGTCACGGCGTTTTCCCAGAATTGTTCCGTCGTCTGGTGTGGAGAGCAGGGGAATACTGCACTTATCGATCCCGGCGGGGATGCCGAAGTGATAAAAAAGGCCCTCAGCGATCTGCAACGCACTCCGGAAAAAATTCTGCTGACCCACGGTCATCTTGATCATGTCGGGGCTGCCGCCGAACTGGCCGCATTTTACGGCATTCCGGTTATCGGCCCTCAGTTACGGGATAAATTTCTGCTGGATGCTTTACCACAGCAGAGTCAGATGTTTGGTTTCCCTTATTGCGCGCCTTTGCAGCCCGACCAGTGGCTGGAGGAAGGAGAAACGCTCTCTTTAGGGCAGGTTACCTTTGATATATTACATTGTCCCGGTCATACCCCCGGACATATCGTCTTCCTCGACCGGAAAAATAAACTGTTATTTTCCGGAGATGTGATTTTCAAGGGCGGGGTGGGCCGAAGTGATTTCCCACAGGGCGATCATCAGCAGTTAATGACTTCGATAAGAGAAAAACTTTTACCCTTAGGGGATAACATTACTTTTATCCCCGGGCATGGGCCGTCATCCACGCTGGGGATAGAACGTATCACTAATCCGTTTTTACAGTGAGTTCCCGCGCCAGCGCTGACTTTTTCGGAAAACGACCCACAAAAAAGCCATCCGTCGGGATGGCTTTTTTCATGCACAGAGATCAATTACAACACGGCGATAATTGATTCACAGAGTACGGACATATTATCAGGCGTCATTCCGGCAATATTGATGCGACCTGAGTCAACGGCATAGATAGCATAGTCATTGCGCAGGCGGTGTACCTGTTCAGTGGTCAGTCCGCTATAAGAGAACATACCACTCTGCTGATGAATAAACCCGAAGTCCTTACTCGCGCCTTTCTCTGTCAGGGTATTCACAAACAGCTGACGCATACGCTGAATACGCTGACGCATGTCCGATAATTCCTGTTCCCACAGTGTTCTCAGGGTATCGTCACCCAGGATCGTCGCGACCACCGCCGCACCGTGTGACGGCGGGTTAGAATAGTTTGCACGAATTGCAAACTTCACCTGGCTGAATGCGGCAGTAGCGATATCTGCATTTTCTGCCACCAGCGTGAAGGCACCTACACGTTCGTTATACAGTCCGAAGTTTTTGGAATAGGAACTGCACACCATAAGCTCTTTGTGCTGCCTGGCAAAGATACGCAGCCCCTCAGCATCTTCATCCAGTCCGCGTCCGAACCCCTGATAGGCAAAATCGAATAAAGGTAACCAGCCACGGGAAACAGACAGATCTGCCAGCTGCAGCCATTGCTCCGGCGTCGGGTCAATCCCGGTAGGGTTATGACAGCATCCGTGGAACAGGACGACATCGCCTGCAACGGCCTGTTCCAGAGAATTCAGCATGGCCGGGAAGTCCAGCTGGTGGGTTGTCGCGTCATAGTAATCATAATGACAGACTTCCAGCCCGCTGGCGGTGAAAATACTTTTGTGGTTTGGCCAGCTTGGGTTGCTTACCCAGATACGTTTAACGTTAGTCTGGCGGGTCAGGAAGTCAGCCGCCACGCGCAGTGCTCCGGTGCCTCCCGGTGTCTGCGCCGTGCAGGCACGCTTTTCGGTGATAATCGGGTTCTCTTTGCCGAACAACAGCTCCTGAGTCAGTCGGGCAAATTCCGGATAGCCATCAATACTGAGATAGCTTTTCGTCGTTTCATTTTCCAGCAGGAATTGCTCAGCTTTTTTCACACTGGTCAGAATAGTGGTTTTGCTGGTCTCATCTTTATAAACACCGATACCCAGATTAATTTTGTCAGGCCGGTTATCCGCCCGGAAAAGGTCGGCCAGTCCCAGAATAGGGTCGGCAGGTGCAGCAGAAATTGATTCAAACATGAGTGAGATCCGATTGATAAATATAAACGTTTGCGCGTAAATCCAAGGTTATCCCGATAGACGGAAATTGCCAACAGTTGTTTGGTAATTTTATCCGCGGGGGATCAAAGTTTTACAATGAGCCGGGCTCAGAAATCGCAGGGGAGTTGCGGACGGATCAAACGGGGGAGAATAACAGGGCTAAAAAAAGAAAACGGGGTCAGAAGACCCCGTTTCAGGACTAAACCGGCATGGATTAGAACTGGTAAACCAGACCTACAGCAGCGATGTTGTCAGTCGCCAGACCCAGTTTGTTGTTGTCATTCAGCTGGTTGATTTTGTAATCAACATAGGTAGACATGTTTTTGTTGAAGTAGTAAGTCGCACCCACTTCAATGTATTTAACCAGGTCAGCATCGCCAACGTTCTCGATGTCTTTACCTTTAGTCTGGACATAGGCCAGAGAAGGACGCAGACCGAAATCGAACTGATACTGAGCAACCAGCTCAATATCCTGAGTTTTGTTAGCAAAACCAGAAACTGCCACACCGTTAATTTTGCCTGAGACAGGTGTCGCGTTCAGGCCTTCAGCATAGGTTGCTGCCAGGTAAACGTTGTTTGCATCATACTTCAGGCCGGTCGCCCAAACCTGTGCACGGTCGCCTTTGCCCAGATATTGGCTTTCATTCTGCTGGCCGGTACGGTCCTGAGAAGAGAATGCACCTGTTACTGCTACGCCGATTGGAGAGGTATAGCTGGTAGAGATACCGTAGCCGTCACCGTTAGCACGCTGAACTTCTGAACGGTCGTTTTTGCCCTGGTACTGAACGGCGAAGTCCCAGCCATCAACCAGACCAAAGAAGTTGGTGTTACGGTAAGTTGCAACGCCGGTAGCACGACCGGTCATGGTATCGGTGAAACCGAAATCACCACCGAATTCCGGCAGCATATCGGTCCAGCCCAGAACGTCGTATGCGACAGCGTAGTTACGACCGTAGTCGAATGAACCGTACTGACCTGCTTTCAGACCGGCGAAGCCCAGACGGGTCTTGGTACCATCATTTGCGTCAGCACCTTCGGAATTGTTTGCTGGCAGGTTATATTCCCACTGGCCGTAACCGGTCAGCCAGTTGTTGATCTGACTTTCACCTTTGAAACCCAGACGGGCATAAGATTGGTCGCCATCGTTAGCGGTATCTTTTGAAAAGTAGTGCACTCCGTCGACTTTACCGTACAGATCCACCGTGTTGCCGTCTTTATTATAAATTTCTGCGGCATTAGCTGCGCCTGCAACTAACAGAGCCGGGATCATAACTGCTAAAATGTTGCGCTTCATCATTTATTACCCTCGTTGGAGTTTATTAGAGACTACTCTCACTTCTGTCAATAATTCTTTACGAAACCATTGATGAAGTTTGGTGTCCTTATGTGTCTGAGGCATCTTTCCATTCATACGGTGCTATTTCTAGCGCGAATATGCTACAAAACCATAGTTCTGGTTTCAAATAGAAAATATGTGTTTCTGAATGTAAAAAACGGGGAACTTTATGAGATGAATCAATATTTCATAAAGTAATAAAGCCGGCATTTGCCGGCTTTATTATCTATATGAAATTGTTATTGATTAATTGACATTTAGAAATTGGCGTTACGTGGAGTCCGCGGGAAAGGGATAACATCTCTTACATTTTGTACACCGGTGACATAGGCGATTAAACGTTCGAAGCCTAAACCAAATCCTGAATGCGGAACCGTACCGTAGCGACGCAGATCGCGATACCACCAGTAATCTTCTTTATTCAGCCCCATTTCTTCCAGACGAGTATCGAAGACATCCAGACGCTCCTCACGTTGTGAACCACCGATGATTTCACCAATGCCTGGCGCCAGGACATCCATTGCCGCCACGGTTTTTCCGTCATCGTTCAGACGCATATAAAAGGCTTTGATGTCTTTCGGATAGTTTTTCACGACAACTGGCGCACAGAAATGTTTTTCTGCCAGGAAGCGTTCATGTTCGGATGAAAGATCGATACCCCAGGAGACAGGGTTTTCGAATTTCTGACCGCTCTTTAACAGAATATCGATAGCATCGGTATAATCAATTTGTGCAAAATCGGCTGAAACAAACTTCTCCAGTCGCTCGATGGCTTCTTTATCGACACGTTCTGCAAAGAAAGCCATATCGTCAGCACGTTCGGCAAGGACGGCCTTAAACGCATATTTCAGCATGGCTTCTGCCAGGCCTGCGGCATCATCCAGAGAAGCAAAGGCAATTTCCGGTTCGATCATCCAGAACTCAGCCAGGTGACGGCTGGTATTTGAGTTTTCTGCACGGAACGTCGGGCCGAAAGTATAAATTTTTGACAGGGCACAGGCATAGGTTTCGCCGTTCAGCTGACCGGAGACTGTCAGGAAAGATTCTTTACCAAAGAAATCTTCACTAAAATCCACCTGGCCTTTATCGGTACGTGGCAGGTTTTCAAGGTCCAGCGTCGACACGCGGAACATTTCACCGGCACCTTCAGTATCAGAAGCGGTGATCAGCGGCGTTGATACCCAGAAATATCCCTGCTCGTGAAAGAAACGATGGATAGCCTGTGCCAGGGTATGACGTACACGGGCGACCGCGCCGATCAGATTGGTACGCGGGCGAAGGTGCGCCACTTCACGGAGATATTCGATGCTGTGACGTTTTGCTGCCATCGGATAGCTGTCCGGGTCTTCCACCCACCCGGTGACTTCAATGGCGGTGGCAACAATTTCAAAGGCCTGCCCCTGTCCCGGCGATTCCACGACTTTACCGGTGACAATGACAGAACAGCCGGTGGTCAGGTGTAATACTTCGTCCTGATAATTATTAAGCGAATTATTAACAACAGCCTGAACAGGATTAAAGCAGGAACCGTCATAAATGGCGATAAAAGAAAGACCGGCTTTGGAATCTCTACGGGTACGGACCCAGCCGCGTACTGTGACTTCACTGTCAACAGCAACCCGGCCTTGCAGTACGTCCACTACAGGCACTACGCTCATAATTATCTCTCTATTCAATAATGTTTATAAATGCCCCTGGCGGGGAAAACGGATATGTTACTTGTGAGTTCACAGGAAACAAGAAAAATTACGCTCAGCTATCAGATTTCATGGCGAAGGAAGGAGAGAGTTCGTTCGCCCGGGGTTATCATTAGCTGGCCTGTCTGACCGGGGGAAGCTCAAAGGCTTTCTGCAGTGCTTTGACAAATGACGGGTCATGGCAAATCGTTTTGCCCGGACTGTCTGATAATTTAGCCACCGGTTTACCGTTACAGCTTAACAGCTTAATCACGATATTAAGCGGTGAGACACCCCGGATGTCACAGGTCAGGCGGGTTCCGATACCGAAGGCGACCCTGACTTTGGGATCGAAATACCGGTAAAGTGCCAGCGCTTTATCCAGGGTTAAGTTATCAGAGAACACCAGCGTTTTGGTTTGCGGGTCAATTCCCAGTTTTCTGTAATGGGCTATCACTTTTTCACCCCATTCGACCGGTTCACCTGAATCGTGACGGAGACCCTGATAGCGGCTGGCAAAATTCAGGTCGAAATCGCGCAGGAAGGCATCCGTAGTAATACAATCCGTCAATGCAATACCCAGCTGGTCAGGGTATTCCTCCAGCCAGGCCTGTAAAGCGACCCGCTGGCTAATGGCCAGCTCGGGGCTGATCTGCTGATGGGCCTGGAACCATTCGTGTGCCTGTGTACCGACCGGAGAAATATTCAGACGCCTGGCGAGATCATAGTTACTGGTCCCTGAAAGCCAGGGGACTTCCTGCTGAAGGGTTTCCACGACCGCGTGCTGAACCTGACGCGAATAGCGCCGGCGCGTACCAAAATCCATCAGTCTGAAGCGTGAGGTATCGATACCGGCCGAGGCCCGACGGAATGCACTGAGTTTTTCGTCCAGAGAGCTCAGGGCCTGATCCACGCCAATGAACGGTGTTTTATCCCGGTGTACAAGCTCGCTTATCATTGCCAGCAACGGGATTTCCCAAAGAATGACTTCAACCCAGGGGCCGCTTAAGGTAATGCTGAGCTTGCCGTGCTGGTTACGGACATCCACCTGCTCAGGTTTGAAGCGGAAGGTTTTCAGCCATTGCAGATAGTCTGCAGTAAAGAAGGGTAAACCGGCCAGGTAGAGATATTCAGTTTCACTGAGCGCCAGTGATTGCATCTGCTCTATCTGCCGACGTAACTCGCCGGCGTAATGGCCTGGCACGTCGTCCCCGCGACAACGAAACCCGGCAGTGACCGACACATCACGGTAATGATGGTAAACCGCTTGCTGCATATGCAGTTTATACGCATCCGTATCCAGCAATGAAGTGATTATCGGCGGATCATGTCGTTTCATGGTGCGTACCTGCATCCTAAGTCTGCGGCGCCAGGCCTGGTCAGAGAGTGTTAAGAATATTAAACAACGATCCCAGTATAACGTTATCTGATGAAAAGTGAATCAGAACACAGTAATCCTTCTCCTGCCGGTCGGGACCCGAACGAATTCACTGGTCAATAAATGCAGAGAATTTACCTGTAAGCGTTTTGTATCTGGAAACAGCTTGCTAAGAAGCATAAACTCGGGATGAATAAATTCTTTGATGACGATGACCGGGAAAAATTTATGACAGATCAACCACAAATTAAATATCGCCACGATTATAGCGCACCGGATTTCACTATCACCGATATTGATCTCTCATTTATTCTCGATGAGCAACAGACCCGCGTAACGGCTGTCAGCCAGGTGAAACGTCTGAATGAGCAGGTGACTGACCTGGTCCTGCAAGGGGAATCTCTGACGCTGGACAGCCTGGAAATCGACGGACAAGCGTGGAAAGACTACAGCATTGATGAAGGTTTATTGACGGTACGGGGCGTCCCGGCAGAATTTACCTTACAGATAGTGAATACTATTCACCCGGATCAAAATACGGCACTGGAAGGACTGTATAAGTCCGGTGAGGCGTTATGTACTCAGTGTGAAGCCGAAGGTTTCCACCATATCACCTGGTATACTGACCGTCCGGATGTACTGGCGCGTTTCACTACGACTATTGAAGCCGATAAGAAGAAATATCCGTATTTACTGTCAAACGGTAACCGTGTTGCTTCAGGTGACAGCGAAAATGGCCGTCACTGGGTGAAATGGCAGGACCCGTTCCCAAAACCTTGTTATCTGTTTGCGCTGGTGGCGGGCGAGTTTGATGTCTTACGCGACACCTTCACCACGCGTTCAGGCCGTGATGTCGCTTTAGAAATCTTCGTGGATCAGGGCAACCTCGACAGGGCTGACTGGGCGATGACTTCGCTGAAGCAAAGTATGAAGTGGGATGAAGAGCGATTTGACCTCGAATACGATCTGGATATTTTCATGATTGTTGCCGTCGACTTCTTCAATATGGGCGCGATGGAGAATAAAGGTCTGAATATCTTTAACTCCAAATACGTACTCGCTAAAGCCGAAACGGCTACCGATAAAGAGTATCTCGGTATTGAAGCTGTCATTGGTCACGAATATTTCCATAACTGGACCGGTAACCGTGTGACTTGCCGTGACTGGTTCCAGTTAAGTCTGAAAGAAGGCCTGACCGTCTTCCGTGATCAGGAATTCAGCTCTGATCTGGGATCGCGTCCGGTGAACCGTATTGAAAATGTCAGAGTGATGCGCGGTGCTCAGTTCGCGGAAGATGCCAGCCCGATGGCTCATCCGATCCGCCCGGATCAGGTGATGGAAATGAATAATTTCTATACCCTGACCGTCTACGAAAAGGGATCGGAAGTGATCCGCATGATGCACACTTTGCTGGGCGAAGAAAAATTCCAGAAAGGCATCAAACTCTATTTTCAGCGTCATGACGGTAGCGCCGCCACCTGTGATGACTTTGTGCAGGCGATGGAAGATGCTTCCGGTGTCAGTCTGACACAATTCCGCCGCTGGTATAGTCAGTCCGGTACTCCGGTACTGACCGTCAGCGATGAATACGATGCGCAGCATGACGTCTATAAATTGCATGTCAGGCAGCACACACCGGCCACAGCGGATCAGAAAGAAAAGCTGCCTTTGCATATTCCGCTGGATATTGAGCTTTATGACGCTGAAGGTAATATTATTCCGCTGCAGTACCAGGGCAAGCCAGTGTCATCCGTGCTGGATGTGACCGAAAGTGAGCAGACGTTTATCTTTGATAACGTCAGCGCCCGGCCGGTCCCTTCGTTACTGAGGGAATTTTCAGCCCCGGTTAAACTGGATTATCAGTGGAGTGATGACCAGCTGACGTTCCTGATGCGTCATGCACGAAATGACTTTTCACGCTGGGATGCGGCACAAAGCCTGCTGTCCACCTATGTGAAACTGAATGTTTTACGTTTCAGTCAGAAACAGCCGCTTTCTTTGCCACAACATGTCGCAGAAGCTTTCCGCGCAGTGCTGGCCGATAAAGGGGGGGACCCGGCGCTGACGGCGCTGATCCTGAGCCTGCCTTCTGAAAATGAGATGGCGGAATGGTTTGAACTCATTGATCCGGCAGCGATTGCCTCGGTCCGGACAGCGATTATCAGAACGCTGGCGAAAGAACTGCAATCAGAGTTGCTGGAAAATTACCATGGAAACCAATGCGGTGAGTATCGGGTGGTCCAGGAAGATATCGGTAAGCGTGCGCTAAAAAATGTTTGTCTGAGTTATCTGGCCTTTGGTCAGCCGGAGGAGGCTGACACTCTGGTGCGCCAGCAGTATCAGCAGGCTAATAATATGACAGATGCACTGGCTGCATTGAATGCGGCAGTGAGTGCACAGCTACCGTGTGCCGATGAACTGTTGGGACAGTGGGACGAGCGCTGGCACCAGGATGGCCTGGTGATGGATAAATGGTTTGTTATGCAGGCGACCAGCCCTGCTGCGGATGTACTGGACCGTGTGGAAGGGCTGCTTAACCACCGTTCATTTACCATGACTAACCCGAACCGTGTACGTTCACTGATCGGTGCGTTTGCTTCGGCTAATCCTTCAGCATTTCATGCGACCGATGGTAGCGGATATCGCTTCCTCACCCGTATGCTGAAAGATCTCAATAAACGTAACCCGCAAATTGCGGCACGGCTTATCGAACCCCTGATCCGTCTGAAACGCTATGACGATCAGCGTCAGCAACTGATGAGAGAAGCGCTTGAAGAGCTGAAAGGTCTGGAGGATCTCTCCCGTGATTTATATGAAAAAATCACTAAGGCGCTGGCAGCATAATCAATGATGAAATGATCCTGAAACCACCTGCACCCCGGGTGGTTTTTTTCATTCAGCAAATGTTCTGATTTTAGCGTTACTGCGGGTTTTCAGAGGAAATTTACTTTTCCCCGAAAGCTCATTACCATTCCGGCGCAAAATAAGCGCAGGTGATAGCCCTGCGCGCGACCATCGTTTCCAGGAGAGTGCATGTTATATCCAATCATCCGTCCTGCCCTGTTTCAGCTCGATCCCGAACGGGCCCATGAACTGACTATCAGCCAGTTGAAACTTATCCGTGGTACACCCTTTGAACGCCTGGTGCATCAGCGTGTGCCATCGCGTCCGGTCAGTTGTATGGGGTTACAATTCGATAATCCGTTGGGCCTGGCCGCCGGATTAGATAAAAATGGCGAATGTATTGATGCCTTCGGCATGATGGGCTTCGGGTTTGTTGAAGTAGGAACCGTAACGCCGCGTCCGCAAGCCGGTAATGATAAACCCCGCCTTTTTCGTTTAGTCGAAGCCGAAGGGATTATTAACCGGATGGGATTTAATAATCTCGGGGTAGATCATCTGGTAGAGAACGTTAAAAAAGCGCGTTTTAAAGGCATCATTGGTATCAATATTGGTAAGAATAAAGATACCCCGGTAGAGCAGGGCAAAGATGATTATCTGATCTGCATGGAGAAGACATACGCGCATGCCGGCTATATTACGGTAAATATTTCCTCCCCGAATACACCGGGCTTGCGTACGTTACAGTACGGCGAAGCGCTGGATGATTTATTATCGGCGATTAAAAATAAACAGCAGGAACTCCAGAAACGGCATCTGAAATATGTCCCGGTGGCGGTGAAGATCGCACCGGATCTGTCGGAAGAAGAATTGATCCAGGTGGCGGACAGTCTGGTCCGACATAATATTGACGGTGTGATTGCCACAAATACGACGCTGGATCGATCGCTGGTGGAAGGGCTGAAACATGCCGGAGAAAGTGGTGGCCTGAGCGGTCGTCCGGTACAACTTAAAAGTACAGAGGTTATTCACCGACTGAACCAGGAATTACAGGGACGACTGCCGATTATTGGTGTCGGTGGTATTGATTCATTAATGGCTGCGAAAGAAAAATTAGCCGCCGGTGCATCGCTTATCCAAATCTATTCCGGGTTTATTTATAAAGGACCAGGTCTGATTAAAGATATCGTGAAGAATATTTAACCAAAAAGAGCGGGTTATTTAGCCAGAGGGGTTTATTTACGCCGCTGGCTCGTTTATATTTTGTTCAGGTCAGGGATGGCCTGCCTGGCAGTTTATTATTCAGTCCTGAAAGAAGGATATTCAGGCAACGGTAAATTTGCCGTAAATTTAAGAGGCAACATCAATGACATTGAAACCTGACGATCGCTGGCACTGGTATTATGATGAGAAGCAGGACAGATTAATGCTGGATTTAACCGAAGGATTGCATTTCCGTTCGCGTTTTTCCAAAAAAATGCTGACTCCTGATGCTTTCGAATCGCAGCAATTTTGTGTTGATGATGCTGCCGGATTTTTTAATTTCGAAGAACGTTGCCGGGACGCGGATTTCAGTCATCAGCAACGGGCGGAACTGGTTCTGAATGCGCTGGTGGCAGGGCGTTTCCTGAAACCGCTGATGCCAAAAAGCTGGCACTTTACCGCCTGCCATGCGGGCTGTGTACCGGAAGCCGGGCAACTGGTGGAGGCACTGTTATCTCAAACCCGGGAACCTGTCCGTTTTCTGGTTGTGGAAGCTGGAAGCAACGCCACACTGTGTGTCCTTGCTCAGACGTCATTGGTACTGGCCGGTAAGACGCTGTTACTGGGTGAAGCGATTAAAATCATGAATGACAGGTTACGTCCCTATGAACCTGTCGGTGAACTCTGCTTCGATCAGGTGGTTTAACGCCGGTTTTCCCCGAGCACGATCGGGCTTTGCGGAATACAACTGCAACTCAGGATCGTATTACCGTCGATGGCCCCTGCATTCAGCGGAGTGACTTCTCCGCTTTCTAATGTCAGTCGGCAACAGCCGCACGACCCCATCCGGCAGGAATAAGGGATCCTTAATCCGGCATTTTCAAGCTGCTCCAGCAAAATCTGCTGATTATTTCCCCGGAATGTTTTGCCCTGACAGGTAATGTCGATCGCCGCTGCGGGCGATCCGCCTGTCGCGGTACTTGTTTCCGGAACAGTGTCGGCATAGAGGCGTGCCGGTTTGCGGGCCAGAACGGCAACGTTATCTCCACAGCGGATAACCCCGCTGTTGCGCGCGATCAGATTCAGGCCAAAATCGATGTCACCGCTGTCATCAGCAGCTTGCCTGAACGTTTTCAGGGTCTTCATCGGCTCTCCGGCCGGGTGAGCTACTCCCCGTTCAGTGCTGACCGTGGTCAGTACACAGCGACTGCAGGGTTTAGCGACATCAAACGTCACCTCGCCGACACGGATGACTGACCATTCATCTTCATCCCAGGCCGGGGCACCGCTAACGACCAGGTTAGGACGGAATTGTTCTATACGGATCCCGGCAGGACAACGATTCTGTAAATCATGGAATGAACGTTCATTAATCAGCAGGAAAGGATAGCCGTCGGCAAATCCCAGCGGAACGTCCGGGGCACGTTTAACGCGGCGAGCCGGGTTTTCGCCAATCCAGCGTAACTGGACCGGATGAGGGAAAAACGTACTTAGCCAGCGGTTAATACTTTCCGGGGCAATATAAGCATCAAAGCGCGATCCCCATACTTCGGTCGTTTCTCCGCTGGCGCTGAATTCATCGAACCGGACCAGAGCCTGACTGCCGTCTTTTGCCTGTAAAAAGAGACCTTCAGCCACTATAAGCGGCGTAAAGAGGACCATCTCAGGAAAACGGCGTGCGGTAATAAACGTGCCTTCGGTATCAGTGATCATAAACAACCGATCCCAGGCAAGCCCGGCGGGACGGACCAGCGACTGGGAAACCGCCGTGCCACGCATGGATTTAACCGGATGAATAAATAGCCGCGATAAACTAATCATAGGGGGAACCCGTGAGGTAACTTTTCAAAAAGAAGCTAACTTTATGACATAGCGCTGTGATTCGCTATAATGCGCAACTATTTTCAATTAAGCAGACCTAAAAATTATGAATTCTCTTTTTGCCAGTACAGGCCGTGGGCTGGAAGAACTATTAAAAACTGAGCTGGAAACGCTGGGTGCTCAGGATATCCAGCTGGTGCCGGGTGGTGTTCACTATCAGGGCGATGATAAAACGCTTTACCAGAGCCTGATGTGGAGTCGCCTTGCATCGCGGATCCTGCTGCCATTAGGAGAGTTTGGCCTGTGGAGCGATCTCGACTTATACGTCGGGGCCCAGTCGATCCCCTGGACTGAACTGTTTGACAGTCACCAGGGCTTTGTCGTGCATTTCAACGGCACCAATGAGGTTATCCGCAATAGCCAGTTCGGTGCACTGCGGATCAAGGATGCCATTGTCGATAGCTTTACCCGTAAAAATCTTCCGCGCCCGGATGTCAACCGCGATAATCCGGATATCCGTATCCACGCCTGGCTGAACAGGGATAAAGTCAGTATCTCTCTGGATCTGAGCGGAGATGCATTACATCAGCGTAATTATCGCCAGCAGACGGGCCAGGCGCCCATGAAAGAAAACCTGGCCGCGGCTGTCGTGATGCGTTCAGGCTGGCAGCCAGGCACGCCGATAATCGACCCGATGTGTGGCTCAGGCACACTGCTGATTGAAGCCGCAATGATTGCGGCAGATCGTGCACCTGGCCTCAACCGTGAACACTGGGGCTTCCTTGCCTGGAAAGGGCATAACGATGCTCTGTGGCAGGAAGTGGTGAGCGAAGCCCGTGCGCGCGCTGGTCGGGCGATGCAGGGGAAAAAAGTCCGTTTTTATGGTTATGATAACGACCCGTCCGTGATCCAGCGGGCCCAGGCGAATGCCCGTAAAGCGGGGATGAATGCTTTTATTACATTTAAGCAGCAGGATGTTTTACAGCTGAAAAATACTCTGCCTGAAGAAGAGAAGGGGACGCTGTTAAGCAACCCTCCCTACGGGGAACGTCTGGAAAGCGAACCGGCACTGATAGCCTTGCACAGTCAACTGGGACGTATCGTGAAGAACGAGTTCGGGGGCTGGAAATTATCGCTTTTCAGCGGGTCGCCGGAGCTATTGAGCTGCCTGCAACTTCGCGCGGAACGTCAGTTTAAAGCGAAAAACGGGCCCCTTGACTGTATACAGAAAAACTACCAGCTAATGAGCGGTGCTTCTGCACGCCAGGGCGAGATTGCTGAAGATTATGCCAACCGCCTGCGTAAGAACGTGAAAAAGCTGGATAAATGGGCCAGACAGGAAGGCATTGATTGTTACCGGATTTATGATGCTGATCTGCCGGAATACAATATCGCAGTCGACCGCTATGCCGACCGGGTGGTGATTCAGGAATATGCGCCGCCGAAAACCGTGGATGCACAGAAAGCCAGACAGCGTTTATTCGATGTGATCAGCGCAACATTGCATGTGCTGGATATTCCGGCAAACCGTCTGGTGCTGAAAACCCGTGAACGTCAGCGCGGGAAAAGCCAGTATCAGAAACTTTCTGATAAAGGCGAGTTCTTCGAAGTCAAAGAATATAATGCCCGTTTCCTGGTCAACCTGACGGATTATCTGGATACCGGACTGTTTATTGACCACCGTATTGCACGTCATATGCTGGGTGAAATGAGTCAGGGGAAAGACTTCCTCAACCTGTTCGCCTATACCGGCAGCGCCAGTGTCCATGCGGGGCTGGGCGGTGCCAGGTCAACTACCACGGTGGATATGTCACGGACTTATCTGGAGTGGGCTGAACGCAACCTGCAGCTGAACGGGTTATCCGGGCGGGCACATCGACTGATACAGTCAGACTGTCTCAGTTGGCTGGAAAATGCGACCGAGACGTTTGACCTGATCTTTATCGATCCGCCGACCTTCTCGAACTCCAAACGTATGGATGAGAGTTTTGATGTTCAGCGCGATCACCCGGAACTGATGCGGTCTCTGAAACGATTGCTGCGTCGCGGGGGCACTATTATGTTTTCTAACAATAAGCGCGGATTCAAAATGGATCATGACGCTCTGTCTGCACTGGGTCTTCAGGCGCAGGAAATTACGCAAAAAACCCTCTCTCAGGATTTTGCCAGAAATAAGCATATTCATAACTGCTGGCTGATCACTGGCACGGGTAAGGAATAAATAGTTATGTCTTTAATCAGTATACATAATGCCTGGTTATCGTTCAGTGATGCGCCATTACTGGATAACACTGAGTTACACATCGAAGAAAATGAGCGTGTCTGTCTGGTCGGCCGTAACGGTGCCGGTAAATCCACACTGATGAAGATCATCAACCAGGAAATCGCGCTGGATGATGGCCGTATTGTGTACGAGCAGGATCTGGTGGTTGCCCGTCTGCAACAGGACCCGCCACGTAACATTACCGGTTCAGTCTATGACTTTGTGGCGGAAGGCGTTGCAGATCAGGCGCAATACCTGAAAGCGTACCATGCCATTTCTCATCGGGTCATGGAGGATCCGAGCGAGAAAAATCTTAACGAAATGGCCCGGTTACAATCGCTGCTGGATCACCATAACCTATGGCAGCTGGAAAGCCGGATTAACGATGTTTTACAGAATATCGGTCTGAGCCCTGACACAGAGCTGTCTTCGTTATCCGGCGGATGGTTGCGTAAAGCAGCCCTCGGCCGTGCGCTGGTCAGTAACCCGAAAGTCTTACTGCTGGATGAACCGACCAACCACCTGGATATCGAAACCATTGACTGGCTTGAGACGTTCCTGAAAACCTTCAGTGGCAGTATTGTCTTTATCTCCCATGACCGTTCCTTTATCCGCAATATGGCGACCCGTATTGTGGATCTGGATCGCGGTAAACTGGTTTCCTGGCCCGGAGATTACGATAATTTTGTGCTCGGAAAAGAAGAAGCGTTGCGTGTTGAAGAGCAGCAGAATGCTGAATTCGACCGCAAACTGGCACAGGAAGAAGTCTGGATCCGTCAGGGGATCAAAGCCCGTCGTACCCGTAATGAAGGCCGTGTCCGTGCACTGAAAGCGCTGCGCCGTGAACGTACCGAACGTCGTGAGGTGATGGGTAAAGCGAACATGCAGGTGGAAGAAGCCTCACGTTCCGGGAAAATCGTCTTTGAACTGGAAAACGTCAGCTACCAGGTGGAAGGCCGGTCACTGGTTAACGATTTCTCGGCTCAGGTACAGCGCGGCGACAAAATCGCGCTGATCGGGGCGAACGGTTGCGGTAAAACCACAATGTTACGTCTGATGCTGGGCGATTTAGCTGCAGACAGTGGCCGTGTCCATAGCGGAACCAAGCTGGAAGTGGCTTACTTTGATCAGCACAGGGCAGAGCTGGATCCGGACCGCACGGTTATGGATAACCTGGCAGAAGGTAAGCAGGAAGTGATGGTGAACGGGAAACCTCGCCATGTACTGGGTTACCTGCAGGACTTCCTGTTCCACCCTAAACGTGCGATGACACCGGTCCGCGCGCTCTCCGGAGGAGAGCGTAATCGCCTGTTACTGGCTAAACTGTTCCTGAAACCCAGCAATTTAATGATTCTGGATGAACCGACCAATGACCTGGATGTTGAAACACTGGAATTGCTGGAAGAACTGATCGACGGCTATCAGGGGACCATCCTGCTGGTGAGCCACGACCGTCAGTTTGTGGATAATACAGTAACAGACTGCTGGATTTTTGAAGGTAACGGTGAGATTGGCCGCTTTGTGGGGGGCTATCATGATGCACAGTTACAGCGTGCGGCCTACCTGCAGACCAAAAAAACGGTCAGCCCGAAACCGGCAACCAGCGCAGATAAACCGGTAAAAAATACCGAAAAAAAGGCCGCAAAACCTGCAAAGCTGAGCTATAACCTGGCGCGTGAACTGGAACAGTTACCACAGAAGCTGGAACAGCTGGAAACGCAGATTAGTGAGCTGCAGGCGCAAATGAGCGAGCCTGAGTTCTTCACTCAGCCGCAGGATAAAGTGCGGGCAGCGACAGAACAACTTACGGCCACCGAGCAGGCGCTGGAAGAGGCCTTTGCCCGCTGGGAAACCCTCGAAAATATGAGAAACGGAGCATAACCCCCATGAACATAACCCGGTGTGAGCAGCATAGCGATGCAGGCACATGGGTTCTGTGTCCGCAATGTGACCTGGCCTGCCGCTTGCCTGTCCTGAGCAGGGGCAAGAAAGCGGTGTGTCCACGCTGTCATTCCACATTGTCTATGCGCTGGCCGGACCCTCGTGTCCGGCCGACCGTCTATGGCATCTCTGCACTGTTCATGCTGGTACTGGCGAATTTATTCCCGTTTATCAGTATGCATGTAGCGGGAATAAACAGTGAAATTTCCCTGACCCGGATACCGGATATTATGGTTTCCGATGATTTCAGCGCTCTGGCATTCCTGTTTTTAATGCTGGTACAGGTGATCCCTGCCTGCTGTCTGGTGATCCTTCTTTTGCTGGTCAACAGGATAAAAATGCCGCACAGTTTACGTGTCGTACTGGGGCGGATATTTTTCCACCTGCGGAACTGGGGGATGGCTGAAATCTTTATGGCCGGGGTACTGGTCAGTTTTGTGAAACTGATGGCCTACGGTGAAATTGGCCTGGGGATAAGCTTCTGGCCCTGGTGCCTGTTCTGTATCCTTCAGCTCAGGGCCTTTCAGTGTGTTGATAAGCGGCAACTCTGGCTGCATATCCAGCCGGAGTTGCCGGTCTTTAAAACACCGGTGGCGGGGGTCAGCGGACTGGCTCAGGGGATGCGCGCCTGTCCCTGCTGTACCGCCATCTTACCGGTGGATCAGCGTACCTGTCCGCGGTGCTTCACCCGGGGGGAGGCTCGCAAAAAACAAAGTCTTCAATGGACTATGGCATTATTGATAACGTCGGTGATGCTTTATGTACCGGCTAATATTATGCCTATTATGGTGACCAGTGCGCTGGGGTCGACTTATCCTTCGAATATCATGGCAGGGGTTGTCCTTCTCTGGAGCGATGGCTCTTACCCCGTGGCGATGGTGATCTTTATCGCCAGCATTATGGTACCGACCCTGAAAATACTGGCAATAGGCTGGCTTAGCTGGAATGCCAGTGGCAGGGGGCGACGGGACAATGAAAAGATGCACCTGGTTTATGATGTTGTCGAACTCGTTGGTCGCTGGTCTATGATTGATGTGTTTGTTATCGCAATTTTATCTTCTCTGGTGCGCATGGGGGGGCTGATGAATATTTACCCTGCTCCGGGTGCATTATTGTTTGCTACCGTTGTTATTTTAACGATGTTTGCCGCACTGACATTTGATCCTCGTTTGTTGTGGGACCGTGAAACCGATAATCGTGTTGAGGAATCTGGTGTTGAAACAGAATAATCACGAAACAGCCCGTATAGAAAATATCAAGAGATGGTCACCTGTATGGATTGTACCCATCGTCACGCTGCTGATTGGCGGATGGATACTCTTTTACCATTTTTCTCACCAGGGGCCGGAAGTCACTCTGATCACCAGCAATGCCGAGGGCATTGTTCCTGGTAAGACGACCATTAAAAGCCGCAGTGTCGATATCGGGATGGTGGAAAGTGCAAAGCTAAGTGATGACCTGAAACAGGTCGTCATCAAAGTCCGTCTGAATAATGGCACGCAGAAAATGCTGCATCAGGACTCGGTCTTCTGGACGGTAAAACCTCAGATTGGCCGTGAAGGTATCACCGGGCTGGGCACCTTACTTTCCGGGTCATACATTGAACTCCAGGCAGGTACCAAAGGTGACGAGCCGGAACAGTATCAGTTGCTCGATGCTCCTCCTCTGGCTCCGCCGGATGCTAAAGGCATCCGTATTACCCTGGACAGCATGAAAGCCGGGCAGCTTAATGCCGGCGATCCGGTGTTGTTCCGTGGATACCGTGTCGGTACTGTGGAAACCAGCAAATTTGATACCGATAAACGCGTGATGAGCTATGAACTGTTCATTCAGGCACCTTATGATCGTCTGGTCACGACCAATGTACGGTTCTGGAAAGACAGCGGTATTGCGGTGGATATGTCCGCTTCCGGCATGCGGGTTGAAATGGGGTCACTGACGACCTTGTTCAGCGGCGGGGTCAGCTTTGAAGTTCCGGATGGGGCAACCCTGGGTGAACCTGCGAAGGATCACGCGGAATATCATCTGTTCGATGACCATAACTCGATTCAGGAGTCTATGTATACGCGTCATACGGATTTCCTGATGTTCTTTAACGAGTCTATTCGCGGTCTGCAGGCGGGGGCACCGGTTGAATTCCGTGGGATCCGTTTGGGTACCGTGGCAAAAGTACCGTATGTCATGCCGGGTCAGTTCGAAAAACTGGGTAATGATTACCGTATCCCTGTGCTTGTGAGGATTGAACCGGGTCGTTTTGCGGCCAGTGTCGGTGATAACTTTAATCTGCAGCAGCACCTGCAGGAAGGACGTCAGCACGGATTAAGGGCCAGCCTGAAAACGGCGAATCTGATCACCGGGGCACTGTATGTCGATTTAGACTTCTACAATAATGTGCCGCAGTTTACCGGGCCTGACAAAATCGCGGGTTATGAAGTGATCCCGACGGTCGCAGGGGGGCTGAACCAGTTGCAGCAGAAAGTCATGAGCATTCTGGACAAGGTGGATAAACTTCCACTGACGCCGATGCTGACGGAAGCCACCGGTACACTGAGAGAAAGCCGGAAAACGCTGCGTGAGTTACAAACCACATTGGATAATGTGAATAAAATTACCGGCAGTCCGGCAATGAAAACATTACCTGCAGATATGCAGCAGACATTACGTGATCTTAACCGTAGCCTGAAAGGACTGCAGCCAGGTTCACCGGCCTACAACAAGCTGGTGGGAGATATGCAACGTCTGGATCAGGTTCTGCAGCAGCTACAGCCTGTGCTGAAAACCTTAAATAACAAAAGTAATGCCTTAGTTTTTGAGGCCTCACCGGGTCATGACCCACAGCCGAAGAGGGCAAAACAGTGAAAAAAGGGTTAGCCATTTGCTTTGCACTGCTGCTCAGTGCCTGTAGCAGCGATGCGGATAAACATTACTATCAGTTACCCGTGGTCAGTCCATCGGCGGGCAGTGAAGTGTCTGTCAGCCCGGTGACGGGAATGGCTCCGCGCTCTCTATGGGTTGAGCCGGTAACTGTCTCAGACTATCTGTCAGGTAACGGAATTGCCTACCAGACCAGTGATGTACAGTATGTCATTGCGGCGAATAATCTCTGGGCCAGTCCGCTGGACCAGCAGTTACAGCAATCGCTGGTCAGCAATCTCAGCCAGCAATTACCGGGCTGGCTGGTCAGTGGTACCATGACGGGAAGTAATGATTACGATACGCTGTCTGTGAATGTCACCGGCTTTCACGGTCGTTATGATGGCAAAGCCGTGATCACTGGGTCATGGATACTGCAGAGTAATAATAAAACGCTCCGTCAGCCGTTTTCTCTTATTCTTTCGCAGGATAAAGACGGTTATGCGGACCTGGTCAGAACCCTGTCCGCAGGCTGGCAAAAGGAAGCCGCGCAGATAGCGCAGAAAATTAACCAGTAATTACCTCTCAGAAAAACGCGATCATAAACCGCACCTGAAAAGCCGGATATCCGGCGAAGTAAGGTGCGGTTTCTTCTACAGAGCGTTAAATCAGATAATTCCGGAGCGCGGGGCAGAGCCGCGTCTTATCAATGATGAGCAAAAAGAAATGCGAATTTCTCGCCATTGCCGTCGTGTTTTGAGATTGACCTTTCAGACCTGAGACGGTAGAAATAAGGGGTGGTTGCACACTTATTAACCACAGTTCTTTCTATCCCGTCCCACCTTAATCGACATGAGGGAAAGCAGGTATGAAGAGACAAAAAAGAGACCGCTTAGATCGTGCACATTCACGCGGCTATCAGGCCGGGATCACCGGACGCCCTAAGGAGATCTGTCCTTACCAGACGACAGACACCCGTTCCCACTGGCTCGGAGGATGGCGATTAGCTATGTCCGAGCGTTCGGTATTTGCTTAACCCTGAGGACCTGAGAAAACCAGGGCTTCTGCATACTGGCCGTAGCCCTGGTGAAAACAGTCATTCCGGCAGTATTTTTCTTCACTCCTGATCATTCCTTCCTTTTAATACCCGATAGTCATGACAAACTGATGACAGTTTATGCCGGAAATCAGCAGGCTATTATCTGTCAGGCATAACGATGATGATGACAGTCACCGGTCCGCGGATAGCTCAGGGGCAGGCTGACAGGAGTCAGCGGCAAGAGACAAAAAAAGGGCCCGCAGGC
>NZ_JMPR01000039.1 GCF_000735525.1 Tatumella ptyseos ATCC 33301 | reverse complement strand
TTAGCCCGCAGGCCCCTTTTCACTGATAAACCTGGTTTATCAGAACGCGCCGGTATCTTTGAACAGACCGACTTTCAGATCGCTGGCGGTATAGATGAGTTTGCCATCGACAAAGACTTCACCATCAGCCACGCCCATCACCAGTTTACGGTTGATGACGCGTTTGAAATGAATTTTATAGGTCACTTTCTTCGCGGTAGGTAATACCTGACCTGTGAACTTAACTTCACCTACACCCAGAGCACGGCCTTTACCTTCGGCACCCAGCCAGCCCAGATAAAATCCGACTAACTGCCACATGGCATCCAGTCCCAGGCAACCCGGCATCACAGGGTCGTTAACAAAATGGCAGGCAAAGAACCATAGGTCCGGAGTAATGTCCAACTCGGCTTCAACGAAACCTTTGTCGTAATTACCGCCTGTTTCAGACATTTTGATGACCCGATCCATCATCAGCATATTACCGGCAGGTAATGGAGGCCCATTCTCGCCAAATAACTCACCGCGTCCGGAGGCAGCAAGATCTTCTTTAGTATAGGATTCGCGTTTTTCTACCATGTCAGTTTTCTAACCTTAAATTTATGAAGGACGGAGAATAGCGTACACCTGTACGCTGAGCAAGTCCGATTAGTTCTGGTTGAACCAGTTCAGCCAGCGAAGCAGACCGGTACGTGGCCGTGGCTCGGGCAGCGTCGCCCGGGCAATCCGCTCCTGAATAAGAGATAACAGGTCATCATTGTCTTCATCAGTACGCCACTCTTTACCGGTGAGGATAGCTACAGCTTCATCAGCGCGGTCAATGGCCCACAGATGAAACTGGCCGGCTTTAACGGCATCAACGACGTCCTGGCTCAATGAAAGATGGCGAACATTGTTTTGCGGAATGATCACACCCTGTTCACCGGTCAGTTTGCGCTGCGCACAGACAGCAAAAAAACCTTCAATTTTCTCGTTAAGCCCGCCGACAGGCTGAACGTTACCAAACTGGTCAACCGACCCCGTCACCGCAATGGATTGTGAAATCGGTTGCCGGGATAAGGCACTAATTAATGCACAAAGTTCCGCAAGTGAAGCACTATCGCCATCCACCTCAGAATAAGACTGTTCAAAAACCATGGAGGCGCTGAAGGGGAGTTGTTGTTCAAGCTCCAGTTCAGAGATCAGATACGCCTGGATGATCATCATGCCTTTTGCATGCAGGTTCCCCCCGAGCTCCGCTTTACGCTCGATATCCATTACCTCACCATCACCATAGTGCACGACACAGGTAATACGTGAAGGTTCACCCCAGGGGCGAGGATGGCCCGGAAAGTCGAGCACAGACAGCCCATTAACCTGACCGATGGCTTCGCCTTCGGTCTCTATCAAAACCTGTTCTTCGCTGATTTCTTCCAGCATTCTTTCCGGCAGGTAGCTTTCACGCCACTGACTTTCCTCCAGAGCTCCCTGCAGGCTCTGTGCCGTGATATCGCCGCCATAAGTGAAGGCTGCGGTTAACTGGCGCCTTACCCAGCGCGGACACTGGGGGAGTAGTGTCTGGTCACCGGTATAGCGGCAACCTTCCATAATAAGTAACGGCCAGGCATCCTCTGAAAGCGCCGGAAGCCCGAGCCCCGAGGCCATGTCTCTGACCCATTCGCACCAGCGCGCCATGTCTTCATCGTCATTCACGCGCCACTGCGATTCGAACTCTGAGTAAAGCGCATCCTCCAGAAACTCCGGTTCCTGCTCGCTGAATTCAGCCAGCGCATCTCTGTCACCGCAGAGGATCAGTTTTACATTGAGGGGAATGGCCGGCAGTGACGCGGGCAACGGACGCTTATCGTCCGGGGATAGCCATTCAAAATAGCCCCGGGAGATAAACGTTTTCAGTCGTAGCCACATTAGCGGCTGTGCCAGTAATGTTCGCACGGACAGGATCAACGCACCGCCATTGGCCTCATGCAGTAAGCCTGGTTCCGGCGTCCAGTGGCCGGGTGTTCCCCGGACGACACCAAACAATTGCGCACTTTCAATCCATTCGGCATAACGTACTCCGGGCTGTTGTCTGAAAGTTGCGGTATCGGCCGGAGCGGGGGTAAGAGTCACCTGACCCCCGGGCTGAGCCCGATAATTCCAGCCCCGGGATCCCTGCGCAGATCCATCAACCGACAGATATGCCTGAGCGATACAGGAAAGGTAATCACTGTTTTCCTGACTACGGATTATCAGTACCGGTGAATGTGGTTTGCATACCAGATAAGCCAGCGCATTCATTAATCTTGGCTGAAGGGATGACAGAATATCGTCTTCATCAGAGACAGACTGTGTGAAAGCAGACTGATAGCGGGAAGTATTCGGCTGCAAGGCTTGCCAGGGGAGTTGAGTTCTGATCAAAGTTATCGCATTTATCCGGAGTTAACAAACTATCGATTATACAGAAAATAATAGGATGAAACAGTGCGGTATAGAGACACCGATGCCGGTTATCCGCAAAATTAATCCTTACTACAGCAACACGAAAAACTGTTATTCTTAATCCGTGACCTGAAGATGATGAGATCCCGATGAAATATCTGCAACTTGAAAATCTGGAGTCCGGCTGGAAATGGGCCTACCTGGTAAAAAAGCATCGGGAGGGGGAAGCCATTACCCGGTATCCGGAGCACAGTGCCGCACAAGAGGCTGTGCGGTGGCTTATTTCTTTTGAACACCAGCCGGAAGATATTCATCAATGGATTGACCAGCATATGAACCCGGCACTGGTAAACCGGATGAAACAGACAATCCGCGCACGGCGTAAACGCCACTTTAATGCAGAGCATCAGCACACGCGTAAAAAGTCGATTGATCTTGAATATCTCGTCTGGCAACGACTGGCAGGACTGGCCCGTCGCCGTCACAGTACGTTGTCTGAAACCATCGTTCAGTTAATTGAAGATGCGGAACGAAAAGAAAAGTATGCCAGTCAGATGTCGACGTTGAAACATGACCTGGAGTCTATTCTGGGCCAGCCGGAGAAAAAATAAAGAACGTTTGCTTAGCCCTGTTGAGCCAACGGCAAAAAAAGGTCAAAAAAAACCCCGCATTCGCGGGGTTTTTTATTACGTGGTTAACTTAGCCCTGAGGCTGAGAAACAACGTCTTTGATACCTTTAACTTCGATCTCTACGCGACGATCCGGACCCAGACACTGGATCAGTGCTGCGCGGCCTTTCACGTTGTCACAGGTGTTGCCGGTAACAGGATCAGCTTTGCCCATGCCCTGTGCAGAGATTTTGTTTGAAGGAATACCTTTAGAAATCAGGTAGTTCACAACAGACTGTGCACGTTGCTCAGACAGTTTCAGGTTGTATTTAGCAGAACCGATACGGTCAGTGAAGCCCAGAACAACGACAGAGCCGTCTTTAGGATCCAGTGAGCTCAGCTGAGTGTACAGCTGATCCAGCGCTTGCTGGCCGCTTGCTTTCAGGGTTGCTTTGTTGAAAGTGAACAGCACGTCTGATTTCAGAGTGAAGTGCTTGGTTTCAACAACAGGTGCCGGAGCCGGAGCCGGAGCTGGTGCCGGAGCAGCAACATCATCCTGACCGAAACGGTAAGAAACACCTACGCTCAGAGTGGCGTTATCCGGACGTGCACCAACGGTACCTGCATCACCGATGTTGTTAACCCACTGGTAGTCCAGACGGGTTGCCCAGTTTTTGGTCAGAGCATATTCAACACCAACGGCTGCCAGTGGAGAAACACCGGTGTCGTGATCGGAGTTACCGTTACGGAAATCTTTGCTATCTGCACGCCATACCATGCCGCCCAGACGGGTGTACACGTCCAGATCGTCGGTCAGTGGGTAGCTCAGTTTAGCAGCCAGCTGTACGCCCTGCGCTTTGAAAGCACCGTGGTTGGTACCGTTGTAAGGCATACGACCTAACCAGTCGTAACCACCTTCAAAGCCCAGGTACTGGTTTGCCTGATAACCAACATAGGCACCGGCACCCAGCTGGTTTTCATGCGGGTCGTTAGAGACGTTGTAGTGGTTACCGTAGAAACCGGTGTCGTGATACTGGGACCAGCCCAGTTTAGCACCAGTGTACCAGGTGTTATCTTTTGGTGCGGCCTGCGCTACGGTAGCGAAACCTGCCAGTGCCACTGCAATTGCGATAGCTGTCTTTTTCATTTTGCGCCTCGTTATCATCCAAAATAGGCAATGAGCAAAAATGTTGCTCTTGGTTGTAATCCTTCGCCGGGTGATTTCGCTCGATTTGTACTCTGCCAAAAAAGGAGATTATTGAGCACCCTGGCGACGTAAAGTCTACAACGAGATTAGAAAGTTACAAGTAGGATATGATGTTGTACAGTAAAAAAACGGCGATTTTGACACATTCATTTACAATTGAAACTGAACTCCCAGCCCGGATGAGAACTGAAATATCAGGTAACCCATTGCTGGCTCTGGAATGGTGAGTCACCTGGCTTATGTAATAATCTGCCGCTTATTTTTTATGAGAATAATCTTAAATAAGATTAATGTAGTAAGGACGAATGAATTTTCAATCGATTTTCCTGTCCGCCGGGAGAATCGAAGGTATTTTCTTCACGCATGATCAATCCCAGAGTATGACCTTCTATCGCAGCCTGTTCGAGTTCATGGCGTTCTGAGTTGCTCAGCCCGGCCGGAAGCCAGGCGATGACCACACTGAAATTCCCCGAACGTAGCGCTTTAATCATGGCACTGACACTACTGATACGTTCTGTTGAGGCGATCTGCACACTCTTTTCCAGGGGCAACCCGGCCTGCTGAAGCCAGTGACGGCTGAGCTTATGTGCGGGAGTTAACCATAACTGCCAGCGCGACTGTTCACCAAGCTGTTTGAGTAACGGGAAAAGAAGCATATTCAGCAGGGCAGGGTTTTGCCCCTGATAACTTAACTCACTGATACAACCACGGGTGTACGAAGCCTGAGTCGATTGATGATGCATCTTAAAGGTTTTCGCTGTCAGTCGCTGAGTATGCATAAATTTAACCATCCGCAATTCACTGTATGGATATACAGTATTACGGTCGTGGGTAAAGATCAACCATTTTTCTGAAAACAGATCGCAGAAACTAAAACTGATCTATCTGTCCTGCATTTATTCATTGAACTGGTAATCGCTTTTGTTTAACTTCTAAGGTGTTGATAAATATTATTTTATTGACAGCTATGCTATTGCCGGAACAAGGGAGGTTCGCGATGAAAACATCAGGCCAATGTATTGAAGAATCAAAGAAACAGCTTTCTGCACTCGGTAAAATCGAGTCCCGCACCCAGTTCGGCGGATACTCGTTATCTGTTGAAAAAGTGGTTTTTGCGCTGGTCAGTGAAGGGGAGCTTTATCTCCGCGCCAGTGAAAAAATGCAAACTTATCTGCAGCACAGACGACTGCAGCCCTTTATCTTTCACAAACGCGGACAGTGTGTCAGCCTCAATTATTATAAGGTTGATCCCGTGCTATGGCAGCAGTCAGACGCTTTGCTGGAGTTATCACACTGTTCTCTGAATGAAGCCAGAGCGCTCAGAGAGTCTCAACTCAGCCGGCAGAGGCTGAAAGATCTGCCTAACCTGAGTTTACGGCTGGAAATACTGTTGAAAGAGGTCGGTATTGCCTCGGCCAGTCACTTGCGTGCGACGGGAGCCAGGCAGAGCTGGGTATTGCTCAGGCAGAAGAATAAACATCTCGGATTGAAAACACTGTATGCGTTGCAAGGGGCCATCTTCGGACAACACCTGGAGGTGCTGTCCGTCGGGGTGAGGGAAGAACTGAAACACTGGTATCTGCAGTTTGAGCAGACCTCAGTACACTCAGCGCGCAAGCGCAGTAACGATTTTTAAAGGTGGTTTATCTCTTCTCTGACTGAGACCAGCTCCGGAAGGAGTGTCAGTACCAGGCCCACTTGCTGAAGAATGACAGGCTCTCTGCTGTCAGAACTGGCTTCAATAACCGTTATTTCTGCAAGGAGTGCATGCAGTGTGTCCAGCGTATTCTGCATGTTTGCAGAACCGGTCTGTAAAGTATCCCGGGTCAGCCTGACAGCATCATCCATCAGTTGTAAAAAATCACTCTGCTCTGTTTTTTCCCTGTGCGCGCCCAGCGCGGACAGGTAGCTCAGCAAACTGTGATTGAGACAGGAAATACGGAAGGCCGGATCTTTACGGGGATCATGACTGACTGTCGGGTCATTCATTCCGGAAATCACCAGGGCTAATTCAGCATCTGCATTATGTGCCTCCCTGCGGGCAATGCGGTATGACATACTGTTGTCCTTCCCCTGATGATACTGCGCTGCAATTGCTGACAGATAGCGGGCATTGGCCGCCATGGCTTTATCTGCCACTGCCGGTAATTGACGATAGCGCCAGTCCGGGAATATCCAGGCCACGGCCATCCACGCCAGAGCGCAGCCAAGGATAGTATCCACGATCCTCGGCAGGGCAACGTCAAAACCTTCACCCAGCAGGTTAAAGCTCAGTAACGCCAGCAAGGTGATAAACAGCGTAGCCTGTGCATATTGCACCTGACGGAAAACAAAAAACAGCACCCCGGACACCACAATCAGGATCAGAACCCCGGGAATAGAGGGAACCAGCCACAGCACCGGAAGACCAATGATTATCCCGGCCAGTGTTCCCATAATTCGCAAGGCAAGACGCTTTTTGGTCGCATTATAGTTTGGCTGACAAACAAACAGGCTGGTCAGTAATATCCAGTATCCCCGTTCCAGTCCGGCCAGTTGAATAAGGGCATAGCCCACGCAGAGGACCACTGATACCCGAACCGCATGCCGGAACAGCGACGACTTTGGGCTTAAATGACGGCTGAACCTGATCCGGATATCCTGCCAGCCGGTCAGCCCTTCCTGAGACAGATGAGTGTCGCTGTTCAGCCACGGACTATTCAATACCTGTTCCGAGGCGATAGAAAGCAGCTGGTCATCGATGGCTTTCAGATTACGTAACAACCACTGCAGGGCACGGGTATTGGGGTCCTGCGGATACTGAACTTTAAGGCGTATCAGCGCCTGATCCAGATGAAAGAATGCCCGTTCGAAGCGGTGTTCATGCTGGTACGGTTTTTTCAGGGTCACTGAATGTGCAATCTGGCGGCAGGCATTTGCCTGCATATGCAGTAACCGCTGGAATCGGAATAATATTTCGCTGTACCGCCATTCATTGCGCAACTGGTGGTACTGGACGTGGGAAGAATTCGCACGTTCATGAATTTCCTGGGCCGCAAAATAATAGAGCAGCGAACGACGGCTATTGCGGGCCGCCCGTTCGCCGTTCAGACGACTCTGTATGGCGGTTTTGGTGATATTAAATTGCGATACCAGCTGGCTGTTAGCCAGTGCGGCATCAATCAGTGAAGGTTCGTCACTGTCGCCGGTATCGGGGTCAAACAGATTAGCCTTCGCATCAAGATAGCCGGCCAGCTGAGTATATGTGGCCGCCAGTTGTTGCTGCACCGGCTGAACCGGAAACAGCAGGTGCATGATCAGTGTCAGGAAATTATACCAGAGTGCGCCTGCCAGCAATAATACGGGCTGAATATACCAGGCAGAGAACAGATGGATCCCCAGCATGGTATAGATAGCAATCAGCAGGGCGCCGAACGAGATTGTGGCATAGCGTTGCCCCAGCGCTCCCAGTAAGGTGAATACCCAACTGGAAACGGCAAGGCCAATCATAAACAGCGGCGGATAAGGGAACAGAATTTCGACCGAGACGGTCGCGATACAAAAGCAGACCAGAGTGATCAGCATATTGCGTAAACGGCCGGTCAGCCGGTCATCAATATCTGCCAGTGCCGCGGCGACAACCCCGAGGATCAGCGGGATAGTCCAGGTGATATTTTGTAATGACCAGGAAAGGATCACACAACCGGTCATCGCAAGGAATATCCTGGCTGGATCCCGCCATAGTTTGTTCATTAAAAACGTATGCCAGCGGTTCAGCAGGTCAGATCCGAAATTCATTTTTACCCTTATCCTCAGTGACGTGCGCGGATCGCGTTTTCACGCGCAAATTTCGCTTCTTCAACAGAAACGACTCTGCGACCGACAGGCCATAAGGCAATGGCAGCAATTTTAAAATTCGCAATACCGACAGGAATACCGATAATAGTCACACACTGGAGAATACCTGCAGAGATATGGGCCAGGCAGAGCCACCAGCCGAAAAAAATAAACCAGAACACATTCAGTAAAGTGCCGCCTGAATTTCGCAGGTTATTCTTGTTCTCCGGGCGGAGTGTATCCACATGAACAGCTTCATTACCGAACGGGAACAGAGACAAACGGGTAATTTCCCAGCAGGAGCGAGTCAGGGGCAGCGTAAAAATTAAGACAATGGTGACCAGCGTGGCAAATAACCAGGCCAGGGTGGTCGCAAATCCCCCCAGAACGAAATTGAGGATATTCAGTACAGCTCTCATTAAATTTATCTCCGTTGGTCTGTAGGACACAGTTACAGAATTGTAACCTGTTTTTTGTCTGGAGCACTAAAGGTCTCGCAGTTAAACTGCTTAAAAGCAATAACTCAGATAATGGCGTGATGCATGGAACTTAAAGCAACCTCAATGGGTAAACGGCTGGCTCAGCATCCTTACAATCGGGTGCGACTACTACCGGCAGGTGTGGAAGTCAGCGGTGATCGTCATGAATATATTATTCCTTTTAATCAGTTACTGGGTATTCAGTGTAAACGAGGGATGGTATGGGGAGAACTTGAATTTCAGCTCCCGGACAATCAGGTGGTACGATTACATGGGACGGAATGGCAGGAAACCCAGCAGTTTTATCAGCACCTGACGAATGCCTGGCAACACTGGACCGGTGAGATGGCCGCAGTCTGCTACCAGGTATTGAGTACATTGCATCAGGAATTACTCGGCTTGCTGCAACGGGATAGCTGGCTGACCCGCGCGGACATCTCCGGCGTGCGGGATAAAATAGAGAGCAGGTTCGCGGCATTACCCGTGCCGGCAGAGCGGATTACAGAATTTGAGTCCTGTCGTCCGTCCTGGTTCTTCTGTCAGGACTGGCTGACGTCTGCAGAGCAGCAGAGAATCGAGCGTAACCGTCAATGGACAGAGCAAGTGATGGAGCGCTATGGGGATTTTTTTGCGACGGTGGGGTCCGGTCCGCTGAATCCTTCTCAATGCCGGGCGGTAATTAATGGTGAAGATCAATTACTGGTGCTGGCCGGTGCCGGTAGCGGAAAAACATCGGTGCTTGCCGCCCGTGCAGCCTGGTTACTGCGCCGTAACTATGCCAGTGCCGACCAGGTACTGTTATTATCTTTTGGCCGTGAAGCCGCCAGGGAAATGGATCAGCGCGTACAACAATGTACCGGCGACACCGCGGTCACGGCCAGAACGTTTCATTCACTGGCCCTGCATATTATTCAGCAAAGCAGCAATAAACCGCCAACAATCAGTGCGCTGGAAAGTGATGCGGCACTACGTCGTAAGTTACTGACCGAAACCTGGCAGCAGCAATGCGCTCAGAAAAAATCGTTTGCTAATGGCTGGCGGCAGTGGATTGAGGACGAACTGGCCTGGGAATGTGCTGACACTGAGTTCTGGAACGATAAGCAATTACTTAACCGCCTCGCGGGTCGTCTGGAACACTGGGTTTCGCTGATAAGAACCCACGGTGGATCCCAGTCCGTGATGACGGAGGAAGCGCCTGAAGCTATCCGTACGCTATTCGGCAAACGGCTGAAACTTCTGGCCCCTCTGCTGAAGGCCTGGAAACAACATCTTAAAGAGGAAGGTGCCGTCGATTTTTCCGGGCTTATCCGGCAGGCTATCGCCTTGCTGGAAAAAGGTCGTTTTATCAGCCCGTGGAAATATATCCTGGTGGACGAGTTTCAGGATATCTCGGCTCAGCGCGCTGGCCTGCTTCATGCGCTCAGAAAACAGAACAAGCATACCGGATTATTTGTGGTCGGGGATGACTGGCAGGCCATTTATCGCTTTGCCGGGGCAGAAATCGATCTGACCACCCGCTTTCATGACATCTTCGGCGAAGGCGATGTTTGTGTGCTGGACCAGACCTACCGCTTTAGCCAGCGTATCGGGGATGTTGCGAATCGTTTTATACAGCAGAATCCTGCGCAACTGAAAAAAGAGCTTAATAGTCAGGATAAAGGTAACAAAAAGTCGGTTTCATTGCTGCCGGAAGAGCAACTGGAAGCGTTGGTGAATAAAATGAGCGGATATGCGGAAGATGATGCAACCATCCTGATCCTTGGGCGTTATCACTACCTCCGTCCGGCACTGCTGGATATTGCTGCCACCCGTTGGCCGCGGCTGAACTTATCATTCATGACATTCCATGCCTGCAAAGGTAAGGAAGCTGACTATGTGATAGTTACCGGGCTAAGTGACGGTAGTGACGGGTTTCCTGCACGAACGCCGGAATCGGTCATTGAGCAGGGACTGCTGCCGGAAACGGAGAGTTTCCCCGATGCGGAAGAACGAAGGCTCGCTTATGTCGCAATGACCCGGGCGAGAAAGCAATTATGGTTATTGTATGACAAAGCTGCGCCTTCAGATTTCGTGGAAGAACTGGTAAAACTCGGGGTTCCCCGGGTGAGGAAACCCTGACCCCTCACGGCTCTTTTGACAGCGGTTCCTGAAGCCGTTCGGCCATATAGCGCGGATAATCAGGGATCGCGATTTCCACGTTCTGTGTATAAAGTGGCGAATGAATAATAAAATCGGCGGTGGAACGGTTAGTAGCGACCGGGATATTCCATACCGTGGCCAGCCGTAACAGTGCTTTAACATCCGGGTCATGGGGGACGGCGTTCAACGGATCCCAGAAGAAAATCAGCATATCCACTTTTCCTTCCGCGATCATTGCTCCGACCTGCTGATCGCCGCCTAACGGACCGCTTAACAGCGGATTAACCTGCAGACCGCAGTGAGCATTAATCAGGTTACCGGTTGTCCCTGTGGCATAAAGGCTGTGCAGGGCAAGTGACTGTTGATTCGCTTTGACCCACTCCAGCAACGATAATTTGCAGTTATCATGAGCCACCAGAGCGATATGTTTTTTCTGCCCCAATGTCCTGACCGTCTGTTCCATCCCCGCCCCTTATTATTCAAAACTCATATTCTGTGTCATGTCAGTGTAGCGCGGTGGCTTACCGGGGTTCAACTGGTTCGGAATTCACGTAACCAAAGCAGAATAGCCTGTAAGGAGCCACGGGATGGCTGAGCGGCCTCAACCGGTACAGTGCTGTCAGACACTTTTTCTGCCCGCGCATCGTTAGTCTCTGACGGAAGACTGAACTTTTTCACTGAGGCTTTGCGGTTCTGCAGATTATAACTGCTCACTGCGCGGACATAATCATCGTCCGGTATTTCTGACAAATGATCCTGGAGGGCAGCGATATTCTCGTCGTTTTCATCCACTAACCGTAATGGCAGGTTTTCTGAGGTATCGCATTCAGAAAGTGATGAAGCAGGAGGGAATACCATACTGACGCTATGACTTTCTGCCGTAAAGGTCAGAATAAACATCGGGGAACGGGGAGCGGATACCCGCGTAAAAAGTATCTGATGTTGTCCTTGTTCAAGTTCAATGCTTTCCGCGCCTTTCAGCAGGCTGCCTGGCAATTTATTACCATCGAGCACCAGCAAATTGATTTCCGGATTTATCCTGAAGCTGACAGCCATGGTGGCAGAGGTGTACATACCCAGCAGCAGGCAGAAAACTGCAGCTACAAACTTCATTTTGGCTCCGGAGTGGCTAAGTAAAGGGTCAGAAAAGCATCAGAATCTCATTATGGCATTAAAATTTACATTTTGTCATATTTATTGTGGCCCGAATGGGTACAGAACGCAGATTTTTCCTGCCAGCGCGTCACTATTCTGCAGGAGGGCCGTGTTTGTCATCGGCGTTAAAGGATGGAAATGCAGAATGCCTTGCTTCGGGCCATGCTTTATAAAAGAGACAATGAGGCTACGTCATATTGCGGTGGCAGGGGCAAGTGAACCCCGAAATGTCTGCTGGCAGTTGATGAGGGGGCTGACATAACAAGGTTACGAAATGCCCCCTGTCGGGACCAAAGTGGCCGGGAATATTATTGACGGCAGGGAGTGATGGAATGATGCCCGAAAATTAACGTTTCGCGTCCCGGGCTTTCAGAAGCGTTATAAGGGTGTGGCTGTAATCAATGATACCGGTGAGGAACACGTAACTGCTGACGTACATTCTCCGCCAGCTCATCCAGGACCGGTTGATCAGGGTGCTCTTCATACGTCTCGCCTGTCAGATGAAGCTCGGCGATATAAGTGTGGACGGTTTCGCCGGATTCATCTTCCATCACCACGTGATACCAGGGCGTTTCTCCGGGAATATCATCGCCGGGGGCTTCGGCTTCCGGCTGACTGAGAGAAAATTCAGCGTCAACGTCCACCACGACACCCAGAGTGCCGGATAACCTGTGACGGACCTGCTGCCCGATGCCAAATTTGCTACTGATCATAAAACACCTCCCGCTGATTTTTTTCATCCCTACAGAGATGGGGACGGGAGGCATTTTTTCAAGCTATTCGACGTAGCAAACAAATCCTTTCAGATATAACCCTTCCGGATAGGTGGAAATGACCGGGTGGTCGGCTGCCTGGCGCAACTGGTCAACTAACTGAACTGTTTTGCCTGCATCCAGAGCAGCATCGGCGATAATTTTCTGGAACAGTTCCACCGTCATCAGCCCGGAGCAGGAAAATGTCAGCAGGATCCCGCCCGGATTGAGCAATTGCATCGCCAGCATATTAATGTCTTTATATCCACGGCAGGCACCGGTCAGCTGGTTTTTATTTTCGACGAACTTTGGTGGATCCATGACGATCACATCAAATTTCTCGCCGGTATCCCGGTAAGTCCGCAGTAACTTGAACACATCGTCACGAATATACTGAGCTTTATCCCCGGGAAGGTTGTTCAGCTCAACGTTCTGACGGGCGACGTCCAGTGCGGCTTCAGAGGTATCGACACTGATCACCTCTTTACAGCCCCCGAGCAGGGCAGAAACCGCAAACCCTCCGGTATAGGAGAAACAGTTTAAGACCCGTGCATCTTTTGAATAACGACGCAGGGCAAACCGGCTGTCACGCTGATCAAGATAATAGCCGGTTTTATGGCCTTCTTTAATATTGACCAGTAGCTTCATACCATGTTCGGTGATCGGTAACAGTTCAGGCGGTTGCTGTCCGGAAATAAAACCCTGAGTCAGAGGCAGCCCCTCTTTTTTGCGTACGGAAACGTCTGACCGGTCGTAGACCGAACATTCCGGGTAGCACTGCTGTAACGCAGTGATCAGAGCAGGGCGCTGATATTCGGCACCGGCGGACAGAAGCTGTACCACCAGATAACCGGCAAATTTATCAATAGTGATACCCGGTAAGCCATCAGACTCCCCGGCAATCAGGCGATAGCTATCCAGGTCATCGGTACGGGCCAGCCATTCACGCCACTGACCGGCTTTTTTGATACGCCGGACGAAGAATTCAATATCGATATTCTCGTCAGCCTGCCAGGTCCAGACACGTGCCCTGATTTGGGATTGCGGGGAATAGGCAGCACGGGCCAGCCATTGGCCTTTATGGTCACAGACATCAACGGTTTCACCGGAGATAGCATTGCCTTCAATGCGGCTGATAGCCCCGGAAAAAACCCAGGGGTGGCGGCGTAACAGAGATTTTTCACGTCCTCTGGAAAGAATCAAACGTGCAGTCATAATAATTGGATACCAGAAAATAAAGGGGGACATTGTCGGCCCGGTATCGGAAAAAAGCAAACAGCAGAGTAAAAGGAGACATTCATGGAGAAAATAGCGCAGAAAATCAGAGTGACGGGGCGGGTACAGGGCGTATTTTTTCGTGACAGCACCCGACAGCAGGCAGAAACTCAGCGGCTTACCGGCTATGCTGCAAACCTCAATGACGGTTCTGTCGAAATTTTACTTCAGGGAGAACCGGAGGCCGTTGAAAAAGTCTTGTTCTGGATAAAAGCTGGCGGGCCGCCAGCGGCCCGCGTGGACAGCGTCACCTGTGTCTCCTGTGCGTTACAGGAGACCGGGGGATTTACGGTGCGCTAAACCGGCTTACAGGCATTTTGCAGGTTTGGGGAGGCCGGCAATTTTTGTTGCCTGTTTTGCCGGCCCGTCGGGGAACAGTCTGAACAGATAACGGCTGTTCCCTTTCTCTTCCCCGTATTTTTTTGCCATCGCTTTCACCAGCATGCGGATAGCCGGAGAAGTGTTAAATTCCAGGTAAAACTCCCGCACGAAGTTGACGACTTCCCAGTGGGCGTCTGTCAGCGTGATGTCTTCCAGAGCGGCGATGTGCGGCGCCAGTTCGACAGACCAGTCTGCCGGATGTTTAAGGTAGCCTTCGCCGTCAGTCTCAATGTTTTTTCCTGCAAAATTCACTTTTCTTTCTCTCCGTGATGTGGCGCGCAGTATAAAAAAAGCAGTGTAACAAATGCTGCGCAATGAATGCAGTGTAATGAATACCGGGGAAGGGCTTGCCAGGGACAAAAAAATACCCGCCCGCAGGCAGGTATTATGCCGGTGAGGAAACATCAGTTACTGCGCGAGAAGCCCAGTAAGCTCAGCAGGCTGACAAAGATATTATACAGAGACACATACAGGCTAACGGTGGCGCGGATATAATTGGTCTCGCCGCCCTGAATAATATTACTGGTCTCCCACAAGATGGCACCCGCAGAGAACAGGATAAACAATGCACTCAGGGCCATCTGTAAGGCCGGAAGATGCAGGAAGATGTTTGCGATCATCCCGACCAGCAGCACGACAAACCCTGCCATCATCATACCGCCCAGGAAGGACATATCTTTACGGGTCGTCAGGACGAAGGCTGAACAACAAAAGAATACCAGTGCCGTACCGCCTAACGCGAAAGCGATAACCTCACCCATTCCGGCTGAAAGAAAGCTGTTGAGGAGCGGGCCCAGGCAGTAGCCTAAAAATCCGGTAAAGGCGAAGGCCGCCAGGATCCCTGCCGGGCGATCAGCCAGACGATAGGTTAAAAACATGAGTCCGTAAAAACCGGCCAGCATCAGGATCATCCCTGGTGCGGGTAAACTGAGCAGGGTACTGGCGGTGGCCGTTATGGCAGAGAACGCCAGCGTCAGCCCCAGAAGAAAATAGGTATTCCGCAGGACTTTATGGGTACTGAGCAAGCTACTGTGTCGGCCAGGGGCAAGAATTCTGTCCATACAGACTCCTTAATTATATTGATGGATCATTTATTGAATAAAAGGAGGATACCGTCCGCCGGGGGGCGTATGAAGTTGTTTTACCCATCTTTACCCGGTAAATTGCTGAATAGCTGCACAATCTGTTGATTTAGCCAGCACTCAGAACCTAATCGGCTGTTTTTCAGGCAAATGATGCAAAGGGGGCTTTACAACACAGAAGGGGATGTTTATAGTGCGCCTCATTGCGGAGGGGTGGCCGAGCGGCTGAAGGCAGCGGTCTTGAAAACCGCCGATGGGAAACCATCCGAGAGTTCGAATCTCTCCTCCTCCGCCATCTATTCACGCAGTGAATAACTTGCTTTACAGAATAAAAGTAATTTTATTCTGGCCCTTAACGGAGGGGTGGCCGAGCGGCTGAAGGCAGCGGTCTTGAAAACCGCCGATGGGAAACCATCCGAGAGTTCGAATCTCTCCTCCTCCGCCAAATTCTGAAAAAGACCAGCCTGATGGCTGGTTTTTTTTATCTGTAGTAAACTCTCCCGGTCACAGCGTTTAACCTCATGCAGGCATTCAGCCGATTCCCCCTTACGTCGTCCGGGAAGTTTGATATAGTGACAGAAAGTCTTTGATCCGGTTCTCTCCCCCGTCAGTGTTGCTGAGCGGGTGCAAATTGATAGCCGGATGAAGCCAGAAACATTTTTTCCTCATACCCTCAGAATTCATGGAATAGGTACAATGATTAAGAAATTGAGCTTGTGTACACTCGCTGTCCTGGCAGCACTGCCTGTGAGTCTGAATGCGTTGGCCGCTGACGATGGTATGCAGCTGGAGCAGGTACTAATCCTCAGCCGTCATAATCTCCGGGCACCGCTGGCAAATGGCGGCAGTATCCTTGAACAATCTTCTGATAAAAAATGGCCCCAGTGGCAGGTACCGGGCGGAGAGCTCACCACTCGTGGTGGGGTTCTGGAAGTCTATATGGGAAAATATACCCATGACTGGCTGCAGCAGCAGGGGGTTCTCAGTAAAAACCAATGCCCTGATCCGAATTCTGTCTTTATATACGCTAACAGTCTGCAACGTACTGTCGCCACGGCTCAGTACTTTGTCACCGGCGCATTCCCGGGGTGTGATATTGCTGTAACTCATCAGGATGATATGGGAACCATGGATCCTGTCTTCAACCCGATCATTAACAGTGACAGTGAAGACTTCAGGAAAACTGCAGCCGAACAAATGGCGCAGGAAGAAAAACAGCAGTCACTGCAGGCCGCTTACAAGCAACTGGCAGATGTGGTGGGCTATACCAACTCGCCTCAGTGTAAAGGCAAAGATAAATGCAGTCTCACGGGGACGGATAATAAATTCAGCCTGGTCAAAGGCAAAGAACCGTCGGTGGAAGGGCCGCTGAAGACCGGTAATGCGTTGGTGGACGCTTTCACCCTGCAGTATTACCAGGGGTTCCCTGCAGACCAGGTTGCGTGGGGGAAAATCACCACACCGGACCAATGGAAAGCATTATCAGCGATTAAAAATGCCTACCAGGATGTGTTATTTACCACCCCGGCAGTGGCACACGACGTGGCAGCGCCGCTGGTCGACTACATTCGCAGTCAGTTAATTGATCAGGATAAATCGGCCGCGCCAGCCTTTACCTTTATGGTGGGGCACGATTCGAATATCGCCTCGTTACTGGCGGCACTGAAAGTGAAGCCATATCAGCTCCCCGGACAGTATGAGCAAACACCCATTGGTGGTCAGGTGGTTTTTGAACGCTGGCATGACAATAAAACGAATAAAGATCTGCTGAAGATGGAATATGTCTATCAGAGCACAGAGCAGCTTCGTCAGGCGGATATTCTGAGCCTTGCGCATCCGCCAGAGCGGGTCACCCTGCAGTTAACCGGTTGTCCGATCGACAGTAACGGCTATTGTTCCTGGAGTGATTTTACCAATGTATTGAACGATGCATTACTGGGTACCGTAATGCAGCCGCATATGGCCCCGACAGAACCTGTTGCCGCGGCAAATACCCCTCCGGCAGCCGCAGCCCCTGCAACGTCAGGATCAGCCGTCGCAGGTAACGCCGCGTCATCGGGTCCAAAAGACGTAGCCCCGGCAGCCCCGGATGCGGCAGCGTCATCTTCAAAGGGGAAATCTGCGGAAGATAACGGGCATTCCCCGTCAGGAGATAAGAACGGTGGCGGGGCAGGCGCAGGTCATTCGGCCAGCCGGTAATCTGTTATCAGCATCGTGCGATTTTGCTGTGCGGGATCGCCCATGAGTATGTAAACAGCTTTGCAGTGATGCAGAGCTGTTTTTTTTCTGAGACCCCGGCGCTTTTCTGCAGAGCTTTTCCCCGGGCGCGGTATAAGCAGTTCTCCCGGCAATAACGCGGCCGGTCTCTATCCTTTATTTGCTACTGGTTATTCCAATTATGTCATCTGTTGCAAACAATACTTCTGACCCGTTGTTCTCAAAGCCTGTACTGATATTAATTTTTATTACTATGTTGTGGGGAGGGACATTTCTTATTGTCCACCATGCGGTTCAGGTGTCCGGTGCATTCTTTTTTGTTGGCTTACGCTTTGGTACCGCAGCGCTGATCCTTTCACTGTTTTCCCTGAAAACACTGCGTGGGGCCAGCCTCAGAGACTGGATAGCCGGGGGCAGTATCGGGCTGGCGATAGCGATAGGCTATGGGTTACAGACCCTGGGGATGAAAACGATTAGCAGCAGCCAGTCCGCTTTTATCACAGCGATGTATGTGCCTTTGGTGCCGTTACTGCAATGGTTATTCTTCCGCCGCCCGCCGGGTATTATGTCCTGGTGCGGCATTGTGCTGGCGTTTATCGGACTATTACTGCTGTCCGGCGTTTCAGCCCATTCCACGGCAGGGTTTTCGACCGGCGAAATAGTGACGCTGATCAGTACGCTGGCGATTGCGGCTGAGATTTTACTGATAGGCTATTTTGCAGGGAGTACCGAAACCCGGCGTCTGACACTGATCCAGCTTTTGATGGCCTCACTTTTTTCGTTTCTGTTTATGCTGCCTGCCGGAGAAGGTGTTCCGGAGATGAATATGACGGTGCTCGCGAGTGCCTGTGGTCTGGGGCTTGCCAGTGCGGTGATCCAGCTGACGATGAACTGGGCACAGCGGAGTGTATCACCGACAAAAGCCACCATTATCTATGCGGGAGAGCCTGTATGGGCGGGCATTGTTGGCAGAATTGCCGGAGAAAGGCTCCCTTTATCGGCACTTGCCGGGGGCTGCCTGATTGTCTGTGCGGTTTTGATCAGTGAACTGCGCTGGAAAAAGAAAAAACAGACGGAGGCGGACGCCTGACAAGCCCGGGTACGACACCGGAAAGCGGAGATGTCGTACCCGATGTTATGGCGTTAAGATGATTTACGCTGCCGGAATTTCCAGCCGATAGCCAGCAGGATAAACCAGATCGGGGTCACCATCAGAGCCTGTCGTGTATCCGGTTGCAGACTCAGCAGAACCAGCACAAAGGCGAAAAACAGCAGTCCCACCCAGCTCATCAGTTTTCCGGCCGGCATTTTGAAGACAGAGGCGGCATGCAGTTCCGGATGTTTTTTACGATAGACCAGATAACTGCACAGAATAATTGACCAGACGAACATAAACAGTATGGCTGATACTGTCGTGACCAGCGTAAATACTGTCATCACATTCGGGATCAGGTAAATCAGCGCTATGCCCGCCAGCAGACAAAAGCAGGAAAACAGTAAGCCATTCACCGGGACTGCACGTGCAGAAAGCCGCGAAAATCGCTTATGCGCTACCCCCTGACCTGCCAGACCGTACAGCATACGGCTGGTAGAAAAGATGCCGCTATTGGCTGAAGACGCCGCTGAGGTCAGAACCACAAAATTAATAATGCCGGCGGCAGCAGGTAAACCAATCAGTACAAACATCTCGACAAACGGACTACGCGAAGGGACGACCTCGTTCCACGGGGTGACGGCCATGATCACCAGTAAAGAACAGACATAAAACATGATGATGCGCAGGGGGATCGCGTTAATCGCCCTGGGTAATACCTTCTGCGGATTGCGTGTTTCTGCGGCCGTCGTGCCCACCAGTTCTATACCCACAAAGGCAAAGACGGCAATCTGGAAGCCGGCAAAGAAACCACTCAGACCTTTCGGGAACAGACCCCCATGGGTCCATATATTACTCAGGGCGGCTTCCGGTCGTCCCGGGGCATGATAATGCACGGCAACCAGTACGATCCCAATCATAATTAAGGCAATAATGGCGACTATCTTGATGATAGCGAACCAGAACTCCATTTCACCGAACAGCTTAACGGTCGCGATATTCAGGATCAGGAAGGTAGCGATGCACAACAATGCGCTCATCCAGACGGAGAAATCCGGCAACCAGAACTGAAGATAAGAAGTGATGGCGACGATATCTGCGATGCCGGTAACTACCCAGCAGAACCAGTAGGTCCAGCCGGTAAAGTATCCCGCCCAGGGCCCCAGTAATTCGGCAGCAAAGTCACTGAACGATTTATAGTTCAGATTAGAGAGTAAGATTTCACCCATTGCCCGCATGACGAAAAAAAGGACAAAGCCTATCAGCATATAGACAAAGACGATGGACGGACCGGCCAGACTGATTGTCTTTCCGGATCCCATAAATAATCCGGTACCGATAGCACCGCCGATAGCGATTAACTGTATATGACGATTATGAAGGTTTCGTCGCAGCTTGTGTGAACCTTCACTGGTCACATCATTGTCAGAATGTTGTGTCATGCATCTGTTCCTGTGATTGCAGTAGCTTTATTGTTGTTATCTGAAAGTTGTTTCCTGACAGCCTGATGAACGGGCTACCCGTGTCAGGATCTGTTAATAGTTCAGGCCTCTTTTATCATACTCTGCGTTGCCGGAGAAACCGCTTGCCGGAAATGCCTGCCAACCGCACTTTTTTCAGCGGAATTACCGGAAAACCCTGTTGTGGTTGGCAATATCATTGCGGACAAAAGCAAAGGGAAGTATGGCCGGGGAACTTCGGGGATAGCATCGTTCTGCCTCAGGCTGAGGCAGAACAACTCAACGTTATTGCAGATACCCTGATTTAATCTGGCGCAGTGTTTCAGCCAGTAATGCGGTATCCTCATTGTCACCGGCCGTCGCCAGATAACGTTCCATTTTTAAGATAGCTTTGCCTGAATCTACCTGGCTCATGGACTGCAGGATCATGGTCACCATCATTTTCAGACAAGTGACTTCACGGGATAACGCTTCAGGGCTTTTTTCAGTAGAAAATTCTGCGTAGTTCATTGTTTCCGACTCCGTTAAACGGCATTTTATCGCCATAATGCGCAGATTATATCAGAATCATAATACAGGGTTCATTATTTTCAGACCTCTGACCGGATAATTAGTGTCAGAACAGCCATCAGCAAAGGAGCAGAGGGTGAAGTCGCTGAAAACAGAGGACATCGCGGTTTGTGCCCTGTTCCGCCAGGAAACCGGCTTTCTGCACAGAATCGCTTATACTTAACTGCCCAGCCACTCGTATGATTTTTGCAGCCCGACCCACCGGTGCCGTCATCTTCCGGCAGGGGCCGGAGGACAGGACTTCCGGAACGTTGAGTCTTTCTCTCTGCCGTAAAGAAGTCACAGAGCCCTGCAGCCTCCATAGGTTTCTTTTTTTGTTATCCCCGGCCAGGATACTTGAAATAACGGCAGTGAATCACAATTCAATATCAGAGATGTCGTGGAAGATCACAGACTTCCTGTGGTATTTGCAGTTTGCCACTTGCCGGGAGAGTATCCTTCCGCAAGGCACTTTTTCTGTCTACTCAACCCGGTAACGCGCAGTGAATGAAGTGAATAATACGTTCGACCCAGCGGATTTTCTCCGCACCGTGACCCATCAGCCCGGCGTCTACAGAATGTATGGCACCGGCGATGAGGTGATCTATGTCGGTAAAGCGAAAGACCTGAAAAAACGTCTGACTAGCTATTTCCGCAAACAGGTCAGCAGCCGTAAAACCGAAGCGCTGGTGGCGAACATTGTACACATCGATGTCACAGTGACCCACAGTGAGACAGAAGCTCTGCTGCTTGAACACAACTACATCAAACTTTATCAGCCGCGCTATAACGTGTTATTGCGTGATGATAAGTCCTACCCGTTTATCTTTCTCAGCGGTGATAAGCATCCGCGGCTGGCTTACCACCGGGGGGCTAAACACGCGAAAGGGGAGTATTTCGGGCCTTTTCCGAACGGAGGAGCGGTACGGGAAACTCTGGCGTTATTACAGAAGGTCTTTCCTATCCGGCAATGTGAAAACAATGTTTACCGGAACCGTTCGCGTCCCTGCCTGCAATACCAGATAGGGCGCTGTCTCGGCCCCTGTGTCAGCGGGCTGGTTTCAGAAGAGGATTACCGGCAACAGACAGATTATGTGCGGCTGTTTCTTTCCGGAAAAGATGACCAGGTACTGCGTCAGTTGGTCGCCCGTATGGAGCAGGCGAGTGCCGACCTTAATTTTGAAGAGGCAGCACTTCTCAGGGATCAAATTCAGGCGGTCAGACGGATCACCGAGAAACAGTTTGTCTCGAATCAGGGTGATGACCTTGATGCCATCAGTATTGCCTATGATTCCGGCATGGCCTGTGTGCATGTGTTGTTTATCCGCCAGGGGAAAGTGCTGGGAAGCCGCAGCTATTTTCCTAAAGTGCCTGCAAATACCGAACTGGCCGAAGTTATCCAGACCTTTGTCGGGCAGTTTTATCTGCAGGGCAGTGAATTACGTACCTTACCCGGCGATATCCTGCTGGATTTTGAACTGCCTGAAACCGGCTTGCTGAGTGAATCTCTGTCCGGGCTGGCAGGGCGCAAGATTGCGTTGCAAAGTAAGCCCCGCGGGGACAGGGCGCGTTACCTGAAACTCGCCCGGACCAATGCGGCAACGGCCCTGACCTCCCGGTTGGCACAGCAATCTACCGTGCATCAGCGAATGAAAGCACTGGCGGGGTTTCTGCATCTGCCGGAGATCCGGCGAATGGAATGCTTCGATATCAGCCATACCATGGGCGAACAGACGGTGGCTTCCTGCGTCGTGTTTGATGCCAATGGTCCGGTGAGGGCGGAATACCGTCGTTATAATATCAATGGGATCACGCCCGGCGATGACTATGCAGCGATGCATCAGGTTCTCGAACGGCGCTATGGAAAAGCACTGGAAGAAAAGAATATCCCGGATGTCATTATTATCGATGGCGGTAAAGGGCAACTGGGGCAGGCTAAAGAGGTATTTGCCTCGTTGCAGGTTGACTGGAACAAAGCACATCCTTTATTACTGGGGATCGCCAAGGGCAGTGACCGCAAGGCCGGGCTGGAAACGCTGTTTCTGGAGCCTGAAGGTGAAGGGATGTCCTTACCCCCTGACTCACCGGCATTGCATGTTATTCAGCATATCCGTGATGAATCTCATAATCATGCAATAACCGGTCACCGGCAGAAACGGGCGAAGGTAAAATCGGCGAGCAGCCTGGAAGGGATTGCAGGTGTCGGCCCTAAACGGCGTCAGCAGTTACTAAAATATATGGGAGGATTACAGCCACTGAAAAATGCCACGGCCGATGAAATTGCCAAAGTTCCTGGCATATCGCGGGCGCTGGCAGAAAAAATATTCCATTCTCTCAAACAGTAGCATTGAAACGGGGGGGGCAATGTAGGAACATAGTGTCAAACATCACCCTTTCCAGGCTGTTAATGCCCTATGCAATTTAATATACCGATATACCTCACGTTATTCAGGGTTGTGCTGATCCCTTTTTTCGTGCTGGCATTTTATCTGCCCTTTCAGTGGGCACCGGCGTGTTGCGCATTACTTTTTGTGATTGCGGCCATTACCGACTGGTTTGATGGCTTCCTGGCGCGTCGCTGGAAACAAACCACGGCGTTCGGTGCCTTCCTCGACCCGGTAGCAGATAAGGTGATGGTGGCTATCGCATTAGTGCTGGTGGCTGAACATTTTCATTCCTGGTGGATCACGCTGCCGGCGGCAACCATGATTGCCCGTGAAATTATTATTTCTGCATTGCGTGAATGGATGGCCGAAATCGGTAAGCGCAGTAGTGTCGCGGTTTCCTGGATAGGTAAAGTTAAAACAACGGCACAGATGATGGCGCTGGTGGCGTTGTTATGGCGGCCTAATCATCTGGTGGAAGTGGCTGGTTTCCTGGCACTGTATATTGCAGCGGTACTGACTTTCTGGTCGATGTTCCAGTATCTGAGTGCTGCGCGTAAAGATTTGTTCGATCAGTAAGCAAAGCGGCGTAAATATCAGCAATCGCACCGTCCCCCGGCATAAACAGGTTGACGGATACGTGCGGGACAGTAAAATGCTGCACATCAAGACATTACCTGTGGTTCAGTGATTACAGAAAGCAGGAAATGCATTGCGGGAATAGCTCAGTTGGTAGAGCACGACCTTGCCAAGGTCGGGGTCGCGAGTTCGAGTCTCGTTTCCCGCTCCAGTTTCAGGCCGGTAACTCTCAGGTTATCTGCCTATCAGAAAAGGACCTCCGGGTCCTTT
>NZ_JMPR01000038.1 GCF_000735525.1 Tatumella ptyseos ATCC 33301 | reverse complement strand
ATTTTTGTACTTTATTGCCGACTGCCGTCGGATCTCCCGCTTATTTCAGCCGTCCGTTGAGCCGTGAACTTCCGTCAGGTCCGTATCATTCAGTAGCGTCGCGCTCAACGGGCTCGCCTGTCTGTATAGCCACCGAAACACCTGTGGCCCTGCGTTTCTGAGCTTAACCGGCGACACTCACTATCGTTTCTGTGTTAGCCAGTCCGGAATAACCCTGTAGTAGCTCCCGGGTATCTCAGAAGCCGCCCGCCTGTATATCATCATTTCCGGACCGGAATACCTCCCCGTGTTTGTCAACAGGACCGCAGCGTTTCGTTGCCGGGCTTTTATAGTCTGACCCATTTGTACAGACCTGCCTGTGGATCGTTGTTGAGCACTTATCTGCCCCCGGCCGTGCCCCCGGAGACCTGGCCTGCGATGGTACTACAGGAGTAATGCACTCTGGCCATCTGGCCACTGTGCACGTTACGATGCTTACCGGGTTAAGGCAGCCCGCATGTATGCAGTCAGTGTCTTAGGGCGGAGAAATGGTGTGTTTTGTCTGAGATGACCGGAACAGGGAAAAACAGAGACTCTTCGCCCGGAACTGATTGAATATACGCCATTAGCTTCACGCTGACGGGGCTCTTTGTACGGTGTGCTGTTGACGTGTCCGGGAGCAGGGGAGTAAAGCTCAACGGAGAAGGGGTTTACCGTCTGAGTGTGGGGCTGTCAGTACCCTCTATGCCCAAAGTTTAGCTCTTTATCTCTTTAAATCAGTTGGTTAGTGGTGATAAATTCAACATCTCAGCGCGAATATGTTCGCTCACTGAACAGGTTGATGAATTTTCAGTCATTCAGTCGGTTTTATTAGAAAAAATAGGGGATAGCACTTGCCAAGGCCGGGGAACCAGTCCATAATAGCCGCCATTCCGGAGACGAAAGAGAAATTAAGTCTTTCGGAATCAATAAGTTAGGCCGGCGTTTTGCCGGTGCTAAACAAAAAATCAGAAAGATAACATCTTTTAAGGTGTTGTGATTCAAAGAATTAAAGGCGCGTTGGCAGAGTGGCCATGCAGCGGATTGCAAATCCGCCTACCTCGGTTCGACTCCGGGACGCGCCTCCAGATTTGCCCGGGTGGTGAAATCGGTAGACACAAGGGATTTAAAATCCCTCGGCTGTAAGGCTGTGCGGGTTCAAGTCCCGCCCCGGGCACCACCGATTCAAATGAACAAAAATAAGCACTTATGTGCAATGTCGTTTAACCGCCGTCAGGCGGTTTTTTTATGTCTGAAATTCATGCCCTGTGCCCACAGGTAGCAATAAGTTGATCCTACCCACGTAATGTGTAGACAGCTCTAAGTGGATGGTGATGGCTGAAAAACCAAAACCTCAAAAAGTATCCGGAACTCATACAGATATGCTTATACTGCCAGTGACGTATCTGCGTGTCCGTCCGCGCTGGACTCAGGACGATAGTTACCGGATAGGGGGCAGCAGTCGGGCTGAACAGGGAGCCTGCACACAGCCTGGCCTGGAGCGAACTGTCGAAACGGAATCGCGGTATCCTTTTCCCATGAACCGGTAACGCTCGCCGCAGCCTCATGACTGAACCTGAGTGATCGGATGAGCGGGGAGGTGTCATTTCATCTGACCGTACAGAGTACTGCGGTCACTCCTGAGCTACATATCACAACTGCCACATGAAGCACTTTACTGACTTCTGCCCCCATGCCAACATATTAAGCAATGATACACACCGTTAGTGCTACCTGACTGGTTCAGGGCTGCGCACCGAAACCCGCTAAAACCACTGACGCACAAGTGCCTTGTTTCTTCCCACCCGGCGCGGTGTTATCAGGGGGCCTGATTTCCGGGAAATGTACCCAAATGCTCACCCTGTGGGTGACTGAAGACGAGCACCGACGGCTGCCTGAGCGCTGCGACGGTAAACAGCTTGCAGCCGCGATGTGCCAGACTTACCTGGCCGCGAAACCGGTCCGTGCAGGCATACTTCCCTCGATCTCGCCGGCGTTGCTGCGTCAGCTGATCGGGGGGCGGAACAACCTCAATCAGACAGCCCGCAGAGTGAACCGCGGGCAGTGGTCCGGAAACGCGCGTGTGCAGGTGTTGCATGAGCAACAACAAAAGGATCGGGTTAAAGGCGGGCGCATCCGTAGCTGTAGCGGACGGATTTAGGTTAAGTTTCGTTCGGCATATGATGCTGACATTAACTTTTTAACATGCAAGGGATTAGCATGGAAATTATTGGCGACAATACCTGTTTCACCAGTATCAGGCCTAACAATAAAGTCGTTCAGTGTCGCGGAGAACAGCATAAATACTGGCTTGAACTTCGGTTCGTTGATGAAAACAATACCCCGGTTTCCGGGCTAAACGTGAGGCTGGAGTACCATCCGCTGGCGTCAGCCCGGGATGTGGAGATGTGGCGGCAATCCGGCTACGACTATAATCCGACACCGCCGCCCAATCCTCCGGGGGGCATGACCGATAGTCAGGGCGTGGTGCGCTTCGATAACCTGTACTGGATAGCGGTTGACGTGAAGACCGACGCCCGGCAGCTGGCAGATGAGATGGAAAAGCGCCCGCTGGGCCTGCGGCGTAACCCGAACAGCCAGCCGGTAAGCAACAATATATTCCGGCCGGAAACCCGCGACCCCAAATGGCGCTCAGACGTGCAGGAAAAAGCCGGGATAGCCGGATACATCCATCACTATGTGACCATCGGGGAGCTTTGCGACCGGCTTCCGGAGATCGATGGCTGGGCTGAGCCGGAGCCGCCGAAGTTTCATTTCCCACCGGGACGGTCACTGAAAGGCACCGAGATAGCGCGGGAGGCGCTTGATAAGCGGCATGTTATCGAGATCTGTCCGTTCCGCGCGTGGGTGCTGTCGCTGCACGACACGAAAGAGTATGACCTGGCGAACGCGCTGAACCTGGGCATTATGGCCGATCTGGTGTATGCCGCCGAAGCGAAGAACCCGACCATCGATTACTTTTTCCGGCAGAAGTGTCAGGATCTGTCCTGTCTCCCGCAGCTTGCAGAATTCCCGAATTATTTTCATACGCTGGCGGTGGACGTGCCGTTCCGGGAGCGGTATCAGCCTCCGCTCTATATGAATACCGGGGAGGGGGCGCAGGGAGAAGGTGATACCCGCCTGTTTACGGTGGAGTGTGCCTCGCACGTTCTGGTTGCCTGGTGCGGTACCGACAGTCTGCTGAATTTCCGGACCGACGTGTCCTTCGGCCCGAAACGGTGCCCTGCAGAGCTGGGCGGGATGGGGAATGTGCACGGCGGTTTTCTGGAAGCGTATCAGCTGGCTAAACGGAAGTTCGGGGATAAGTTTAATCTTCGGGCACTCAGAACATCTTTAGACAATAGAAAGTCATTATTTATTTGCGGCCATAGTCTGGGAGGCGCGCTGGCGCTGCTGTATGCCGCGGAGATGAAGGCATTTAACCCGGTGCTGTCCACCTACGGAATGCCGCGAACGTTCAGCCGTCTGGCCGCGTACATGCAGAGGGACATCACCCACTACCGTCACGCCAATGATAATGACATGGTGACACAGATCCCGCCGGAGGTGGATCTCGACAGCGAGCTTTACGAGAAACTGGGGTGGCTGGGTGACAAACTGGGCTTTGACGGGGTGATCACGTCGGCCATCGGTCTTTTACCGCGAACCTTCGGGGGAAATGCGGGCGTGGATATGGGGATTACACAGGAGAGAGATCCCTACTGGCATCACGGAAAAACGGTCCTGTTTTTACGCGCGGAACAGAGCGTAATGAAGTCCGGTGAGCGAAATACGCTGTGGATAGGGGGCGGAACGGTAAGCTATACGGAGAAGGCGGCGGTCAAACTGTATCTTGTGCCTGCCCTGAATGAAGAATACCTGATATCCACCAAAGAGCATCAGGCGGCATTCATACAATGTCTGGCGCCGGGCGAGCTGGAGAAGCGGTTCCCTAAGGGGGAAAATACGGCATCATCCGGCTGGTTCAGTAAGCTATCAAACCACTCGATGGCGCACCGCTACCTTCCCTATATTCATAATCAGGTGCTGGAGCTTGCCGATCCGGCGCGGGATATGGACCGGAAAGCCATGCGGGCTCGGTTCCGGAAGGGCGTTGAACAAAAGGCGAGCTTCAGTCATCCGGATGAGGTTGAACGTAATCGTGAGTTTCTGGCCCTTCAGGACATGCTGCCGGTCGCTCTGAGGCTGACACAGGCAGAGGAAACCGGGAAAAATGCCCTGCTGCGCTTTTCGGCGGTAACGGAGGAAGAAGTTGAACTTTCTCAATAAAACCACCGTCATTGCGTGTGCGGTGACGCTGCTTTCCGGGTGTGATAACCGGCCTGACAAGACGCTGTCTCCTCCGGCTGATGCAAAATGGTTGGACGTCACTTTCCGGGTACCGGAAGGGATTACGCTGCAGCCCGTCGGGTTGCTGTACCGTTCGGCACAGTGCAAATCTGTGCGCTACAACTCAAGCAGTGAACCGCATGATATACCGGGCTACAACGATATTGAGCAGCTTAAGGAATGCCATAAGTCTGTTTAACCGGCTCCACAGAAAGGGCCGCCCGCAGCCGGGCCGGTGAAATGACAAAAAAGGCCTGACAGATCTTAATCCGGCGATAGGGTGATTCAGTAATATTATCGGCTGTTATTTCTTATGCTCATCAGGTCATAAATATAAACCGCTATTTTTCACCACTCACCCAATAAGTATCTGTTCCTTTCCTAACGCCTTCTATGAATAAATAATCACAATCCGGACGCTCCTGATATTGCATAATATCCATAATAACAACGCGGAATATTCAATCCTCAATAAAGAGAATCCCGAAAAATAAGGCCCTGTTTTTTTCGGGGTTGTCGTTATTTTTTGATGACTATTATTAATCACAACGATCATTTTTTTAAATGGCAGGGGCGGTATTATTTATTCATTGTCATGAAGATGTAATAAAAATGATTTAACAGCAGTTAAATATACTTTGGTTACAATTTATCCCGAAAGGAACTGTTAGTTAACTAACATAGTATTAAATTTTGTATAAGGATCGTTATGTGATCCTTTTCTCTGGGTGAAGTTGATAAATTACAGTAATTAAGTATAAATCACTTAATTTCCTCTCGTAGTAAAGATTACGTAAATTTCTGTTTGCTTAAGTAAATTCATCTCTCTATGATTAATCTCATTCGTTAGCATTTAGTGCTATTTAATAAATCTACCGATAAGAGAAAATAATAGGTGGCCAGAAAAATATTATATTGCCTGGTGTTATTGTTTGTATTTTCAAGGCAGGATTTGGCGGCAGAGGGTTTTCTGGCTTCCCGGGCAGGCAATTCACCGGAAAACGGTCTGTCTCAGATTTATGAAATATCGTCAGGCACAACGTTGAAGGAGGGATTACAGCAATGGTCTGCCACGAGCGGGTGCAACCTTGCAGGTATTCCTCACTGGAAATTGATTTGGGAAAGCCATGTTAATTATCCGGTTGATGCCCCCCTTATTTTCCATGGGGATTATCTGTCGGCTATCGCAAAGGTCATCGATTTGTACTCAGCGGCTCAGATCCCGCTCTATGCACATATTTATCGCAACCAATGTCTGGTGGTCATCGATACCCGTTAAAGGATGACTTATGTATTACTGGTTACTGTCATTTTTTATCGGTGGATTATTATTTATGGGGCTGTTTCCTCAGGCGCAGACTCAGCGTCAGATTGATGATGAAAACTGCCAGCGAGAGGCGATATTTTTTCTGAACAGCTCAGTCAGGTGGCAGCATTCAGACCAGACACTGCCTGCCAGTGCCGGATATTCTGAAATCCCGTTACATTTTGAACGGCGGGGGTCACAACATTATATCTGGACTGCTGAAAAGCCGGGACTGGCAGGTTGTCTGATGGTGGTTAGCGAACATAGCCGGTTATTTTATATTTTTCGGCATCACCGCTTGTATGACATGTACGGTACAGCGGTAAACATAGAAATTCCTAATGACATGACTGACGACAGTATTCTCTATTATTACCAGGGATAAGATGGTTTATGAAATTCAATAAAAACACCACGCTGAGCCTGTTATCATTCATCTTTATTCAGATATCAGGATGCAGTAGCTGGCAGAGAATTAATGATATTGAAAAAGATAATAGTCAGCTGACATCACAGGCAGATGCCATGATGCCATTCAATAAATCACATCCCTATGTTATTAACGAAAAAACACAATGGATCAATCCTGAGCCGATAAGCCGCGACTTACAGAAGGAGCAGGATGAACTGCCATCCTGTAATATGACATTGAACCATCCGGGAAATATCAGCCTTGAGGCGGTTGCTTCACTGATTACTTCTCAATGTCATATTCCGGTGAATATCAGTCAGGATGCACTCAGTCAGCAGGAAAATAACCCTGGTTTCAGTAGTCAGGACCCGTCAATGAATGACCCTTTGCCGGGGAACGGCGCGCCGGTGAATACCGTTTCCTCCGGTACATCACTGAATCATCTTTTCTGGCAGGGGCCGGTTGCTGGTTTGCTGGATGATATTACCGCACGTCAGGGCCTGAGCTGGGAATATCAGGATCACCGGGTCATTATTTCTTATATGACCACGAAAACCTTCCCTGTTTTATTTATGGATAATAATGCCAGTTTTTATTCCCGTACGGTCAGCGGTACAACTTCTTCGCAAAACCAGAATATTAACGGCGTAGCAGGGGGCCAGAGCGCGTCTGACAATAGTGATAAAAACTCAGGCACGACTTCTCAGGCTACCACGATGGAAATAAAGTCCGGACTGTACCGTGATATCGCCAGCACCATCTCTATGATGCTGACTCCGGGTAAAGGACGGATGGATCTGACGAACGGAGAATTGACCGTTCGGGATACACCGCGAGTATTGAGTGATGTGGCGCGATATATCGATGATCGGAACACTCAACTAAACCGGCAGGTTGTTCTGAATGTGCAGGTTTACAGCATCGATAACAAAGATAACGACCAGCTAGGTATCGACTGGAAAGCGGTATTCAACAACAGCAACCTGGGGTTATCACTGACATCGCCGTATGCGGATGCGGCCAGTGAAATGATGAGTAGCGGTATCTCTATTCTGGACGGGAAAGGGCAGGGCAGTACGGCATTAGTGAAAGCGCTGGCAGAACAGACGCATCTGACCGTCGTGACCCAGCTCTCCAGCATGACGACTAACCTTTCAGCGGTTCCGGTTCAGGTAGCGTTACAGCAGGATTATGCCTCTGATACCAGCACAGAGAATACTGCCAATGTCGGTTCTTCCAGCAGTATCAGTAAGTCCACCATCACCACGGGCCTGAATATGACGATCCTGCCATATCTGATGCCGGACTCAACCCGTATGCAGTTGCAGTTTGCCATCAATATGTCCGATGACCCGACCTTCAGAACCTTTACCAGCCAGAATGCGTCGATTGAACTGATGAAAACCAGGATGAAAATTTTCACTCAGCGGGTATTGATGAAATCCGGACAGACGCTGGTGTTAAGCGGTTATCAGTCGGTAAGTAACAGTGATGATCATCAGGGCGTTGACCACTCTCATTTCTTCCTGTTCGGCGGGGGTGACGGCGGCAGCCGCGGGAAATCGGCGCTAGTGATCCTGATCACCCCGGTTCTGATGGGATAACGGTAATGCAACAGAACAGACCCTACAGCATCCGTCAGGGCGGTCGCCAACTGGTGGCCGGGCTTTCCTGGCGCTATCTGCCGGTCCGTGGCCGCAGGAAGATCCGCCAGCGCTTACCGGCGGTTCAGCACACTTACCATGTTGTGCTGACAAATGACCGCACGGGTGATCCGGGATGTCTGCTGGGCAGCGTACAGCTGCTACCGGCAAAACAGGGGCGAGAGAAACGTTATCCGCTGGCCCTGGTGGCTCTGCAGAAAATGCCACCAGACAGCTACGCCGTCTGCCGGCTGGAAGAAGGACTTTACTGGTTTATAGCCAAAGAAGGTCACGGGCTATCACCGTTCAGCGATATTCCCGGTACCCGTGAGGAAACAGAGCACTATCTGCAGCAGTTTTTGTTACTCCACCGCTCAGATAGCCAGTGGCAGGAATTTCGCAGCACCAGCGCGTCAGAAAAAAAAGAGACTTTCGCTGGCCTGACGCTGGACGAGTTGCTGCAAGATACGCCACCGCTGGCCCGTAAATACCGGCTGAAAGGAACAGATAACCGTTACCGGCTAAGGCTGGCCGGCGGGCTGCTGGTGGCCGGGGCTGCACTGCTTTCAGCCGTTATGTGGCGGAATAACTACCAGCAACAGCAGCGTATTGAAGCGGCCCAACGCTATTTGTTACTAAAGCAGCAAAGTGCGGCAGCCGATGCGGCTCCGCCCTGGTCCCGTCAGCCTTCCCTTAGTGAGGTGTTGTCTGCCTGTCAGCAGCGTACCGGTGTTTTACCGATTATGATTGCCGGCTGGGGATTAAGTCATGTGAGTTGTACGGCTGATCCCGCCAGGATAACGGCGAAATATAGTCTGCAGGGCAGCGGAACGGTCGATGATTTTTCCCGCCAGCTAAAAGAGCATGGTTTGTCCGGGCTGCCTTACCGGTTCAATCTTCCGGGAGCAGGCGATGAAGCTGAGCTGCTCTTGCCTTTTGTTATGCAGAAACGCCCTGGCCCTGGTGTGGCCTCAGAGCCTGCGTCGCTCACCTCGCTGGCGAGTCTGGCACAACGGACGCACAGTGAATTACAACTTTCGGACGTCGCCGGGACCGGGTCAGATCCGTTCAGTGTGCGGACATTTACTCTGGTGACGCCGATCAGTCCGCGTTTATTACTCTCAGGCCCGGTCATGCAGGCCCGGAACCTGGGGTTTACTCGCCTTGACATCAGCCTGACCGCGGGCCGGTTACTTTTTACGCTTGAGGGACGCTTATATGAAAAGCAGTAATTTCAGGGGAGGTTATCTGTTGATCCTGCTCACCTGTAGCCTGAGAGCGGTAGCCGGAAGTCAGGATGACGGATTTACCCTTGGCTCTCTTGAAAAGATCCAGGAAGAAACCTTATTTGACCAGGCTCAGCTGGAACATGTCCGGGCACGGAATGAGCTGGATAAATACCGGCAAACGGCTCAGCCACAACCGGCAGCAGAGCCTGCAGAAATCCCCGGCCATCAATCGACGGGTATGCACGGCGGGGCGGCTTATGCTCCGGCGCCTCTCAGCACGCCATCAGAAAGTACTCCGCCGGCAGAAGCCGCTCTGCCGATGGTTATCCAAATCTGGGGGAGTCGCCGGCATCTTAATGCACAGTTGCAGATGCCGGATGGGAAACGACTGACGGTGGATGAAAACACGATCCTGCCCGGCGACTTGTATCGCGTCATCGCGATCACTCCCCGTGAAGTCAGGATAAGTACCGGCCATGGCTCACCGAAGAACCTCGCATTTATCGGGGGGAGTGATGATTAATCGTCAGGACAGTTCGGCATACATTTATATTGACCGTTCTGCGGATGAGCCCACGGTTTACTTCTCCGAAGCTCACCGGCATGACCCGTTAACGACCTCGGTGCTGGCCGGCATACTGCGACAGACACCACAGGCCAGGTTTGAACCTGTCCAGCTCGATGAGCTGCGTCAGTTACAGAGTGAACAACAGAGTGGCCAGGTCACTTCGGAGATCAGCCGCTCTGAGCAGCAATCAAGAGTGATCCGTTATTTCCGGCAGGCCGTGACTCTCGGAGCTTCAGATATTCATCTGCTGATAGGGTACCAGGAGGTCACTCTGGTGCAGTTACGTATCCACGGCCAGTTGCGCACCATCGCGCAACTGGAGCGCGAAGAAGGTATGCAACTGGCGGCGACCATTGTGTTATCCATGTGTGATGTAACGGAAAAAAGCTTTAATGCTAACCGTGCACAGGATGGCAGGTTACGCAGTGAATTTGTCCGTCAACTGGGGATTTTCGGTGCCCGTTATGCACATACGCCTGCCGAATTCGGGCTGTATGTTGTCATGCGCGTTTTGCCCGATGACAGTAGTTCATTACCCACCCCGGACCAATTAGGTTTTCTGCCGGTGCAGCAGCAACAGATCACCCGAATGCTGACCCGTCCCGAGGGGATCATCATTATTTCAGGGCCTACCGGCTCAGGAAAGAGTACCTCTCTGCGCTGTTTCAGCCGCTGTTACCTGGAACAGACGTTACACAGTAAACGGCTGTTCACCATTGAAGATCCTCCTGAAGGGATGATCCCCGGGGCGGTTCAGACGCCGGTGATCGCTGATCGCACCGATCCCGAAGCGCTGAGTCAGGCCTGGTCCAGAGGCATTTCATCGGCGTTACGTCTGGATCCGGATGCGATGATCATCGGTGAGATCCGCGATACTAACTCGGTCCGGGCCGCACTCAGTGCCGCGAAGTCAGGGCATCTGGTGCAGACCACTCTGCATGCTAACGATGCTATCGGTATTCTGGATCGCCTGACCGATACCCTGCAAATTCCGTTGCCGGAAATTGCTGATGCTCAGTTAGTGATTGGCCTGATTGCACAGCGTCTGGTCCCTGTGCTGTGTCCGTCCTGCAAGCTGAGCTGGCAGCAAAAGCTACCTTCCTTATCAGCGGAACAACGGGAATTTCTGACACGGCATTGTGATGCAGAAAAACTCTGTTTCCGGCATTCGTCCGGATGTTCAGCATGTTTCCATGGCACGGTTGGCCGGAAAATGATTGCCGAGGTGATCCGCCCCGATGCCCGCTTTATGGAGCTGTACCGGCACGAGGGTAAAATTGCTGCCCGCAGATACTGGCTGGATACCCTGAACGGCATTACCCGAACGGCGCACCTGAAAGACTATCTTCATCAGGGAGTTGCCGACCCGCTCGACGCCGATTTGATCAGCCCGCTGGATGAAGATGACCTGATGCAGCCTTCTCTAAGGAGTCAGGCATGACGGAGAAACGGACGTGGCGGGAATACAGCGAATCTCTCAGTCGCCAGCTGGCATTGAGAACCTTCTCAGGGAATGACCGGATCAGTTTGTATGATGACCTGGCTTTCCTGCTGGAGAATCAGTTCAAACTCGCAGATGCCATCAGCACGCTGATTATCAGCGATCGTTCGGCAAACAGCCCGCGGGTCTATTGTCTGCAGGATATTGCTGCCGCACTGACCTGCGGCATGTCACTGGATAAAGGATTACGTGGCTGGGTCCCGGAGCAGGAACTCTTATTGCTCGGTGCGGGGGTCAGTGACGGTGACCTTGCTGCCGCTATCCGACGCGCCATGACCATCGCGCGGGCCACAAAAGAGATGCGCTCAGCCTGCAGTGCTGCGCTGGCGTATCCGTGCCTGTTACTGATCTCTTGTCTGTTTATGGTGCAACTGGTCAGTCATCGCTTTCTTCCGCGACTGGCGGTTCTGGTCAGTGAAGACCAGTGGCAGGGCTCGCTGCAGGCACTGGCCATTATTTCCCGCGGGCTGAGTGAACACCTGATCCTGATCTCTGTCAGCGCTCTTGTGCTGACGGGCTGGACACTCTGGTCACTGCCTAATCTGACCGGACGTGTGCGTTGCCACCTGCTGGACCACATATTGCCGTGGAAACTTTACCGCGATATCCAGGGGGTGAGTTTCCTGCTGAATATCTCGGCACTGCTCCGTGCACAAGTGAAAACCGAACAGAGCATCAACCAGTTAATGCAACGCGCTTCGCCCTGGCTGTATGAACGGCTGGAGGCCACTCTGCAGCATGTCTGGCAGGGAAAGCATCTGGGGGCAGCATTGTTTGCCAGCGGATATGCCTTTCCTTCAGCGGAGACCGTTAAAAAACTACGGGTACTGACTGCCGCGGATAATGCAGAAAATATTATAGAAAATTTCGCTAATGACTGGCTGCAAAAAACCGTACAGCGGATTAAGCAAACCGCGACGATGGCCGGGTATGTCTGCCTGGGCCTGAACGCCGGTTACATGGTACTGATCCTGCTCTCCACGCAGGACCTGAATAACCTGATTTCCGTTCATCAATAACCCGAGGAAACTCATGACAACTGCAACACGAATACACCGGGGCGCTATCTCCCTGTTTGAAGCCGGTATCTGGATCACCATTTCCCTTATTGTGCTGGTGATTGGGATCAGTGTCGGAGGGGGATTATTCAGCCGTAATGATACCAGCACGGAGATGGGGAATATCAGTGAACTGATCACCAATACCCGTAATATGCTGAAAGTCGGCGGGAGTTACCAGTTTGCATCCGACCGGGAAATGACCGGGGCGTTGATCCGTTTCGGTGGCGCGCCGGGGAATATGACCATCCGCGGGGATAAAAACTCCGGTCAGGCCATCCTCAGTAATGTCTGGGGCAAAAATGTCACTCTGGTTCCGGATAACGTGCAGGGAGAGGGCAGCGACAGCGGATTCATACTGCGTTATGAGGGGGTCCCGTCGGAGGCTTGTACAACTCTGGCGACCAAACTGGGTAGCACCAGCCTGATCGATCATATCAGTATTAACGGTCACCGCTATACCAGCAGTCAGGGGGCGGGAGAGGCCGCTGCGGACTGCCAGTCCGCCGGGGGCGGTAAAGATGATAACCGTCTCGAATTTTTCAGTGCGAACTGACACGATGGATCGCGGGCTTCTTTGTTTTCTGCTGCTGTTATCGTGGCCAGGCTGTGCCGCAGATTGTTTTGAGCAGGCAGCCCGCCACTATCATTTGAATGCTGATCTTCTCAGGGCCATCAGTCAGGTGGAAAGTCAGGGAGAGGCGGGCAGTATCGGACTGAATCGTGATGCACAGGGGCGGGTGATCAGCAGAGACTACGGACTGATGCAGATTAATTCGACCCATATCGCCGCATTGATTCGTGAGCACCGGATACACCAGGCCACAGATTTATTGCGGGACCCTTGTCTGAATATCGATACAGGCGCAGGGATCCTGGCCCGTCATCTGAGCTATTGCGGAAATAACTGGGCCTGTCTGGCCACCTACAACACCGGTTTTCTGCAGGGCCGGGATCAGGCACGCCGCCGTTATATCCATAAGGTTTACCTGGCTTATATGATGTATTCGCAGCGGAAGGCAGGATGATGGCAGACAAGATAGTGCTGTTTATGGTCGCCGGAATGCTGATGGTCAGGCAGGCCTGTCAGTTTATCGGTGATCATCAGGGGAATACCCCGGGCAAGCCAGTGCCTGTGGCAATTATTCTGCTGGCCACAGCCGCTTTTGCTCTGGCACTGTGGGTGCCAGGCATGTCCGCACAGCCTGTGGTACTGGCAGCGTTTCTGTTATGGGGAATTTTATTCACCGTGATTGATATCAGCAATTTCTGGCTGCCCTGGCGCTTTACTCTTAGTTTTACAGTGACCGGTGCATTGATACTCTTTCTGATAAAGGGCAGTGCCGCCGTTATTACCGGAATAATTACCTGGGGTATTCTGTTTTTATTATTCCGGGGAGTCGAAAAAATTTCGCTGAGGATCTGCGGAACCTCGGTAGGTCAGGGGGATGTGTATTTTATCAGTGCATTGAGTTTCTGGATGCATTGGCAAGTCATTTGTCTGGTATCCGGCGTGGGTTTTTTATTATTATTTTGTCACGCACTGATAATAAATAAAAAAACATTACCGTATGCCCCTTATTTTTATGTAGCGTTCTTACTCTGTCAGGTAACGGATGTTGCCGGATTAATTTAACAATAGTGTACCTATGGAAAATATACATCGCGGAGATACGCTGTTTTCTCTGAGCCTGGTGCTGGCGTTAATATTAATTGCAGCGCCGATAGGGTATCAAAGATACAGTGACTATTTACAACTGCAGGAATGGACAGTCACCGCCAGAGAAACTGACATGTTTTCCGGTGCGGCTGAGCGTTACCTGAAAGATAATTATGGTGAATTACAGAAACATTTGCTGGCAGAGAAATTTATTGCGATCGATGCAGAGCAACTCCGGCAACAAGGGTATCTGGATAAAAATATCTCGCTTATTAATAACGAGGGGCAAAGCTATACCGCGTATTTCACTCTGGATAACCTGACGGATAAAAATATTACAGGGTTATTACTTTCCCGGCAGGGCACTGTTCTCAGTGAAAAAGGGATGCGTTATATCGCACGACTGATGCACGGAGAGTCCGGGTATATCAGTAAAGATAATCAGGCGACCGGGGTGGATGGCAGCTGGAAACTGAATACCACGGAGTCCGGCATTCCGGCGGCCCGTGGGCATCTGGTCACGCTGTTCTCCGCCGACACGATGCAGAGTGTATTCAGTGAAAGTGACCGCCTTTACCGTTATACGGTACCAGGCCATCCGGAACTGAATCAGATGCATGCCGATATGGATCTGACGCAGCACGGGATACGTAATGCAGGCGAGATCACTGGAAAAAACATATCGCTCAGCGGCAGTCTGGCGGCAGACAGCGTATCGGCCAAAGCCGGGCTGTGGAGTGACGGTACGATCACCGGTGAAACGGATATCCGTACCGTGACCGGGTCATTGGTGACCCGCGGGGATAAAGGATGGATCAACAGTACCCATAATGGCGGCTTTTATATGGATGATGACCAGTGGGTAAAAGTCTGGAAGGACAAAGGGATTGAAACCGGGGGTGAAATTAAAGGCGGGAAAATATCTTCAGATGGCCGCATGACGACCCGTGAATATTTGGAGGTTCAGGGCAGTGCCTCACTGAATTCTGCCTGCAATGAAGATGGCCTGATGGCTAATGGCGGCAATTCAGGGATTTTATTTTGCTACAACGGCCAGTGGACGGGATATATGAAAAATTCGGTTCAGCTTTCCAGCCTCGGTGGCAGAACCGGAAGCTATCAGGGCGTCAATGGCACGGGTGAAATGGTCTGGATGTCGGCAACCGGGGGGAATTCTTCACTGAACCGGAGTGCAGGAGATGGCTATTGTTATAATTTTGCGGATTTAAGCGCCGCAGTTAACGGAATTATTGTCGCTCACAATAGCAGTCAGGGTAAAAATATTACGCCTTCAACTTCGGTGTTATTTGCTATTCCGCCGGGAGCGAGTTTTTCCGTGTCTTCCCGGCCAGGCCAGTTATATGGCTGCGGATCCGGACAGTTTTCTGTTTCTGCTTATCAATAATCGTTATCGGAAAATCAGGAGGTGAATTAAAAACAAAAAACCGTGTGTATTCCTTATTAAATATAACTATGGAGTCTGTAATGAATAAAATGATGAAAAGCATTCTGGCTTTCCCGCTGGCAGGGTTATTTGCAGCTAATGTTATGGCAACAGATACACCGGCCGATCAGGAGCCGGTGACCACAGTCACCACAACGACCTATTATGCGTTAGGGGATACTGATGGTGGCGTTTTAAATTATTTTAAAACGAAATACACCGCCGGCAGTGCCAGTGATTACGATATTTTATTATTAGGTGATTCACTCAGTGCTGACGCGTCCTTAAAAGCGACTGTAACTCAGGCATTAACGCAGGGAAAAGAAGTGATTTTTGATGGCAGTGCGGGCGGTAAAAAAGCGGCAACACTGGCAGGAGAAGTCCTGGGTTCTTCGGTTCAGGCGGATGCTGTGATGTTTAAAACGGCACCGGAGGGTGATGGTTATCTGATGACCCCGGTGGATCTGAGCTCCGGGCAGTATTCCACAGAGTTATTCTCGGATGAAAAAACAACATCCGCTGTGAATTCAGACAATACGCCGGATCAGATCTTCCAATAATTCAGGGGACAGACAATGAAAAAGATTTCACTAACGTTGTTAGCGGCACTGATTCCGCTGTCGAACAGTTTTGCAGGCACCTGCCTGGTGGGCCATACCGAGGATGTTATATTAACCGGCAAATCTGCCGCCTTTGCCCAGACCCAGTCGCGTACGACCTGGGAAGACTGGATCTGGCGCGGACCTATCTATCTGTGCCCGCAAGGGTCCGGCGGGGTAACCAGCTGCACCTATATCTGGGGGCAGACTAAAACCACCGGGTATCAGTGGGGCGGCACGGTCGGTCTGAATCTGAGTAAAATTCCGGTGATCGGTGGGGCATTGAGCCTGTTCTCGGTAAGTGCGAACTATAGCCACCAGCAGAGCTTCAGCACTAACTATAACTGGAATATCAGCGTTGAGCCTGGCTATTACGCGCAGCCGATCCAGGTGGTAGTTCGTCGCTGGACTCAGGGCAGTTACCGCGGCGGATACGTTCATAACCCGACCACCAGTTGTTCTACCGGTATAGCCTCCACACCAGCACCTAACTGGTATGGCTGGGATAATAGTGTTGTTGCAGGACGCTGGACGGCGAATATCGAGCAATCACGTTACGCGAGTTATTACGTTCATAAATAATCCGCGTCACTGAAGTTAACCACCCCTTACCGGGGTGGTTTTTTACTTTTGGGTTACGCATAACATTTCTGTCTGCGGGGAGGCCCGACTTGCCGCAGAGCGGAAGCCCGTCACGGACGGCAGATCAATGGGTGACGGATTTGGAAAATAACTGGATGACTACCACGCCCATCACTATCAGCAGGATGCCGAGGATGGCTGCAAGGTCCAGCGTTTGCCGGAAAAACACCCAGGAAATCAGAGACACAAGACAGATGCCCACCCCGGCCCAGATAGCATAAGCTACCCCGACATTCATGACCCGCACCACCTGAGATAATCCCGCAAAAGAAATGATATAACCGGCGATGACTGCCAGGGAAGGGAGCAGGCGGGTAAAGCCTTCGGAGGATTTGATCATCGAGGTGGCAAAAGTCTCAGCAACGATAGAGACCAGAAGGATCAGCCATGTTTTTAACATAATATCATCCTTAAAGTGCACCCCGGGGAAGGACCTCTACGCAGCAGTATCAGGAAGCGTACCGGAGTGGCTAAAACCGAAGCCAGACAGAGAACAGGTTGTTTTAATCAGCAAAGACCTGGCGATAAGTCCGGCAAATTGTACCTTTTTTGTGCCGGAAATGACAGGTATCCTGCCTTTAACGGCTGTCGGTGATCATAGCTATTTATGGGGTCCGCGGATGCTGACTTTCCGGGGAAGGATCACCCGCATCCGGAGGTCCGGGAAAATGCTTGTTTGCCTGAGACACCGGGAATACTTAACTTCAGAAGTTTTAATGAGAAACTGCGTTAAAAGCAGCGATTCCGTACCTGTTACAATTTTAGTCGTTAGCGAGTGACCGGGTGTACTATACTCGCAATGCGAATCAGAGCTCCCCATAACTGACTGTAACCTATGAAATTTTTAACAAAAAGTGCGTTTACATTTTCATTAAAAACGGCACTGGCGGCTTTCCTGGCGTTGTATCTGGCATTAGAACTTAATCTGGAAAAACCCACCTGGTCATTAACGACAGTGTATGTCGTTTCACAGATCTATTCCGCCTCCACGGTGTCAAAATCCTTTTTCAGGCTGCTGGGCACTGTGCTGGGCGGTATTTTTATTTTTGTTATTTACCCGGCCACCGTGATGTCACCGGTGATGTTCAGTTTTTCTGTATCGGCCTGGGTCGCGGTATGTCTGTATCTGTCATTACATGACCGGACACCGAAAAGTTATATTTTTATGCTGGCCGGGTACAGTGCTGCGATTATGGGGTTTCCGGATGTGACGACGCCGTCAGCCATCACTTATACCGTGATCTCCAGGATCGAAGAGGTGGCGCTGGGGATCCTCTGCAGTAGTCTGGTGCACGTGCTGATTTTCCCGGTGAGTATGAAATCGCTACTGCAGAACAGTATCGATAACTGGTATCAGCAGGCAAAAAAAGTCTGTGCTTCTCTGCTTAGCCAGCAACCCCGGTCGGCAGAAATGCCCGAAAGAGAACAGATCCTGATCCAGATGGCGAATTACCCCGTGAGTGTGGAAGTCCTGATGACTCACTGTGCCTATGAGCCCGATCAGGTGAAGCGGCTGGTACGGATGGTATCGGCACAGTATCAGCATCTTTCCTATCTGGTGCCGACCCTGACGGCGATAGAAAAACGTCTGAGCCTGCTGTCTGCAGAAAATATCCTGCTGCCTGAAATCATGATGCATGCTATGGGCCGTTTTCTTGACTGGCTTGAACAGCCAGCCAGCACTGAAGATGTGGCTTCGGTGAATCGGTTACTGGAAGAGACGCAGCAAAATATCACAGAAAACTTCCATTCCGGTGCGTGGGGGACTGAAGAGTGTTTACTGTTTACCGGACTGACCCGACGGTTACAGAACTTTGTCCGCATTCTGAGTGCGTATCACGGGGTTGAGGTCAGGATCTCCCGGCTCAGAAGACGGGGTAAATCCTCCCCTGTGATGCACCGTAAACGCTACTTTGACCACGGAATGATCTCTCTGTCGGCGTTTACGGCGTTTGCCGCGACCTTTATCGCTTGTCTGTTCTGGATTGGCTCGGGCTGGAAAAGCGGCAACAATGCGGCAATGATCGCTGCCGTCACCTGTTCGTTTTTCGCAACCCACGACAGCCCCATTGGCGGAATGCGTGTATTCTTCAAAGGTATCGCCATTGCTATTGCCATCAGTATTTTTTATTCCCTGGCGATCCTGCCGGGCGCAATTACCTTTGAAGCCCTGATCATTTGTTTGTTACCGGCACTGCTGTTGATGGGGCTTATTATTGCAAACCCGGCCACTAATTTTATCGGGTTGATTGTCGCCACCCAGCTCCCTGCCTATATCGGCCTGAGCCATGATTTTGCGCCTAATCCTTTCGCGACAATCAACGCCGCGATTTCCACCTTTGTCGGGATTGTGATCTCTCTGGTGGTCACACTGATGATCAGAAATAAACGCCCGTCCTGGACCGCAAAAAGAGCACTGCGGGCAGGAATTAAAGAATTGTTACAGCTTATCAATGATATCCGGCTACAGAAAGCGTCATTATTGCAGCGTCAGCAGTTCGTGCAGCGAATGCTGGACCGAATCAACGTTATCCTCCCGAGGAATAAAGCCGACCCGGGGAACAGTCTGATCGTGGAAAATAATCTGATCACGGAAGTATGGCTGGGAGCAAATGTCTTCGACTTCTGCGCCCGTGATCCGGAAATTCTCCGTTTAAACGGACTACGGACAGAAGCGTTGCTTTATGAAATTAGTTTGTATCTTAAAAGGCGATTAAAAAATATCCATGAGCAACCCGGCAGCAGGTTGTTACATGAACTGGAGCAGTTGCTGTCCGTCATGGAGCCTATGGCGAAGAATAACCCGCAGTTATTTATGCCATTTTATTTTCTGTTCAACATCCGGTTATCCCTGTTTCCACGTATCCGCTGGAATACCGCGGCAGGGAAAGCCTGGTTTCCGGGTGATGACAGCTAAATGTTTACCGGAAGAAAAAGCAGCATAAGAGGAAAAAGAGTGAAAAAAGTACTGGCAGTGATCGGCGTATTTTGTATCTTTCTGATACAACCGGCGGTCCGGGCAAGTGAACTGACCTATTTATTTATGCCGGCCGTCCGGCAGGATAAACCGCAATCGATGCTGGTCATGATGCATGGTTATGGTGCGAATGAACAAGACTTTAACGATTTTCCGGTCATTGTCCCGGGCAATATGATTGTGGTTTCACTCCGGGCGCCGCTACCGGTCGCCGGAGACAGCTATCAGTGGTACCGGGGGTCAGATAAACAGAAGAATGTTGCCGCCGATCAGCAAAGCAGCAGTGATGCAGTGGTTTCGACGGTGAAAACCCTGCAACAGCAATACCACGTCGCCGCCAGCCATACCTATCTGGGGGGATTCAGTCAGGGGGCGGTGATGACCTACAAGGTCGCACTGATGTATCCACAATTGTTCCACGGTGTTGCTGTTTTCAGCGGCCATTTACCGGCAAATTTTTCAGTGAACAGTATTCCGCGTCATCAGGTCAGTCAGCTACATTTCTTTATCGGCCACGGGGATGCTGACCAAAGGATCCCGTTAGCGCTGGCAAGGCAGGCGGTGGATCAGTTAAGCGGCGTCACGCCGGATATCACCTTTAAGACGTATCCGGGCATGGGGCATACCATGAGCCTGGATGAAATTAAGGACTTCAGACAATGGCTCTTCAGTCAGGAAGTTCAGTAAGGCGGCTGGCGAAGCATAAAAATGTTTTTATATCACGGTGCCTGAGGAAATCATCGGTTATTCCCTGTGACAGGCTACGGGCCGTCCTGTGGCTATTTCGGTCACAGAGATCGTTTTGTTCTGCAGGATGACCGCCTGTTATCCGTGCTTAGGGTAAGGGATAATAACGGACTTCCGGGCATTAGCCCCTGAGTGCGCAGACAGGGTGGGTCAGACCGGCCGGGCGGCAGGACGCATTGAGTAGCTGACTGAACTCAGCCTCTGCCCGGGTTACGGCCTGGAGAAATTCCGCCGGTGACAGGGATTGTTGCTGACCATTGACGTAGGCCAGTGCCAGCTCTTTACTGTTAAAACGATTCAAAGAAAACATAGTGTTTGCAGACTCCGCAGAGAGATAAGATTCAGGGGAAACTATAACCCTGATGGCAACCGCCGTGGATCCGGAAATCTGTATCAATTCGATAGGTGATCCCGTTCCCGGAGATGTGGAATTGTCACTTTTTATTTCCCCTCTTGTCAGGCTCCGGTATGTCGTCCGGAGTGGTTCCGGTATCTTTGTGGAGTGTCGGGGCGGTCTCTTCTTCGGGCAAAGCCGTGTTATTGCGACGATATCGCGGTTGCGGAAGGGGATGATTTATTAACGTCACCCTTATGAATTATTGGCAACGGCGGATGACACGTCTGCTGAAATATGGCGTTAACGTTATTAACGCAGAGATATCCCCGTACAGATATATTGCGGGGATGAGCACGGGCATAACCTGAATCAATGCTCTATGCTTTTTTTATGTCAAAATTGCGGTTAGCGATGATGGAACACTTTTACTGTGCACAGGAGCAGTTTGCATGAATAAAAAAATAATACTGACTGTATTACTGATGATAGTGATTATTTCACTGGCTGTTTTCTTTCGTGCCAGTAATCAGGGATTGTTATTACAGGGCGAGGTGGATGCGCCGGAAGTTATCGTCACCTCTAAAGCGAAAGGCCGCGTTATTGAACGTGAAGCCCAGCGGGGCGATGATGTCCGTGCGGGTGAAGTGTTGATGAGGCTGGAGGCCCCGGAACTGATTGCACAGCTGAAAGCGGCTGAAGCTGCCCGTGACCAGGCAAAAGCCCGGCTGGATCTTTCCCTCAGTGGTACCCGCGAAGAAAGCCTCCGTAACCTTCGTGCCGTACTGGCCTCATCCACATCAGACTACCAAAATGCCCGGGATGAATATAACCGGCAACTGAAGATTGCAGCGAAGGGATATATTTCTGCGCAGGCGCTGGATGATGCGCGTAATGCCCGTAATACGGCATTGCAATCTATGCAAAGCGCGCAGGCCAACCTGGATGAAGGGTTACATGGCGACCGCGCACAGCAGCGGGAAATTTATGCCGCACAACTGGATGAAGCAGAACAGCAATTACTGGAAATTAAAGCTCAGACGGATGACCTGGTGGTCAGAGCCCCTGTGGATGGTGAAGTCGGCCCCATCCCGGCCGAGGTCGGTGACCTGCTGACAGCCTACAGCCCGTTGCTGACATTAGTTCGTCTGCCGGATGCCTATTTTGTCTTTAACCTGCGTGAAGATATTCTCGCTCATGTCAGAAAAGGTGACATTATTAACCTGCGGGTTCCGGCATTAAATAATGAGATGATCAAGGCTGAAGTGCATTATATCGCCCCTCTGGGAGACTTTTCGACCAAAAGTGCAACACGGGCAACCGGCGATTTTGACTTAAAAACCTTTGAAGTTCGCCTGCGGCCTCTGCAGCCGGTGAAAGGATTGCGACAGGGAATGAGTGCATTATGGCAATGGAAGTAAAATATGGACGTCGTTGCTTCAGGCAGGCATTTAACCGCGAGCTGAGAACGGCCTTCAGGCGGCCCATGATCCACTGGCTGACCTGGATTTTCCCGTTATTACTGTTCTGGCTGCTGAGCAGCAACTTTTCGGCCGGAACTCTTCTGAATTTACCGGTAGCGGTGGTGGATAATGACCACAGTGAGCTGTCACGGCAATTAATCCGCGACCTGGATGCCAGCCCCCATGCCTCACTGACGGAGTGGCCGGGCGGTCTTGAACAGGCGGAACAGAAATTACGTACTGCGGCAGATTACGGCATCGTTTATATTCCGACGGACTTTGAGGCCGATGTGCTGGCCGGTCGTCAGCCGCAGGTGGTTTTCTATTATAACGCGCTGTTTTATGCCTCGGGGCTTTACTCCACGCAGGACTTCACCGGCCTGATGACGACCTTAAACAGTCAGTACCGCAGTATTATGGCGGCGAAAATCGGTAAGCAGGTTCCGACGCTGGCTCAGGTATCATTAACCTACCAGAGCCTGTTTAATGCCAGTGGCAGCTATATCTATTATCAGCAGTTTGCCGCGACAATCCATCTGATGCAGTTGTTTGTCGTTGCCTGTATGATCTATGTGTTATCCCGCAGTAAACCGCTGATCTACTCTAATTCCTTCACGATGTCGTTACTGGGGAAGATGGCTCCCTATACTCTTATCTATACCACAGTGCTGATGGCGCAGATTGCGTTGCTGGTCTGGGCGTCAGATGCCAGAGTGGTGGGTAATGCGTTTTATATGTACTGTGTCGCTTTTTTCTACATCATGGCAGCGCAGAGTATCGCCGTGTTTTTGTTCACCTTTACCCGCTCGGCCATTACGGCCTATACGCTGATGGCACTACTGGTGAGTATTGCCATGACATTTTCGGGACTGGCGGTCCCTGAATTATCGATGCCGTTACCGGCTCAGATTATTTCTAATCTGGAACCCTTGACCCATGCATTGTATGCCATGTTCGATCTGTTCCTGCGACAGGCCCCGGCACAACCGGTTGCCAGTGTCTGTGCTTTATTACTGGTTTACCCGCTGGTGGTCGGTCTGCTGGTCCGGAAACGATTACCGGCCCGCCTGAAAGCACAGGAGGCGATGACATGACGGTTTTTTTTCAGACGTTCCGCAAAGTTCTGACCGGCATGTTGCAACGCCCGATGTGGGGGATTTTGCTGATATCGCTGTGTGTTATGAGCCTGGTCTATGCGAACCACACGGTCTGGAACCTGCCGGTGGCGGTGGTTGATCAGGATCACAGTACCGCCAGCCGTTTATTGATCCGTAACCTGGATGCAACTTCCAAGATTGATATGATCAACTATGCGGATCTGGAAACCGCAAGACGTGATCTGGGCTGGCGTAAGCTATTTGCGATCATTATTATGCCGGTCGATCTGGAACAGAAAATGCTGGCCGGAGAATCCGTGGCGATCCCGGTGTTCGGGGATGCGACAAATCGGTTGCCCAACGGGCAGATACAGCAGGCTGTGGTCGCCGCTTACCAGCAGATGCTGGCCCACTATAATAACGAAATTCTCCTGAACCACGGTTTTACCGCCCCGGAAGCCAGTGTGGTGTTAACGCCCATTAAGGCCGTGATACAACCGCTGTTTAACCCCGGCATTAGTTTTGCGGCTATTATCTTTCCGGGGCTGCTGGTCATGTTATTACAACACTCCCTTTTGATCGCCAGTGTACGGGTCAATCTGACCATCAGCGCCAGCGGTAAACCTTCGATGCCGGTCATTCTGGGGGCGTATTCAGCACTATTGCCTATCTGGCTTTTTCTGTCGATAGTCCTGTTTGTCCTCTGGCCGTGGGTCCTGGGCTACCGGCAAACGGCCAGTATGGCCGAAATATTACTGCTGACCTTTCCTTTCCTGCTGGCAGTGATCAGTCTGGGGAATTTACTGACGGAATGTATTCGCCGTGTGGAAATTGTTTATCTGACGCTGTCATTTATGACCATGCCGGTCTTTTACATTTCAGGCACCATCTGGCCGGTACAGGCGATGCCCTGGGGCGTCAGATTACTCTCTGACCTGCTTCCTTCCACCTGGGCCGTGAAAGCCATCGCCGGGGTAAATCAGATGGGGCTTTCCTGGAAAAATGCACTGCCCGATGTGGTGGTGTTGTTGTTACTTTGCCTGTTATTTAACTTGCTGGAGTTTCTGATTAACACTTTCCGCAACCGTCAACGCCGGGAGGCATTTCTCCGGTTTTTCCGCGTAAAACCGGCCAGTGCGGCTAAATAACCTGCCGGAGGCCCGCCGCTCAGCGGGCAACTCTCCGGCCGCATAAACCGTCACTGTTGCGGGCGATACTTCATCAGGGAATTTTTGCTGCCCGTGTTGCTCAGGATCCCGCGCAATGATCTGCGGGCAGGGCAGGCGGTAATACCCGGAGCTCATAAGGTAGAGCCACTCTCCTTCACAAATCTCTCTGCATCAGTCCGGGCCAGGCGGTTACGGATCTTCCCCTGAAAGAAAAGTAGTGGCTGAACAGACGGTTTTCTGAGGAACGCCGGGTTTCACTGCCTCCGCCGATCGGCAGCACTCTTTTTGCACGGTTGCGCCATTTTTTTACCTGTTGATCACACTCCTGCGGTGAGGCCGTATGACAGATGCTGATCATTCCGGCCATCAGGTCACCGGATCCTGACGGCCGTCATGGCCGGTATTCACCGGCGGCAAACGACGGTGGATAGGGAGTGGCGAGGTCACCCGCAGTATTTTTTGCCGGCTGAGGCAACCTGGCCTGAAAATTGTATGCTGATAACCGAAGAGATGAGTTTACCGGGTCACGAATGACCCACAGGTTACCTCAGAAGTACTTTTCAGCCCGCCTGTGTCAGCAGGTCTGAAGACAGGACAGACGCCGGAATATTGTATTTAATCGCTCCCGGTCACCGTCCGGGAGATAAAAGATGCGGAGCCGTATGAAAAAATTACTGACTTTTTCCGCACTGGCTGCCGGCACGAAAGCAGCAGGGGACGGACGTTACCCGGAAAAACAGGCTGTGGCCGCATTGCACCGCGCGATAGATTGCGGGATCACTACTCTGGATACCTCTGCAGTGTACGGGCGCGGCCGTGCGGAACGTATGGCGGGTAAAGTGATCGCGACACGCAGACGGGAGGTCTGTCTGGTGTCGGAAATTGCTTCCGGTGCGGCCAATCGCTTGTTATCCCGACGTTATTGCCAGGCATCTCTGAAGCGATTACAAACAGATCATATTGATTTTTACCTTCTTCACAAACGCTATCCCGGTCTGCTCGCGTCTGCGGTACGCAGCCTTGAAAAATTGCGCCAGGAAGGGCTGATCGGTGGCTGGGGTGTTGCGGATTTTGATGTCCGTGATCTCGTACAACTGCTTGCGTTGCCGGGCGGTGAAAACTGCGCTATTAACCGGGTGATGTACCACTGTGCGGCACGGGGAATTGAATACCGTTTACTGGATCAATGCCGGCAGGCCGGTATTCATATCATGGCTTATTCACCTTTCGGTGGCACCGGGGACCCGTTACTGACTGCCCCGGTACTGGAGATGATCGCCCGTGACCATCGCTGTCAGCCAGCGGAGGTCGCACTGGCCTGGATCCTCCGTCAGCCGGGGATGACCGCGATTATCGAAACTGACAGTCCGGTACACCCCGGGCACCTGGCCCGGGCGAAAACCCTGATGCTGACTGCGACAGACCTGGCTGCGATCAACGGCGTATTTCCTCCGCCGGTTATCCGTCAGCCCCTTTCCCGGCAGGGATAGACGGCCGGCGAAGCACTGGCAGACTGACGACATTGACATCACGGCGGATGCGCGCCTGACATCATAAGATGCACGGCGATACTCCTCTCGCGGGAAACCCGGCGGATGACCTGCCCGGGCATCCTTCCGGCTCCTCATTACAGACCTGGCGGTCAACGACTCAGTAATTCTCCCCGGTACTGAAGGAGCAGTTTTTGCAGGTCATTGACGACCAGGGTTATTTTTTCCGGGTCCGGCAGAATACGGATAACCAGCAGATATTCATGCAGCAATTGCTGAAGCTTCAGGTAGGCACGTTCCCGTTGTATAGCCATCCGCTGGTGAGACAGGTCATGAGCAGCCTCGCGGATTTGCTGGTGGAAATCAGAAAGTGTCTGCAGATTAGGAATATTCAGTGCGGTAATACGACGGTAAATAATGATCAGGTTAATACCCAGCCGGTAGCGCATCAGTTTACGGCTATCCATGGTGATCAGCAGCAGCAAATCATCATATAACGCACTCAGTCGGCTGATTTTACGACGTTTAGGGTTAGTCGTCAGCGTCTGTAATGACGTGGTCAGAATACTCCGCAGCAGGGCATTCGACAGGGTGCTCTTACTTAAATCCGGGATCAGCCAGATGATGGTCAGGGTCACTACCGCGCCAAGGATCTGCCCCAGAGCGCTGTCCATATAGTTATTAAAGTTGAATGTTTCCGGGTTAGTGATCGGGATCAGGTTAAAAATAAACATCAGGGAAGCCGCGCTGCCAGGAATTTTCCATTGTACGCAGAGGGAGAAAAAGAAAACCAGCAGACTGATGGCCATAATCAGCAGCAGAAAACTTTGCTGAGTGGACGGTACCACGACCAGGTAATAGAACAGGCTGACGGGCAGGATGTAAATCATGCCGTAGATAAAGTCCATAGCCAGTTTACGCGGGTTTTCGGCGCGCATCGCCAGGGTTGACACGATGCTCGAAATAATCAGAAATCCGGTGATCGCCGAAGAGGTAGTGGTCAGCCACAGGCAACATCCCACCAGTCCGGTCAGAAAGGTACGCAGACCGTTGACCAGTGCATGAGACTTCTGCACCGAGGCAGCGGCATTGATCGCATAGCGGCTGATGATCTCTTTTTCGACCTCATGCAACGGTACTTTCGACTGCACGCCGGTGCACAGAATACGTAACTCTTTCAGGCCTTTTATCCAGGAGGAGAGCGCATAAGGCGTCTGGCCGGGAGAAAGCTGAGGAATAAGCAGGCTGAACTGATGAATTTTTTGGGCCAGGGCAGCATTATTTGCGACGGGATGATTAAACAGTAAATACCAGCTGGTGCTGCGCTTTTCCGGCTGTTGCTGAAAGTATTGCCAGGTTTCATAGGTCAGGGTACACAGATGGAACATCAGACCATTAATGCCTTTTAACCGCTGATGCACTAACGGATTATTATGGGTCGACTCCATTTTTAAAACCTGGCGCATGGCATTAAATTTTTTGCATTCTTCCAGCATAAGTTTAAAACGCTCTTCAAACTCCTGCTCATTACTGGCAGTGAAGCAGCAACTCATTAAGCGGAATAAAGCCAGCGGGCATTCATCAATAAACCGCCGGATCTGCGGTTTAATACTGCGGGGGAGAAACAGTAAGTCGGAAAATATAATGCACAGCAGTCCGAGCGATATTTCCAGTGAACGATATATTGCGATTTGCGGTGCGGCTTGTGGGTCCTGCCAGGCAGTCACCAGAATAATAAAGACGGAGTACCCGGCCAATCCGAAGGCGTAAGAAACCTCCTGTTTAACGACGGTATACACCCAGGAGAACACCCCCGCCCAGAGGCAGCAGGCCAGTAGCATCAGCACCGGTGCCCGTGAAAGGCCGCAGATAATCACCACTGCACCGACAGAGCCGATAGCGGTCCCGATAAGGCGCAGAAAGCCGCGGAATCTCAATACTCCGGTCATGGGTTCACCGCCGGAGGCAAAGGCGGGGGATGCCGCAATAATTGCCACTGTCATCATCGACCATTTCGGGGTGTCCAGTTGCAGGACAAAACTCATGACCAACGCCATCACAAGGGCAAATGTCGTTTTGCAGGCAAAACGAAGCCGGAAAAGTAATGAATTATGCATTTTTTATATTAAATCGTTATTTAAAATAATTGCAGGCCGCCCTGAGGGCGCACGTCGTCTGTTGTCACCTGAAAACAGGTAACCCTTGGGGTGTTTGAATTAACGGAGCATCCGGGATATTTCCACACAGGAATTGGGTGATAAACACCATCTTACGCCTTTGCGGAGAAACACAAAAGTGTGATTTGCATCAAAGTAATAAAAAAAATTTACGACTGTATTGCCGGGAGAGGGCATAATGGCGGTGAATACCGGCGATATTCACCGCGGATTTACTACAAGGTACTATGCGTTACGGATCCTCTCCGCCCACTGACTAATCTCCTCACCGCTTCCCATATCTGCCTGAATTAATCCATTGATCATAAATGTCGGCGAGACATGAATACCGTTCTGACGGGAATATTTACAGTGCCACTTAATTAATTGCTGCAGTTCCGGTTTATCAAAAGCGTCACTGACACGGATACCGCTGTATTTTTCGATACGTTCAATAATCTGTTGCGGCGTGGCCGTCATATTCGGGCCACGGCAGTGGTCTTCAAATTCGAACTCTTCACGATGTTCACCGACGGCCTGCATGATTTTCAGGGCCGCGGCGTTACCTTCCGGCAACGTTTTAGCGGCCAGAATGCAGCGGACAATGACGCCGGAAAACATATGCCACGGCTGGGATTGCAGATAGATCCTGACGGAGAGCTGCTCTTCGCCTGCCAGGCTGACTAATCCTGCCAGCTTATTGAATGCACGGACAGAGAACGGGCAGGTGGGTTCCAGAAAAACTTCAAGTAATGCCGGGCCATGGCCCAGAGTCAGGGCTTTTTCAGAGAGAGGTGATGCAACCATGATGATCCTCATTTATCAGAACAGACGCGGTAAGCCGGTCCGTATCACTGCAAACATACCCCGGAGTGACCAGGGCGGTGATCGATAAGTTAAGCATAAAGTGGCGATGGGTCTGACGCAACCTCCGGCGCCTGACCTGCTCAGAAAGGATTCAGGCCGGCAAACATGCCGGTTAATGGTTTTTTCAGGGGATAGGCTAAATCTCCGTGCTTGCTGGTGGTCAGCCCGAGTGCCGCCAGGGCCCCCACCAGTCTGACTGCGGCACTGACGCCATCAATCACCGGCACACCTGTTTCCCGTGTCAGTTCCCGGGCGATACCGGCCATGCCTCCGCAGCCCAGAACAATCGCACCGCAATGGTCATATTTGATGGCTTCAAGGCACTGGCGACGGGTTTCCTCCCGGGCCACCGCTTCCTGTTCTTCCAGTGCCAGCACGGGGAGTTCGATGGTACGGACAGAGGCACAATGATCACTGAACCCGTATTGCTGTAACAGGTGTCTGGCGATGATCACCGTGCGGGGCAGGGTAGTGACAATACTAAACTTCGTCGCCACCAGGGTGGCCATATGCATCGCGGCTTCTGCAATGCCGACGACGGGGGCCGTAGCCAGTTCTCTGGCAGCCCGCAGCCCGGGGTCTCCGAAACAGGCGATGATATGCCCATCGACACCTTGCTGACGTCCCGCCGCTATCTGTTGCAGCACGCCGGTGACCGCAACAGCTTCGTCAAAATGCCCTTCAATAGACGGCACGCCCTCCTGCGGATTCACCGCGAGGATCCGGGTGTCTGCCGGGGCGGCTTGACGGGCTGCCCGCGCCATTTTTTCTGTCATTGCCTGACAAGTATTCGGATTAATTAATTGTATACAATAATCTGACATAGTCTCTCCGGCACTAATGCGAAAATAATTTACGGAAATCCGGGGTCGGGGATTTTTTGCGATTAAAATTCAGACGACTGACGATATTATCGAAGTGTTGCTGCATCAGTGCCGATAGCGTCATCAGATCTTTATCACGCAGTGCATTGAGCAGTTGCTGATGATCTGACTCATTACACCCCTGATGCCACTGATCTCCCCAGGCGGCGATCACCAGAGAAGATCGTAACGTCAGGTTGGTGATGATTTCGCTGAGCACCGTGTTTCCGGCTATCGCATGCAGGCGGGTATGGAACAGAGCGGAGTAGCGGATCGCGGCAGCCATATCCCTGTCATGGCTGGCCCGATGCTCCTGCACCAGAATCTCTTCCAGCTCTGTGACGTCTTTTGCCTGCAACCGGCTGATCACGTCAGGGAGGTTTCCCAGTTCAATCAGCGTACGGCTTTTGAAAATCATGCCGGACTCTTCCGCCGAAGGGTTAGCGACATATGCCCCTTTTTTGGGCGTCATATTGACCATTTGCACTGTGGCAAGGCGCGTAAGCACTTTCCTGATCCCTGTCCGGCTGATCCCGAATGCGTCGGCCAGTGCTTCTTCCGGAAGTTTACTGCCAGGGGGCAGCTGATGTTCCACCATCGCTTTGATTAATGCTTCGCGGATCTGCTGCTCTTTTTCCTGTCCGTCTGTACCTTCACGGTAAAGAGTGGTGTTTGACATCGTCTTCTCCTGAGTCATCGTCCCTGACAAGGTATACTTATTTTTCCATTTTTGTATACAAAAATTAAAACTGGTCCGGATCCTGCAGGCTGTCAGAAGACATTTCTCATCAGTATCTCGACAGGGGACTTCAGCTATGCCGAAAAAAAAGGAACCACACCTCACGGGGCACAGCAAACCGGGCTACAGCCCGCGGCTGACCAATGATGATCTGGCACCGGTCAGGGAACAACACTGGAACTGGTATAATATTTTTTCTTTCTGGATGTCCGATGTCCACAGCATGGGGGGCTATGTGGTTGCTGCCAGTTTCTTCACTCTGGGGCTGGCGGGATGGCAGGTTCTGGTGTGTCTGCTGGCAGGGATCTGTATTGTCCAGTGGTTTGCTAATCTGGTCGCGAAACCCAGCCAGATGAGCGGCGTGCCTTTTGCGGTTGTTTGCCGGCAGGCATTTGGTGTGTTTGGTGCCAATATTCCGGCGGTGATCCGCGGGCTGATTGCCTTTGCCTGGTACGGTATTCAGACCTGGCTGGCTTCCAATGCTCTGATGCTGGTTTTACTGAAATTCTGGCCTTCGCTGGCCCCGATGACGAAGGTGCATTTCCTCGGGTTATCCGCCTTAGGCTGGTGCTGTTTTGCCGTTATGTGGGTGCTGCAGGCACTGGTCTTCTGGCATGGCATGAATGCTATCAAACGGTTTATCGATATTGCCGGTCCGGCGGTGTATATCGTGATGCTGTCCCTGGCTATCTGGATTATTTCCCGCACCGGTTTCTCGGGGATCTCACTGACTCTGGCAGAAAAACAATTATCCGGCGGAGAACAGGTCTGGCAGATGGTGTCTGCGGTGGCACTGGTGGTCTCCTATTTCTCCGGCCCGTTACTGAATTTTGGAGATTTTTCCCGCTATGCCGCCAGTATGAACGATATCCGCCGCGGAAACCGTTGGGGGTTACCGTTTAACTTTCTGCTGTTTTCTATTATTACGGTGGTTATTGTTTCGGGGACACATTCATTATTCGGCCGGATGATCACGGACCCTATCGAAACGGTAGCCCATGTGGGAAGCGGACTGGCGATGGCGGTTGCTTTACTGACCATGATCATTGCAACGATCGGTATTAATATTGTGGCAAACTTTGTCTCACCCGCCTTCGATTTTTCAAACTGCTCACCGCAGAAGATCAGTTTTCGCATGGGGGGCATGATTGCCGCTATCGGATCTGTGGTTCTGACGCCGTGGAATCTGTTCCACTCACCGGAGCTTATCCACTATACCCTGGATGTGCTGGGGTCTTTTATCGGGCCGATATTCGGTATTCTGTTATGCGACTTTTACCGGGTCAACCGTCGCCAGATTAACACCGATGAACTCTTTAATGACTCGCCCTCCGGCAGTTATTGGTATGTCCGCGGCGTCAACCCGAAAGCTATTATTACGCTGTTACCCTCCGTCGGCTTATGTCTGCTGATAAGCTTTATTCCGGCGTTACATAATATTGCCAGTTTTAGCTGGTTTATCGGCGTGGGGATGGCTGCTGCAATTTATGCCGGTATTTCACGTCAGCCTTCCCCGGCCGTGAGCGGTCATATCTCTCCTTTAGCTTCGGAAGAATAACTTCAATCCCGTGACGCAGAAGAATCAACTCCCGGCGGCCTGACAGGGCCCGGGGGCTTGCCCGATAGCGGCTCTGCCACAATCAGCCGCCACCGGGTGCATTATTGCCTTCTCTCTGCCCGTGATATCGTGCGCCCGGACAGTGGATCCTGTGGTTGAGCGGTGATCACTCCGGTATACTCTTGCCACCGTTCAGTATGAGAGATAGCAGGGGCGCTATGCCGGATTATCAGGCGTTAATACAACAACTTTGTGACCAGGGCTGGTACTACCAGCAAAATGTTCTGGATCCGCAGTGGGTTTCAGAGCTGGCTGCGCTTTGCCATAGCCGGACGTTCCTGCAGGCCGGCATTGGTAATGGCTTAAAAAATATTATTAATGAATCTATCCGGTCTGACAGCATCAGCTGGATTGATAAGGATGAACAGGATCCTGCTGTCCGGCGTTATCTGGCTCTGGTGGAAGAGATCCGTGTTCTGCTGAACCGGGAATTTTATCTGGGTCTGAATGATTTTGAGGGGCATTTTTCCCGATATCCGCAAGGAGCATATTACAAACCTCATTATGACTGTTTTGCCAATGACCGGCGGCGGGCGATCACCTTTATTGTCTATATTAACCAGAACTGGCAGACGCAGGACGGCGGGCAACTTTGTCTGCATTTGCCCGACGGGGAACATATGATAGAGCCGGTGGCCGGCAGCATGATTTGCTTCCTGTCTGAACAGATCCTGCATGAAGTTAAACCGACCCATTCCGAACGTATGGCATTGACCGGCTGGTTTATGCGTAATAACGGACGGGATTACTACTACAGTTAATCGCTGCCGGAAGCGGAAAGGGAAGGCCGGTAACTCCGCTCAACCCGGCCGGTCTTTTTTCCCGGCCACCTGGCTTCCCGCCTTATTTTCCAGTAACAGAATATCCGCCATGGCCACCAGGCAAAGCAGGGCCAGGGCAACAAAGGCGAGCCGGTAGCTGACCGCCGGCACTTGTGAAAGATAAGCCGCGGTCTGACTGAGCTTATCTGCCAGATAAAGGCAAAGGGCGCTAAAAGTAATACCTGCCCCCATTGAGAGCTGAGATGAGGTACTGAACAACGCATTCGCGTGGCTCATTTGTGTCTTCGGGACGTCACAATACACCAGCGTATTAATCGCGGTGAACTGCAGAGAACGGAACATCCCGCCGGTAAACAGTATCAGGATCACCAGCCAGTGGGGCGTTTGCGGTGTAAAAAATGCACAGGCCAGCATTCCACTGACGTTCAGGAAACCGTTCACTGTCAGTACGGTTTTGAAACCAAACCTTCGCAGGAGAGGGGTGGTGAACGGTTTGATCAGCAGGTTGCCGGCAAACACCGCCAGTACCAGCAGTCCGGAATGGAAGGCATCCAGATGAAAGCCCATCTGAAATAATAAAGGCAGAAGAAAAGGAACGGCTGAAATTGCGGCCCTGAACAAAAATCCTCCGACAAGCATCGCCCGGAATGTGGGGATGGTCAGCGCCTGCAGAGAGATCATCGGGAAAGGAACCCGCGCCATATGTCGAAAGCTCAGCCGGAATCCGTAAAGACTCAGTAGCAGTAAGCCCGCGGGGAGATACCACGGCAGCGATGATGAGGCCATTTCCATACTGCAAACAAACGCGACCATCGACAGGGTTGAAAAAATAAATCCTGTGATATCAAAGGGCCTTTTTTCCGGCTCAGCCTGCACGGTCATTAGTCTGCGGGCCAGCACAACAGCAATGATCCCGATGGGCAAGTTCAGGAAGAAAATCCAGCGCCAGCTGAACCAGGTCGTGATCAATCCGCCCAGTGGCGGCCCGATGATCGGCGCAACCAGCGCAGGCCAGGTCAGGGTGGCAACGGCCGTGATCAGCTGTTCTTTTGGGGTGTTTTTTAACACAGCCAGTCTTCCTACCGGCACCATTAAGGCTCCGCCGACACCTTGCAGGATCCGCATAGCGACGAACAGAGGCAGGCTGTCGGCCAGCCCGCAAAGGACAGAGGACAAGGTAAAAATGGCCAGTGCCAGAGAAAAAACATTGCGGGCCCCGAAGCGGTCAGCTATCCAGCCACTGACCGGGATAAGCACGGCCAGCGTCAGAAGATAGGCACTGATCCCGAGGTTGAGCCGGGTCACGTCTGCGGAAAAAGTGATTGCCATAGAGGGCAGGGCTGTCGTGATCACCGTTCCATCCAGAAACTCCATAAAAAACGCACCGGCGACCAGCAGGGCCACCCCGGAGACGGACTGTGTTCTTTTATTAAGCCTTTCTGACATGGATCTGGCTGACCTGCATAAGATAGCAAAAAGTGTGGCTATAATAGCGAAGTTAAGGTTTCACTTTACTGATGAATGTATGTGAAAATGTTTAGTAAATATTAATAAAATGTATTGGAGTGTTCGTGGAACAACAAAAAAACCTGCATGTCGGCCTCGCATTACTGGCAATGGCCCTCGGGGGGTTTGCTATCGGCACCGGTGAGTTTGTCATTATGGGGCTGTTACCGGATGTGGCCCACGGGCTGGGCCGGTCGGTAACGACTGCCGGGAATGCGATTACCAGTTACGCATTGGGTGTGGTGGTGGGTGCTCCGTTGATTGCAGTTCTGGGTGCCAGAGTATCACGCCAACGTTTGCTGATTTTCCTGATGACACTTTTCGCTGCCGGTAACCTGGCCAGTGCCTTTGCGCCGGGCTACCTCAGTTTTATCGCAGTACGGTTTATCAGTGGTCTGCCGCACGGTGCTTATTTTGGTGTCGCCTCACTGGTGGCTGCCTCTATGGTTCCGGCGGAGCAACGGGGAAAAGCCATTGGCCGCATGATGACCGGCCTGACGGTTGCGACGTTACTGGGCGTTCCGCTGGCCGCCTGGGTAGGACATCATCTTAACTGGCATTATGCGTTCCTGTTTGTCGGGATCTGCGCGGTGGTCAGTGTACTGATGATCATTAGCTACATCCCTTACAGCAAGGGAGATCCGTCAGCGCATCCTCTGCAGGAACTGACCGCACTAAAAACACCGCGCGTTCTGTTGAGTTTACTGACTGGCGCGGCCGGGTTCAGTGGGATGTTTGCCGTCTTCAGCTATATCACCCCGACGCTGACCCATGAGTCAGGATTGCCGGAAGGGGGGATCCCCTGGGTCATGGCGGCCTTTGGGCTGGGTATGGTCGCCGGTATGATGGCAGGCGGACGTTTATCTGACTGGAGTGTGACAAAAGCCATCACTGTGGCACTGGTCTGGAACCTGGTCGTGATGGCACTGTTCCCGCTGATGGCCCATCATATCGCCAGCGGGATCCTGGTGACCTTTCTGATAGGGACAACCTCGTTGCTGATCCCGTGTTTGCAAATCCGTCTGATGGATGTGGCAGGTAAGGCGCAGACCCTTGCAGCGGCAATGAATCATTCCGCACTCAATATTGCTAATGCGCTGGGGGCTTTTTTTGGTGGCATGATCATTAACGCCGGCCTGGGATGGACCTCCACCGCTTGGGTGGGCGGTGCTCTCGGTATCTTCGGGCTGGTGGTTTATCAGTGCTCATTAGTGCTGAAACACCGGGATTAAGCGTTTGCCGGCAGGCTCCTCAGGGGCCTGTCTGGCGAAATATTTTGTCACTTTTTATCCCCTGCTGGCCTCTCTCCGCGCCTTTCCCCGGGTTTACAAAACGTCCCCTGGCTTTTATACCTGGTAAAGACAACGTTACTGCGACACTTCATCTTCAGGTGGCAGCCTGAATTGTCCTGTGATGAATCAGACCCGGGGGGAAAAATGCAGATTGATTCCCGAAGAGATTTTTTACGTGTAATGGCTCAGATAGCCGTCAGTTCGCCGTTGATCCTTGCGGCGGCCGCACGGGGCGAGTCTGCCTCGCCGGTGGTACCGGAACATTTTATGTTATCCGCCAATGGCTGGGTACCCAATAACCCGCACCTGCCGGTTCTTCTCTATCGCCAGGCACTCTCGCTGTCCGGCGATGTGACGCAGCAGTCGGAACAGGCACTGACGCACAATGGCTGGCCACCGCAATGGGTTGCCGGGGTATTTAACTTCCATCATTACCACAGTACTGCCCATGAGGTTTTAGGGTTTGTCGGCGGTGAAGCCCGGCTGATACTGGGAGGCCCGGGCGGGAAGACCGTGACGGTTCACGCCGGGGATGTGGCCCTGTTGCCCGCCGGTACCGGCCATTGCAATTCAGGCAGCAGTGACGATTTCCTGGTGATTGGTGCCTATCCGCCGGATCAGCACTGGGATATCTGTCGCTCGGCACCTACCGCCGCGATGCGCCAGCGGATTGACACCTTACCTTACCCGCATCAGGACCCGGTCAGCGGTCAGCCACAACCCTTAATGTCACTCTGGCAACAAGCATAATGTCATCTTAACAGGAGGTCCCGTGTCAGGAATTAAATCGTTACTGAGTGCAGGTCTGTTATTTATCGGTTCTCTGGCAACCGTCCAGGCGGCGTCGTTACCCTCCATCGGTATTATTGGCGCCGGGCAAATGGGCGGTACACTGGCCTCACTCTGGAGTAAATCCGGTTATCCGGTGATCCTCAGCTCGCGTCACCCTGAAGCCCTGAAAAATCAGGTTGCTGAACTGGGGCAACAGGCCAGTGCCGCCAGTGTCGAACAGACGGCACAGAAAGCCAGCATTATTGTACTGGCCGTCCCCTATGGCGCTTTACCTTCGCTGGCTAAGACCATTGATGCCAGTGTGAAAGGCAAAGTGGTCCTGGATGTCAGTAACCCTTATCCCGGCAGAGACGGGCAGGTGGCCAACGAGGCTCTGAAAGAGGGGGTCGGACGATACAGTGCCGGGCTGTTCCCGGGGGCGCATCTGGTGCGCGGCTTTAACTCAGTAGCTGCCTACACCCTCAGCTCTGAGGCACATCGCTCCGGCGCGAAACTTGCGATCCCGCTGGCAGGAGATGATAAACAGGCGCTGAATGTCGTCTCGCAACTGGTGGAAAAAGCCGGTTTTGATCCGGTTATCGCGGGCGGGCTGGATAAAGCACGTTTATTCCAGCCAGGCAGCAGTCTGTTTCTGAGTAATCTCACCCGGCAGCAACTTAAACAGCAACTGGGGCAATAACCTTTCTCCCGACCCCCGCCCGGGGATCCATTAGTCCGCCTCACCCGGGGCGGACCTTCCGGGATCAGGCGGCAAAACGTCCTTCCCCTATGCAGAGTTTACGGGATCACATGTTTCCGTCATTGCCTGCCGGTGACAGCTTCCGTCATTGCCTGCCGGTGACAGCTTCCGTCATTGCCTGCCGGTGACAGCTTCCGGCTTTACCCATAAGGTGTATTCACGTAATCTGCATACTCCGCCCGGGCCAGCCTGTCGTTCCGGCAAGGCACAAACCCCACTGCCAGGCATGGGCGGGCGGCTACGTGCTGTTCAGCGACCTTTCCACCCGCAATGATACTGAGCGAATAATGATACCTGACACTTTCCTGCCGCTGACCGATCTCGGGCCTCGTATCTGTATTTTGGGGCCATCAAACAGCGGAAAATCCACCTTAGCTCTCGCTATCGCCGAAAAAACAGACTCACCGGTCGTACATCTGGATCAGTTATTTCACCAGCCGGGGACCCGCTGGCAGGAACGCCCTGAAGCAGAGTTTTTAGCGTTGCATGAGTCCGCGGTGCAGCAGGAACGCTGGGTGATGGAAGGGAATTATACCCGTTATCTGGGATCCCGGCTTGCGCGGGCGACCGGACTCATTATGTTAGATATTTCCATGCCGGTCATGCTCAGGCGCTATTTTTACCGGACACTGATACAAAAGGATCGTGCCGGGAATGTCCTGCCCGCGGGTCTGCGGGACAGGCTGTCAAAAGAGATGCTGAAATATCTGCTGGTCGTGACGCCGGGCAAAAGGGTACAAAACCGCACCCTCTATCACCATTGTTCGTTACCGAAGGTTTTTCTGGCCTCGCCGGCGCAGACAGCAGCCTGCAGGCAACAGTGGCAACTGACGAAGAGTTAAAAAAGAGGGGGGCGATAGCCCCCCGAAAAAGGATGATACTAGTGTCGGCGGCTGCGTCGTAATCGTAAACCGATAATCAGCAGGATAAAGATCACCAGAACGACTGCGATGGCGGGCATAACATAAGGCTGTAAAGACACCAGCGCCGGCGGGTGCCCCCCTTTACGTACCCAGGCCACATCGCCGGCCTGTACAGTGACCGACGGATTACCAAAATTATGCAGGACATAATTACTGATATCGGCGACCTGCTGGTCGGTCAGGTGATCCACATAAGAAGATGTTGATCCGAAACCTGGCATCAATACTTCATGGCCCCCGGTTGTCCGCTGAACACCGTAAAGGATAGTGGCAATCAGGTTTTGCGGATGGATCATGCCGGTCGCCGTATTATGGAATAACGACGGGTAAGCCTGGTTCTGACTTCCGGCACCGTCCGGTTGGTGACAACTGGCACAGTTACCACTGAATAAGGCTGCGCCGGAGATCACCGAATTGCGGGCATTATCGGGCGCTTTACCGCGAACTTCATCGTCCACATTCACGGGCGTGGAACCATAACTGTAAGCGGCCTGCGTCTCACCTTCTGTGCGTATCGGTGTTGTCTGTTTCAGGTAGGTTGCGATAGCATGCAGATCACTGTCCGGCAGGTATTGCAGGCTATGTTCAACGGCTTCAGCCATCCCTCCTGCGGCCTGGTTTTTCCCGGCAGCCCGGCCGGTTTTCAGGTACTGCACGATCTCGTCATCGCTCCAGCCGCCGATCCCACTGATTTTATCGGAGGTAATATTGGGTGCATACCAGCTGCCCAGCGGGGCACCGGCCAGGGCCTGGCCGGTCTCTTCATTCATCATAAAACCGCGGGGCGTATGGCAGGTATCACAGTGGGCCAGGCCATTGACCAGATAGTTACCACGGTTCCATTCAGCGCTCTTTCCGGGGTCGACCTGATAATCTTTGTTATCGGCATAGAGCAGATTCCAGATCTTCATACTGAAACGGATATTGAACGGAAAGGGCAGTGCGGTGACGGTGTTTTTCTGGTCGACCGGTTTTACACCATGCATAAAGTAATAATACAGTGCATGTAAATCGCTGTCGGTCATCATCCGGTAAGAGGTATAAGGCATCGCCGGATAGAGTTGCGCGCCATCCGCACGGATACCGTGTCTGACGGCGTTAGAGAACTGAGCCTCTGTATAATGACCGATCCCGGTGACCACATCCGGGGTAATATTGGTGGAGTAGATAGCGCCCATCGGCGAGGCGATGGCATACCCGCCGCTAAAGGCTGTTGTGCTGCCTGGTGCGGTATGACAGGCCTGGCAGTCAGAGGCGGTAGCCACCTGCTGCCCCTGGTTTAACAGTGACTGATCGATATCGGCCGCGCTGGCTGTCATCATATGGCATCCGGCATAGACTAATGCCAGCGCACTCATTTTGACGGAGAAGGAACGTTTCATGCAAACTCCTTCATACGCAGAGAAATATCGTGGGCCGCTTTCAGACCTAATGCCGCCATACTCAGGGTGCTGTTGACGACGCTGGCAGAAGGGATCGCACCGCCACCCGGCAGCCATAAATTTTCATGGTCAAAGGTACGGCAGTTGCCGTCTACGACCGCGTCTTTAGCCGATTTACCCATAATGGTTCCGCCCATAATGTGGTTATTCGCATTCAGGCTGGTGGTGATATTGAATTCTTTACCATTAAACAGCGAGCCGATATGTTCTAACTGCTCATGAGCGGCAGTCGCCCCTTTACGGACATAATCGCCGACATCGTAATGGATGTCCGGGCAGGCGAGGCCATGCGGATCTTTACGCGTTTTGCTGAGCGTCAGTCGGTTTTCAGGATCCGGCAACGGCTCCAGACTGATGGAGATATCTACCCCGTGGATCGACCGGTAACGGATTTCTTCATCCAGCGCCTTACCGACCAGACCTTTCGCCAGTGCCTGTTTGGTGGCCGGGACCACGCGGGAAATATTATTCAGGATCATTTTGTTAGCCGAATACTGGCTGCGGAAAGCACCATCACGCGGACCGACCATGCAACTGCTTTGTGCCGGGCCGCGGCCGAGCCATACCGGCTCTTCGGTCAGGAAGCTACAGTGGAAGCCGGAGTGGTCCATCATGTTGCGTCCCACCATATCTGAGCTGTTAGCGATCCCGTTCGGGTTGGCTTTATTGGCTGCCTGCAGTAACAGACGAGGGGTTTCTATGCCGTTACAGGCAAGCGCAAAGGCTTTGCCTGTGGCTTTATGGGACGCGCCCTGGTTATCCAGCCAATGGACGGCCGTCACGCGGTTATTACCATCGGTATCTATCTTATACACCACCGATTCAGCCAGAACGACGGCCCCTTTTTGCTCTGCACGTTCAATATGATGAATACCGTTATACATCGCGCCGATAGGACAAATAGGCTGGCAGTTATTATTACCGCAACAGACCGGACGACCTTCCCACGGGCGGGTGCTGCGTCCCTGCGGAATAGGCACCAGATTATAGCCATGCGGGTTCACCACACTGGCAAAATAGGCATCTCCGTGGGCAAACGGAACCATCTCCATCGGGTAGGGTTTGCTGCGCTCGCGCGGGGACTGCATGGCAGGGTCACTGGGGCCGGCGACCCCGATTTCATATTCTGCCTCACAATACCAGGGCTCCATTTCATCATAGGTAATTGCCCAGTCACGGCCGACACCATACTTACTCTGCATCACGAAATCACTGGGCATATGACGCCAGCAGGACGCAGCCCAGTGCCAGGTGGTGCCACCGACGGTTCGCAGATAGCCCTGCTGGAAGCTCCCGGCACTGGGGCCGGTAACATTCACATAGTTATTCGGCGGAAAATAGAGCGGCGCAGGGGCCAGCGGAGACTGAGGGTACAGCCCCTGAAAATCTGAACCGGCACGGTTAGCAAATGGCATATTTCGCCAGTTTTCAACAGCCTGAGCACGGCTGATACGCAAACCGGCTTCCAGTACCAGTACCGAATACCCCTGGCTGACTAATCTGTCTGCAATCATCCCGCCAACAATACCGGAGCCCACAATCACAATATCTGCAGAGGCATCGCCACCGGCAGTAAATTCAGGTTTTTTCATCGTATGCATTCTTTTTTTATCAGGTCACAATTACAGGTTGTCGATTAATTCAGGATCCAGCGGGTCCGGTACCGGAGCAGTCCACCATAGGGGGCCATTGCCACAATAGGTAGGGACCACCAGTCCGTCACTGACCGTGGCATACATCAATGCCTCTTTATAAGCGACCAGGGTGCCCTTATAGTCATCGCCGAGGGTTCCGGTATACCAGGCGGTAACAATGTCCTGCAGAAAGTTACCCAGGCCGGCAGCAACGGCTCGCTGTTTGAACGCGACGGCCGTGTCTGATGGCTGGATCACAGCGGCCAGACGGGAAATTTTGCTGTTGAATTGCGGGTCTCGCTGGCTGAAAGCGCTCAGAAAGTGTGAGGCCAGTTGCGGACTGATATGTTTGTGTTCAGTAATGGTTTGCGATACCCGGATAAAATCACGCGCTGCGTCGCTGCCACGGATGACGCTATCAGCGAAACTTTGTAATGGCAGTGAGGCAGCAATGCCGGCGACAGAGATAACCAGTGCGGAACGGATAAAGTCCCTCCGGCTGGAACCGGTTCCATTCCCGATAACATTAGACGGCGATTGCTCAAAATTTTGCTTCATAGAAATTCCACATCCGTAGAGCCATATGTGAGTAAAATCACATTCTATAGCTAAAAGAAACGTAAATGTTAAATAAATTAATGTAGTTTGACTTGTTTGTCGCACTTTTTGTTAAGATGATAACGATTTTCATTACTGGTTTTGCAGTGAAACCCTCATCAGCCAGTGGCTGAGTCCCGTTTACCGCGGGGAAATCCCCATGAAAAACAGCCAGTCATGCCACTCCTGTAACATCGTTCTGCCAAATCAGCGACAGAAACCCTTCCCTCTGCCAGCAACCGCCGGAACGTGGCCCCGGAGTAGTGTCCTACGCAACAGAGTATTCTTATTAATGTTAGACCGGTATTCAGGTATTTCCGGAAAAAATGTGTGGATTTGTATCTGAGCCAACGGTCCGGACGGCCAGCATGAAAAACCGGGGACAGGGATGCAGACAGGCGAGGCGGTAAACAAAGAAAGACAGCGCAGTACAGGCAAACTGAAACGAAGAATATTGGCAGGGCGGATTAAAAAACAGAACACGCCGGGGAAGGTCGGCCCTGAAGGCCGGTGCCGGGGAGGGCACCGGTACAGAAAACGTATCAGTCCAGCTTACCGGTCAGCCGCTGATGAATGACTTTGCTTTGCCCCCCGAGACCGGTGATGGTCACCCGGGTCTGGTAGCGCTGGTAACGGAGTTCGATGGCATCCAGTGCGGCGACCGTAGAAGCGTCCAGGATCATTGCTTCGGACAAATCTATCTCCACATGTTCAGGATCATTGGCGTAATCAAAATGTTCATACAGGTCATTACTGCTGGCAAAGAATAGCGGGCCATAGATTTTGTAATGCGCTGTGTTGTTATCGGCCGATAGCTGGCGTTCTGCTGTGATCACATGGCTCAGACGTCGTGCAAACCACAGAACGGCCAGCAGCACTCCGCTGACGACGCCAAGCGCCAGATTACTGGTCCAGACCGTAATGGCGACGGTGGCCAGCATAATCAGTGTCTCAGATAACGGGATGCGCCGTAAAGTGGCCGGTTTTACGCTATGCCAGCTCAGTGTTTTGACAGCGACGACCATCATGATTGCGGCCAGAACAACCATCGGAATATGTGCCATGACCTGACTCAGAACACTGACCAGTAACAAGAGTACAACCCCGGCGACCAGTGTGGAAACGCGGCTGCGTGCCTTGCCTAATTCCACGTTAACAATTGTCTGACCTATCATCGCACAGCCGGCGATACCGCCATAAAAACCGGCCAGAATATTGGCGATGCCAAGGCCGGTGGCTTCTTTTCGCTTTGACGAATGGGTATCGGTCAGGTCATCGACCACTTTTGCCGTCAGTAAGGATTCAATCAGTCCGACCAGCGCAACACTGACGGCCGTCGGCCAGATAATTTGTAACGTCTGCATGTTCAGCGGCACCTGTAACAGTGTCAGCCCGGGCAGACCGCGACTCATCGGGCCTTCATCACCCACATTCGGCAGAGAATATCCCATGCTCCAGGCGATGGTGGTAATAGCCACTATCGCCACCAGCGGTGCCGGGATCCGGGTCGTCAGTCGTGGCAGCAGGAGCACAATGCCCAGAGTCAGGATAAAAAAGAGCAGTACCAGCGGTGACTGCTTCCAGACATGGGGAACCTGGGCGAAAAATATCAATATGCCCAGCGAGTTCACAAACCCTGTCATCACCGGGCGGGGAATATAGCGCATCATCCGGGAAAGACCGGCAATGCCGAAGATTATCTGCAATATGCCCGCCAGGACGACCGTCGGCAGCAGGTAGGGAATGCCGTGCTGATGAACCATCGGGCCAATCACCAGGGCAACAGAGCCTGCGGCCGCACTCACCATTGCCGGGCGACCGCCAATCACCGATAAAGTCAGGCAGATCACCACAGACGCGATCAGACTGACCTTCGGGTCAACCCCCGCGACCACGGAAAAGGAGATAACTTCGGGGATTAAGGCCAGTGCCGTGACAATACCCGCCAGCGATTCACGGGTCAGCAATGCGGGCTGGCGGAAAACCGACATCATGCCGGGGGAGTCCACGGCATGATGTGTCGCAGAGGAAGAATGTTGTTCCTGATTCATTATAAAACTCTTTATGGTTGTTGCAGGTGATAGAACTATCCGGCGTCAGTACGTCTTTATACAGGGTATTGACCAATGCGGTAAATCGTAACGTTATTGTCTGGCGGAGTCTGTTGCCTGTCTGCCGGCAAGGCGGACAGGCAACAGGGGCACTATTTTTTACCTGAGAATAAGAAACGCAGTACCGGAATACGGCGATGAATTTCGTAGAGCAGGAACGACAGGCCGAAGACAAACAGCAATCCGATGCAGAAACCGACGGTGTCACCCGGGATATGTGGCATCAGAAACAGGCCAAATACCAGCGTCAACGGATGGTGTACCAGGTAAATAAACAAAGACGCATTCACCAGATAGGAAATCCGGGGGGAGGCGCGGTTCAGAAAACGGTGGCCGCAGCTGTAACATACATTCAGCATACAGAGCCCCATCCCGGTAGAGATCAGGGCATCCAGTTCATAAAGCCAGCCATCGCCGGCACTGTATTGCTGGTTAAAGTGGTAGGCGATAAACAGCACGATAGCACCGGTCCATAACACCGGGTGAGGGCGAACAAACAGGGCTTTTGCTGCCGGGTTTGTCCAGGCAATGGCCCCCAGCACAAAGAACGGCAGATAAAACAGCGTCTGCATCACCGCGATATTAAATAATCCGTCCATCAGCAATGCCGGAGCCTGCCACAGCAGCAGACGACGGAACAGTCCCCACACCACCACAGAACAAGCCAGTGCCACAAAAATACGCGGCCAGGTCAGTGTAAGTTGTGAGAGCCGCTGCTGGTGCTTCCTGAGGACAGCAAATATAAGCATTCCGCTGGCGGTGAGCAGAAGTAATACTAACAGGAACCATAAATGTGAAATCAGTTCCCAGACCAGAGTGTTATAACGCTGATAAGCGGTATATTCTGCCCAGCCAGTAAATTTCGGCGACAAACTTTTTAACATATAAAATTGCGGCAATGTGATTAACGGAATGGCTGCCAGAAAAGGAATTCCGACCCGTTCACCACGGACTTTCAGCCAGCGTAAAGGCTGATAGCGTAAATAGAGCATGTAAGAAAAATAACCTGAAATAACGAAAAACACCTGCATACGAAATGAGTGTATAAATTCATTAAACAGGGTCAGCCAGAGTGAAGCGTTAGGACTATTTACTGTCCATTGCTGACTGGAGTAGATCAGTGATACATGAAATGGCACACCCAGTAGCATCAGCCATGCCCGGATAGAGTCCAGAAAATACTCGCGTTCAGGTTTTTCGGGGGTCATATAAGCACTCGTCTGATAAATTGGAACTTTCCGGCAGTATGCCTGATAAAAGTCGTACTATAATTCTATCAGACATGTAAGAACCCTGACGGGTTTCGTTAAAGATTCTGAAAAAAAGCTTTTCAGGAAGATAATACCTACATTCTTTCGGGGTCGCTGTCAGAATCTGGCAGAATCCATTACTATGACAGTGATTTCTCAGGCACACGCACGCAAGGGGGAGATGTGCTCAATCAAGAACAAAAAAAATCAGGGTTGATGAAAATGCAGCTGGCAAGTGCCGCAGTGATGCTTGCCATGTATGCCAGTAATAGCTGGGCATTTGATCTTAATGATGTCGCAAAAGAAGCAAAGTCCCTGGCAGGGCAAAGCTATGAAGCACCCAAAAGCAATCTGCCCTCACAGCTCCGGGATTTGAAATATGCTGATTACCAGCAAATCCAATATAAACGTGATAAAGCGTATTGGGGAAAATTACGTACCCCTTTCAAACTCGAATTCTATCCGGAAGGAATGTATTTTGATGTTCCGGTAAAAGTAAATGAAGTCACGGCCAATTCTGTGCGTGAAATAAAATACAGCCCGGATGATTTTACTTTCGGCAATATTCCGCATGATGCGGATTCGTTCAAAAACCTCGGCTTTGCCGGGTTTAAAGTGCTTTATCCGCTTAACAGCAAAAATAAAGAAGACGAAATTACCAGTTTCCTGGGCGCCAGCTATTTCCGTGTGATCGGGGCAGGGCAGGTCTATGGTCTGTCGGCGCGTGGTCTGGCCATTGATACCGCATTACCGTCCGGTGAAGAATTCCCACGCTTTAAAGAATTCTGGATCCAGCGTCCGAAACCTCAGGATAAACAGCTGGTGATCTACGCATTGCTGGATTCCCCGCGGGCGACCGGTGCGTACCGGTTTGTACTGCATCCGGGCAAAGAGAGCACCGTGGATGTGAATTCTAAAATTTTCCTGCGTGATAATGTCGGTAAACTGGGGATCGCTCCGCTGACCAGTATGTTCCTGTTCGGAGCGAACCAGCCGTCGCCAACCCTGAATTACCGTGACGAGTTGCACGATTCAGATGGACTGTCTATTCATAACGGTAATGGTGAATGGATCTGGCGTCCGCTGAACAATCCGAAACGCCTGGCGGTCAGCACTTACACGCTTGAAAACCCTAAAGGTTTTGGTTTGTTACAACGTAACCGTGACTTCAGCCATTATCAGGACCTGGATGACCGTTATGACGAACGTCCGAGTGGCTGGGTAGAACCGCTGGGTAACTGGGGCAAGGGCCATGTTGAACTGGTTGAAATTCCGACCAATGATGAGACGAACGATAATATCGTCGCTTTCTGGTCTCCGGAAAAAATGCCTGAGCCGGGTAAAGAAACCGACTTTAACTACCGCTTACATTTTACCCGCGATGAAGCTCAGCTGCATTCACCGAATGTCGCCTGGGTGGCTGACACACTCCGCTCTGCCGGGGATGTGAAGCAGTCTAACCTGGTCCGCCAGCCGGATGGTTCCATTGCCTTTATCATCGATTTCGCCGGCAAAGCCATGAGTAAACTGCCACAGGAGACTCAGGTCGCGCCTCAGGTCAGTATCGGTGATAACGGTGAAGTGGTGGAACAAAGCGTCCGATACAATCCGGTCACTAAAGGCTGGCGCCTGGTATTACGTCTGCGGGTCAAAGACCCGAAAAAGACGACAGAAATGCGTGCTGCTTTAGTCAGTGGCGATAAAACGTTGACGGAAACCTGGAGCTATCAGTTACCAGCCAATGAATAAATCAACTTTTACCCCCGAAAAATATGTCGATGCTCTGCCGCTACCTGCGGCGGAGCAGGCGGCGCTACGCGCATCAACCGATACTGATTTTGCCGGTTTCCAGCACCAGTTGGGCCAGGATACGGCGGCCAGCAGTCGTGAGGATGATGCCCCTTTAACCTCTGTCTCTTCCCGTATTGAGATGGCCTGGCCTGAATCCCTGGATGACGGCAAACAGTTCGGGAAAGATGACCTTGATCGCACCACACTAAAGGCGATGCCGCCGGTTAAACGTGCCGGCATGTACCCTGATGCGTGGGAGACCAACCCGGTGACCCGTCTGTGGAATAAGATGATGGGGCGCTCAAAAGCACACCACCCGCACGATCAGGCAAGCATTGATGCCCGCATCGCTGAAGAAAAATGGCGTTTTGTGGGGTCTGTTCGTCGCTATATCTTGCTGTTCCTGACGCTCGCGCAGACAGTCATAGCGACCTGGTACATGAAAACGATCCTGCCGTACCAGGGCTGGGCACTTATCGATCCTTCAGAGCTGATGAGCCAGAACTGGCAGCAATCGGTGCTGCAGTTACTGCCGTATGTGCTGCAAACCGGGATACTGATCCTGTTCGCTATCCTTTTCTGCTGGGTTTCGGCCGGGTTCTGGACGGCATTGATGGGCTTTGTCCAGCTGATGATGGGTAAGGATAAATACAGTATTTCTTACTCTACCACCGGCGATGAACCCCTGGATCCGGAGCACCGTACCGCACTTATCATGCCTATTTGTAATGAAGACGTAGAGCGTGTCTTCGCGGGGCTGCGGGCCACCTGGGAGTCGGTGGTACGTACCGGTAATGCAGAGCACTTTGATGTTTACATTCTTAGTGACAGTTATGATGCCGATATCGCGATCGCTGAACAGAAAGCCTGGATGGAACTGGTCAGAGATGTGGGCGGTGCCGGTAAAATTTTCTACCGTCGTCGTCGTCGCCGTGTAAAACGTAAAAGCGGTAACATCGATGATTTCTGCCGTCGCTGGGGCAGCCAGTACAGCTATATGGTTGTGCTGGACGCTGACAGTGTGATGAGCGGTGAATGTCTTACCGGGCTTGTCCGCATGATGGAGGCTAACCCGAATGCCGGCATCATCCAGTCATCGCCAAAAGCCTCGGGGATGGATACGCTGTATGCCCGTTGCCAGCAGTTTGCTACCCGTGTCTACGGACCGCTTTTTACCGCAGGTCTGCACTTCTGGCAATTGGGGGAATCCCATTACTGGGGGCACAATGCCATTATTCGCGTAAAACCGTTTATCGAGCACTGTGCACTGGCTCCACTGCCAGGGGAAGGGTCGTTTGCCGGCTCTATCCTGTCCCATGACTTTGTGGAAGCTGCGCTGATGCGTCGTGCCGGCTGGGGTGTGTGGATTGCGTATGATCTGCCCGGTTCGTATGAAGAACTGCCGCCGAACCTGCTGGATGAGCTGAAACGCGACCGTCGCTGGTGTCATGGTAACCTGATGAACTTCCGGTTATTCCTGGTGAAAGGGATGCACCCGGTACACCGTGCGGTATTCCTGACCGGGGTCATGTCTTACCTGTCGGCGCCACTATGGTTTATGTTCCTGGCGTTGTCCACGGCACTTCAGGTCGTTCATACCCTGATGGAACCGCAGTACTTCCTGCAGCCCCGGCAGTTGTTCCCGGTCTGGCCGCAGTGGCGTCCGGAACTGGCTATTGCCCTGTTCTCCACCACCCTGGTATTGCTGTTTTTACCGAAGCTATTAAGTGTCATCTTAATCTGGTGTAAAGGTGCTAAACCTTACGGAGGAGCGGCCCGCGTCTTTATTTCTCTGATGCTGGAAATGCTGTTTTCGGTGCTGCTGGCCCCGGTACGTATGCTGTTCCACACGGTCTTCGTTGTCAGTGCCTTCCTCGGCCTGAAAGCTGTCTGGAACTCGCCACAGCGTGATGATGATGCTACCCCCTGGAGTGAAGCCTTTGCCCGCCATGGTCTGCAAATGTTGCTGGGTATCGTCTGGGCCACCGGGATGGGCTGGCTGAACCTCAACTTCCTGTGGTGGCTGGCCCCGATTGTCTTCTCGCTGATCCTGTCGCCATTTGTGTCGGCGTTCTCCAGCAGAGCAACCCTGGGCCTGAAGTCACAGCGCGCAAAACTGTTCCTGATCCCGGAAGAGTATGCGCCGCCGCAGGAGCTGGTGGATACGGATAAGTATCTGACACTGAACCATCGCCGTGCGTTAAATAATGGCTTTATGCATGCAGTGTTCAACCCGGCCTTCAATGCACTGGCGACAGCCATGGCGACGTCGCGGCATAAACAGAGTCAGCTACTTGACCATGCCCGTGACCGTCAGGTCGATCTGGCACTGAGTGAGGCTCCTGAAAAACTGGGACGTGAACAACGTTTACAGTTAATCAGTGACCCTGTCGTACTGGCCCGGGTGCACAGTCGTTTGTGGCAGTCCGGTGAGAAATATCATCAGTGGCTGAGCAGTTATCAGAAAATGGCACTCTCCCCGGAGGTATTGCCTCAACGGTAATCGCTTTCCTCCTGAAAACCTCCCTCATGATGATGGAGGTTTTTTTTACCGGTATAACAGTCCCCGGGTTGTCAGAGAGAACCGGCAGGAGGCGTCAGATCGGGGGGAATTTTGCGCACCGGCAGAGACTTAACAAAAAACTGACAAAAAACGGCGGGATCCTTATCCGTAGTATGACTAAAAACAAGCTAGACTAGGCACCGGTTTGTTAACGCGCACAGGTTGCAGAAACAATGAAATTTTTATTATTAACCGCCAGCGTGATAATGCTGACGGGTTGCGGCAGCATTATCAGCCGGACGGTTCCCGGTCAGGGAAACGGCCATCAGTATTATCCCGGTGTTCAGTGGGATATGCGGGAGGGGGCGTGGCGCTATCTGACGGTGCTTGACCTGCCGTTATCCCTCATCGTCGACACGCTGTTGTTACCGGTGGATGCGAAACATGGCAGTTATGACTGAGTAAAGTGACGCCGCAGTTACCAGCGTTCAGTTTCGCTGTCATCATCCGTCCATTCTTCGGCGGCACGCAGTCCTTCTTCGGTATCGGTCGGCGGAGAGAGCTGAAATTCACCATCATCCCATTCGTGCAGGGTATCTTCTTCTGACCACTCCTGGAGCAGTTCCTGCGGGTCAAAATCCCCGTCCCAGACGGACTGAGCGGCTTCATCGAACAACAAGGGCAGACACTCACCCTCTTCTGTATCTTCTTCGCCAGAAAACTCTGCCTGCCAGCGGGGTTCGCCTTCCTGCATTACGTATTTTTGCAGGGAAAACTGTCGGATATCCGGTTCGCTCTCAGCATCCGGAGAGTTAGCCAGAAATGCTTCCCGGGCGGCTTCAATGGCTTCCGGCAATGTGGTGTATAGATCCATATAGTGAGTGCTCCGGTTATGTCGGCAGAAACCTAAAGCATAGATCAAATCAGTCAGGGATAAAGGGGAAGGGGAAAATTAATATCGCCCCCGGCGGGTCAGGAAAATACCGGGGGCCGTGGGAGATCAGTAGAGTGACGGTTCCCCTTCAGGGCGTGTCTTAAAGCGGCGGTGCAGCCACATGTACTGGTCAGGTGCCAGCAGAATGCCTTCTTCCACAATCTGGTTCATACGGGCAGCCGTAGCCAGTTCATCGGCCAGCGGCATATTATCGCTGGCGTCGGGTAGGATCACCATTTCATAACCCCGCCCGTTGGGTAGTCGGCGGGGAACAAACGGGATCACCGCCGGATGGCTGGTGCGGATCAGCATATAGCTGCCACGGGTCGTCGCGGCTTTATCCACGGCAAACAGGGGCGCAAACACGCTGGCGCGGGGACCATAATCATGGTCGGGGGCATACCAGATAATGTCGTTACTTTTCAGCGCGCGGATCATCCCTTTAATATCTTTGCGGTCCAGCATCGATTTATTGGAACGCATCCGGCCATAGGTCTGCAGCCAGTCCAGCAGCCGGTTATCGTGTGGCCGGTAGACACCAATACCCGGGTTGTAGATACCAAAAATACGGGCGCCCAGTTCCAGCGTCAGAAAATGAATACCAATCAGTAATACACCGCGCTTATCGTGAAGTGCCTTATCGATGTGTTCCAGGCCGGAAACGGCGAACCATTTTTTAATCCGCCAGTCCGGCCAGAACCAGGCCATTCCGGTTTCCATCAGCCCCATCCCGACCGATTCGAAATTATGCCGCAACAGCGCCTGGCGATCAGCTTCCGGCATTTCAGGAAAACAGAGTTCGAGATTACGTCGGGCAATGGCAACACGGCTTTTCAGAAAGCGCATCGACATCCGTCCCAGATTCGTTCCCAAAAAGTTGAGCACAGGATAGGGCAAAAGTACGATCAAATAGAGCAATCCAATACCCAGCCATGTAAGCCAGTAACGGGGATGAAGAAGGCTGCGATTAAATTCAGGCAATTGTGTCATTTTATTGTTTTTCCCACATTCCATTTCCCGGGCAGAGAAGGTTCCTCTCTACAATTTTCCTGTTATTGTGCCATTTTTTAACATTATCTAAAATGTTATATCCTGTTTGCGGTGATTTTACGCTGTTTTTTATCCTGTGCAGTGAAAACACTGCAGAGCTATCGTTTTTCCGGGGAGATAATTCGGGTATGATATTGCCCCTTCAGAATTCAGTATAACTCACAGGAATGAACACCATGCCAGTGTTACACAATCTTGTTTCCAATAAAGAACTTAAAGAGCGGATGCTCGCCGAAACCGAGCCACGCACTACGGTATCCTTTTACAAATATTTCCGAATTGAAGACCCGCAGGCGTTTCGCGATAAGCTCTATCTGATGCTGACGGAGATGAAGGTTTTCGGTCGTATTTATGTCGCCCGTGAAGGCATTAATGCTCAGATCAGTGTTCCGCAAAGCCGCTATGAAGCGATGAAGCAGGCGCTGTATGATTTCGACCCGGCCCTGAATCAACTGCGTATGAACATCGCTTTGGATGATGATGGTAAATCCTTCTGGGTTTTGCGCCTCAAAGTGCGTGAACGTATTGTGGCTGATGGTATTGAAGATGAATCCTTTGATGCGGCGGATGTCGGCGAATACCTGAAAGCAGATGAGGTCAATCAGATGCTGGACGATCCGGATGCGGTTTTTGTAGATATGCGTAACCACTATGAGTTTGAAGTGGGTCATTTCGACAATGCGCTGGAAATCCCTGCAGATACCTTCCGTGATCAGTTACCGATGGCCGTGGAGATGCTGGAGCAGCAAAAAGACAAAAAAATTGTCATGTATTGCACCGGTGGAATACGTTGCGAAAAAGCCAGTGCCTGGATGCGTCACAGTGGTTTCGATAATGTCTATCATATCGAAGGGGGTATCATTGAATATACCCGCCGTGCTCGCGAGCAGGGGCTACCGGTCCGCTTCAAAGGTAAAAACTTTGTCTTTGATGAGCGGATGGGCGAGCGGATCTCTGACGATGTTTTAGCCCATTGTCATCAGTGTGGTGCTTCCTGTGATACGCATGTGAACTGCATTAATGACGGTTGCCATCTGCTGTTTATTCAGTGCCCGGCCTGTGCAGAAAAATATCATGGCTGCTGCAGCCCGATGTGTATGGAAGAATCGCAGCTTCCGCCGGAAGAACAGCGGTTACGCCGTGCCGGCCGTGAAACCAGTAACAAAATCTTTAATAAATCCCGCGGTGTGTTACGGATGACAATCCCACAGCCGGTCAAAGACGGCGGGGAATAACAGAAAAAGCCTGACATTGTCAGGCTTTTTTCCATCACCGGCAGGTTCAGGCTGGAAACTCCAGGACTTCGGTCAGGTCACCCATTGGCGGATGTCCGTGTTTCTGCAGCGATTCATCACGCAGTTTCAGCCCCGGTAACACCGGAAGATCATAGACGCGACTGATTAATCGCAGCACTGAACCGGTATCATATTGAGTATGCTCAACATGGCCTTTACGTGCATAAGGCGAAATCACCAGGGCCGGAATGCGGGTGCCGGGTCCCCAACGGTCGCCTTTCGGTGGAGCCACGTGATCCCACCAGCCACCATTTTCATCAAAAGTAATCACCACCAGGGTGTTTTCCCATTGCGGACCTTGCTGCAGCCGGTCGACAATATGGGCGATATGGCGATCCCCTGACTCCACATCCGAATATCCGGCATGCATATTCAGGTTACCCTGCGGTTTATAGAAGGTCACCGGAGGCAGTTTTCCTGCATCAACATCCGCCAGGAATTTATTAGTCTCTGCGGTATCACCCAGCCCACCGTCCCGCAGATGCTGGCGACGATTTTCCGGATGCCCCGGCCCCAGATCCGCAAAATAGTTTAACGGCTGGTGGTGGAGCTGGAAGTCAGGACGGGCAGGGAAATCGTTACTGTCTTTTTTACCATCAACAGCAAACTGCCAGCCACCGGCATACCAGGCCCAGTCGATATTCTTGTCTGACAACAGGTTACCGATATGTGTATGGGTCTGTGGCGGCAGTGTATTCGGTGATGAACTGTCAGCCAGTGCCGGGTCTGTTTTATCACGGCTGCCTGATGGCCAGTACGGTGGCAACATCGTATTGACGGCAAATCCGTCAGGGGTTATCTGGCTTGGCCCGAAGCGGGGGATCCCGTCAAGAGCGCTGGCCGGCGAGTCGTCCAGCGGTTTCAGGCGGGGATCCGCCGGGTCATCACTCATCAGTGTGGCCACCTTACCTTTGGCGGGAGAGTGATGAACGTCCGGATAAACCGGTGGCCGGGCAGAAACCAGATACTGGTGATTGAGGAACGATCCGCCAAAGGCTCCCTGGAAGAAGTTATCGCAAAGTGTGTATTCCCGGGCCAGGTTCCACAGCCGCATATTCCAGGCGCTGTCTCCATAATATCCCATCGTCAGCGCACCGGAATCTGCCCAGGCGACGAATTTGTCGTTCTTTCCGCCGTTGATCTGCATCTGATTCTGATAAAACACATGCCATAAATCCCGGGTAACCACTCCCTGAGGCAGGGCCTCACCACCGGGGCCTTTCAGGGCAAATGGCTGGTTAGGCAGTTGTTGCATGTAGTCAGCATTTTCCGGTACCTGGTAACGGGTATGGTTAACCGTTTGTTCATGCGGGACCAGGCCTGTCCAGACCGGAGGCAGGTGAGGAAGTAACTCTCCGTTACGATCACGTTGCCGGAGCGCTTCAGGTTTCAGGGATGACAAAGGTTGCTGTACACCCGGGAAATTGGCAAACAGGTTATTGAAACTGCGGTTTTCTGCGTAGATAACGACCACATTGCGGATATGTTTACGCAGTAAAAGATCCTGCTCTTTTCGCGGCAGCTTACTCAACAAATGCCGGGTATCTGTGCAGCCTTCCGTCCCTGTGGCAGCATTTGCCATCGGCAGAATACCGGAACTGAGGCCAAGCACAGAAGCCCCGGCCAGGAAGCGGCGGCGGGCCGGATTATCCGGCGTCATACCTTCTGCGGAGGGAGATTTTTCTGTGTTTTCAGGTTGTTTACTGTCTGGCTTTTTCATTAGTCTGACCTTAATAGGATCCGAATGGCAGAAGCAGCAGGGATGCTATTAAGCAGCGGTGACAGTCATATGACGATTTTATAAAGAAATGATGACAGTGACCCGGGGTGACAGTTACCCCCGGGAAATGAAAACGACGGACGTCAGATTAGCGGGTAAATCGGCTGAGCGAAAAAGGACGTAATCCGTCCGGTAATGTGCCCTGTTGTGCAAATTCACTCGCAATTTCACCTAGCAGTGGCGCGAATTTGAAGCCATGTCCGCTTAAACCAGTGATTACCATGCAGTCAGGGTTATCCGGCAGTGTATCAATAATAAAATCCCCGTCCGGGGAGTTATCGTAGCTGCAGCTTTCCCCGTACAGGCAGCCGCCGACACCGGGCAGACATTGGCGCAGAAAGGCAAAACATTCACTGCCATCTTCAGGGTAGCTGCCAAAAGGGAAGCCTTTATTATCTGACACCCCGGGCTGCCCCCCGTCATGACGACCGACTTTCAGCGCGTTATCCTGCGCCGGAAATCCATAATAATGGCTGCCGTCGTCCAGACCGATGCTGAAGCCCGGGAAATGATTATTTTCGCTGTAACGGCCATCCGCCTGGAACCAGGCAAAGACTTTCCGGGTCTGGATGACCGGCAGAGATGCAACAAAATCGTTGATCCGGCTTCCCATACTGATGAGCAGCCGGGCCGCGCTGAAGGTTCCCTCATCGGTGACCACCTGCTGCAGGTCGCCATCGCGGGAAATACTTTTTATCGGACAGTTAAACAGCTGTGCTGCCCCCTGTTCACGGGCAAGGCGGATCCAGTGTTCGACGGCCAGTTCACTGGACAGATAACCGGCGTCGGGTTCAAAAACAGCGTCAAAATGGGCCGGTAACGTAATCTCAGGCCAGCGTCGGGCCACCCCTTGCGGAGTCAGAGGTTCAACATTCAGTGACCAACGCTCAGCACTTTCTGCCAGGCTTGTCATAAACAGTGAGTCCCGGGGGCCTGCATTCAGCACGCCACAGGGATGAAGCAGCCGGACACCGGCATCGGCTTCAAACTGCTGCCAGAGCTGCTGACTGCGCAGCAGCAGCGGGACATATTTCTCACCTTCGCCATAGGCGTAGCGGATCAGTCGGTTCTTTCCGTGGTGGGCACCTTCTGTATGAGGCGGATGAAAGGCATCTACCATCAGCACCTTTAAACCGGCCTTGCTGGCATAATAACCGGCCGCCGCACCGGCAGATCCGCTGCCGGCGATGATCAGATCGTAAATCATTCCCTGTGAGCTCCTGAATCAAGACAGATAAAGCAGCATAGCAGACCCGCGTAGAGAATAAAAAAAGCAATAATGCGGATAAAGCGTCTCCGGTTGTTACCCCTGCAGTGCAGTTGTAGTGCAGGTGACTGATGTGCCCGGAGTACATTCAGGATGAACACCGGTACCTCTCAGGTTACCGTTACGGAGGGGGACTGACTAACAGAAGGGCATGCATCGACCTTTTGAGGACAGGTAACACGATAGCCTTGCAGGTGAGAAAACGGAAAGGATGCAGGCACCCGGCAGGGTGCCTGTCAGAGGAGAGATTAATGTTTTAGCGGTAAAGATAAACTGTTTTCGGCAGATTCTATTTTGGCGATACCCGCTTCCAGAATCGAAATAAATTGCCGGGCGACGTCCGTCGTCAGCCAGTAAGTCGGGCCCACATCGGCATCTTCTTCACTTTGCTGCATTGATGATAATGAGTGCAGGCGGATCATCATGGCGTCATAGACATCAACGGTACTGATATCCCAGCCGACCAGTGAATGGGTCTGAATAACATCTTTCTCTCTGTCCATAAAACCTCCTGATTACTCGTTAGACTACGTGTAGGTTGAGGTTTACATCCGGCCTTCTGTGATGGAAAGAAGGTGGATCCAGTATAGCATGACTGTTGAAAACACGCTTATTCAGCGCGAAGAATATGAGACAGGGATAATGATTACCGGAAAATGAACAGGAAGTACAGTCGGTTTACCGGAGAGCCCGGCAGGGTGTCGCCAGTCAGACAAAACTGCCTGCTTTTTATCGGACTTTTAGCATCGGGCTACGCCCGGGTGCTGCAGGCCAGTCTTAAGGACACGCTGTTGCTGAAACGAATAAAAAAGCCGGATGGCGACACCCGGCACGGCGCATGACACGCTTAATCGTTACTGAAATGATCGGTTAAACAGCCGCAGTGGCGGCTGTTTATGCTGTATGTATTTACAGTGTTTGGGCGGAAAATGCAACCCCTGGCGGCTCTCAGGCCTCTACACTCCAGTTCAGGGTTTCACCGGCCAGGAAAGGTACCAGCACATCTTCCCCGGCAGGGATGGTCTCCGGCACGGTCCAGGGTTTACGGACCAGTGTGACGGTATCGGTATTGACCGGTAAGCCGTAGAACTGCGGCCCGTTCAGTGAACAGAAGGCTTCCAGGTGCTGCAGAGCGCCCAGTTCATCGAATACAGTGGCATAGGCTGACAGTGCTGTCGGGGCATTAAAGACCCCGGCGCAACCGCAGGACGATTCTTTGCGTCCGCGCAGGTGAGGAGCCGTATCTGTTCCGAGGAAGAAACGGCTATCCCCGCTGGCAACAACCTGACGCAGCGCTTCCTGATGGACATTACGTTTCAGAATAGGCAGACAGTACAGATGCGGGCGGATCCCCCCGCTGAGCATATGGTTACGGTTAAACATCAGGTGCTGCGGTGTGATAGTCGCGGCAATATGTTGTTTTTCACTGCTGACAAACTGGGCCGCATCCCGGGTGGTAATATGTTCCATCACAATCCGCAGCTCAGGAAACTGACGGCGGAGCGGGATCAGGACCTGGTCAATAAATTGTGCTTCACGGTCGAAGATATCAATATGGGCATCGGTCACTTCACCATGAATAAGCAATGGCATACCGATAGCCTGCATGCGCTCCAGTACCTTAGCGATATGCTGAATACTGGTAACACCGTGGCTGGAATTGGTGGTCGCATGTGCCGGGTAAAGTTTAGCCGCCGTAAATACCTTCTCTTTAAAACCGGTTTCAATTTCATCCGGGTCCAGGGAGTCGGTCAGGTAGCAGGTCATCAGGGGCTGGAAGCGGTGTGCCTTTGGCGTCGCTGCCAGGATACGTTCACGATAGGCTTTCGCTGCGCTAACAGAAGTGACCGGCGGCACCAGGTTGGGCATGACAATCGCCCGTGCAAAAACATCACTGGTATACGGCAGGACAGTATTAAGCATTTCATCGTCACGTAAATGAATATGCCAGTCATCGGGGCGGCGTAAAGTGATTGTATCTGGGTGAAGAGTCATGCATCAGGCTCCGGCGTCAATAAGTGAAGGTGGGATTTAACCGGGGAGTAAGGATAAAGCTCCCCGCGCCGGAATGCACATGTTTTTTCGCGTGATTTCTGTCGTCAGCAGAAATCACTGTCACACCTTTAGCGGGTGAGTGAAATCACTAATTCTCCCGGTCTGACTTCCAGTCCCTGCGCCAGTTTTTTCGCTATCGCTTCCCCGGTACCGCGATCCGCATTCAGTACATAGGCCGGATGGGTTCTGAAATAGTCCTGCAGTGACTGGTTCAGTACCGGCATCAGGGCATTGACGACCTGTTGCAGTTTTTCCGGCCGGACCTGGCTGTCAGTCACCTGCAGATCCTGCAGATAAATGGCACCCTGATCAGGGTTATAAACCGGCTGTGCTTTCATCTTCAGGAAAATATCGGCGTTCTGCTGACCAAACAGCGACGTTAACTGCAGACTGGCTTTCCCCGAGAGGGTCATTTTACCAGGTTCTTCACGGCCGATAGCAGACTGCAAGTCTGTCAGGGTAATATGTGCGGTCGCCAGGCCGTTCACACCGATATCTTTCTCATAATTGTCATGCTTCTTCAGCGCCTGATTCACTTCCTGCTCCGTAATGGTATAGCGGGCCAGATGGTCACAGGCACTCAGTAACAGAATACTGATCAATAACGGTACAAACAGAATAACCTTACGCATTTTTCCTCACTCACCGGGCATTTTATCAGGCGCAGACGGGCATTTTGCCTGAGTTATCCCGGAGTGTATATCTCCGCGCGTCTGATACTCCGGGGAAGCCGGACAGTGACCGGGATTTCAGGAGGTGATCGGAAAATCGCCATTCAGGACAGAAAGTGATGCGTTTTTAATGGGATAAATTTCCTGACGGGTTTAACATAGCCTGCTTCCACCGCCGGCGTGGAGGGGCGTGGCAGAACGCAACTCTCCGGTGAATTTATCTTCAGGGAGCTTCTATGTTCGGATATCGCAGTATGGGACCACGGGTGAGTCTGACCACAGATCGCATGGTGGTCCGTTTAGTCAACGAACGTGATGCATGGCGTATGGCCGATTATTATGCCGGTAACCGTGACTATCTCATGCCCTGGGAGCCTATCCGTGATCAAAGCTACTTTCAGCCTTCGGGCTGGCAGACACGGTTATCGATCATGGCCGAACAGCAACGGCAGGGCGCAGCCTGTTATTTTATTCTGACTGATCCTGACAGCGAAGAAGTGATGGGGGTGGCTAACTTCAGTAATGTGGTACGAGGATGTTTTCATGCCTGTTATCTGGGATATTCGCTCGGCGAAAACTGGCAGGGACAGGGACTGATGCAGGAAGCATTACAAACGACTCTTCGTTATATGCAGCGCCAGCAGAAAATTCATCGCATCATGGCTAATTATATGCCGCGCAATCAGCGAAGTGGTAATCTGCTGGCGCGACTGGGATTTGAAAAAGAAGGCTATGCCCGGGAATATTTACTGATTAATGGCGTCTGGGAAGATCATGTACTGACCGCGCTGACCTGGAAAGAGGGCACGGCGGACAAGTATCGCTAAATCACGCCTTGTAACAAACAGTACTGGTCATTTTACTGCGGGGCAGTAGACTAACGCCGGCACACCCGGAGAGTTATCTCCTGGCAGGGACATAAATGTCGAAATAGCAGGATGTCAGAAACACTATGAATTTGCTCAAATCACTGGCTCAGGTCAGTTCTATGACGTTATTTTCCCGTATCCTGGGGTTTGCCCGGGATGCTATTGTCGCCAGAGTCTTTGGCGCAGGTATGGCGACGGATGCCTTCTTTGTGGCATTTAAACTGCCGAACCTGTTAAGGCGTATCTTTGCAGAAGGTGCCTTCTCGCAGGCTTTTGTGCCTATTCTGGCAGAGTATAAAAATACTCAGGGTGAGGAAGCGACCCGTATTTTTGTCTCCTATATCTCCGGTCTGCTGACGCTGGTACTGGCCATTGTCACGCTGCTGGGAATGCTGGCAGCCCCCTGGGTTATCTATATTACTGCCCCCGGGTTTGCGGATACGGCCGATAAATTTGCGCTGACGACGTCACTGCTGCGCGTCACGTTTCCTTATATTCTGCTTATTTCACTGGCCTCGCTGGTGGGTGCGATTCTGAATACCTGGAACCGTTTCTCGGTGCCGGCTTTTGCCCCGACGCTATTGAATATCAGCATGATTTTCTTTGCACTGGTCGCGACTCCCTGGTTCCACCCGCATATCATGGCTCTGGCCTGGGCTATTGTTGCCGGTGGCGTATTGCAGCTGGGTTATCAGCTGCCGCATTTACGTAAAATCGGGATGCTGGTACTGCCGCGTATCAATCTGCATGATAGCGGGGTCTGGCGCGTTTTACGGCAGATGGGGCCGGCGATCCTCGGGGTCTCCGTCAGTCAGATTTCCCTGATTATCAACACCATTTTTGCTTCTTTCCTGGCCTCCGGCTCAGTCTCCTGGATGTATTATGCGGACCGCCTGATGGAGTTTCCTTCCGGAGTGCTGGGGGTCGCACTGGGGACTATCCTGTTACCGTCGTTATCACGCAGTTTTTCCAGCGGTAACTTCAAAGAATATTCTCATCTGATGGACTGGGGGTTGCGCCTGTGTCTGTTACTGGCCATCCCGAGTTCGGTGGCTATCGGTATCCTTGCCGGTCCCCTGGTCTCTGCGCTGTTTCAGTACGGTAAATTCAACGCCTTTGATGCACTGATGACCCAGCATGCGCTGGTGGCTTATGCCGTAGGTCTGGTCGGCGTGATCGTGGTAAAAGTGCTGGCTCCCGGTTTTTATTCGCGTCAGGATATTAAAACTCCGGTAAAAATTGCCATCGTGACGCTGATTTCTACCCAGTTAATGAACCTGGTCTTTATCGGGCCGCTGAAGCATGCCGGGTTATCGTTATCTATCGGTCTGGCCGCCTGCCTCAATGCCTCACTGCTGTTCTGGCAATTGCGCAAGAAAAACTTTTTCCAGCCTCAGCCTGGCTGGTACAGCTTCCTGGCCCGGCTTATCCTGGCAGTGATCCTTATGGCCGTCGTGTTGTGCGTAGTGCTGCACTTTATGCCTTCCTGGGGCGAAGGTGAGATGGTCTGGCGTATTTTACGCCTGATGGGCGTGTGTGCTCTGGGTGGTTTTGTTTACTTCGCCAGCCTGGCGGCCTTTGGCTTCCGTCTGAAAGACTTTTCCCGCCGCAGTGTTCAGTAACGTATCATGAACATTCCACGGCTTACCCTGACAGGGTAAGCCGTGCGGGGTTCAGTTTTATCACTTCTGTTTCTTCCCCGCGATTATTATCTCTCCGGACCGTTTTCTGTCATTGAGTCTCTGCCTGCAGGACAAATGCCTCTGCTGTGCCGGGTGAGGCTATCAGCACGCCGGATTTCTGCAGAACCGTGAAACAGTAAGCGAAAGTCATGACGGATAGCCTGATATACCGGGCAGGGGGCTGAGCGCGGATTCTGTAATAGCGATTCCGTTCATGTAACCGGGTGATCAGCATAGTCACGCTGACTTAACAGAGAGGCTGGGGCTGATCCCTGTCATGCAAAACGGCAGGCAGCCTGACAGATCGGTTATTATGACCTGCAGAACCCGGAGGCAAAAAAAACCTGACCGCAAGGTCAGGTTTTTTGGGCTGGCAACATGGCCGGCATCATCAGGAATTACTCGCCGGTTTTAGTCACCGGAGCAGTTGCATGATGTGTAGCGGCATGACCACCGGCTGAACCTTTACCGTCGAAAGCATATTGAGGACGAACCCAATCGCTGTGTGGCAGAGGTTCCGGACGCCATTCCGGCGCCGGAGCTTTCGTCATCGGTGCCGTTGCATGGTAACGATAACGCGCAGTGACCGATGCGTCAGCCGGTGCTTCGGTCTTAACTGGCGCAATATCCGCGACCGGTGCTTCGGCGACCGTAGCCTGCGGCGCGGGACGTTGTTCTGCCGGTGTCGGTGTTTCAGCATCAGCCTGCTGTGCGGTAGCCTGTTCAGTCACCTGCGCTGCCTGAGGGGCTGGTGCAGGGACGACAGTTTCAGACGACTCGTCTTCTGCTGCAGGCTCTGCCACCACTTCAGTGTCGGGCTGACTGACAGCCGGCGCTTCTACGGCGACAGGCGTTACGTCGATAACCCCGGCTTCGCTCACCGGAGTGACGGTGTCAACGTCATGTTTTTCAGCCACTACCGCATTCGTTTCTGCGACATCAGCGGCATGTTCAGGTGATACCTGAGGTTCTGCCGGGGTTGTCACAACAGAGACAGGAGCCTGAGGTTCGGCCTGCGGAGTCACTTCAGCAACAGTTGTCTGTGGTTCAGACTCTGTAGTGACTGCCGGCAGATCGTAACGGATCCAGACTTTACCTGACGCCATCTCCGGGGAGGCAGCCGCTGTTTCCAGAGGCATCGGAGATTGCTGCGGGTAACGCTCATCACGATAACGACGACGACGCTGACCACTGACACGCAGGTGACGCGGTGAACGGCGTGAACGACGCGGAATATTAGCGTTATTCGCAGAGGCTTCGCGGCCGGTATCGCTTGCGGGTTCTTCCTGAACGGCCGGAGTGGTTTCCACCGCCGGAGTTTCTGCGGCCAGGTCTTCTTCAGACACATAACGGACTTTCTGTGTCAGCGTACGTTGCTGACGACGTGCAGTGACCTGAACCTGTTCTTCTTCACGTTCACGTGCAGGTTGCTCTGCCTCCGTTTCCGCGACGACGGTAGCCGTTTTTTCTGTAGCATTGGCCGCCTGTTGCTGGCGACGTTCTTCCTGACGGCGACGCTGGCGCTCAGCACGTTGTTCACGACGCTGTTGCTCACGTTGCTGACGGGCTTCTTCGCTCAGAGGCTGACGAGGTTCAGCGGCGGTGTTGCGATCCTCTGTAGCAGCCGTATTACGACGGTTGTTACGGCGATTATCGTCACGGGTATTTGCTGTCTCGTTATTACGATCGTTGTTGCGTGACTGACGGTCATTACGCTCGTTACGGTCATTACGCTCGTTACGGTCATTACGCTCGTTACGGTCATTACGCTCGTTACGGTCATTACGCTCGTTGCGGTCATTACGCTCGTTACGGTCATTACGCTCGTTGCGGTCATTACGCTCGTTGCGGTCAGTACGCTCGTTGCGGTCAGTACGCTCGTTACGATTGTTGTTACGGCGATTGTTACGGCGGTCGTTACGGTTGCCGGACGTATTTTCACGAGGGCGTTCCGGCGTCGCTGTTTTTTCCGGCGTTGCTACCGGGGCTTCAGCTTCCCGTGGGGCTCCGCCAAACAGGTTTTTCAGTCCGCTAAACAGACGACTGAAGAAACAAGACGCTGTTGCGGTGGTTTCTTGCTCTTTTTCTGCGGCACGACTCTGAGAAGCCGCTGACTCGGTCACTGCCGGAGGTGCTTCCTGGATTGCAAAAGCAGCAAGTGCAGGTTGCTCCGGACGACGGCGTTCAGCCGGCTCTTCATCTGAAATGGAGGCAATTTCAACTTCATGCAGCTTCGGCAGGTGATAGCTGAGGGTCTTGGTCTCTTCACCTTTACGAACACGCAGCACCGAATAGTGTGGAGTTTCCATACGCTCATCAGGAACAATGATAGTACGTACGCCCCCCTGACGGGTTTCAATGGCATTGACCGCTTCACGTTTTTCGTTCAGCAGGTAAGAAGCCACCTGTACCGGCACAATGGCATGGACTTCTTTGGTGTTTTCTTTCAGTGCTTCTTCTTCAATCAGACGAAGAATGGACAGAGAAAGTGACTCGTTGTCACGTACTGTACCGGTACCACTGCAACGCGGGCAAACGTGGTGGCTGGACTCACCCAGTGACGGGCTGAGACGCTGACGGGACATTTCCAGTAAGCCGAAGCGCGAAATGTGGCTGATCTGAATACGGGCGCGATCCTGACGGACAGCTTCACGCAGACGGTTTTCAACCGCACGCTGGTGGCGTACCGGAGTCATATCGATAAAGTCGATAACAATCAGGCCGCCCAGGTCACGTAAGCGTAACTGGCGGGCGATTTCGTCTGCCGCTTCCAGGTTTGTATTGAACGCGGTTTCTTCAATATCACCCCCGCGGGTAGCCCGGGCGGAGTTAATATCGATAGCGGTCAGAGCTTCAGTACTGTCGATAACAATCGAGCCACCGGAAGGTAGCCGGACTTCACGCTGGAAAGCGGATTCAATCTGGGATTCAATCTGGTAATGGCTGAACAACGGGATTTCCCCGGTGTACAGTTTGATTTTGCTGCTGAAGTCGGGACGGCCGAGCGCGGCAATATGCTGACGAGCCAGCTCCAGAACTTTCGGGTTATCGATAAGGATCTCACCAATATCCTGGCGCAGGTAATCACGGAAGGCGCGAACAATGACATTACTTTCCTGATGGATCAGAAAAGGGGCAGGGCGATTTTCTGCCGCTTTCTTAATCGCATCCCAGTGTTTCAGACGAAAGCTCAGGTCCCATTGCAGGGCTTCTGCCGATTTACCGACGCCTGCGGTACGCACGATCAATCCCATACCTTCCGGCAATTCCAGCGAGGAAAGGGCTTCTTTCAGCTCTGTACGGTCATCACCTTCGATACGGCGGGAGATCCCACCGGCACGCGGATTGTTCGGCATCAGTACCAGATAGCTTCCGGCCAGGCTGATAAAGGTGGTCAGCGCAGCGCCTTTGTTACCACGTTCTTCTTTATCAATCTGAACAATGACTTCCTGACCTTCACGTAACACGTCTTTAATATTAGGACGGCCGTGCATGGAGTAATTGGCAGGAAAATATTCGCGGGAGATTTCTTTGAGAGGAAGGAAACCGTGACGTTCAGCACCGTAATCAACAAATGCAGCTTCAAGGCTGGGTTCAATTCGGGTGATTTTACCTTTGTAGATGTTCGCTTTTTTCTGCTCATGACCAGGACTTTCGATATCCAGGTCATACAGGCGCTGTCCATCCACCAGGGCGACACGCAACTCTTCCTGCTGAGTTGCGTTTATTAACATTCTTTTCATTTATAAGTACTCGTCATTTTTTCATAAGTGACTCAGCTGTGGGCATCATTGCCCCGGACGAAGATAAACCGATGGCTCCGTGGCTTATTGCAATCACGTCAGCCTCACGGCTGTCGATCGCTAAAGGAGCGCAAATAATGTCGGAGGTGAGGTCTCTCAAAGAGACCGCGACCAGGAGGATGTCAACTGCATGATAAAAAACAGTGGTATGCCCCCCCATACGTCCGGGCTACAACCCGCAGCCCGCTAAGTGCCTGAGTTAACATTACGTCTTATGCCATTGCTGCGTGTCTGTTCAATCCGGCAAAAATTTCTGCTTCATGTTTTCCTTATTCCGGATTTCCGGAAAAAGAAACCAGAGCATTATTCCATTGCTGGCATTAATATAGCAAGGTGACTTTCACTGCGAAGATCACTTTATTTGTTATTTATTTGTTCTGCTGAACAGGCAGCTCTGGCGATAGGCCAAAAAGGAAACGCATTGCTGGCGAAATAACCAGCGCAATTGCTGGCCGGTGACAAAAAAGTAGCACTCAGGAATAACTCTCTTTAGAATCGCACCCATGAAAAATGAGAACCAGGGCGTACAATTTGTCGCCATTACGGCGGAAAACGCCGGACAACGTATCGATAACTTTTTGCGTACCTTTTTGAAAGGGGTTCCGAAAAGTATGATTTACCGTATTTTGCGTAAAGGTGAAGTACGGGTTAACAAAAAGCGGATCAAACCAGAATATAAACTGGAGGAAGGTGACGATATTCGTATTCCCCCGGTGCGGGTCTCAGAGAAAGAAGCGCCTGAAGTTTCTCCTAAGCTCGAAAAAGTGGCACAACTGGAGCGGGCCGTTATCTACGAAGACGAGGCTATCCTGGTCCTGAATAAACCTTCCGGTACCGCAGTTCATGGGGGCAGTGGCCTGAATTTCGGCGTTATTGAAGGGCTGCGTGCTCTGCGTCCTGAGGCACGTTTTCTTGAGCTGGTGCACCGTCTGGATCGCGATACCTCCGGTGTCCTGTTGATCGCTAAAAAGCGTTCAGCATTACGTTCATTGCATGAGCAGCTCCGTGAGAAGGGGATGCAAAAAGATTATCTGGCACTGGTCCGTGGCCAGTGGCCTTCGCATACTAAATCCGTGAAAGCTCCGCTGTTAAAAAATATTTTACAGAGTGGTGAGCGGGTGGTGCGGGTCAGCAGTGAAGGTAAACCGTCCGAGACGCGCTTCAAAGTCGAGGAACGTTATCAGCATGGCAGTCTGGTAAAAGCCAGTCCGATCACCGGGCGTACGCATCAGATCCGTGTGCATACTCTGCATGCCGGACATCCGATAGCCTTTGATGATCGTTACGGCGACAGTGAATTTGACCGGCAACTGGCGAAAACCGGGTTAAACCGGCTTTTCCTGCATGCCGCGGCCATTACTTTTACCCATCCGTCAACGGGCGAAACATTGCGCCTGGAAGCGCCGATGGACGAAAAACTGCGCCGTTGCCTGGCCATTCTGCGCCAGGAAAAACAGTAATTGCCTCTCCTGCCGGGGTATATGCCCCGGCAGCACTCACTGCGGGCTTAATCCGTTAGCGGATTAATTCCCGCGTCACGCAGAAATTCTCCGAGAGCGATCAGCGGCAACCCGACCAGGGTATTGGGGTCCCGGCCCTGTAACTTTTCAAACAGGCTGATGCCCAGGCCTTCCGCTTTAAAACTGCCCGCACAGTGTAATGGCTGCTCTTTCGCGACATACCCTGCAATTTCAGCCGCAGAAAGAGTGCGGAAAGTGACATCAAAAGTCTCACAGCATTGCCAGAATTGCCGGCGACGTGAACAATACACGGCCAGTCCGGTGTAAAAAGTGACGGTATTACCGCTGGCGGCTTTCAGTTGCTGTCTGGCGCGTTCTTCCGTATGAGGTTTGCCAAGGAACGTACCATTCAGCACGCCTGTCTGATCAGACCCGATGATAAGCGTGTCTGGCCAGGCGTCTGCCAGGGCCAGCGCTTTCTGCTTTGCCAGTCGTATCACCAGTTGCTCTGCAGTTTCGCCGTCCAGTGCAGATTCATCAATATCAGGCGCCGCCCATTGAAAGGGCAGGCCAAGTTTTTCGAGAATGGCACGGCGGAATGGGGAAGACGATGCCAGTAACAGTGCTTGTTTCATATTTTTTTCATTATCTGTAGCGAATTGAACGTTCTCATTTTAAACTATCCGCCGCACCGGATGCGAATATTGGGTGAAAGATGCCTGAAAACGGCCTTTTTCTTTGACTCTCTGACATTACAAAGTTAATATGCGCGCCCTATGCAAAAGGTAAAATTACCCCTGACACTGGATCTGCTCCGTTCTGCTCAGAAACGCCTTGATTATCATGGCGTCTATACTCCTGAACTCACGGAACGTATTGCGGCCTCAGTTGTGAGTGTGGACAGTGATGTAGAATGCACCATGAGTTTTGCAATCGATAACCAGCGCCTTGCGGTGCTGAAGGGCACGGCCGGAGTAGAGGTCACCCTGCGTTGTCAGCGTTGCAATAACACGTTTCCGCACACTGTAAACGTAAGTTATACCTTCAGTCCTGTCCGTAATGACGAACAGGCGGAGGCGCTACCGGAAGGTTACGAGCCAGTTGAAGTCGATGAGTATGGCGAAATCGATTTGCTCGCGGTCATCGAGGATGAAATTATCCTCGCATTACCTGTCGTTCCGGTGCATGATTCTGAACACTGTGAAGTGTCCGACGCGGATATGGTCTTTGGTGAATTGCCTGCAGAGGCAGAGAAACCAAACCCGTTTGCCGTATTAGCCAGTTTAAAGCGTAAGTAATAGGAGTAAGGTCCATGGCCGTACAACAGAATAAACCCACCCGTTCTAAGCGTGGTATGCGCCGTTCTCACGATGCGCTGACCACTACCACTCTGTCAGTAGATAAAGTTTCCGGCGAAACTCATCTGCGTCACCACATGACTGCCGACGGTTACTACCGTGGTCGTAAGGTCATCACTAAGTAATTTCTTGCTGCGACGCAAGGCGTTACTTTGACACGTTTGACCCTGGCAGTTGATGCCATGGGCGGGGATTTCGGTCCTCCCGTGACGGTGCCTGCTGCATTGCAGGCACTGGCCTCACACTCGCAACTTGAACTTCTTTTAGTCGGTTATCCCGACGAAATTCAGCCATTACTTGCCAGAGCGGATTCTCTGTTACGACAGCGGGTGCATATTATCCCGGCTGAGTCGGTTGTTGCCAGTGATGCTATACCTTCCGTCGCTATGCGTCACAGCCACGGATCTTCAATGCGTATCGCATTGGAACTCATAAAAGAAGGGCGGGCTGATGCCTGCATTAGTGCCGGGAATACCGGGGCATTGATGGGGCTGGCCACCTTGTTATTACGGCCGCTTGAAAATATTAAGCGACCGGCGCTGGTCTCTGTGGTTCCCCATATCCGACAGGGGCAGACCGTACTGCTGGACCTCGGGGCGAATGCCTGTGCAGACAGTACGATGCTGGTTCAGTTTGCGATGATGGGCGCAGTGCTGGCCGAAGAAGTGATGGGGATAAAAAACCCGCGCGTTGCTCTGCTGAATATCGGGCAGGAGGCAAGCAAAGGGCCACGGCATATCCGTGATGCCGCCGGAAAGATACGCTTACTCGACGGGCTTAACTACGTCGGTTTTCTGGAAGGCAGTGATTTGCTGAGTGGCAAAACAGATGTATTAGTGTGTGATGGCTTCGCAGGAAATGTCTCACTGAAAACTATGGAAGGTGTAATAAAAACATTTCTGACCCTGATGACAGGGACAGGACAGACAATGAAGCGATCATGGTGGCGTCACCTGGTTGTCCGGAGTATGAAGGGACGTCTGATGAAGCGTTTTGGCGAAATCGACCCCGATCAGTATAACGGTGCATCCCTGTTAGGGTTGCCCGGAATTGTTATTAAGAGTCATGGTGCCGCAAGTGAGCGAGCCTTCGCCGTTGCCATCGAACACGCGATTCAGGCGGTGATCCGTAATATCCCTGAAAAAATTTCGGTTCGGCTTGATACAGTACTAGCCAGGAGTGACATAGCCTAGATGTTTAGCAAAATTATTGGTACGGGCAGCTATCTGCCTCAACAGGTTCGCACCAATGCTGATCTGGAGAAAATGGTAGAGACCTCAGACGAGTGGATTGTCACCCGGACAGGTATTCGTGAACGACGCATTGCTGCTGCCGATGAAACGGTCGCGACGATGGGCGCAACCGCGGCGCAGAATGCGCTGCAGATGGCCGGTATCGATGCTAATGACATCGGGCTTATCATTGTCGCCACGACGTCGTCGTCACATGCTTTCCCAAGCTCGGCCTGTATTATCCAGCAACAGTTAGGGATCCGTGATTGCGCGGCCTTTGACCTGGCCGCGGCCTGTGCCGGTTTTACCTATGCACTCAGCGTTGCCGACCAGTACGTGAAAAGCGGCGCGGTTAAAAATGCACTGGTGATCGGTTCAGACACTTTATCCCGGACGCTGGATCAGGCTGATCGCGGTACCGTTATCCTGTTCGGAGACGGTGCCGGGGCAGTGGTTCTGGGCGCGAGTGAGCAGCAGGGGATTATCTCTACCCATTTACACGCGGACGGTAATTACGGTCAGTTACTGACGTTGGCTAATCCGTCACGTGATGAAGGGGCAGAACCTGCCTACCTGACGATGGCGGGCAATGAAGTCTTTAAAGTTGCCGTCACTGAATTGGCTCATATCGTTGAAGAAACACTGGCGGCTAACAATATTGATCGTCAGGAACTCGACTGGCTGGTGCCACATCAGGCGAATTTACGCATCATCAATGCAACGGCGAAAAAGCTGGGCATGGGGATGGATAAAGTCGTGGTCACGCTGGATCGTCACGGGAATACCTCGGCCGCTTCCGTGCCGACGGCCCTGGATGAAGCCGTGCGTGATGGCCGTATTAAACCAGGCCAACTGGTGCTGCTGGAGGCCTTTGGTGGCGGGTTCACCTGGGGTTCAGCGTTAGTTCGTTTTTGATAGACAGGAACTCGAAATGACACAATTTGCAATGGTATTCCCGGGTCAGGGGTCACAGGCTGTTGGCATGCTGGCTGAGCTGGCAGAACAGTATCCGTCAGTGGAAGCGACGTTCGCCGAGGCTTCTGCGGCTCTGGGTTATGACGTATGGCAATTGGTTCAGCAAGGACCGGCTGAAGAACTGAATAAAACCTGGCAGACACAGCCGGCATTGCTGGCGGCCTCCGTGGCTATTTATCGTGTCTGGCTGGAGCAGGGCGGCGAAGTCCCTGCGCTGATGGCAGGCCATAGCCTGGGCGAATATTCTGCATTGGTGTGTGCCGGTGTTCTGGATTTCGCTGATGCCATCCGTCTGGTAGAATTACGTGGCAAACTGATGCAGGATGCCGTCCCGGCAGGGACCGGGGCAATGCAGGCGATTATTGGTCTGGACGATGCGGCGATCCGTCAGGCATGTGAAGAGAGTGCTCAGGGCCAGGTGGTTTCACCGGTCAACTTCAACTCTCCGGGCCAGGTCGTTATTGCCGGTAATAAAGAAGCGGTTGAACGTGCGGGTGCAGCCTGTAAAGCCGCCGGTGCGAAACGCGCACTGCCTTTACCGGTCAGCGTACCTTCGCATTGTGCACTGATGAAACCTGCCGCGGATAAACTGGCTCAGGCTCTGCAGGATCTGACGTTTAACACTCCGTCAGTCCCTGTGGTCAACAACGTGGATGTGAAGTGCGAAGTCTCTGCGGAGGCTATCCGTGACGCATTAGTGCGCCAGCTTTACAGCCCGGTCCGCTGGACCGAAAGCGTTGAATTTATCGCTTCACGTGGCGTAAGCCAGTTAGTTGAAGCGGGTCCGGGCAAAGTCCTGACCGGCCTGACCAAACGTATTACGGACTCATTGACAGCCGTTGCTGTGAATGACCCGGCGTCCTTAACTGTGGCGCTGGCAAAAGAATAAGAGGATAATCATGAACTTCGATGGTAAAATTGCGCTGGTCACCGGTGCGAGCCGTGGAATTGGCAAAGCAATCGCAGAAAAACTGGCAGCACAAGGTGCCACAGTTATCGGTACTGCCACCAGTGATAAGGGTGCTGAGGCTATCAGTGCTTACCTGGGCGCAAACGGTAAAGGGATGACCCTGAACGTGACCGATGTTGATTCTGTTGAGTCTGTACTGAAAAACATCCGCGCAGAATTTGGCGAAATCGATATTTTGGTGAATAATGCCGGGGTAACCCGTGATAATCTGCTGATGCGTATGAAAGATGACGAATGGCAGGATATTCTGGATACCAACCTGACTTCAGTGTTCAGGCTGTCTAAAGCCGTGTTGCGTGCTATGATGAAAAAACGCAGCGGACGAATCATTACCATTGGTTCAGTTGTTGGAACAATGGGTAATGCGGGCCAGGCAAACTACGCAGCAGCAAAAGCGGGTTTGATTGGCTTTAGCAAATCACTGGCGCGCGAAGTTGCGTCACGTGGTATTACTGTAAACGTTGTGGCTCCGGGCTTTATTGAGACGGACATGACGCGAGCACTAAATGAAGAGCAACGGGCCGGTATTCTTGCAGAAGTTCCTGCAGGTTGTCTGGGCAGTCCTGCAGACATCGCGAATGCCGTTGCATTTTTGTCCTCTGACGAGGCGGGTTACATCACTGGTGAAACCCTTCACGTCAATGGCGGAATGTATATGGTCTGATAACTGCGAAAATTAGTTGCTTTTTTTGTGCAATAAAACGCAAAATATAGCAAATCGTGGTTTGACCAGATTGGTTTTAGTTGCATCTTTTTCAACATTTTATACACTACGAAAACCGTCGCGAAAGCGAGTTTTGATAGGAAATTAAATAGTATGAGCGATATCGAACAACGCGTTAAGAAAATCATTGCTGAGCAGCTGGGTGTTAAAGAAGATGAAGTGACCAACTCTGCTTCTTTCGTAGAAGACCTGGGTGCCGATTCTCTTGACACCGTTGAGCTGGTGATGGCTCTGGAAGAAGAGTTTGATACTGAGATTCCAGACGAAGAAGCTGAGAAAATCACTACCGTTCAGGCAGCGATCGACTACATCAATAGCCATCAGGGCTAATGAATATCTTCAGGCGGTCATTCGACCGCCTGAGTTTTTTGTCCGTCCCACTTAGTGTTTTTTTCCCCCTCCCTGGAGGACGAACTTGTCTAAGCGTCGTGTAGTTGTGACCGGTCTTGGCATGTTGTCTCCTGTCGGCAATACCGTAGAGTCTACCTGGAGTGCTCTCCTTGCCGGTCAGAGCGGCATCAGCATGATTGACCACTTTGATGCCAGTGCCTATGCAACCCGTTTTGCAGGTCTGGTGAAAGATTTTAATTGTGAAGATATCATTTCGCGTAAAGAACAGCGCAAAATGGATATATTCATTCAGTATGGAATTGCAGCGGGTGCGCAGGCGATGGCGGACTCCGGTCTGGTTGTCACCGAAGAAAACGCGCCGCGTATTGGTGCAGCCATCGGTTCCGGCATTGGCGGCCTGGGGTTAATTGAAGATAACCATCTTGCAATGACCCGTGGCGGCCCGCGTAAAATCAGTCCTTTCTTCGTACCGTCCACCATCGTTAACATGGTCGCCGGACACCTGACCATCATGTATGGTCTGAAAGGACCGAGCATCAGTATTGCGACGGCCTGTACCTCAGGTGTGCACAATATTGGTCATGCGGCCCGAATGATCGCTTATGATGATGCGGATGTTATGCTGGCCGGTGGCGCTGAAAAAGCCAGTACCCCACTGGGTGTCGGTGGCTTCGGTGCCGCACGTGCGCTGTCAACCCGTAACGATGATCCTCAGGCGGCAAGCCGTCCGTGGGATAAAGATCGTGACGGTTTCGTACTGGGAGACGGTGCCGGTATCGTGGTCCTCGAAGAGTACGAACACGCGAAAAAACGTGGCGCAAAAATTTATGCGGAGCTGGTTGGCTTTGGTATGAGCAGCGATGCTTACCATATGACCTCACCGCCGGAAGATGGTGCAGGTGCTGCGCAGGCGATGGTTAACGCTTTACGTGATTCCGGATTATCTGTGGATCAAATCGGCTATATCAACGCGCACGGTACTTCCACGCCGGCCGGGGATAAAGCAGAAGCACAGGCCGTTAAGTCTGTGTTCGGTGCGGCCGCGGATAAAGTGATGGTCAGTTCGACCAAATCAATGACGGGTCACCTGCTGGGAGCGGCCGGTGCCGTTGAATCGATTTTCTCGATTCTGGCGCTGCGCGACCAGGCGATACCGCCAACACTGAATCTGGATAATCCGGATGAAGGGTGTGATCTGGACTTCGTACCACACACTGCTCGTCAGGTAAGCGGGCTGGAATACAGTCTGTGTAACTCCTTCGGATTTGGCGGAACCAATGGTTCTGTTATTTTCCGTAAGATCTGATGTTTCAGTGACGCCTCAGGCCCGCAATGCGGGCCTTTTTTTTAGGTGGGTGTCCTGACCTGCCGAAGCTCTGTTGTATCTCAATCCTTTCCCGGAGAGCTGATGATGTTGATCAACGGTGATGAAACCGAATTCCTGCCGGTCAGTGACCGGGGATTACAGTTTGGCGATGGCTGTTTTACTACTGCGCTGATCCTCGAAGGTAAGATTTGCCGCCCGGAGGCACATCTGCAGCGCCTGCAGGAGGGCTGTGAACGCCTTGCTATCCCGTTTGCGGACTGGCAGAAACTGGTGCAGGAGATGCACTCCCGGGCTGCTACGCTGCAGCGCGGGGTGCTGAAAGTGGTGATCACCCGCGGCTCCGGTGGCCGGGGATACAGCAGTACGGGATGCGACCAGCCACGACGTATTGTGTCGGTGGCAGCCTACCCGGCACAGTATGATTCGTGGCGGGCACAGGGGATTACTTTGCTGACCTGTCCGATGCGTCTGGGGATCAATCCTGCGCTGGCCGGGATTAAACATCTGAACCGGCTGGAACAGGTCATGATCCGCCAGTTCATTGATCAGTCCGATGCAGAAGAAGCACTGGTACTGGACTGTCGTGACCGGATAATTGAATGCTGCAGCGCTAATATCTTCTGGCGCAGGGGTGAGCAATTGTTTACGCCACGGGTAGACGAAGCCGGTGTTAACGGTACAATGCGGCGTTATCTGATCCGTCTGCTGGCGGAGCAGGGGTATGATTGTCAGGAAGTCCGGGCCGGTCTGCCGGCTTTGCAACAGGCTGATGAAGTGTTTATCTGTAATTCGTTGATGCCGGTGGTTCCGGTGACCAGGGTCGATACCCTGACATATTCTCCGGGAACACTGACACAAAGATTGTCTGAGCTCTGTTATTCACCAGGTTAAGCATGCAGAAAAAAATAAAATTTACATTAGGTTTAGTCGTTGTGGCCGGTGCACTGATCGCCGGAGGGGTATGGAAAACCCGGCAACTGGCCGGGTCGCCGTTACTCATTTCGCAACAGACGATTTATACCCTCCCGGCAGGGAGCGGACGTGTAGCGCTTGAGCAACAGCTCGAAGAGCAACACATCATCCCGGACAGTTTCTGGTTTGGCTGGTTACTGAAAGCTGAGCCGGACCTGGCCCGGTTCAAAGCCGGCACCTATCGTCTGACTCCCGGAATGACCGTGCGCCAGTTACTACAGCTGCTGGCCAGTGGTAAAGAGGCTCAGTTTCCGGTCCGGTTTATCGAAGGGCAGCATCTTACGGAATGGCTGAAAACCTTACGTGATGCACCTTATCTCCGTCATGAACTGAAAGATGACCAGCTCAGTACGGTCGCTGCGGCCCTCAGACTTTCCCCTGATGATACGGAAGGGTGGTTTTATCCGGATACTTATCTCTATACCGCGCATATGAGTGACCTGTCGCTGCTGGAGCAGGCTCATCAGCGGATGGTCAAAGAAGTGAGTAACGTCTGGGAAAGTCGTGATGCCGGTCTTCCGTATAAAGATCAAAACCAGTTGCTGACGATGGCTTCTCTGATCGAAAAAGAGACGGCCCTCAGTAGCGAACGAGGCATTATCGCTTCAGTCTTTATTAACCGGCTGCGACTGGGGATGAAATTACAGACCGACCCGACCGTTATTTACGGGCTGGGAGATCGCTATACCGGCGCTCTGAGCCGGAAAGATCTGGAAACCCCGACGGCATATAACACCTATGTTATTCCAGGGTTACCTCCGGGGCCGATTGCTATCCCGAGTATTGCCTCCTTACAGGCAGCGGCTCATCCGCCGGTGACGGGCTATCTGTACTTTGTTGCTAACGGTCGCGGAGGTCATACGTTCACGACGAATCTGGCCAGTCACAACCGTGCGGTTCAGGTCTGGCGGACGCTTGAGGTTAAGCGTGCTGCTGAGGCAAAATCTGCCGGCAGTGCGCCGGCTCCCGGTGCAGCTGCTGACAGTCAGGCTCATGATGCACAGACGCCTTCCGCGCCATCAACGGCCTCGGGCGCAGATCCGGCAGTGAAGGGACAGGATAAAAAAACAGCCAATGAAAAGTAAATTTATCGTCATTGAAGGTCTGGAAGGTGCGGGCAAAACGACGGCCCGTGACCTTTTGGTGGATGTCCTCCGCCAGCATGGTGTGACAGACATTGTCTTCACCCGGGAGCCCGGCGGAACCCCGCTGGCGGAAGCCTTAAGGACCCTGATTAAAGAAGGCGTCACGGGTGAAGAGATTACAGACAAAGCAGAATTGCTGATGCTGTATGCGGCACGTGTGCAACTGGTGGATACTATTATTAAACCTGCGCTGGCGCGGGGAGCCTGGGTAGTCGGTGACCGGCATGATCTCTCCTCTCAGGCCTATCAGGGGGGCGGCCGGGGTTTTGATCGTGAACTGATGGATACCTTACGTCAGGCGGTACTCGGCGACTTTACCCCGGATCTGACGTTGTATCTGGATGTGGCTCCGGAGACAGGTTTGCAGCGCGCACGCAGCCGCGGGGCGTTGGATCGCATTGAACAGGAATCGCTGGATTTTTTCCATCGTACCCGCGCACGTTATCAGGAAATTGCCGCCCGGGATCCGTCAATCCTGACGGTGGATGCCAACGGTACACCACAGCAGGTTAGTGAGGCATTACGCCAGACCCTGACCCGCTGGCTGTCGGAACACAACTGATGCAATGGTATCCGTGGCTGAATGCCCCGTATAAACAGGTGATCACCCGCTGTCAGGCCGGGCAAGGGCACCATGCATTACTGATACAGTCCTTGCCGGGAATGGGTGATGAAGCGCTGGTCTGGGGGATTTCACGCTGGCTGATGTGTACATCGCCTGAAGGCATTAAAAGTTGTGGTCACTGTCACGGATGTCAGCTAATGCTGGCCCGCAACCATCCCGACTGGTACTCGCTGACGGTGGAAAAAGGTAAGTCATCACTGGGAGTGGATGCCATCCGCCAGGTGACGGATAAACTTTACCATTTTGCCCAGCAGGGCGGGGCTAAGGTGATCCATATTCCGGATGCGGCTCAGCTTACCGGGGCGGCGGCCAATGCCCTGCTGAAAACGCTGGAGGAACCGCCGGCAAATTGCTGGTTTTTCCTGGGCACGCATCAGCCTTCTGCGCTACCGGCCACGCTGCGAAGCCGGTGCATGGTACTGCATCTGGCAGTGCCGGCGGAACAGCAGAGTCTGCACTGGCTGAGTGCTCAGGTGTCTGCAGATCCTGCCACCCTCATGACCGCGTTGCGACTGGCCGCAGGAGCACCCGCCGCCGCACTGGAATTCCTGAGCAGCGAGCAGCAGACCCGGCGTATGCAATTCTGCCAGACACTGTCCGGGGCTATCCCGGACGACAGTTTGTCTCTGTTACCCCTGCTGACCCAGGACGATGTTGCCCTGCGTATACACTGGCTGATGAGCCTGTTACTGGACTGCGTGAAATACCACCAGAACAGCCTGCAATGGATGACCAATACTGACCAGCAGGCCCTGATTGCCCGGCTGGCAACCGTCATTTCATTGCCGGCGCTTCATCAGAGTCTGACGCTCTGGAAGCAGTGTCGTCACCGTATTCTGGAAACCCCGGCGGTTAACCACGAATTATTAGTCACCGAAGCGCTGCTGGACTGGGAGCAACTGTTCCTCCCGGCGGTGTAATAGCTGAAAGTTCAGAGAGTAATTTATGTTTTTAGTTGATTCACATTGCCATCTTGATTGTCTGGATTATGAAAAAGATCACAGTTCTCTGGATGATGTTATCCGTAAAGCCGCTGAACGGGATGTCCGTTTTATGCTGGCCGTCGCGACCACCCTGGACGGGTTCAGCCGTTTAAAATCATTTGTCGGCGACCGGCCTGACGTAGCATTTTCCTGCGGAGTACATCCGTTAAATATGGATCCCCTGTGCGATCCGCAACGTCTGGCTGCGCTGGCTGCCGACCCGCAGGTCATTGCTCTGGGTGAGACCGGACTGGATTACTTCTATGAGAAAGATGCGGAACAACAACGGCAGCAGCAAATAGCTTTCCGTCACCATATTCGTATAGGACGTCAGCTGAATAAGCCGGTAATTGTTCATACCCGGGATGCCCGTGAAGACACGCTGGCACTGCTGAAAGAAGAGAAAGTGGAAGAATGCGGCGGGGTACTGCATTGCTTTACGGAAGATAAAGAAACCGCCGCCAGATTACTGGATATGGGCTTCTATATCTCCTTCTCCGGCATTATTACGTTCCGTAACGCCGAACAGATACGTGAAGCCGCGCGCTATGTTCCGCTGGACCGAATTCTGGTGGAAACCGACTCGCCTTATCTGGCCCCGGTCCCGCATCGCGGTAAGCAGAATCAACCCGCTTTCACCCGTGATGTGGCCGACTTTGTGGCAGAACTGAAAGGCGTGGATACCGAAACGCTGGCCCGCCAGACCACCGAAAATTTTTCCCGTTTGTTCCATACGCCGCTCGGGAACAGCCACGACTGATAGCGGCAGGTGGCTCCGGTGCCCGGGCCGTCCAGCCGTCAGTCGGGCCACAATGTTTTCGGGGAGGAAGTTAGCCGGAATATTGATAGCGGACTAAGCTAAAAATGCTACGGAGACTTTCCGCAGGGGTCGCCGTTGCACCTGAGAAGTCCCTGCTGGCGCGGGATCGCTGCGCCAGCCTGTGGCTTCCGGGCTGGCGGATAGCCAGATTTTTATGGCTTTCCTGCGAATAAATAATGTAAAGTCAGATAATTACTTACACTTAGTATGATGCAGCAGACTGTTTACTGTGGGTGTTTCGCCGGCAGAAAACACAGGATAATCAGGAAATCGATGTATGGCCGAAGAAACTATTTTCAGTAAAATCATTCGCCGTGAAATACCGGCAGATGTGGTGTATCAGGATGAACTGGTGACGGCATTTCGCGATATTTCACCTCAGGCACCGACCCATATTCTCATTATTCCTAATCAGTTGATCCCGACAGTGAATGAACTCACCACTGAACACGAGCCTGCATTAGGACGTATGATGACGGTCGCGGCAAAGATTGCAAAACAGGAAGGTATTGATGAGGACGGTTACCGTTTGATTATCAATTGCAACCGTCATGGTGGCCAGGAAGTTTACCATATCCACATGCATCTGGTCGGTGGTCGGGTACTGGGGCCGATGTTATCCCGGTAATTATTCGGAGAGACCTTATGCGACCGGTCCTGTATACGTTGCCGCTGTTGCTGTTATTAACCGCCTGCAGCAGCCATCAGCCACAGATCAGTATTTCACAGCCGCTGGTGATGGAAGCTGATGTCTTGTCCGCAGGGATCACGACCGACGGACCGACGGTGAGTGGTGACAGCGGGCAGCACAAAGCCAGTATCATACTCTATAATGATCGTGATGTTCCGGTCACTCTGCACTATCGTTATTTCTGGTACGATGACAAAGGGCTGGAAATTTTACCGGAACAACCGGCTGCAACCATTGTGGTGCCCGCGCATCAGGATCGTCAGGCTGTTTCATGGTCAGGTAACCTGAGTGCCAGCCAGGTTCGTGTGTCTCTTTATCTCTGAGGATGTTCAAGTGATTCGCAGCATAAAATTCAGCAGTCCGTTATTGTTAGCTTTTATTCTGTCCGGTTGTGTCATTAACCAGACACAGAAACCTGCACCGGTTGAGTCGGCCCGGCCGGCGACGCAGGTGCCGCAACCGGCACAGCCGCCTATTCAGGCGCCGCCGACACCTCCGCAGCTCACAGAGTCACAGCCACAGGTACAGGAAGTCCCTCAGCTACCGAAACTGCAAAGTATCAACTGGCAGAATAGTGTTCAGCCACTGGTTAACAGTATGATGAATACCCCGGGGATTACTCCTGGCAGCGTATTGCTGGTGGATCGACTGAAAAACAATACCAATGGCTCAATTCAGAGCGATGATGCTTATCTGGCGATCAATCAGGCACTCAGCAGTAACAGCAAATTTACGCTGGTCACGACAGCGCAGCTGAACCAGGCTAAGCAGGCTCTGGGACTCTCGCCGGAAGACAGCCTTAACTCCCGTAGTAAAGCGATTGGTCTGGCTCGTAACCTGAATGCACAATATGTGCTTTACAGCACGGCACGCGGGGATGCCAAATCACCGAAACTGCAGATGCAGCTTATGCTGGTGCAGACCGGGGAGATTGTCTGGAGCGGCAGTGGCAACGCCGTCGATTGATCCCTCGCTGGAAACGCTGCTTCGTCAATACCACCCGGCCGGTCTCTCTGCCGGGTGTTTTTTATCCCTTCCCGGGCTGAGCGGTCAGTCTGTTAAAATCACCCTTCCTGACGTCACGCTGGTCGCCCGTCAGCAACCGCGACAGCCTTTGCCGTTTGTTGATCGTCGGCGTGAATACCGGGTGCTAAAAAAACTGGCCGCCGGGCACCTGGTATTACCTCCGCTGGCCGTTGACCGGCATTGGTTAGTGCAACCCTGGCAAGCCGGGGAAGGGCTGTCACCACAGACATTCTCTGAACAGTATGGCGGGATCACGGCACAGCTTATCCGCTTACATCGCCAGCCACTCACCGGTTACCGGCTCTGTTTTACCACGCTTCTGGAACAGTACTGGCTGCTCTGTCGTGAACACCATGTTCACTGGCTTCGTCACTGGCGACGCCTGCGACAGCGGAGAGAGCCTGCGCCGTTGCGCCTGGCACCGGTACATATGGATCTTCACGCCGGTAATGTCGTGCAGGGGAGCGACGGGTATCACTTTATTGACTGGGAATATAGCGCCGACGGCGATATTGCGGTTGATCTGGCCATCATTTCCATGAATGATCCACAACATGCTTCACGCTGGATAACCTGCTATGCCCGCCACTCAGGGATTGCTCCTGAACACTTAACCCGGCAAATTCGTCGCTGGCAGCCGTGGTTAAGTTTGCTGTCTGCCTGCTGGTATCAGTTACGGGCAGAACAGACCGGGCATCCGCAGTTCCGGCAGCTCGCCCGTCAGAGCTGGCAGACGCTCTCATTTTAAATCAATACCATTGCGTACGGATTAGGAAAAGTATTATGACAACATCAATTCCCGGCCCCCTGATGCTGGATGTGGAAGGCTACGAGCTGGATAGCGAAGAGTGTGAGTTGCTGCAACATCCGCTGACCGGCGGGGTGATCCTGTTCAGCCGTAACTACCACTCTTTGGACCAGCTGGCTGAACTGGTCCGCCAGATCCGTGCGGCTTCGCACACCCGGCTGGTGGTGGCCGTGGACCAGGAAGGCGGGCGGGTACAACGTTTTCGCGAAGGCTTTACTCAACTTCCGGCCATGCAGTCATTTTCTGCACTGACTGAAAATGAGCAACAGGCCGGTCGTCTGGCCAAAGAAGCCGGCTGGCAGATGGCCGCAGAAATGACGGCGATGGACATCGATATCAGTTTTGCGCCGGTACTGGATATCGGCCATATCAGTGCAGCGATCGGTGACCGTTCATTCCATGACAACCCGCAGATAGCATTGTCAGTGGCTGAACAGTTTATTGCCGGTATGCACGACGCCGGAATGAAAACCACCGGTAAGCACTTCCCCGGGCATGGTGCGGTACAGGCCGATTCGCACAAAGAAACGCCGATTGATCTGCGGGATGAAAAAACCTTACGTGAACACGATATGGCAATATTCAGCCAGTTAATCCGCCGTCAGGGACTGGATGCCGTTATGCCGGCGCATGTGATTTATCCGGCCGTGGATCCGCAACCGGCGTCTGGCTCACCGTACTGGCTGAAAACTGTCCTGCGTCAGGAACTGGGTTTTTCCGGTGTCATTTTCTCCGACGATCTGTCGATGGAAGGGGCCGCCGTGATGGGCTCTTACCCTGAAAGGGCGCAGCAATCCCTGGCTGCCGGGTGTGATGTTGTACTGGTCTGTAATCACCGTGCGGGCGCGATTGAGGTGCTGGATCACCTGCCACATACCACCGCGGAACGTCTGACCCGTTTATTTCACCGTGGGACTACGGGCTATGCCGCCCTGCAGCAGCATTCACGCTGGAAAGAGAATCATCAGCAGTTAGCGGCATTGCAGCAACGCTGGCTGGAGAAAAAAGCCGAAGGCTGAGCACCGTCGTTGACCGACTCCCCGGCTTACGAACTCCCGTAAGCCGGGGAGTTGCCCGGGATTGATGAGATGGGCTTACTCTTTCATCTGCATATCCCTCCGCTCCTCTGATGTTTTCTCTGCGACTTTTCCCGTCACAAAATATTATTCTGTCGTTCTTTTTTTGTGCTTATCATTTTGATAGGAACCGCTTACCGGCTCGTGTTATGCTGAATTCAGGTTGTATTTTGAAATTTAACTTTATGTTAGCTAAGGGTATTATCATCCTGGTTTAACTATCAGTGGATCTTTCGGGGGGTTTTGTTGACTACATCTGTGCAAAAAATCGTCATTGTGGGCGGTGGTGCCGGTGGACTGGAGCTGGCGACTCAACTGGGTAATAAACTGGGACGACATAAGAAAGCTGAGATAACGCTGGTTGATCGAAATCAGACGCACTTATGGAAACCTCTGTTACACGAAATTGCGGCAGGTTCGATGGATGAAGGTATTGATGCCCTCAGTTATCTGGCTCAGGCCCATCATCATCACTTTACCTTCCGTCTGGGCACACTGACAGAAATTAACCGCGAACAGAAAAGTCTGCGTCTGGCCGAAATCCGTGATGAGGATGGTCAGGTGCTGGTTGAAGAGCGTGATTTACCCTATGACACGCTGGTGATGGCGTTAGGCAGTGCGTCGAATGACTTCGGTACCCCCGGCGTCAAAGAACACTGTATTTTCCTGGATAACCCGCATCAGGCGCAGCGCTTCCACAACCAGATGCTTAATCTGTTCCTGAAATACAGTGCCGGGACTCAGCCGCAGAAAAAAGTAAATATCGCTATCGTCGGTGGCGGGGCGACCGGGGTCGAGCTGTCCGCTGAACTTTATAATGCGGTTAAAGAACTGCACAGCTATGGTTACAAAGAGCTGGGCGGTGAAGCCCTCAATGTGACTCTGGTGGAAGCCGGAGAACGCATTCTGCCGGCATTACCACCGCGTATCTCTGCGGCGGCAGAACTTGAGCTTAAAAAGCTGGGCGTGAATGTTCTGACGCAAACCATGGTGACGCGTGCCGATGCTGACGGGCTGGAAACCAAATCCGGTGAGAAAATCCACGCGGACCTGATGGTCTGGGCGGCCGGGATTAAAGCGCCTGACTTTATGAAGGATATCGGCGGCCTGGAAACCAACCGCATCAACCAGCTGGTGGTTACGTCGACGCTACAGACCACCCGCGATGAAGATATCTATGCCATCGGTGACTGTGCGTCCTGTGCGTTACCGGGGGGCGGGTTTGTGCCTCCGCGTGCGCAGTCTGCTCATCAGATGGCGTCCCGGGTGCTGGCAAATATCATTGCCCGTCGTAAAGGTAAGGCTCAGCAGGACTACGTCTATAAGGATTACGGCTCCCTGGTGTCACTGTCCCGTTTCTCAACGGTCGGCAGCCTGATGGGTAACCTGATGCGTGGCTCAATGATGGTTGAGGGCAAGATTGCCCGTATGGTCTATATCTCCCTGTACCGTATGCACCAGATAGCACTGCACGGTTATTTCAAAACCGGGCTGATGATGCTGTCCGGCAGCATCAACCGGGTGATCCGGCCTAAGCTGAAACTGCACTAATTTCCTCTCCTTAACCCCGGCCCGCCTGTGGCCGGGGTTTTATCAGAAGCTTCCCAAAATGTCGCCAGAGATGTGCTGACAGCCATTTTTTCCGTTTGTCTGATAGTGACCCGCGAGTGATTCTGACAGACTGCCACCCGTAAGGCGGGACACGCACGCCAGCGTCACTATGTTAATGCGTGGTCATTCGATCAGTCAGGAGGATCCCTGTGAATAAATCAATGGTTGCAGGTGCAGGAATCGGGATAGCCGCCGCATTGGGCATCGCGTCGGTGGCAGGTGTGAATATATTTCATCGCAATCCGGAATTCGCGCAGGTGATGTCGGCAACACCTATCCGTGAGGTGATCAAAACCCCCCGCCAGGAGTGTCACGCGGTTAATGTGGTTCACCGCCGTGCAGTTCAGGATGAAAACCGTCTGGCCGGCTCGGTGCTTGGTGCAGTCGCCGGCGGGGTACTGGGGCATCAGTTCGGCGGAGGGCACGGGCGTACACTGGCGACGGTCGCCGGGGCAGTGGCCGGCGGATATGCGGGTAACCAGGCTCAGGCCGGTTTACAGGATCGTGATACCTACACCACGACACGTCAGCAGTGCAGAACCGTCTATGATAAGCAGGAAAAAACGCTGGGCTATGATGTGACCTATAAGATAGGCGACCAGCAGGGCAAAATCCGAATGGATAACGACCCCGGGACCCGTATTCCGCTGGACAACCGGGGCCAGCTGATTATTGACAGCGCGCGCAGTTAAGGGCGTTATATAATCAAGCCCCCGACGGAATGCATCTCAAAAGTTGGACACCCGATGGATTACGGTGCAGTTCAGTGAGCCGTCCAAGGTTTTCCCGCAAATTACGGCTCACGGTTGTCACGCCTTCTCTCAACAGCAGCGATGGCTATCGTCATCGACCGTACAGTTATGTATCTCAGTAGTGCAGTAAATCTCGTCAAAAAGGCCGGTATTGTTTGAGCCATATCTGAGAACCGGCTTTGTTTCAGTCTGTCGTGGTGGTTTAAACAGTACCCGTTTGCAGCGGTCATACAGTCGCTGTTTCCGATGATTTGAGGAAGGCATGGTCAGGTACTTTAAAGGTACCTGACCCATGTTTAATGCGACAGAGTCTTACAGAGACTGATAAATCGTAATTCTTTTGGGAGAAACGGGGCCACGGATAATAACTTCTTCAGTATGTGTCACTAAATTATAATTATAACGATTGAGTCTTACTGCGGCGTCAAAATAAAGATCATCCAGAGTCTCTTCATTGTTGTTATTGCTTTTCGGATAAATTACGGATTTATTATAAAGATAAAGTCGTGATGTATCGCGCTGTGACAGCACGTGCTTTAAATCCTCCGCAACATCGACAACATCCAAAGCAGTGGCATTTATCTGATAGACGTAACATTTTTTTCCGGAAGGATATAACGCTCTTTTCGAGCTTAAGGATCCGGAACGATTGCTGCCATCAACATGCTTATTCAGCACCGATTCTAAGAAAAAACGGCTGATCCCTCTGAGGGATTTTGATGCAAAAACGGTGTGCTCTCCAAAGATGTTATTCATCCATAGTGAGTTTGTGCCTTTAAAACCTTTGCTCAAAATTACGTTGGGTGGTAAGAAATCTAATCGATAAAGGGTATCAATATTCGGATGATAATTTTTTTTCCATATTAACATCATCAGACCTTAAGTAAGCGTCACCTCCGGATCCTTCCGGAAGTGTTGTGGCGACTTTTCCGGCCAGAAACCATCAGCAGGCATTTCTGCTCTGATTCCGGTTAAAGGCCAGGAACTTACCGACTGAAACCGGCTTAAATATATTAAGCTATTTTCTCTGACAGATATACTTATGCAGAACCAACACAGGCTGACCGGGGCGGGGCAAGGTAGAACACACCGGTTTTACGGCGGGATTACCGCAGGCGGTGTGCTGAATATGAAGCAGGCAGGGAACGACAAAATAAACCCTGTTGAAAGCGTCAGTCTTCAGTATGAAAAAATTATATGGCGTAGTGTGGAGGGAAATATTCAGTACACAGACGTCCGGGATCAGCGGCCAACGGCATAAATGAAAATGGGTGGGATTCCGGCCCACCCATGACTACCTTGTGATTACAAAGCTAACTTTCATCCCTCAACCTGGTGTGTCCGGCTTTCGGGGTTCACTTCAGACGGAGGCTTGACGTTTACAGCCGGTGCTGCTGCATTTGCACTAACAGTTCTGCAACCCACTCGATACGTACCTTTCGTTCCTGCAGGTCACGGGTAAAGCGCAGTTTTACCGGACCTTCCAGCTTCCACTGCTGCGGATCTTTCTGTAACAGACCAATCAGCCAGCCAGGGTCGACATGGTTTTTCTCAGCAAACTCGATATACCCCCCTTTCTCTCCGGCTTCAATTTTCCGGATCCCCAGCGCCTTCGCTTGCTGACGCAGACGTGCAATGTCCAGCAGATAGCGGGCCGGGTCCGGTAGCAGTCCGAAACGGTCAATCAGTTCGACCTTCAGCTCCTGGATTTCGTCTTCATGCTCCGCACTGGCGATACGTTTGTAGAAAGACAAGCGGGTATTCACATCCGGAATATACTCCTCCGGCAGCAGGGCAGGCAGCCTTAATTCCACTTCCGTCTGCTGACTGGTCAGATCTTCCAGTGACGGTTCACGTCCTTCTTTCAGTGCTTCGACGGCGTTTTCCAGCAGCTCCATATACAGGGTAAAGCCGAGCGTTTCCATCTGTCCGCTTTGATCCTCACCCAGTAATTCACCGGCACCGCGGATTTCCAGGTCATGGGTCGCCAGCGCAAATCCGGCTCCCAGGTCTTCCAGCGAGGCAATGGCTTCCAGACGCTTCTTCGCATCGGTGGTCATCGCTTTCGGATGCGGCGTCAGCAACCAGGCATAGGCCTGGTGATGTGAACGTCCCACGCGTCCGCGTAACTGGTGCAACTGTGCCAGGCCGAAGTGGTCGGCGCGTTCAATAATGATGGTATTGGCGCTCGGAATATCGATACCGGTTTCGATAATGGTGGTGCAGACCAGGACATTGAAGCGCTGGTGATGGAAATCATTCATCACCCGTTCCAGTTCACGTTCACGCATCTGCCCGTGACCGACGCTGACACGGGCTTCCGGCACCAGAGTGGCCAGGCGTTCTGCGGCTTTACTGATGTTTTCGACATCGTTATACAGGTAATACACCTGACCTCCGCGCAGCACTTCACGCAGGATAGCCTCACGGACCACCAGGTCATCATATTCACGGACAAAGGTTTTAACCGCAAGACGACGGGCCGGTGGTGTCGCAATAATCGACAGATCACGCATACCGCTCATCGCCATGTTCAGTGTCCGCGGGATCGGGGTGGCGGTCAGCGTAAGAATATCCACATCTGCCCGCATCGCCTTAATACGCTCTTTGTGCCGGACCCCGAAACGGTGTTCTTCATCGACAATCAGTAATCCCAGATCATGCCATTTCAGATCACTCATCAGCAGTTTGTGGGTACCGATCAGAATATCGACTTTACCTTCGCTGGCTTCCTGCAGAACCGCATTCTGCTCTTTGGTGGTACGGAAGCGTGAAAGCATCTCGATCCGCACCGGCCAGTCAGCGAAACGGTCACGGAAATTATCGAAGTGCTGTTGTGCCAGCAGAGTCGTCGGTACCAGCACCGCGACCTGCTTGTTATTTTCTACTGCCAGGAAGGCGGCGCGCATGGCGACTTCGGTTTTACCGAAACCGACATCCCCGCAGACCAGCCTGTCCATCGCCAGCGGCTGGCACATATCACTCAGCACAGCATTAATGGCTTGTCCCTGATCCGGAGTGGTTTCATAAGGGAAGCCCTCACAGAACTTCTGATACATCTCGCGCTGATGTCTGAACGCATAACCGGTTTTTGCCGCCCGCTGGGCATAGATATCCAGCAATTCTGCGGCCACATCGCGGACTTTTTCCGCCGCTTTCTGACGGGCGCGGCTCCAGCTGTCACTGCCCAGTTTATGCAGCGGGGCATTTTCATCGGCACCACCGGCATAACGGCTGATCAGGTGTAAAGACGAGACCGGCACATACAGGCTGGCATTGCCGGCATAGGTCAGCATCAGATACTCACCTTTGACACCGCCGGCTTCCAGGGTCGTCATTCCGGCGTAACGGCCAACACCGTGTTCCAGGTGAACCACCGGCTGCCCGGGATGCAGTTCGGCCAGGTTACGGATCAGCACATCCGGATTAATGGTTTTGCGGTTGTCCTGGCGGCGGTGAACGACCCGTTCGCCCAGTAAGTCGGTTTCACAGATCAGTGCACGCTGCCGCAGATTATCGATAAACCCGCGTTCTGCCGGGCCCGTCATCAGATAATAGCCGGGAGCGCTGGCGTCGTTCAGCAGCCCGATGTCTGTCGGACGGATTTTTATTTTACTCAGCTGCTCCTGGAGCCGTTCACGGCGTCCCTGGCTCTCTACCGAAAAAATAATGGCGCCGTCAAACGACTCGATGAAGTTGCGTAGCGCACCGAGCGGTTCCCGGGCCTGAGCCTGCAGGCTGATATCCGGCAGGGGGCTGTAGCTCAGGTTCGTATTAGCTGCCTTGTCTTTGACTTCCCCGCTGGCCAGCCGGATCAACGGCCATTGCTTCAGGGCGGTCATTAGCGTATCCGGCGGCAGCCAGAGCGTCTGTGGCTCCAGCAGCGGGCGTAACGGATCCACCCGTCGGTTCTCATAACGCTGTTTTGTATCCTGCCAGAAACGTTCACTGCCGGCCTGAAGATCACCGCAGCTCAACAGCAGGGTACTGGCAGGCAGATAGTCAAACAAGGGCAGTAGTGGTGAAGAGAAGAACAGCGGTTGCCAGTATTCAATCCCCACCGGCAGGGTGCCTTTGCTGACCTGCTGATAGATATGACCGGCATCGCGTAACACATCAAAATGTTCACGCCATTGGGTACGGAAAAGCTCTATTGAGGCTTTATCCGTCGGGAACTCATGGGCAGGCAGAAGATTAATGGCATCCACTTCTTCCAGGGTTCGCTGACTGTCCGTATCGAAGAGACGCAGGCTGTCGATTTCATCATCAAAAAAATCAATCCGGTAGGGCTGTTCACTGCCCATGGGGAACAGGTCGAGCAGGGCACCACGGATGGCAAACTCACCATGTTCCATCACCTGGTCCACATGCCGGTAACCGGCCTGGTCAAGTTGCTCACGCAATAAATCACGGGATACCTTTTGCCCCCGGGACATCATCAGGGCATATCCCTGCAGGAAAGAATGCGGGCAGACACGCTGCATCAGGGTATTGACCGGCAGGATCAGTACCCCTTTTTCCATGGCGGGCAGCTGATAGAGCGTCGATAAACGTTCCGAAATAATATCCTGATGGGGAGAAAAACTGTCGTAAGGAAGGGTTTCCCAGTCAGGTAAGTGGCTCACGGGCAGGGTCGTGAACTGACGGATTTCCCCCCGCAGATGCAGGGCAGACTGCATGTCATTGGTGATCAGTAACAGTGGCCCGTTATGGCGTTCTGCAATATCTGCACACTCTGCGGCCAAAGCTGCGCCTGTTAACAGCCCCAGCTGACGGTGGTCGCCGGCATTGACGGGCAGCGAATAACTTGTCTTATCTGACATATGGGCTAATCATTCTCTCCGGATTTTCCAGACTGCTATGATTCCACAGAACGTCGCGGGGATCATCTTCCTGACAACATTTTCCTGCCTTCACGGGGGCAGAGCGGATTGAAGTCGCTGTAATTTTAACCATAAATGATGAAAAAACAGGCAATGACAGATTAATTTCCCCCGGAAGGGGCATTATCAGATAACTTTACCCGCCAAACAGGGAGGCAGGGTTTCCTTAACGGCCTGGCTCCTTTATCATCCTGATACTGAATTTCAGGCAACCGTCCGGGACGGATTTCATGTACCAACCCGTAGCTCTGTTTATAGGTCTGCGTTATATGCGCGGACGTGCATCCGACCGTTTCGGTCGGTTTGTGTCATGGTTATCAGCCATTGGTATCACTTTAGGGGTGCTGGCGTTAGTCACCGTCCTCTCTGTGATGAATGGATTTGAACGACAACTTGAAGGCAATATTCTGGGGCTGATGCCCCAGGCGCTGGTGACCAGCGACAGCGGCAGTATCAATCCGCAGAAGGTGCCTGCGGATAGCCTGCATCTGCAGGGTGTTTCGCGGATTGCACCGCTGACAACGGCGGATGTGGTGCTGCAGAGTGCCCACAGTGTCGCGGTCGGGGTAATGCTGGGGATCAATCCTCAGGAAAAAGATCCACTGATCCCCTATCTGGTGGCTGGCTCGGCGAATGATCTGCAACCCGGGTCCTATCGCGTTATTCTTGGTGCCCAACTGGCCAGTCAGCTGGGCGTTCAGCCAGGTGATCGACTGCGCCTGATGGTACCTTCCGTCAGTCAGTTTACCCCTGTCGGACGGATCCCCAGTGAGCGTATCTTTACCGTCGCAGGCACCTATGCCGCCGACAGCGAAGTCGATAGCTATCAGATCCTGGTCAACCAGCAGGATGCCTCGCGGGTGATGCACTATCCCGTGGGTAACATCACCGGCTGGCGTCTGTGGCTGGATCATCCGCTGGATGTAGATCAGCTGAGTCAGCAGACGCTGGCGCATGGCTTACAGTGGAAGGACTGGCGTGAGCGCAAGGGCGATCTGTTCCAGGCGGTGCGTATGGAAAAAAATATGATGGGGCTGTTACTGAGCTTAATTGTTGCGGTCGCCGCGTTTAACATCATCACTTCCCTCGGTCTGCTGATTATGGAAAAGCAGGGAGAAGTCGCCATCCTGCAGACCCAGGGGCTGACACGCCGTCAGATCACCGCCGTATTTATGGTTCAGGGAGCCACTGCCGGAATTGCCGGTGCTCTGCTTGGAACACTGGGCGGGATACTGCTGGCCAGCCAGCTGAATCACCTGTTACCGGTCATCGGACTGTTCCTCGACGGTGCAGAATTACCGGTTGATATTAATCCGGTGCAGGTCGTGACTATCGCCGTAACGGCAATGATCGTGTCGTTGCTGGCCACTCTTTATCCTGCATGGCGCGCTGCCGCTGTGCAACCCGCTGAGGCTTTACGCTATGAATAACTCGCTGTTGCTGCAATGTGAGCAGCTGTGCAAACGCTATCAGGAAGGTAGCGTACAGACTGACGTACTGAAGGAAGTCTCCTTCACCCTGCAACCTGGTGAAATGACGGCGATTGTCGGCAGCTCAGGTTCCGGTAAAAGTACCTTGCTGCATCTGCTGGGGGGGCTGGATTCGCCGACCTCCGGCGAAGTCCTGTTTAAAGGTCAATCGCTGAACCGGATGTCTGCGGCGGCGAAAGCGGAATTACGTAACCGTGAGCTGGGCTTTATTTACCAGTTCCATCATCTGTTACCTGACTTTTCGGCGGTGGAAAACGTGGCGATGCCGTTACTGATCGGCAAAAAAAGCAGCGCTGAAGCCTTACAGCGTGCCACAGAGATGCTGGCTGCGGTGGGTCTTGCAGCGCGTGCAGCCCACCGTCCGTCGGAGCTTTCCGGGGGGGAGCGGCAGCGTGTCGCCATCGCCCGTGCGCTGGTTAACCGGCCGAGTCTGGTGATGGCGGATGAACCGACCGGTAACCTGGATGCGCGGAATGCCGATGCTATCTTTCAGTTACTGGGGGAGCTTAACCAGACGCAGGGGACAGCCTTCCTGGTGGTGACCCATGACCTGTCACTGGCAAAACGACTCAGTCGTCAGATGGAAATGCGCGACGGGAAATTAACCGCGGACGTCACTCTGACAGGAGCGTTGTAATGCGGCTTCCGTTATCTTTACTGCTGGCATTCCGGTTCAGCCGGGGCCGTCGCCGCGGCGGCATGGTCTCGCTGATTTCAGTTATTTCCACGGTCGGCATTGCGCTGGGGGTAGCGGTACTGATCATCGGACTCAGTGCGATGAACGGTTTTGAGCGCCAGCTGAACGAACGAATTCTCAGCGTGGTACCTCACGGTGAAATTGAGCCGGTGCATCAGCCTTTTACAAACTGGCAGCAACTGATCGCCCCGATTGAGCACGTCCCGGGGATTGCCGCGGCGGCAGGCTATATTAATTTTACCGGCCTGGTGGAAAGCGCCAGCAAACTTCAGGCCCTGACGGTCAAGGGCGTTGACCCGCAGGCAGAAAAGCGGCTCAGTTCGTTACCGATGTTTGTGCAGGATAACCGCTGGGCAGATTTTCGTGCCGGCCAGCAACAGATCATTCTGGGTGGCGGGATCGCTAAATCCTTATCGGTGAAAACCGGTGACTGGATAACCATAATGATCCCGAATAATGACGGTCAGAACCGCCTGATGCAGCCGAAAAGGATCCGCCTGCAGGTCGAGGGTATTCTGCAACTGAGCGGCATGCTGGATCACAGTCTGGCGCTGGTCCCGCTGGCCGATGCCCAGCGTTATCTGGAAATGGGCGACAGTGTCACCGGCATTGCGCTGAAAATGAGTGATCCGTTTAAAGCGGTCAGTCTGGTGCGTTCTGCCGGGGAAGTCACCCATAGCTATGTCTATATCCGGAACTGGATCAGCACTTACGGCTATATGTACCATGATATTCAGATGATCCGCGCCATTATGTATCTGGCAATGATCCTCGTGATCGGGGTCGCCTGTTTTAACATTGTCTCCACGCTGGTGATGGCAGTGAAGGATAAGAGCAGTGATATTGCGGTGCTGCGTACTCTCGGGGCCGGCAACCGCCTGATCCGTGCCGTATTTATCTGGTATGGCTTGCTGGCAGGTCTGGCCGGGAGCATTGCCGGGGTCATCGTCGGGGTGTTCGGGGCGCTGAATCTGACCGCGATAATCCGCGCACTGGAAAAGGTGACCGGTCATCACTTCCTGTCCGGAGATATTTACTTTATCGATTTCCTGCCTTCGGAACTGCACTGGCTTGACGTCTGGTCGGTATTGGTGACCGCCATTTTACTTACCCTGCTGGCCAGCTGGTATCCGGCCCGCCGCGCCAGCCGGATTGATCCGGCCCGGGTGTTGAGCGGTCAGTAACATTCATCCCTGCCGGTTTCACCGGCAGGGATGATGAGCGTCATTCTTCACTGTTCCTGAACGGACGCCTTGTTTTATTCACAGACCCGATCGCCTGATTGATCTGAACCGCCACTGCCTGTGGTTCAGCCAATATCCCTGCGGTCATTCTGTCTGCCCCGCAGGGGCCTCTCGCCAGCATTTTGCAGAATATCATGGCAATCCGTAGTACCTTGCGTGACAAAAGCCACCGACGGGGAAAGGTTTAGGCCTTTGCCGAAAACTGTTATTCTTATCCGGCACTGGTTGCCGTATGGCCTGCCAGTGTTCTGCAGGTGCTCATCAGTGACAGAGTTAAATAAAGACACTCTGTGGCTTCAGCGTCTGCAATTTTAAGAAGATATGCAGCAGAGGAATTGATATGCGAACACCGCGACGCCGCGTCCGGATCAGTCGTTTTCGTAAACAGAAACGTAAGAGACATTTACGGGTACGACAGTCTATTTTCGAATCTGATCGTCATGAACAGCGTCTGGCGATGACCCGCCAGCCGAAAGTGGTGATACTGACCGGTGCCGGGATTTCGGCAGAATCCGGAATACGTACATTTCGGGCCGAAGACGGACTGTGGGAAGAGCATAAAGTCGATGATGTGGCGACGCCAGAGGGATTTCAGCGTGATCCACAACGGGTACAACAGTTCTATAATCAGCGGCGTCAGCAGTTAGCCTCCGCAGAAATTGCCCCCAATGCTGCACATTATGCACTGGCAGAACTGGAATCGCTGCTGGGGGATAACCTGTTACTGGTGACCCAGAACATCGATAACCTGCACGAAAGGGCGGGGAGTCAGCGAATTATCCATATGCATGGCGAGTTGCTGAAAGTACGCTGTGAGAATACGGACCAGGTGATCCCGTGGCCGGGTGATATCAGTGATAATGACCGCTGTACCTGCTGTCAGTTTCCTTCAGTGCTGCGCCCGCATATTGTCTGGTTTGGTGAGATGCCGCTGGAGATGGATCGCATCTATCAGGCACTCCGGGAAGCCACATTGTTCATCGCCATCGGAACATCCGGCCATGTCTACCCGGCGGCAGGCTTTGTTCACGAAGCCCGTTTGCAGGGGGCGCATACGGTTGAACTGAATCTGGTTCCCAGCCAGGTGACTTCTGAGTTTGCCGAGCGCCATTACGGCTCGGCCAGTGAACTGGTACCGGAGTTTATCAGCGGTTTAATCCGGTCTCTGAAACGCTAACCTGGCAACTTACCGCATATATGCAGTCCGGTAATATGAACTGCATCCCAAAAGCCGGATATCCCGCTGAGTAAGGTGCAGTTTTTTATGGCAGCGTCACAATCCCCCTCAGCCACCGGCGTTACGGCCAACCATCACAGCCCTGCTGGAAAAGACAAAACCAGTCTCCGCTGAATCGCTGTTTGTTGAGATAACATCGGGACGATGATGGGCAGGGCGATGAACCTTCGGGCGGCTCTGCAGTCTCACTAATAAAAAACCCCGCAACAGGTGGCGGGGTTTCAGGTTATTCGCCTGCTTTCAGTTTCTGGAACAGGGTTTCATAGAGCCGGCTGGCATCACCGACATCATCCTGCCATTCGCCGTTCTGTAATACGCTGGCTGGCGGATACAGTGACGGGTCATTCGCAACATCTGCTGGCAACAGTTTACGTGCCGCCAGGTTCGGGGTCGGGTAACCGATAGTCTTCGCCACTTTTGCCGCAATATCCGGACGGAGCAGGAAGTTGATCAGTTTCAGCGCACCGGCTTTATTTTTGGCATTGGCCGGGATCGCCAGGTTATCCATCCAGAAAATCCCGCCTTCTTTCGGCCAGATAAACTGCAGCGGTGTTCCCGCCTGACGGGCCACATAAGCGGAACCATTCCAGATCATTCCCAGGTTAACTTCCCCTTCCATAAACGGGTTGCCCGGGTTATCTGAGTTAAAGGCCAGCACATTTGGCATTAACAGGCGCAGTTGCTGATAGGCCTCTTCAATCTGTTTCGGGTCACGGGTATTCCCGGAGTAACCCAGTTTACGCAGGGCTATCTGGAATACTTCACGAGCGTCATCGGTCAGCAGAATGCTCTGACGGTATTGCGGTTTCCACAGATCAGCCCAGCTGGTGACAGTTTTCGGGTCAATCGCACTGGTATTGACGCCGATAGCCGTCGCACCCCAGATGTAGGGCACAGAGTATTCATTGTTCGGGTCGAAAGATTTATTCAGCAGCGCCGGGTCCAGATTTTTAAAGTTGGATAGCTGCGATTTATCGATCTTCGCCAGCATGCCTTCTTTACGCATTTTCGCCACGTAGTAAGACGAAGGAACGACCAGGTCATAAGCGCCGTCTTTCCAGGTCTTCAGTTTTGCATACATGCTCTCGTTCGACTCATAGGTCGAATAAACCACTTTAATGCCGGTTTCTTTGGTGAACTGCTCCAGCAGTCCGTCCGGTACATATTCGGTCCAGTTATAAAAGTAGAGCGTTTTACTGTCATCGGCCCGTGCAGCTGACAGGGTGAATGCTGCGGTCAGAGCAACCAGTAAAAGTGATAGCTTTTTCATTCTTATCCTCGGTAACTTTTAATGTTTATCACGTGTCAGCCATTGGCTGCAGGCCACCAGAATCAGCGACAGGCAAAGCAGTAAGGTCGCCAGTGCATTCACTTCCGGAGAAACGCCCACTTTCACCATCGAATAGATCTTCAACGGCAGGATCTCAAACGTCGGCCCGGTCACAAAGGAGGACACCACGACATCGTCCATCGACAGAGTGAAGCTCAGCAGCCAGCCCGCCGCAATTGCCGGAAGTGCCAGCGGAAAAATAATCCGGCGCAGGGTCGTCAGTTCATTAGCGCCCAGATCTTTGGCAGCTTCCAGCATACGAATATCAAAGCCCTGCAGCCGCGAAAAGACGGTGATCACTACAAACGGCAGACAAAAAGTAATATGTGCAATCAGCAGGGTCCAGAAACCGAGTGAAATCCCCAGTAGCATAAACAACACCAGCAGGGAGATGGCCATCACAATGTCCGGTGACATCATCACGACAAACAGCATGCCGTTAACCAGGGGCTTTCCCCGGAACCGGTAATGGTATAGCGCGACGGCGGTCATACTGCCCAGCAAGGTTGCACAGGTTGCGGAGGTGACCCCAAGCAGCAATGAGTGCCTGGCGGCCTGCAACAGACTGTAGTTATTCAGCAGCACGTTGTACCAGTGCGTTGTCCAACCCTGCCAGTTAATACCAAATCGCGACTGATTAAATGAATTGATGACCAGGATGGCAATCGGGATATAAAACCAGGCGTAAATGATCGACATAAAGCCGTTACGGATCCAGCGCATTAGCATAAGAAGCCCCTGCGTAAGACTTTTTCAGTCGGGAGATGGCGGGGGAAAAGCCCCGAAGTTAGGTTATTTTTGACCACTCGTGTATTTGCCTCACCTGCCTCGATACAGTGCGTATATTCATCTGTTAGTTGATAAGGCCGCGCATTCTACACGATTTTATCCTAAAGCACGATTAGCTGAGGCACTTAAGTGATGAAACAGGCCTGAAGACACACGGTTAACCCGGCATCCCGGGGGGCTGTTGCCTGCCACACACCTCCGACGCGATTTTACGCGGCAGGTGTTGTACATCTGCGTAATCTGCATCGGGCACAGGCGGTTAAGACAGCCGCCAGCCAGACGCAGAGAAACAAAAGGGGAGGCCGGTATCTCCGGACCTCCCCCTGTCGGTGACGCAAACTTAACGGTCAATACCGATGATTTTTTTGTTCATCGCCTTCGCGGAGCGCCAGTACAGAAGTAACATCAGCCCCATCAGAACCGTCATAATAATGCTGGTGGCAGACCCGGCAGGCCAGTCCCTGAGCGATAAGAACTGGGTTTTAATGACATTACCGATCAGCAGGTTTCTGGCCCCCCCCATCAAATCGGACACATAAAACATCCCCATCGAAGGGATAAACACCAGCAGGCACCCGGCAATCACGCCCGGCATCGTCAAGGGCAGAATTATCCGCATAAAAGTCTGCACCCTGCCAGCCCCCAGGTCCCGTGCAGCCTCCAGACAAGGCTTATCCAGCTTTTCCAGACTGGAGTAGAGCGGCATCACCATAAAAGGCAACAGGATATAGACCAACCCCAGGATCACCGCTTCGGGGGTATACATAATCCGTAACGGCTGGTCGATAGCCCCGGCCCAAAGCAGGAAGCTATTGAGTAATCCGCGGACACTCAGGAAAATTTTCAGTGCATAGATACGGATCAGCGAGTTAGTCCAGAACGGCAGGATCAGTAAAAACAGCATTAGCGGACGCCAGCGTACCGGCAGACTGCTCAGGCACCAGGCAAACGGATACCCCAGTAGCAGACAGCAGGCCGTCGCAATAAAGGCCATATTCAGGGAATGCACCAGTACATCAATGTACAGCGGATCCGCCAGCCGACGATAGTTACTCAGCGTAAATACCATGCGGATGAAATTATTGTCGTCCCGGGTCAGAAAACTGGCCAGCAGTATCATCAGGTTCGGGGCCAGCACAAACAGCACCAGCCAGCCGGTGATCACTGCAACAACAACAGTCTGAAAGCGATTACGCATCAGCTTCATAGGGCAATACAACCTCCCAGTGATTGACCCAGCTTACGGTCACTTTTTGATTGAGCAGATAATCGAAATCAGGATCATCTTCGTTGAAGAATTCACTCACGGTAATGCTCTGACCATTATCCAGTTCAACCACCGATTCAAGCGTACTGCCTTTATAGTTCCGTTCGCGGATATATCCGGTCAGGCCCTGGGCACTGCCTGCATTTTGCACTTCGTCGATACGCAAATCTTCCGGGCGCAGCAGCACATTGACACGGTCTCCTTCGCTGACCGGGAACGGACAATGTACCTGATATTCGCATCCGCTGATTTCAACCTGAGTGGCCCCGTCCGCCCCGGTTCGGATGACCCGGCCATCGAACAGGTTAATCTCTCCGATAAAACGGGCAACAAACAGGTTAGCGGGTTCTTCATAGATAGCGCGAGGTGAGCCATCCTGCTCAATCTTTCCGTCCCTGAGAACCACAATACGGTCCGACATGGTCAGGGCTTCTTCCTGGTCATGGGTGACGAAAATAAAGGTAATACCCAGTTTACGCTGCAATGCTTTCAGCTCGTTCTGCATCTGCTTACGTAATTTGTAATCGAGAGCCGACAGGGATTCATCCAGTAACAGGACCTTAGGCCGGTTAACCACGGCCCGGGCAATCGCTACGCGTTGTTGCTGGCCCCCGGAGAGTTGTGAGGGTTTACGGTCGGCAAATTCCTGTAAGCGCACCATCGTCAGAGCTTCATTGACGCGCTGTTTAATTTCAGCGGCGGGGGTTTTCTGCATCCGTAATCCGAACGCCACGTTATCAAAAACGTTCATGTGCGGAAACAGAGCATAGCTCTGAAATACGGTATTGATATGACGTTTTTCGGCGGGCAGATGAGTAATATCCTGACCGTCCAGTGTGACCTGCCCCTGATCGGTGTTTTCCAGTCCGGCAATCAGGCGCAGAATGGTGGTTTTACCGCACCCGGAAGGTCCCAGCAGGGTCACAAACTCGCCATGTCCGATGGTGAGGTCGAAGTCAGCAACCACTGACTTCCCGTCAAAGGCTTTACTGATGCCAGAAAGCGTAACCAGCGCCTGTTGCGCGCATGTTTGCGTCATTTTAGTCACTCAGTTGAAATGAGAGCAGATAAGCAAAACCAGCCAGGCTGGCTTGCCACAATTTAAGCGCGGGATGATACCTGAATTATCCCTGATTGCCAGTGAAACAGGCCGTCAGGGCCTGAACCGCCAGTCAGTCGCGGCAGAGAAAGCGCCGGGACTGGCGCTCGCCGGGTAACCATGACCTGAAAGAATTAGTTAAAAATAATAACCGAATGATTTATGACCCTGGACAAAATAAAACCGCGACGCAGGGGCAATAATACCTTTCGGGTTAAAGAGGAGGGTATTATGGAGCAATTACTGGAGAGATTTTTAGAATATGTTCAGATAGATACTCAATCAAAAATACAATGCCGGGCCGTTCAGGTCCCCAGCAGTGAAGGGCAATGGTTGCTGGCCACGGTGCTCAAAGCTCAGCTGGAGTCACTGGGCTGTGTTGATATTAGTTTAAGTGAGCACTGCTGTCTGATGGCGACATTGCCGGCGAATACCACGGCAAAGGCCCCGGTGATCGGATTTATTGCGCATCTGGATACCGCGCCGGATTTTACCGGCAAACATGTCCATCCTCTGCTGGTGGAAAACTATCGTGGCGGTGATATTGCGCTGGGAATAGGGGATGAGGTGCTGTCGCCGGTACTGATGCCGGTATTGCATGAACTGCATGGCCATACACTGATCACGACGGACGGCAAGACCCTGTTAGGTGCCGATGATAAAGCCGGGATCGCAGCCATCATGACAGCACTGGCAAGGCTGAAGTCCCGTCCTCACGGGAAAATTCGGGTGGCATTCACCCCGGATGAAGAAACCGGGGCCGGGGCACCGTTATTTGATATTCAGGCCTTCGGTGCAGACTGGGCCTATACGGTCGATGGCGGCGGTTTGGGTGAATTTGAATATGAAAATTTTAACGCGGCCGATGCGGTGATCCGTATCAACGGACAGAGTGCGCATACGGGATATGCTAAAGGGAAGCTTATAAATTCTCTGGAACTGGCCTGGGCATTTCACCGTCAGTTACCGCAGGATGAGAAGCCGGAGAAGACAGAAGGAGATGCAGGGTTCTGGCATCTTCACTCACTCAAAGGGAATGCGCTGAAAGCGGAAATACATTATCTGATCCGCGATTTTGACGACCATCATTTCGCCGCACGCCAACAGACACTGGAAGCCATTGCTGAAGAGATGAATCAGACGTATGGCGGAAAAGCGACAGTTTCGGTCGTTTTTCATGAGAGCTACCGCAATATGCGCAGTAAAATAGAAGCGCATCCACAGGTGATTGAGCTGGTCCTGCGGGCGATGGACAAGAATGGTATCCGGCCGAAAATAAAGCCTATCCGTGGCGGGACGGATGGTGCATTCCTTTCCTGGCGGGGATTACCTTGCCCGAATCTGTTTACCGGTGGATTTAACTTCCACAGTAAATATGAGTTTGCATCACTGGATATTATGGAGCAAAGCGTGGAGCTGATCGCCAGCATCGCGGAGCTGGCCTGCGAGGGTGAGGCCGCAACACTCCATAAAGGTGCGGTTGCGGCCACCGGGCGCGGTTATTCTTCCTCGTCGCCAAAATACCAGTAACCGCAATTCACCAGGCCGGCCAGCTGGCTCAGGAACGCAGGATCATCCAGCGCATCCCCGAAGTCAGCAACTCCCAGCGAGGGCTTGTTAGCCAGTGCGTGTAAGGCATCAGGCCAGGCACTACTCAGGCTCTCGCCATTAATAAAGACGGTATCATTGTATTCTAACACCCGTAACCCGCCCAGACGGGTAAGCGGTTCACCCTGCTGCAATGCCTCCAGCACTTCATCCGGCTGGTAGGGCGGTTCAGGCGGGGCAACATCCAGTTCATGACGTGACTGGGAAATAAACTCCCCGAACCACTGGCTGAACGTGGCCGGCTCATTGATCAAATCCGTCATCATCTGACGAATACGGTCAGTTTCACTGCTCAGAACCTGTGAGGGATTCTCGCGCAGTGGCAGGTCCGGGTCACTGTAACGGTGTGTCCCCAGCTCATTTGCCAGCATGTAATCGGCAAAGCTGCTCAGCAGTTCTTTACCTGACGGCGCACGGAACCCGACCGAATAATTCAGGGCATTTTCCAGTGAATAGCCTTCATGCGGAAATCCTGGCGGGATATAGACAATATCACCAGGTTCCAGCACTTCATCAATAATGGCCTCAAAGGGTTTCACCTGTAACAGGTCCGGATGAGGACAATGCTGCTCCATCCGGACATTATTACCGACCCGCCAGCGACGGCGGCCGCTGCCCTGAATGATAAAAACATCATACTGGTCCAGATGCGGGCCGACTCCGCCCCCGGGGACAGAAAAAGAGATCATCAGGTCATCCATACGCCAGTCAGACAGGGCGCGGAAAGGTGCCATCAGTGCGGCAGACGGGGCATGCCAGTGGTTGACGGCCTGAACCAGTAATGACCAGTGGGTTTCTCCAAGATGGTCAAAACTTTCAAACGGGCCGTGGCTGACCTGCCATTTATCACCTTCCTGTGAAACCAGGCGGCTGTCGGTTTCGTTTTCCATCGCCAGACCGGCCAATTCATCGGGGGTGATGGGATCCGTAAACCCGGCGAATCCCTGCCGGATAACGACCGGTTTTTTCTGCCAGTAAGTCGCCAGAAATTCCGGCCAGTTAATTGAAAGTGAGTAGTCCATAGACGCCTGCTGTTGTTCTGAAGTAATCTCGCCAGTATACCAGCCCGCGGAGGGTTACGTCCGGCCAATTTACATCTGCTGGAGCCGGAAAATCACTTCCATACGTGTCCCCCCAAGGTGGCTGCTATGGGCAATAATATCGCCCTGGTAGCGCTCCACAATTTCCCGGGCGACTGCCAGCCCGATCCCCTGGCCGGGCCGCAGCGTATCTGCCCGCTGGCCGCGCCGGAAAATCAGGTAACGCTTACTGTCAGGGATCCCGGGGCCATCGTCATCGATAAACAGATGTAATGCGGTGTCGGTCTGGCGGGCCGTGATTTCGATAAATTCCAGGCAATACTTACAGGCGTTATCCAGCAGATTCCCCATCACTTCCATAAAGTCATTCTGGTCTCCGCAGAAGGTGATCTCCGGTGAAATATCCAGCGTCAGGTCGACCCCTTTACGTTTATAAACTTTATTTAAAGCAGAACAGAGACTGTCAGACAGTGCCGATACGGAATGCAGATCACGCTGCAGCGGATTATGGTCTGCCTGCAGGCTGGCCCGGTGCAGATAGTAGCCGATCTGCTGCGAGATACGGCTGATTTGCTCAAGCATTACCGGTTCGGCTTCTTCAACACTGATAGCCGCGCCGCCCCGCAAAGAACGCAGTGTACTCTGCAGGACGGCGAGGGGGGTTTTCAGACTGTGAGTCAGGTCGGATAAGGTATTGTGGTAGCGCAGCCCCTGCTGACGTTCATTATTCAGCAAAAGATTAAGATTACGTACCAGACTGCGCAGTTCCTGTGGGGGAGTCGGGTCAAGACTTTCCCTCTGACTGGTCTCCAGCTCATGGATCTGCGCGGCCAGATGGCCGATAGGCCGCAGGCTCCAGCGTGCAGCCAGCCACAGCAGGGGGATCACTAACAGTAAATTGGCGGCCAGCACATAACTGAACCACATCCACACCACATTAGAGTGCTGCAGCTCCTGGGGAATAGAGTCCACGACGACGATAGTCAGGGCTGGCAGGCTGGGAGTTGCATCGTACCGGCTGACCGCCACGGAGTGGGTAAAGGTCTCATCGCTATCGAGCTGGCTCATCTTCTGTCTGGCTTCCCGGTTATCCCCGATGGCTTCCAGACTGGTGCGGTTATTGGTATCTATTTCATAGAAATCACTCTTCATCAGCCAGCCGGGGCGGATTTCAGAACGGATTTCCGGGACATCGCGGAGTTGCCAGAGCAGTCGCCCATGTTCATCATAGATAAACACCAGTGTCGGAAAATTCAGTTTGATCCGCTCAGGTTTGGCGATAGTCAGTTTATTATCCTGCCACTGAGCCAGCGTAAAAAAGAGGTTACTTTCACCGCGCATGACACGGTAGGTATTGTTATCGAAACCGATGGCATAACCGAAAACGGCCACTACACCATAAGACAGCGAAAGAAACAGCACAAGCACAGAGGCTGCCAGCAAAAAACGCACCCGCAGTGAAAGGGGAGCCCGCCTGGACAGCCACGGCAGCCAGTGTTTACCGGCACTCAAAACGATAGCCCTGGCTGCGGACGGTCGTGATCACTTCACCGTCGTGCAGTTGCTGGATTTTCTTACGCAGGCGTCCCATCAGTACATCGATAGTATGGCTTTCCCGCAGTTCGGCATCGGGATAGAGCTGTAGCATCAGCGATTCTTTACTGACCACTTTACCGGCATTACGGATGAGCATTTCGACAATGGTATATTCGAACACCGTCAGGCGAACGGTCTGACCGCTGATGGTGAGTTCCTTGCGGGATAAATCAACCTGAAACGGCCCGTATTCAATCAGTTGCGAAGCATGACCACTGTTACGACGCATCAGTGCCTGCAGGCGGGCCGCGACTTCTTCAATATGAAAGGGTTTGGTCACATAATCATCAGCACCGGCTTCCAGTGCCTCTACTTTTGCCTGCCAGCCTTCGCGGGCAGTCAGCACCAGGATAGGCTGTTTCACTGCCTGCATCCGCCATCGCCGGATAAGGCTCATACCATCCTCCCCGGGCAGGCCCAGGTCGATTAACGCCACATCGGGTTCATGTTCTGTCAGAAAATAATCGGCTTCACGGGCATCTTCTGCCACATCCACCTGGTGGCCCATATCCCGTAGCTGTACAGCCAGGTGATGACGTAATAACGCATTATCTTCAATAACCAGCACACGCATAATAACAACCTCAAAGGCAGGCAGGAAAAACTATGGGGGGATTATACGTGAAATGAAGTAAACAGGGGATTAACGCAGACCGGAAACTCCGGCCTGCGCAACAGACTTATTTCAGAGAATCCACCAGTTTCACGGCGTGGCCGATATAGTTGGCAGGTGTCATGGCTTTCAGACGGTTTTTTTCGTCTTCCGGCAGCGGCAGGTTATCGATAAACTCCTGCATCCCTTTTGCATCAACGCGGCGCCCGCGGGTCAGTTCTTTCAGTTTTTCGTACGGTTTTTCGATACCGTAACGGCGCATCACGGTCTGTACCGGTTCGGCCAGCACTTCCCAGTTACGGTCCAGCTCTTCCAGCAGACGGTCTGCATTCACTTCCAGTTTGGAAATGCCTTTCAGCGTTGACTGATAAGCAATAACCGCATAGCCGATACCCACACCCAGATTCCGCAGTACAGTCGAGTCGGTCAGGTCACGCTGCCAGCGGGATACCGGCAGTTTCGCGGCCAGATGCTGTAAGACCGCATTAGACAGGCCCAGGTTACCTTCGGAGTTTTCGAAGTCGATAGGGTTAACTTTGTGCGGCATGGTCGAAGAGCCGATTTCACCGGCAATGGTTTTCTGTTTAAAGTGATTCAGCGCGACATAGCCCCAGATATCACGATCGAAATCGATCAGGATGGTGTTAAAACGCGCGACACAATCGAACAGCTCCGCGATGTAATCATGAGGTTCAATCTGCGTGGTATAAGGATTCCAGCGGATACCCAGCGAAGTGACAAACTCTTCGCTCAGACGATGCCAGTCCACTTCCGGGTAAGCGGCCAGGTGGGCGTTATAGTTACCTACGGCACCGTTGATCTTACCCAGCACTTCCACCTGCTCTAACTGGCGGACCTGGCGGGCCATACGGTAAGCAACGTTCGCCATCTCTTTACCCATCGTCGACGGGGAAGCCGGCTGACCATGGGTACGGGAAAGCAGAGGCAGATCACGGTATTCTTCGGCCAGACCTTCGATAGCCTGTGTCAGTTGTTTCCAGTACGGCAGGATCACTTCACGACGTGCTGTTTCCAGCATCAGGGCGTGAGACAGGTTATTGATATCTTCAGAGGTACAGGCGAAGTGAATAAATTCAGAAACCGCATGCAGTGCAGGCACCGCTTCGACTTTTTCTTTCAGAAAATATTCCACGGCTTTGACATCGTGGTTAGTGGTGCGCTCAATTGTTTTGATACGCGCCGCATCTTCTTCGCTGAAATTGTCGACAATCTGGTCAAGGAAAGCGTTTGCGTTGGCGTCAAATGCAGGAACTTCCCTGACTTCTGCGGTTGAGGCCAGCTTCTGTAGCCAGCGAACTTCAACCTGAACACGGAACTTCAGTAAACCAAATTCACTGAAAATTGCGCGCAGCGGGCTGACTTTTTCCCCATAGCGTCCGTCAACAGGGGAAACGGCGGTCAGTGCAGATAATTCCATCAGTGCAACTCCTGAATTATTGTAAAAGCAGTAAGGCTGTCGCCGTTAAACGCCGGGCGACAAACGGGATAAAATGAGTTTAGCTTCGTCTACGATCCGTGACCGGCTGAACATCAGGTGCAGGCGTCCGCCCCCGACTTGCTGCCAGAGCACGGCGGCACGGATACCGGTCAGCAGGGCTGCGCGAATTTTACTTTGTACCAGAGAGTTCTGCAGGATAGCCGACGAGCCTGTGACCTGGATCCGCGGTCCGACAGGGCTTATCACATCCACATAAATCCCTGCAATGGCAGCGGTGATCGTCTCTGACTCCAGCTCATAAAACTGTAATTGCCGGTCGAGCTTCGCAATACGCTCGCTCAGTTCTGCCATGGCTTTGCTGTTTTTATGCAGCTTACGCTCCAGCATCAGCAGGCTAAGGGTATAACGGGTAATTTCTGCGCCAGCACCCTGACGGGAAGGATTATGAAGCACGGCGATTAAGGACTCCAGCCCGAAACGCAGGTTCGACTCATCATTACCATACACGGTCAGTGTATCGGCAGGGTTGAGATCCAGCAGACTGCGGAGGGAAACCTCAAAAACATCCTGCGGGCAATGGCCCTGATGGGCCAGTTGCTGTGCCAGATGTGCTGCCTGACAAACCCCGGCCAGTGCCAGGGTAATATCATAAATATTTTTCGCCACTGCGCCTCCGGGGGCTATTGTGCTATCGGCAGCGGCAGGCGTTGCTCGATGACGCCTCCACCCAGACAAACATCGCCCAGATAAAAGACTGCGGACTGACCCGGGGTAACTGCGGCAACAGGCGCATCGAAACGAACGTCTATTCTGTCATCGGACAGCGGAGTGACGGTGCACGGAATATCGGTCTGACGGTAGCGGGTCTTAACGGTACACCGCAGTGGTTCGGTCACCGGCTGACGGTCGACCCAGTCCAGTTGCTGAGCAATCAGGCCCACAGACATCAGTCGCGGATGTTCAGCGCCCTGAGCAACGATAAGACGGTTACCGGCCACATCTTTATCCACCACATACCATGGATTATCATTACTGTCTTTCAGGCCACCGATCCCCAGTCCTTTACGCTGCCCCAGGGTGTGATACATCAGCCCCTGGTGTTCGCCTAATACCTGTCCGTCGGTGCTTTCTATCACCCCGGGCTGTGCCGGAAGATAGCGGGCCAGGAAGTCGCGGAACTTGCGCTCACCGATAAAGCAGATGCCGGTGGAATCTTTTTTACGCGCCGTGACCAGGTCCAGTTCTTCCGCGATGCGGCGGACTTCCGGTTTTTCCAGCTCACCGACCGGGAACAGGCTTTGTGCAACCTGCTGGTGGCTCAGGGTATACAGGAAATAGCTCTGGTCTTTATTGCTGTCCAGGCCACGCAGTAACTGGCTTTTACCGTCTTTATCCTGGCGGCGGACATAATGCCCGGTGGCTATCAGATCGGCACCCAAATCTTCGGCGGCAAACTCCAGGAATGCTTTGAATTTGATCTCTTTGTTGCAGAGAATATCAGGGTTAGGGGTACGGCCTGCTTTGTATTCTTCCAGGAAATGTTCAAACACATTGTCCCAGTATTCAGCGGCAAAATTAATCTTATGCAGCCGGATCCCCAGTTTATCGCAAACCGCTTGTGCGTCAGCCAGATCGTCGGCTGCGGTACAGTACTCTTCTCCGTCATCTTCTTCCCAGTTCTTCATGAACAGGCCTTCAACCTGGTAGCCTTGCTGCAGCAGTAACCAGGCAGAAACAGAGGAATCAACGCCGCCGGACATCCCGACGATTACTTTTTTTTGACTATTGTCAGACATGACCTACTCACACAAGACGCATTTAAGAAAAACTGGCGGCACATTCTACCATGATGCCTGCGGTTACGCATCCCCGGAGGAAGGCCAATTGAACGCGCAGACAAGGCTGAGCGGATAACGTTCGCCCTGCTGCCAGAGACGGACACTCTCTGCAACCAGCACCGAACGCAGGTTCTTTGCCTGCAGGATGTCCCCGGGCGACAGCCAGTGACAGCGGGTGATATCGCTGTCCTGCGGGGCGGTTTCCGCACAAAAGGGGAGGTCGAGGCCGAAAAGAAAGCGGATAAAAGGCGTCTTATCCGGGGCGATCCATTGATGAACCCCGAGAAAATAGTGCGGTTCTGCCTTCAGACCGGTTTCTTCATACAGTTCCCGGCAGGCTGCCTGTAACAGAGTTTCATCCGCTTCCAGGTGCCCGGCGGGCTGGTTAAGCGTTGGCTTGCCGTTAACGTCTTCCTCAACGACCAGTAACTGACCTTCGGCATGGACAAGGCAGGCAACGGTGATATGCGGACTGAACATAATGACCTCCGGTTTAAAGTGACCGACCCCGGCAACCGGTACCGGGCAGAATGGTCAGCTTACACCGCGGGGGATACTTCACGCCAGTCACCGTTCCCGAGATTATCGAGGGTATAACTGCCGATGGCATAGCGGATCAATCGCAAGGTCGGAAAGCCGATAAAGGCAGTCATCCGACGCACCTGCCGGTTACGTCCTTCATGAAGAACAATTTTCAGCCATTGGGTCGGGATAGATTTACGTTCACGGATCGGTGGCTGACGGGGCCAGAGCCACGCCGGTTCAGGGACTTTTTCGACGCCGGCCGGTAACGTCAGGCCATCTTTTAACACCACACCGTCCCGAAGACGCTGCAGAGCCGCTTCGTCAGGTTCACCTTCCACTTGAACGTAATAAATTTTTGCGGTGCGTTTTCCCGGTTGTGTCATCCGGGCTTGCAGTTTGCCATCGTTGGTCAGCAGTAACAGCCCTTCGCTGTCCCGATCCAGACGGCCGGCAGCATAAACCCCGGCCACGGGGATAAACGCTTTTAATGTCTGACGGCCACCTTCATCGGTAAATTGCGGCAGGACATCAAACGGCTTGTTAAACAGTATCACTCTGCGGGGGGCAGACTCTTTGGTCACGGCAGCAGGACGCCGTGGGCGTCGCGCGGGTCGGGATTTATTTTGCATAATCTTACTTCTTTAGGGGCGTCGCGGCAGTATAGCCTGAACTGCAAGGGCAGACACCAGCAGAAAGCACAGGAGACGGGCGCAGGGAGAATAACTGCTGGTTTTTCGAGCACTTACTCTGAGCCGTATTTCCGCGGCAGACATCACACATCGGGCGGGTGAATCCGACGCGATGTGAATAAAAGACTTATCAGCGACCACTTTTTGGGGTAATACTCTTGGTATGCGTGACACAGGAAAGCGTCCGACAGGTTCGGTTTTTTTGCATGCTATTGCCGGAGAATTGCAGTAATATTTCCCGGCGCATTACAAATCATTAACATAAAATCGCTCGAAGGAGAGGTTGATGGAAAGCAAAGTTGTCATTCCGGCGGAAGGTCAGAAAATCACCCTGCAGCAGGGTAAACTGGTTGTTCCTGAAAACCCGGTGATCCCTTACATCGAAGGGGACGGAATTGGTGTTGATGTTTCTCCGGTAATGTTAAAAGTCGTTGATGCCGCGGTAGAGAAAGCCTACCAGGGCAAACGTAAGATTTCATGGCTGGAAATCTACACCGGTGAAAAATCCGTTGAGCTGTATGGCCCGGATGTCTGGTTGCCACAGGAAACCCTGGACCTGATCAAAGAATACCGCGTTGCCATTAAAGGCCCATTGACCACTCCTGTAGGCGGCGGTATCCGTTCTCTGAACGTGGCACTGCGTCAGCAACTCGATTTGTACATCTGTCTGCGTCCTGTCCGCTACTACCGCGGGACCCCAAGCCCGGTAAAACGTCCTGAAGATACTGATATGGTCATCTTCCGTGAGAACTCTGAAGATATCTATGCCGGTATCGAATGGAAAGCCGGCAGCGCAGAAGCAGATAAAGTGATCAACTTCCTGCGTGAAGAAATGGGTGTGAAGAAGATCCGTTTCCCTGAGCAGTGTGGTATCGGGGTCAAACCGTGTTCTGAAGAAGGTACCAAGCGACTGGTGCGTGCAGCGGTGGAATACACCATTGCTAATAACCGCGACTCCCTGACGCTGGTTCACAAAGGCAACATTATGAAATTCACCGAAGGTGCTTTCAAAGACTGGGGCTACCAGTTAGTGAAAGAAGAATTCGGCGGTGAATTGCTGGATGGCGGCCCGTGGATGACCTTTAAAAACCCGAACACCGGCAAAGACATTATTGTCAAAGACGTTATCGCCGATGCCTTCCTGCAACAGATCCTGCTGCGTCCGGCAGAATATGATGTGATTGCCTGTATGAACCTGAACGGCGACTACATTTCAGATGCGCTGGCAGCACAGGTGGGCGGGATTGGTATTGCTCCGGGAGCGAACATCGGTGATGAATGTGCACTGTTTGAAGCCACCCACGGAACCGCACCAAAATATGCCGGCCAGGATAAAGTTAACCCTGGCTCAGTGATCCTTTCCGCAGAAATGATGCTGCGTCACATGGGCTGGACCGAAGCAGCCGATTTAATCATTAAAGGTATGGAAGGAGCCATCGCGGCCAAAACCGTCACCTACGATTTCGAACGTCTGATGGACGGCGCTAAGCTGCTGAAATCCTCAGAGTTTGGTGATGCGATCATCAGCCATATGTAATCCGGCCACACCGCAGATACATAAGCACGGGTTCTGAAAAGAGCCCGTTTTTTATTAGCGTGCTAAGGGTTATCAAAATATTATCAAAACGAGTTATCAAAACCCGGTCCTAAATCGCTATCGTGATCCAGTCTTTTCCCCGGTCGTCGTGATATTTATCCGTCTGTTGTTGTGATTTATGACCCAGCAGATTTTTAGTATCTATCCCCTGAGCTTTATACAGACGTTCTGACAATGATCGCTGTTCATGAAAGGTAGCCGGCGTTCCTGCGCCCCAGTCAATATTGGCTTTATCCCTGGCCTTACTGAAATTTGTGGTAAGGGTATTCGGTGTGACCTGTGCTCCCCGTTCTGATTGTGAGGTCGTACGGAAGTAATGAACCAGGAAAGGACTGACGGCGTAATCTCTGCAGCGCCTGATAACATCATCCAGAGTCACCCCTAATGCATCGCATTGTAAGCTGACAGGGATAGCCAGCCTGGTCCCCGTTTTCTGCTGAACAACGTGCAGGTGTCCATCCCAGACATCACTGAATTTCATTCCGGAAATATCGCCCAGCCTCTGGCCCGTGACCACTGCCAATAGCATGGCGTTACCCATGTATTTATGCTGTCTATCAGCAATGGCAAAAATCTTATGCCACTCCTCAAGGCTGAGTCTCTGGCGGGTAACTTTTATTCTGGGCTGTCTGGTGGCGAGGGCAGGGTTATGTCCCGGCGGAACTTCTCCGGCATGTTGTGCTTCTTTGAAAACATCAATCAGAACGGATCTTATGACCTGGGCCATCCTGTGCTGCCCCTGTGACTGGTATTGATCAAGGATCTGCGCAATATCCCTTACAGAGACATCAGCAATCCCCTGCTGTCCGCACTTTTCTGTAAGCAGGGCGACGGGTTTAGTTTTCTGTTTATAGGTATTCGGTTTTATATCACCGCTGTTCAGCCGATCTTCCTGGATTTGCCGATAGCGGGTGATCCATCCGTTCACACTGATACCGTGGCCCTTTACTGAAGATATGCGGTCCGTGAGCGCCATGATCTGCCGGCTGCGTTGCTCTGCCAGGCGAATATTCGCTTCGATAGCTATCGCTTTTGCTTCATCTTCATTGCTGCCGAGGGGGTGGAACTTACCCGTCACCGGATGTTTATATCGCCAGTAGACCTTGTTCACCTTACGGCTATAAAGGGGGTAAAGGTTGGGGATGCTGACATTATTTTTACGGGGTCTGGCAGCCATCGGTAAGAATCCTCAGTAACAGGGGAGAATCATTCCTCCGCACTTCGGGCATGCTTAATTCCCCGACAAGTTCAGCATCTTCACGAACGCGCCAGAACCGGCCTTGTTTACTTGCCGGTGGCAAAAAGAGCTGTTGTTTAGCGTAACGTCTCAGAGTTGACAGGCTCGGAGGGTTGCTTTTGTATTTCTCCGTAGCCCATTCTTCCAGTGTCAGCATCTGTATCATGATTATCCTCCCTTAAACTCCTTCCGTAACGAACTATTCCCCTCAGCCACAAGGTTAAGACCAAAGAGCTTGTCCATTTTATCATCAAGAATTGACCATCCTGTCTTCTGCCATAATTCACCTGAATACCAGCGAGCCACAGGCTGACCTGATTCATCAACCATCTGATTGCCTTGCATCCTGAAAAATTCATCCGGACTAAAGTATTCATGCTTTACGGCTTTCCCCTCACTCATGGCCTTCTTAGCGTCTTCCCAGGTCATTGAGTACATTAATCAGCTTCCTGTTTTGTTTGGGCACTAATGGCATTAATACCTGCATCGGTAAGCTGGTGGTTTACGTTATCCAGTGAAATACGCATAACCAGCAGGTCTGAAACATACTGCGAATAGAGCTCATAGAACCGGTTAAGAAACTGGATCATGGCCTGGCGGGGTGTCAGGGGACTGATCACACTGGCGAGAGGTTCGATACCCTCCAAAATGGGCCACGGCGTACCATCATCCAGGTCGAAATCGCGGCGTTCTGTAGCCAGTAAGGTAAGGTCTGCATGTTTAACCACTGAACTCATTACTGCCGGCAGTCCATAATTCATCCGGATCACCATTTCAACAATACGTTCAATCCGTCGGTAATCAGGCAGCAAGCCTTTAAGCGGAGAAGACACATCACCGAGATAGGCTTCCTGGGCATCATGCATTAGTGCTTCAAAGGCAAATTCCGGTGGCACGATATGGCTGGCCAGAACTGAGTGCTGGGCCACACTGTAAAACTCATTCAGCTGGCCGGTGAACCTGCAGATATTGGACAGCCCGCAAGCGATATCGTCGATACAGATTTGCTCAGGCCGTGGGCTGATGAAATTGAAGTGCTCACCGCTGTTTGTATAAATCCAGGACATAATTTATTTCTCCACTAAACGACTGCAATCGTTGATTTTTGGTTGCAAAAATCCCTCACCAGTCGGGTGCTAAATTCAGTAGCTTTAGAGTGGCTGGTGGACTACTGCAACAATCCACAGCCGGTGGTTCTCCACACTGGAGAGGGCTGTGCGCTGGAGTTGAACCAGCAATCAGTTAAGGAGCCTTATCACCGTCGGGTGTTTACACAACGAAGAGGGCATTACATTTGACCACCTTACGCCGCGTTGCCCGTAACGCTGCCTTTGCGACCTGACAACCATGCCGCCAGGGGAGGTTACACAGGTGCTGGCCATATATCCGGCGTAACACCCTCTTCGTTGTGTGCCACATTGACGCAGTGGCTTCGGCCTTTAACGTTTTCCTGTATCGATATCATTCTCCGTTTTTATGTGTTCCGCTGCGGCGCCCCGGTCGGGCATCACCATACGACTCTGGATGCTGAGTTGCATCACCGGTGTTACCTATCACCGTCGGCTTAGCTGTGTGTTAGAAATATCATAACAACTTTAAGGTGTAATTTAGTTGTTGTCATGTGGACTGCCAACAACTTTATGTGGTTTGAATGAAATAGAAAAAAGGAGTATCGATATAGGAAAACTAAATGGAGGTTGTATGATTTCAGGGACGGAAATTTATAATTATTCGATGATTAGAGATAAGCTTTTCAACAACTTAGTGAGTATTATCGATGGTATTTTGTCAGATGGTAAGGTGAATGATATTGAAATTGTTTATCTCGCTACATGGTTGAGGGAAGCGGAAGAAATATCATAAAATCATGTGGTTAGGTCTCTTCTTTTTCGGGTGAATAACATCCTTTCAGAGGGCAAACTCACCGTTCAGGAGAAGGAGGACATAAAGACTTTCCTTTCTGATATTCCGCGAGAATTACTGGATGTGCCAAATATCGATTTTTATAGTGCTGAATCGGATATAAATTTGTTAACGGGGCTTTGTAAGGGTATTGCAGCAGACCGTTCACTTTCAGAGGAGGAAATCAGGTATCTCAATTGGTGGCTGAGACAAAACAGTACGTTGAAGAACAACTATCCGGGGAAGGACCTATACAAGTTAGTTAAAGAAATACTAGCTGATAAGGTGGTAACGGAAGAAGAAAGCAGGCGGCTTTATAATGCAATTTGTGCATTTTCCGGGGCAAATCTTGATGATGGTGTAGTTGAGGGGTTATCTACTCGTTTGCCATGCGATGAAATAGACAGCATAGATTTCTCAGGTTCAACTTTTTGCCTTACAGGCACTTTTCTGTGCGGAAATAGATCCGTAATATCAAAAAGAATAGTCGATGCTGGTGGCGATATTAAAGATTCAATTACTAAGAAAATCAATTATCTTGTTGTTGGCACTCTATCTTCGAAAGCCTGGAGGTTCTCAGCACATGGCAGGAAAATTGAAAAGGCTATCAGCTATCGGGATGAGCTCCTGACGGGTATCAAGATCATCACTGAAGATGATCTTATCCGTTTTTTACCAGCTTCTTGACGACCAGAATACCCGGCCAATCACAGTTATCCTTTGCTCTTTTTCTGCTAAAGTCAGAATTTCGTCCGGGTATTCCTCTTTATTAAAACTGCGAAGTAATAGCCCACCATCCGGGCGGTTAATCAGTATTTTAACCCGTAACAATACACCGTCTCGAATTGCGTACAAATCATCGTCTCTCACGGGATATGTGTTACTAAGGTCAACGGCAACCATATCACCATTTTTCAAAACAGGGTAAAGGCTGCTACCGTTTATTTTGACAATTCTGGCGTTCGACGGCGTGACACTATTGTTTCTAAGAAAGTCATCTTTACGGAAAGGAAAGGTCGATCCCTCGCTTTCTATTACCTCGGCCGAATATCCGTCACTATCAGATAATTCAATATCCAATATTGGTATCTCTGTGAATATTTTCGAATCCCTGGATGTCTCCTCACATTCCTTGTTCACGTATTCAGTTTTCTGATCATTAGTATCGACTTCTCCAAACTGAAGCCAATGTTCGGCCACATCAAGCGCGGCAGCGATGACTTTTAGATTCCTGGGATTTTGGGTGACTCCGCTTTCGATCTTACCTATCGCCTGCTGAGAAACACCAACCTTATCAGCCAGTTCCTGCTGACTTAATTTTTTCTTTTCTCTGGATTCGCGCAAACGCTCGCCTAATGTGCCCACAACCATCTCCTCTATTTATGCGCACATTACAACTTTATGTTTTAACTATCCAACACCTAAAAGTTGTTATATTGGTTGTTGATGTTGTATGCTCACAACTGAAAAATCACCTTATCGAGAGAATGTATGAAGACCGAGACCGATGCTTTAAAGGAAGCCATTGAAATTGCGGGCGGTCAGTCAGAACTTGCCCGGAAAATTTCTCAGGCTTCATCTTCAAACGTAAAGCAGCAACAGATATGGAACTGGCTGAATCGGGAACAGAAAACCCCGTCAAAACATGTTTTGTTAGTGGAAAAGGTTACCGGTGTTCCCCGGGCTCGCCTCCGTCCGGATCTGTATTTGGATTAAGAGTATGCAAAAGGGCTAAGTAGTTAAACCACAGCTAAGAGGCATTCACCGTGGATCAGAGGAACTGGAAAGTAGAAAAGCAGCCGGACTGGTACATCCAGTCTGTGAAGAAAAGTATCACTGATTTACCTGGTGGTTATGCAGAAGCCTCCGACTGGATCGGAGTTACTGAAAACGCACTGTTTAACAGACTTCGTCACATTGGTGATCAGGTTTTCCCGATGGGTTGGGCAGATGTATTGCAGAAAGCGGGTGGAACTAACCATGTTGCACATGCTGTCGCTAGAGCTTCAGGTGGTGTCTTTGTACCAATGCCGCCGGACCTCGGTGAAATCGACAATGCAGACATTAACCAGCGCCTGCTGGAAGCCCTGGAGCAGATAGCGGCTTACTCCAAACAGGTCAGGGAAGCGATTGAAGATGGAGTCATTGAGCGTCACGAAAGGGAAGCTATAGACGATGAACTTTATCTGGTCATCAGCAAATTACAGGAGCACACAACTCTGGTTTACAGGATTTATTGCGAGGCAGAAAAGGTGAACGCCCCAAGTTGCAGCTCAGGGCGTTCGGGTGCGACCAAAACTTGTGTGGAGAAATAATCGCATGAACATTCTAACAGCAGAACGAAGACTACCGCAACTCAGGGTACTACCGGTCACAGGTGGAAAGACTCCGGTTATTTACTGTTATGTGGTGATGGTACATGGCCAATGGGTGCCGGTGAACCACAGCTTTGCGGAGTGGGCTGTGGGTGTTGTGGCCAGCCAGAATAACCGGAGGGCCGCATGTGGAAGACGAAATCATTAAACCGTGGGTTGAGAAGTACATGGATTGGCGGGATGTCACAGTTGAAACCGTGGGTATCGATATCGTTCATCAGCGGGTTATATACCGGCGCCCGGGGTATGAGTTTGACTGTGTCTGTCCGCGGCGTGACTGGCCAAAGAAATTCAGGAAGGTAGAACAATGAGTGTGAAATTAAGTTCGTACGTCTGGGACGGTTGTGCTGCAGCGGGTATGAAACTGACCAGTGTAGCAATCATGGCCCGCCTTGCTGATTTCAGCAATGACGAGGGAGTCTGCTGGCCAAGTATCGGGACGATTGCCCGGCAGCTGGGTGCAGGTCCCTCAACGGTCCGTACTGCCATCAGTAAGCTGGAGGAGGGCGGCTGGCTCACCCGTCAGCAACGCCGGGCGGGTAACCGGAATGCACCAAATATCTATCGCCTGAATATCGCTAAGCTTCGGAAGGCTGCTTTATCTCACCTGCCAGCATCTGACCCGTCAGAATCTGACGCATCAAAATATGACGAGTCAGAATCTGACGCATCAAAATCCGACGCGTCAGAATCCGGCAAAAACGATATTTTTGACCCGTCAGAATCCGGGGGGGATCCGTCAGTAACTTCAACACCAGATCCATCAGTAAAATCAAAACCCCTTTGTCAGGTTACGCCGCAACCCGACCCTGAAGTGGTCATCACTGACCAGGCGAAACAGGTTTTAAAACACCTCAACCTGACCACTGGCTCACGTTTCACAGCCTCGAATTCATCACTGGAAAATATCCGGGCCCGCCTGCGGGAGAAATATACTCCCGAAGAACTGCAACTGGTTGTCGATTACAAAACCGAAGACTGGCGGGGAACGGAGCAGGAACAATATCTCCGGCCGGCCACGTTGTTCATACCGAAAAACTTCCCGGGCTACCTGCAGCGTGCAGGCAAATGGGATGCCGCCGGGCGCCCTCAGAAATTAAACGGGCGCTGGGCCAGGCCCGGAGAGCGGGGCATTACGACAATCGACACACCGGATACCGAAATACCTGCCGGTTTCAGGGGGGCATGATGGAACTTGAAAACAGAATTATCGCTGTGATTGTAGAGAAACACCCGGTGAAGTCCTGTGATATTTACGCCGCGGTGGGCGGTTCAAAGATCCAGTACAACCGGGCGATTAAGGCGCTGATCAAGACCGGACGCATTGACCGTGACAAACAGCACTATTTTCCGGCTGAGGATCCAGCGGCCACGAGCCCAAAATATGTTGCTCATGCAATGGCGGCGGAAGGACTGGAGAAAAAGCAACTCTGGAATCGTGCAGCCACTGAATGGCTAGCAGCTTTTGATTCAACACACAGTGATCACCTTCGGACGATTGCCGCCCGTCACCGTGAAGAGTGCCTGACCAAAAACAAATGCCGGTATTACGTATCTGAATGTCCACTTGCTGGCCGGATAAATGCAACAGAACTGGTGGCGGGGTACCTGGTATGACGAATGCTATCGAAATCCGGGAAACAGTACGGCGCCGACCGTTCCTGAAATGGGCTGGTGGTAAATTCTCACAGCTTGCAGACCTGGAACAATACATTCCTGCCGGCAAGCGGCTGATTGAGCCGTTTGTGGGCGTTTCATGAATTCAACAAAACACGCTGATTTCCTGTTGGCAGACGTGAACCCTGATTTGATTAATCTGTGCCAGATGTTGTCTGTAGTACCCGAAGCTTTTGTGATAGAAGAATCGTTGATGTTTGGTTTTCTGAATACACCGGATAGCATATAGTTATATGTATGCTTGGGGTGATGAGTGTCAATTAACATATATTTGAATGTGGTTCAGTTTAAGGAAGAAAAATGACATCGCTTATAGTGACTCAAAGATTTCATCCGGTAGGAAATGGCACTTTTAAATCAGGTAGTATCACAGGCTGGAATGCAACAGAGACTTTCAATTGGGTTTATGATTGTGGCTCCACAAGCATGAGTACACTCAACCGTGTATTAGGGGAAATAACACGGTACGGATGGCCAGAATCCATTAATATGTTAGTGTTATCGCATTTCGATAATGATCACGTAAACGGCGTCGAAGAGATTCTGAGGAACTGTCGTGTTAAAACGCTGGTGCTCCCATATTCAGAATGGGCGCAGACCGTGCGAGAAATTTCGGTTATGGGCAAAAAAGGCACTTCACCCTCAACATCGCTAATGCAACTCAATCCAGTTAAATGGCTAACATCTAAAAATTTTGATGATCGTGTTGAAGAGATTGTACTGATTGAGGGTGGAGCGGGTACTTCGCCTGTTCCTTACGGTGATGATGAGCCTGAACCAGAACCGAGCAATTTTCAGCAGGAGGATGATATCAGACGTTTCAGTCAGAATTACTTTTCTTTGGGTTCTACGATGTCTGGTGTTCCAAGAGTTAGAATACTCCGTCATGATCGCTCTATTCAAGCCTTAAACATGGGTTTTGAGTTCGTCTTTTATAATGCTGAAAAAGACTTTGCCACCCTAGGGTTGATTATACAGCGAAATGGAAAATTGTATGCAAGACACTCAGGCAGTCTATTATCCGATGTCAAAAGAGATATTCAGAACACCATCATGAATATTAACCTACACCAGCATTTATCGAAAATCCCTCCAGATTGGAGAAAAACACTAAAAGAATGCTATGAAAGACATTTTGGACACTCTGGCAGAGCCAAGAATAATATTTCGCTATGTATGTATGCCGCACCTATGAGAGAAACATCCTGTCAATTTCATGTGAGTGAGCACGCAAATAGATTCTCAAGCCGTCTTTTCGGCTGGACACGCTTGAATACTATTATGCGGAAAACGAAGGAGCCTACCGATCGGCTGGCTACACTCTGTACTGGCGATATTCATCTTACTTCATCAGTGATTTCAGATATCCAAAACCATCTGGGAACAGGACGCTGGAAAAGAATTGGCTTGGTACAGGTTCCTCACCATGGCTCTCAACATTCGTGGGAATTAGGTAATGCTAGTTTGCTTGCTCCTGCGCAATTTTTACATTGTGCATCTGGCACAAAGCACCATCCACATCCCCAGGTGCAGGGAGATCTCAGCAGCTCGGTTGTGCATACCGCAGATCGTAAACAAGGTGTATATGTTCAATATGAGTATTGATTTAAGGGAGGGAGCCTCCCTAAAAAACTCCAAGAAACATTACTTATCACAAAGTTCCCGTTAGTGCGGCACCTTTGAACCTGCACCCTTTAGATCTAACAAATGTTATTATCCACTTTCGTATTTGGCACTCAGTGGACTAGTTAAAAGGACTGAAGGTCCGCTGTGATTTAAGTGCGGACATTGGCAGTCTCAACAATATGACTAGCATTGAGGTATATTAATCAACGGGGAGTAGGTCACGCCATGTATAAGACGGGCTGGTGACCTGCCGATGTTTAGTCTCAGGCATCAGTTACAGTTACACATAGTCCGAGAAATATATTAACTCAACCAGTGATATCCGCTGGTTTATCTGAAAAATATTATTTTGTGAGTTATTTTCATTGCTAAAATAAATGTTCTTTTATTATATAAAAATCGGATATCTTCTGAAGTGCTGATGTGGGAATGGTTTTTTTGTTTATACTCAAGCCTGTTTCGGTTTTCTTTATTTTCGCTATAATATATTCATCATCAATGTAATTTTCTCTCTCTCCAATGAAATCTATTATATACTCTTTCGCTTCTAAAGCTTTAGTTATGTGATATTTTTCATTGAATATAACATAAATTTTAAAAATGGAATTTATGTGTTCATTAATAATCGGGATTGTTGGGAAGGATTCATCCATCTGTTTTAAGTCAGCCTTTACCTGAGCCCCCCACTTTGAGAATCCCTGAATTAATTTATCTCTTATAAAATAGACAATTAACTCTACACTTACAGTATTACTGACTTCATCAAGTGATTTTGATATAGTGTGCGAAAGTGGAGGCATTCCACAGTGCTGAACAAAATTTCTGAGCTTATACATGAACCTATATGAAAATTTACTGTCAAATTCATTTGCCGTCAGCGATTTAAATTCGAGAAGTTCTGTTGATTCCTCCCCGTACCGCCTGTTAATACTAGTTTCCATATGTTCGAGTAAAGTTTTCACTGACATCAGATAGTTCAGTATTCGTGAGTTAAAAAGGGATGGGAAGGTTTTGAATGGATATGAACCAATGAAGGAAGGCTCTTTTGCTGCTTTTATAATTGTTTCACTCAGAAGTTCCATTAGTGACTCATAGTTCAATTTTACATATTCTACTAAAGAAAAATCGTTCACAAACTCCATAAGTATATTTGTTTTTTTATCATATGTTTCAAGTTCATCATCACTAAGGGTTCTTATTTCATTTATTTTTTTTGCCTCAATTCCTTCTGAAATTGATTCTTTAGCAAGGATTATAGTGGATTCGCTCAAGACTACCTCCCGGGTTAATTTTCTGTTAATCAATATGCAGTGCTACTGGGATAGACTTCACGTGTGTTACATATACTTAAGTTGTTAATAATATCACTACCTCGTTCAAAATTATAATTTTTTTATTACCTCAGAACCTGCATACCACCATTTAATGTTCCAGGCACAAAACGTAAGTAGTAACTGGATATTTAATCAGCACCTGTAGTAAGCTTATTTGCCTGGCGCATCAGTAAACCTTCCAGTCTTATCCTATCAGGGTGTCCGTGTCGTTACGACCGAAACCCTGGCAGAAGGTTATGGCACCAGAGTTACAAACATCCGCACCAATCTGGACGCCAACCGTCAGCGTTTTATTGAAGGTTTACACCTTTATACCGTATCTGGAAAAGAGCTTGCTGATTTGCGAGTCAGTAATCCTGACGCACAAATTTCCAGCAAAACACGTTCTCTGACCTTATGGACAGAGAAGGGCGCTGCCCGCATGTCCAAGATTGTTGATACTAACCAGGCCTGGGATTTCTTCGAGATACTGGGAGACAGTTACTTCAACCTGCGGGAAGTGTACGGCGTTATGCTGCCCAATATTGATGATCCGATTCAACTGGGCATAGTTTGGGCTGATGCTATGGAATCAGTATGGAAGTCTGCTTAGAGCGAAAAGCGGACTAGGCTTAACGTCATACTGAATGGCAGCAGAAGGGCGTAAAAAAACCGCCTCGCGGCGGCTTTTCATTAGCGGGATAAATACTCTTCCGTCAGTCTGGTAACGAGTTGCTTCTGTGCATTAGGAGCGGATTCTGCTGAACGCTCGGCTTCCCGCAGTTCATTCTGATGTACATCACGCCTCGCTTCCTGTACACCACTACCGTCAGAACGTTCACAGTCCCTAGCCAGCTCGCTGAGATATTCCTCTCGGGCTTTTGTGTAAGCAGAGCCTAAATTTAATAACGTTTGGGGTTCTTCCAGAATACGAGTTTCTTTATCGTTCATATCTATTCCAGCAAGGAAATTAAATGAGAGCCATTTGCTGATTCTTAATAAGAGACAGCTTTTCGGAAAGTTTAATTTTTTCTTCAACTTTCTGAAGTGACGTAGCCGACATAAAGTTAATCAGATTATCAACATCTTTCGGCTCTTTAATAATGACAAATTCCTTTGTCTTATTAATGAAAACAACGGAGCTTTTCTTACGCGATAAAAGTTCTAAGACGTTGCTTAATGTTCCAGGGCTTTTAGTGTCCCACACCATAAGCCCATAATCCGCAGCCTCAGCCATCTTTATATCTTTTGCCGTAAAGAATGCGCGTGTTCCGGGCGCGTGATGTGTCTGAACCACGTTCACTGGCCACGAACCAAGGTTATTGCGTGGTTTAGGTGAACTGCTGAAGACAGTAGTTGCCCTGCACCCCATATCAAGGAGTTCTTGCTGAACCGATGAATCAACGCCTGTTGCGTCACCAACGATAACGTTAAACTTCTGGTCCACAATCTTTTTCAACCGCTCAACGATAAGATGATCAAGTTTCTTTATGGTTATTGAGCCAGCAACGAAAACTGTCGTCGTCATGGTTATCTCCAGGTCAGCGCCGCTACATAGATTTTGTTGATTTTATTATAACCGCGAAGGGCTGCTACCGCAGCTTCCATTGAAATGCCTGTATGGTAGAGATCGTCGATTATGAGGGCGTTATACTTCCCGCTGCTCGGTATAAGATCTTGATAGGAAAACATATTAGCAACTGCCGCTTCTTTTTCGGCTCTGGTGTGCAGATCTTTTAAGGACGTACCGCCTGCCTGCTTAAGGATCATGCCGTCGAAATATCCCATTCCTCCCCCCATTTTTTCAGCAAGAACAGTGGCTACAGCCGTAACGGGTTGTATAGTCCTGGGTTTGGTCGCAGCCATAGGTATAATTAACTGAATGTCCTTAAACAGCGGTACTGCATGTTGCAACAGGCATTCAGCCAGTGGATCAACTTGGTTCCAGTCTTCCTGATATTTGAGCTGGTATACAGCTTCACCTACTTCTGTACGCTCGTTATGAAACTGTGGACGTCCATACTCATTATCACCTAAATATGTGCTTTTTTTCATATGCTTATCCATTGCATATCCTTCATCCCAGTTACCCGAAATTTGTTTTATATTTACATTCATGCGTCATCCCTTGCTGTTAAGATTGAGTACGGAATCAACATACATCATTTAGGATTTATCCGAAAGATTGAGCGTAAACCAGAATCAATCTAGGCAACCTCACATGTAATACACTCGTATTACATGTGCCGGTAGTTTAAGCGTTTTACCGAATGCCCGAAGAAGGACGTAAAAAGCAGCATAGCAGCTCGTTTGACGTGGTTAGCGGCATCATTCAAACAGATCAGGAAAAATTACGCGTTCTGCACTGGTTTTAAGATTAATTTCTGCAAAGATAGATGCCAGGAACTCTTCGGGCGGATTTAAGTATATTATACCGTGCATGCAACCAAGCCATCCAAGTAAACACCATAAGACATAGCGCATTCTTTCCGTTAAAAGCTTAGGTTCGAATAATATTTCATTAAGTGGACGCAATTTTCTATCTTTCATCAGGTTTTCTTCTGATGATGTTAAAAAATTAACAATTTTATCTTTAAGCTTTGGACTATCTATTTTATGAGCTAAATCATTCCTAAGTTTATTTAGCGCATCAAGTACAGGCCAGACACCCCCTGGGATTTTTAGCTTATACAGATGAACTCCGTAAAGTGCTTCAGCTAATTTCAATTTATGATGAAAAGAGAATTGAACACCCTCTAAAACTTTAGGAGTCTTGCAATGAAGCAAGACAATTTCATACAATATTTCTTCTAAAAAAAGATGAGACTTCAGTACCAATGATGTCATATCTAGTTCAGGAGTTAAATGTTTATTATGTTTGGATTGGTATTCTTTAAAGAGATTATTAAGACTTTTTTGATCCATAATGTTCATCTCCGTTTAAAAAATCAAATGTAGCATGGTTGTTGACATAATTAAAACACAGCAGGGAAACCCAGGCGTTCTGCACTTATATTCTCCTGCCCAAGTGCTCACTATATGTGTAATCTTCTCTATTAAAAAGCACAACATGTAGTGCTTGTGGTGTGGTTGTATAGCAATGGTGCGATTTACCGAATGCCCTTAAAGAGGTGTGAGGAAACTGCCTGACGGCGGCCTTATAATTGCGGGCCAATAATACGTTACTAAGTGTAACAATAAGCTTTATTGCAGTAATGGGTTACCCTACAGGTGATTATTACCTGAAAAAATCAGCTCGGAAAACTGATAACTTTCGTCATATAAGCATAAATATATATACGAAGGTTGAACGCTTAAACGTCCGCTTTCGGCACAAAGCTGAAGTAGTACCTGGATATTTAATCATCACTTGTAGTAAGCTTATCTGGCTGGTGTATTGCAGTACTCGCAGCAAAGGTTGATCCCGTTCATTTGCAGATGATGGGGCGGGACCGATATAAAATCAGTGTGGAGAAAACTATGTCCTTACCTACGAATGGGGCTATCACGCCCGCGAACCGTTTGAATTCTGTTGCGCTGTCTGGCGTATCAGCAAACCTTCCAGTCTTGTCCTACCAGGGCATGCGCGTTGTCACAACGGAAACCCTTGCTCTTGGCTATGGTACTGATGAAGGAAACATCAGGACAAATCTCTCTCGCAATATCGACCGGTTTGAAGAAGGTATCCATTATTTTCTAATAACAGGATCAGAGTTAAAGGTGTTCAAGAACAGAGTAGCTAATAGTAACTCTGTTGGAAGTAATGCCAGGTCACTGACTCTGTGGACAGAGAAGGGCGCTGCCCGCATGTCCAAGATTGTTGATACTAACCAGGCCTGGGATTTCTTCGAGAAATTAGAAGACAGTTACTTCAATCTGCGGGAAGTGTACGGCGTTATGCTGCCCAACATTGATGATCCGATTCAACTGGCCAGGGCCTGGGCTGACGCTATGGAAGCAAAACAGCAGGCTGAGCAACTGACTCACCAACAGGCTGAATACATCGAACACCTGGAGGAACTCTTTGCTGAAGGTCTGTCTCCGGTCCAGTTCTGTAAGCGCCTTAATGGTGTGAACACATCAAAAATCAGCACTTATCTCCAGTCAGCTAACTGGCTGTATGACGATAACCCTCAGGGCCGACATGCTCAGTGGCGTGTGAAGTCAGTAGCCAGAGATAAGTATCTGACAGAGAAATCAGTGCAGGTCACCCCCAATGCCTCAGCCAGCTTCACAACCTATCAGCCAGTTCTACTCAGGGCTGGTGCCGTATGGCTATACCGGAAATACCTCAAAGGTGCACTCCCTATGAAAAGGGACTGGGATGGTGAGCATACGCACGATAAATATTTGGCGGGAGGGATCTGAATGGGAGTTCAATCCAAAAGTCACTTATTCGGATGCAGCAGCGTACACAGGGTTCGGTCTAAAACAGCAAGGACGGATTTAACTCCGGATCAGTTTCTCGCGCTGAAGGAAACACAGGACTATCTGAAGGAACACCCTGAAGCTGTTTCCGTAGATGGGGATGATATTTTTGCATCAGAGGCACTTTGCCGTCGATATATCCATCTGCTCGGAAATAAAAAGCTGAAAAAAGCTTTCCGCAAGGCGATGGCGAACAAATGAGAGCGTTATTGACGCCTGACGTGGCGCCACGTACCGGGACCGTTATTTTACGGCCCGGTAATGACCTGCTAGGGATGTTTCGGGGACGTATTGTTGTCTCGATGGAACCGGAATACCTGAAGTCTGTACCGTCCGGCCGGTTACATGATTCAGAACAGCCATTGCTGGATGACCCGGATCTGCATCTCTTCTGGCACCACCCGCGGGTGATTGAGGTTGCTGGCGGGATGAGTCAGCTCCAATCCTATGTTGCTGATCTCGATTGCTGCCAGTTCAACGCTGATGAATATCACCACCACCAACACACTACGCTAAAAGTCGGTCATGGTTATGTCTGTCTTTGCTACACCCATGACAACTATTTCCGTGAGATAAATATACCAGAGCAGATGCATGCTGTAGCCAGGCAAAACACCGCTGAATTTGTTATTCGCAAAGTAGTGTCTGACTTGTCATTACCGGCTGGCCATCTCCTTTCCATGCCGGAACTGTGCTGGTGGGCACTGACTAAAGGAGTCACTGACTTGATACCGGAAGTCCCCGGGCGCCGGCTATTCAGAATGCCTAAGGGGCAGGAACTCCGTGGCACGATGAAAGAAAGTGACATTATCGGCTATGACGACAGTGCCGCGGCAGTCATGGAAAGAACGGCAGAGGAAGCTAAGCAGGTTCTGTGCCTACGCATTGATCCGGAATCCCCTGAATCATTTATGCGGAAACCAAAGCGCCATCGATGGGCTAATGAGAAATATACGCGCTGGGTGAAGTCTCAGCCCTGTGCCTGCTGCGGTACACCTGCAGACGATCCGCATCATATTATCGGCCACGGGCAGGGGGGAACCGGTACTAAGGCTCATGATATATTTGTTATACCGCTTTGCCGTGCTCACCATGATGAATTACACAGGGACCCGGCAGCGTTTGAAAGCAAATACGGCAGTCAGCTTCTGCTGCTTTTAAGAACCCTTGATTACGCCTTTGCAGTAGGTGTTATCGGGACCGCTAAAAAATAATGTGTGGAGACAGAGATAATGCGTGATATTCAGCTAATAATGGAAAAATTCGGCGGATGGGCAGCATCAGACAGCAGTGGTGTTGATTATTCTCATATCGCGGCGGGTTTTAAAGGACTTCTGCCCCAGACCCGGGCTTCCCGACTCAGTTGCAGTGATAGTGACGGGCTCATTATTGATGGCTGCATGGCAAGGCTTGCAGTTCGAAGACCTGAAGAATACCGGCTATTGGTGGCGCATTACATTTATGGCATGCCAAAAAGGAAGATAGCCAGGATACTAAAGCGTGATGAAAAGTGCATTCGGGTTGAACTTCAGATGGCTGAAGGTTTCATTGATGGCTGCCTGTCTGCACTTGATATAAAACTTGAAATAGATATTTGAGTAGTAGGCCCGCTACTGTCGGTTAACTTTGTGGATCGACAGTTTTAGATATTTGCTCAGATGACGCAGCAAGTATAGAATCGCTGCCAATAGAGACCAATAATTCAATAGTTCTGGCTTTTGCTTGCATCAATTTTTCTTCAATTTCCGGGGTCAAATGCCCCGAGTTTAACTGCTTCTCTATCTCGGCTAGGTCTCGTTTACATTTCGATCTCTTGGCTGCATCCTCTGGGGACTCAAGTCCATGCCTTGAAATAAACCAATTCATAACATAAGTGAGGACCGCTGCTACACCCGGGACCAAGGCATAAGCAACAGTCCTCCAAACGCTATTTGGATCGGTCAAAACTGCGCCGACTAAAACGCTAAGTATTGCCCCCCAACCTCCTGTGGAAAGAGTAGCTTTACCAGTGCTTAATCCTTTGTTTTGAGAACTCATTTTTGTTTTGAATTCTCCGCTATAGCTTCATCTATGAGGCTTGCAAGCATTTTCACTTTTTTTCGTGGCACTTTCACTGTTAGCGTTCTTGTGGAGCCAGTGTTTTCGTCATGATAACGAAATTCAAAGATTCTGGTTGGGAACAGCTTACGCCAAAGCAAAGCCGATGCTGAATAGCAGAAACGACTAAAGGTAGGAATGATCATAATCACTCCTATCCAGAAGATCAGTTGTGCTATCAGCAAATTCGATGTCACGTTATCAGGCCTCAGCAGGACGTTTCCGCTTAACTTTGGTTATAGCATACTTGGTTGTCGTGTTACGCGCAGTGAAAGTTTTTGTTGTTTTGAGGTCCACAACGAACAAATCTTCTTTTGTGAAACTCACAATACCTGTTTGAACTTGATGTATGAAAAGCTGGTCTTCAAACGAAACAGCATGCTCTTCACCGAGGTAGTCAATTCTCCACCCCTTTGTCCCTTCGAAGTTAATTTGAATGAATCTAACATTTACCTCTTCGATTGATTCTCGTTTCTCAAGCAACGTGCCTCTAGGTAAAGACTTCACTTCCTCTGTTTCTTCTCCTTCGAGACGGACGACTTCTTCACCTTCTTCATTGATGACTTTGAAAACTGCACCGGCTTTTCCATCTAGCGGGGCTCGAACTACGTTAACAAGAGCATCTCTAATCTCAGGATCTGTTACTAATTTTGCAACAGAATCATGGCAAACAATTTCTTCACCCTCGAGTTCTAGAACAGATTGGTCTGTACCTACTTTTTTAGTGATTGAAATGACCCTCTTACTTCCTAGCTGTCGAATCAGTGATAGTGCTGGTGCGCCAATGGCTGCGCCCGCCAAGCCAGTTAATCCAATTACTTTTGCAACGTTGATGGCATGTGGGACGAGTTCCATCATTGTATAGGAAACACCCAGTGAGCCAGCTTCAGCAGGGTTGGTCACCATCAACTTAACAGTTTGTTGACCGTCATTAAGCCGCTTATCAGCAGCTGAAATCAAATCAGCCATAGAACCGATTGAAATGCTGAGAGTTTTTGCATCAATTTTATGCTGTGCTAATTCATTATCTTCTGCATCATAGAAGATTTGGAAAGAAGTAGTTTTAGCCACCCTTAACTCACTCTGGTTTAATTTTCTTTAAAAATACCTGTTTTACTGAAAAAAAACATTATCTCGGTCCGCAAAAAATAGTCTAACGTGATAAGAGTGGTTACTTCGCCACACCGCTTATCATCGTTTTAATCCCCACACTCCAACAAAACCACACACATTTCCCCTCATTCTGAGAGGATTCACAGCTATTGAGGGGACATCATGTCCGAACCCATATCCGGTACCGGAGCTGCAACTGCGGCACTGACCGGAGTCAGTTTGTATGGTCTGCTTACCGGTGCTGATTACGGCGTACTGTTTGGTGCGTTCGCCGGTGCAACGTTTTATGTCGCGTCTTCACCTGGTCTCGGGCATCTGAAGCAGGTGGCTTATTTTCTGGTGTCCTGGGCTGCGGGAATAATGGGTTCCGGGCTGGTGGGTTCAAAGCTTCAGCAATGGACCGGTTACCGGGATCACCCGCTGGATGCACTCGGGGCTGTCATAGTGGCGGCAGTGGCTATCCGCTTTCTGACATCACTGAGTAACGGAAGTATCGCTCAGATTCTGACCCGGATGCGTGGAGGGGGAGGCAATGCAGATTCATAACTGGCCTGCACTGTGCAATGCGCTGCTGAGTATGGTGATAGTCATCGTTCTGATGTTCTGGAAAAAGCAGGGGCACCGGTACCGGCCTTTTATCTCACTGATAGCCTGGGCTGTGGTGATGATCTACGGCAGCATCCCTATCGGTTATCTGTCAGGACACTACACCGGAACACACTGGCCGGTGGTACTGGTTAATTCTGTTATCTGTATAGCGGTATGCCGTGCCAGAGGAAATATTGCACGGTTACTCTCTCCTTTGAGGCTCTGACCATGGAACAGGAACAATTTCGGATGGCGGCTGGTATCAGCGCCGGACTCGCTGTGCGCTGGTTTCGGCCGGTCATGGCTGCAATGGAAGAATTCGGGATACAGACACCCCGGGACCAGGCAATGTTTATCGCCCAGACAGGGCACGAGTCAGGAGGATTCCGGCAGCTTCTGGAGAGCTTTAACTATACCCCTGAGGCATTACTGACAACCTTCGGAAGACGGATAACCACGTATCAGGCACAAATGCTGGGCCGGAAACGGGGAAAGCCGGCGCAGCAGGCAGCGATTGCTGCACTGGTGTATCAGAACAGAATGGGTAACCGGTATAAAGACGATGGCTGGAAATACCGCGGTCGCGGGCTGATACAAATCACCGGCCGCGATAATTACACGGCCTGTGGTACAGCGCTGAATCTGGATCTGGTTTCTATGCCTGAGTTGCTTGAAAGAGACACCGAAGCTGCCCGTTCTGCAGCCTGGTTTTATGCCTGCCGGGGTTGTCTGCAATGCCCGGGCGACATACTCAGCGTGACACTGCTGATTAACGGGGGCAGGAAGGGGCTGAAGGAAAGGACTGAACGCTATCAGCGGGCTTTGAGTCACATAACGGTGAACGGGGAAGCCGGATGAATATTAAGCTGATGGCGATAATGCTGTCGGTACTGGTGGCCTCACTGCTGGGAACTGCAGTGATGAGCGCATGCTACAGAACGGCCGTAAAACGGGCAGACAATGCAGAGGCGCAAGCCGTTTTGCAGGGTAAGGTTATCGCGCGTCAGGCAGAGATAGTATCGCTGTACAATAAGGTGGCTGCAGATTCAGTCACGGCAGCAGCCGGCACAGACGCCCGCTCACAGGAGAACGTCATTGAATACAGAACTATCCTCAGGCGCGAAAAAAGCTGTGACTATGCTATCCCTGCTGATATTGCTGACGGGCTGCTCCGCACCACGTACCGTTTACGTACCGCAGCCCTGCCAGCCTCTGCCAGCCGCACTGACCGCTCCGGTACTGGTGCCGCTTCCTCCGGCAGGCTGACATATTGTCAGGCGGTGTTATGGATAGCACCGCTACTGGCTGCGATAGAAAAAGCGAACCACCAGCTTGCCTCTGTCAGAGAAATACAATCCGTAAATGGGGGAACCCATAGCAGCAATTAAATTTCCCGGAAGGTGACTGAGGTCCGTGGAGACGCCGCTGGTTTCTTATAGTATTAGCTCAATAAATACTCTGTTGAGTACCGGATGCACCCTTATGGCAGATTTAGCTTATATCAACCCCAAAATGCTTTCCCGGGCACAGGAACGGGCAGAGGTGTCTGTTGAGGAACTGTCCGGGATCACCGGTGCTGCCCCTGAAAAAATACAGCGCTGGCTCACGGGCCAGGATAAGCCGACGTTCATGCAGGCACAGAAATTAGCGGACCAATTGTATATACCCTTTGGCTATCTGTTCTTACCTTATCCGCCGGATGAATCTGTGCCATTACCGGATCTGAGAACGGTATCTGACAGAGGTATACAGGGAAAAATCAGCGTTAATCTCAGGGATACCATTGTTGCTGTAGTGCTCCGGCAGGAGTGGTACAAAGAGTATCTGAAAGAGCAGGACGCGCCTGTATTAACGTTTATTGGCTCTGTCAGTATGGACTCTCCGCCGGAGAAGGTGGCTGAGGTCATAAAAGCTTTTCTTTTTCCTGACGGAGTTGATCCGGGCGCTATGACGTGGGAAGAGTATCAGCGCAGAATTATTCACTCCGCAGAAAATGCCGGTATTCTTGTTATGCGCAGCGGCATCGTCGATAGCAATACTCACAGGCCTCTCAGCGTTAAAGAGTTCAGGGGTTTTGCGATCAGTGATCCCCTGGCCCCTGTCATTTTTATCAACCTGGCTGATGCACCATCTGCCAGGCTCTTTACGCTGATACATGAACTGACTCACTTATGGATTGGTATGAGCGGTATCTCTTCTGTCGGTGTTCACGATGAGCATAATACTGAGAAGTTCTGTAATCAGGTGGCAGGAGATTTTCTTATGCCGGGTGCTGACATGAGAGCATTATGGAAGCCGGAGCACACAACAGAGGAAAACGTGGCTGCTCTGGCCAGGTGTTTTCATGTCAGTCGTTATGTGGTCGTCCGGAGAGCATATGACCTGCAACTGGTGATGTATGAGGACTACCGGCGTTATTATTTGTCCTTGTTAAAAGATTACAGGGCTTCAGAGGCAGGGCCGGATGAATTTTACGCTGTGATACAGGACAGAAACAGCCAGCCTTTCTGCAGAGCTGTTCTGGATGAAGCCCTGAGTGGAAGAGTATTGCTCCGGGATGCAGGCAGACTATTAGGTGTAGCTCCGGGGAAACTGAAACATCTTGCACAGCATTTCAGGGACTGATTAGGGGGATTTTTTAGGCCTGAATGGTGTGTTATAATTGTGCAAATTTTACTCGCTATGCATTATTCACAAGGATCCCCATTGCCTGTGAGTATTGTCCCCGTAAGGAGGTTTTATGAGTAAACCAGCAAAACAGAATCCGGGTGCGGAAAGCAGCAGTCGTGAGAAGATGTTTCGTATTGCTGAAACTGTAAGGGCTCAGCGTGTTCCTGCTTCCCCGGTACAGAGTGATACTGAGAAAAAAGTGTGTAAGGCATCATCCTGATGGGAGATGAGGTTTTCCTCAGGAATGTTATCTCTGACGACGGACATCGTCTGGTTTTTGATGTAAGCCAGACGATGTCACACAGAATGGGTTCGGCTGGTGGATTCACCGAACTCTATGACGGATTCATTGATTACAAAATGCAGAGCGCTGATTTAGGTAATCTTCCCGCGCCTGACATGTCTGTCCAGATGGAATATCTGACGATTGTTGATTTCTTTGGGAAGGATAAACCTAACCATTTCCCCAAGCCTGCAGCAAAGAACGAACAGCTTCATCATGTACATGTCTTTGATGGTCATACTGATACCGAACTAAACTCCTGGCTGGCACGGGCCCAGTCACGGCGTTCCTGCGATACTCTGCTTTTTTACTCATACTTTCAGTGGAATGGAATACATCACTTTTACGTTCTTGAGTTAGCAGAAGATCCGGAAGGACACTCCTTCCAGAAAAATGAAATAAAAATGGCCGCGATCATCCGCATGGCGGTTGAGTACAGGAAGAGAGTCATTACTGGCTGAGTCACATAAGGAATTCTTTCTTTAAGTGATGAAACAACACATACAAAGCTTTCCGGGCACCCTGTACAGATACCTTTTCATTGCTTCATCAACTTAATGCCTCATCAATTCTGGCTAATTGATATCAAATGATGTTGGATGTTACAGTCCCGTTATCTGAATTCTTGGTAAACAGATAATAGTGGAATAACCATAATTAGTATTACCAGGAATAGAATGATTACTAAGCCAGTTATATTGAAAAATAAATTACTGGCATTTCCTTCAAATTTATTTTTATTGTAAAACTCTTTATAATAGATAGTAATTATTTGGGCTGCACATATAAACGCCAGTATAGCTGCTGCTGGGTAAAAAATTAATGCAACCAGATGGGCATAGCTGTTATGTACCTGGGCTGATCTGATAGGGTAAAAAATAGCCAGTGCTATAACTGCACCATAGCATGCAATTACACCACAGGACTTTGTAATCAGATTAAGCAGTAATTCCAGGCTGTGCACTATCTTTTTCATTTCCAAATATGGCCTCGCTATATCAAGAGTTATCTCTCATAACTAAAGCTAACTAAATCTATTTGATAAGTCATTAATTTTCCTCACGGGTCCTCCCCGGGATCCTTCCACCGGGGGGGGAGTACCGCGCGGAAAAAGGCAATTTTTTGCATTTTTTTTCATCATCACCACCAGTGTAATCCTATGAATTTAATGATTTAAAAAATAGCCAGTGTCGAAACTGGTTAAATTTTGTTCACCACCGGAGTGCATTATGGACAGTGAATTAAAGCATCTGACTCTTAACATCAGTCAGTTAGCCACGCTGTCCGGAGTTCATCGCCAGACAGTCGCTGCACGACTGAAAAATGTCCGTCCGGTCGGGGGCAATGACACAAATCTTCGCCTGTATTTACTGACTGCAGTGCTGGGGGAACTGATGAAAATGCCGCCTCCGGTTGCTGAAGGCGAGATGGTTCCTCAGGACCGCAAGGCCTGGTATCAGTCAGAGAGGGAGCGCCTGAAGTTTGAGCAGGAAGTCGGTGAATTGCTGCCGGCGGCTGATGTTGCCCGCGAGTTTGCGGATATGGCGAAAGCGATGATCCAGGTGCTCGAGACCTTACCGGATATTCTGGAACGTGACTGTGCCCTGTCACCCGATGCAGTCTGCAGGGTGCAGGAAATTATTGATGATTTACGTGATGAAATTGCCCGCAGGATCATCACCGACCCGCCAGAGGAGGTTACACCGGAGGAGGAGTGATGACGGTACATGCCTGCGCCGGAACCATCAGACAGGATACCGGTCTGCTTATCAGGGCGCCGCGGCGGATACCGGTGGCTGAAGCTGTGGCAGAGTATATGCGAGTCCCCACATCAGGCGGGAACTCAGTTCCCTGGGACCCGCTGGTGGCACCTTACATGACAGAAGCGATGAACTGTCTGGCCTCCCGTTCCTACGATGCTGTGATCTTCGTCGGGCCCTCACGTACCGGTAAAACCATTGCCCTGATTGACGGCTGGGTGATCTATAACATTGTCTGCGACCCGTCAGATATGTTGCTGGTTCAGATGACCCAGGATAAGGCCCAGGAGCATTCCAAAAAGCGTCTGGCCAGAACCTTCAGGTGCAGTCCGGAAGTCAGGAAGTGTCTGAGCCCCAGAAGCAACGATAACAATGTGCATGACAAATACTTTCTGTCCGGAAGTTTCCTGAAAATCGGATGGCCATCAGTGAATGTCATGTCATCCTCAGATTTCAAATGTGTTGCCCTGACGGACTATGACCGTTTTCCCGAAGATATCGACGGGGAAGGCGATGGATTCTCTCTGGCCTCTAAGCGTACAACGACCTTTATGTCCGCCGGCATGACGCTTGCCGAAAGCTCGCCCGGCAGAGACATCCGTGATCCGCGCTGGAGACCTTCCACACCGCATGAAGCACCCCCCGCGACGGGTATTCTTTCCCTGTATAACCGCGGGGACCGCCGTCGCTGGTACTGGCAATGCCCGCACTGCAGCGAATACTTTCAGCCATCGATGGCGAATATGGGAGGTTACAGCGGAGAGCCTGACCCGTTAATTGCGGGTGAGAAGGCCTGTCTCATCTGTCCTTCCTGTCAGGGGATCATTCCGCCGGAGATGAAACGGGACCTTAATATCCGGGGTGTGTGGTTACGGGACGGGGAGCATATTGACCGTGAAGGTAGCGTGAGAGGTACGGCGAGGCGATCACGGATTGCCTCTTTCTGGATGGAAGGACCGGCAGCAGCGTATCAGACATGGAGCCAGCTTATTTACAAACTCCTCAGTGCCGAACAGGAGTATGAAACCACCGGCAGTGAAGAAACCCTGAAAGCGGTGATCAACACTGACTGGGGATTACCGTACCTGCCGAAATCAGCCGGCGAGCAGCGCCGTTCTGAGGAGCTGATGTCGCGTGCGGAGGAGAGTATTAAACGCCAGGTTCCGGCACAGGTCAGATTCCTGGTGGCTGCCGTTGATGTGCAGGCCGGTAAAAAACGGCGGTTCGTTGTTCAGATCACCGGATACGGGGAAAACCACGAACGCTGGCTGATAGACCGCTACAACATCCGGTATTCCCTGCGCTGCGATGAACACGGAGAAGCACTGCCTGTGCATCCCGGTGCTTATCCGGAGGACTGGGATTTGCTGATTTCAGATGTGCTCAACAAAACCTATCCGTTGCAGACTGAGCCGCAGCGACGTATGCCAGTGATGGCCATGGCCGTCGACAGCGGAGGTGAGGATGGTGTGACCGATAATGCCTACAGACTGTGGCGCCGCTGCCGGCAGAACGGTCTGGGGAAGAGGGTGATTCTGATTAAAGGCGACAGTACCCGCCGTCAGAAGCTTATTACGAAAACCTATCCTGATAATGAAGGGCGAAGTGACCGTAAGGCTCAGGCGCGGGGAGATGTCCCGGTTTATCTTCTGCAAACGGACAGACTTAAAGACCAGCTCAGTAATAACCTGTCCCGTGATACGCCAGGCCCGGGCTATCTTCATTTTCCGAAGTGGCTGGGAGAATGGTTTTACGATGAGCTGACCTATGAGGAAAGAGGCCCGGACGGGAAATGGCGTAAACCGGGGAAAGGCAATAACGAGGCTTTTGACCTGTTCTGCTATACCCATGCGGTCGTCGTACTGCGTGGTTACGACAAAATACGCGACTGGTCCGCACCGCCTGCCTGGGCCGGATCTCAACTGAATAATCCAAATATCCTGTCATCTGACCAACCGGAAAGCTCCGGGCTGAAGCCGGCGCTGCAGGTTTCCGGTACGTCCACTGTTCGTCAGGTTACTCCTGCGGTGACGGAGTCCGGGTGGCTCGGGATCAGCGAAGGAAATGCATGGTTATGACGAAAGCTGAAATCTTTGACACCCTGCAACGGGTGCGGCAGGCCTATACGGACACTCTTGATGGAAAGGCTGTCTCCTTTACCGGTGTTAATGGCAGGGCGATCACTAATCATGATCCCGCAGCTCTGCGCGCAGAACTTCAGTTCTGGGAACGCCGGTGGTCACTTGCAGAACGCTCCGGCTCCGGCGTGAAACTGGCCCGGTTCAGTTAAGGCTCTCTATGAATATTTTTGAAAAAACGCTCGGTGCTCTTGCTCCGGGCTGGGCAGTTGCGCGTGCCAGAAACCGGCTGACCCTACAGGCGTATGACGCTGCGACGCCCACCCGTCTGCATAAGGCCAGGCGGGAAGGCCGCGGGGCCGATATGGCGGTGATGGCAGCCGGGAAGTCGCTGCGTGAACAGGCCCGCTGGCTGGATGAAAATCATGATCTTGTTATCGGTATTCTCGACAAACTGGAGGAACGGGTTATCGGCGCCCGCGGTATACAGATAGAGCCCCAGCCGCTTGACCGGCATGGCAGGCTGCATAAAGCCTTTGCCGGAACCCTTAGTCAGTTATGGGCTGAATGGTCCGTCAGGCCGGAAGTGACAGGTATGTTTACCCGTCCGGAAGTTGAGCGTCTGTTACTCCGTTCTGCCTTACGGGACGGGGAAGTATTCACTCAGCTGGTCCGCGGAAATATCAAAGGCCTTGTCCACTCCACACCGGTTTCTCTCTCGATAGAAATGCTTGAAGCTGACTTTGTGCCGCTGGAACTGAATACCTGCGTTTCAGACCAGCGTATTCGTCAGGGGATCGTTATAAACACCTGGGGACGACCGGTGGGCTACCGCGTTTATAAGAACCATCCGGCCGAATGGTTACCAGGCTACGGTGAAATGAAGACTATCCCGGCCTCAGGCATGTTGCACCTGGCCATGCGAAAAAGACTTCATCAGTTGCGCGGAGTCAGCCTGCTGCACGGGGTCATTACCCGCCTCGCTGATATCAAAGATTATGAGGAATCAGAGCGGGTTGCTGCCAGGATTGCGGCATCACTGGGTTTTTTTATCCGCCGCGGGGATGCCACAAACTACGATCCTGATCGGCCGGGTGAGGAAAAACGTAACCATTATGATATTTCTCCCGGCATGATTTATGACGATCTGGCTCCCGGCGAGGACCTGGGCATGGTCGCGCCGGACCGGCCAAATACCCATCTGAATGAATACCGTAATGGCCAGCTTCGTGCCGTCGCGGCGGGCACCCGCGGCAGTTACTCCAGCATCGCCCGTGACTATAACGGCACCTATAGCGCCCAGCGCCAGGAGCTGGTGGAAAGTTACGAAGGGTACAACGTTCTCCAGCAATGGTTTGTCGGTCAGTACAGCCGGCCTGTCTATCGCGCCTGGATTTCGATGCTTGAAGTCAGCGGCATTGAAATACCGGCAGATGTAGACCGGTCCTCTCTCTTCAATGCTGTCTATATGGGACCTGTCATGCCCTGGATAGACCCGGTTAAAGAATCCACGGCCTGGAAACAGATTGTCCGTGGCGGCGCCGGCACAGAGGCCGAGTGGGTCCGGGCACGCGGACAGTCACCGCAGGAGGTTAAACGTCAGCGTATGAGCGAAACCTCATTTAACCGCCAGCACGGCCTGGTCTTTGATTCCGATGCTGCTCACGATAAAGGAGCCACACAAAATGCAGATCTGCCCGAAAAAAAACAGCGTGATGATGACTGAGCCCCGGGCTGTCCTGGCCGGCGTGGATGCAGTCAGTGGTCAGCACTGGTATGAAATACGCGCACAGGCCGAAGAACGGCATGCCGAAATCTATCTTTATGACGTGATCGGTGGCTGGGGGATCAGTGCTCAGCAGTTTCTCCGTGACTGCAAAGAGGCCGGGGTTTATCAGGCCGCCACCATAGACCTGCATATTCACAGTCCCGGCGGAGATGTACTTCAGGGCTTTGCAATTTACAACACGCTGGCAGGACTGAGTGCCCGGATAACGATTTACATCGACGGCATGGCGGCGAGCATGGCCTCAATGATTGCCTGTCTGCCGGGAGCAAAGGTACATATGCCTGAGAACGCCTGGCTGATGATTCATAAACCCCTGGGCGGTATCGCCGGAACCTCTGATGACATGCGCACTTATGCCGACTGGCTGGATCGGAATGAGGCACTGATGATGGGGGCGTATATGAAGAAAACCGGACTGTCCGGAGAAGAGGTCGGTGCCATGATGAAAGAGGAAACCTGGATGAACGGGGCCGAAGCCGTTGATAAAGGATTCGCGGATTATCTGGAACCAGAGATGCAGGCAGCAGCCTGTGTAAACCAGAATACATTGAAGGATTATCATAATATGCCGGAACAACTGAACACACTTTTTATGCCAAAAGCAGAGGGTAATGTTTCTCCTGTCACACCGCCACCGGCGGTAACGGCTCCTGACGCCGTGACCGGGTCAGCCCTCACGACCCCGCAGGACATTCAGGCGCTTGCCGCTCAGTTGCAGCAGCAGATCATCACCGCGAATACCACCAGGGTGACAGAAATCAACGGGGTCTTTGAACATTTCCCTGCCTTTGCTGAACTGAAAAATGAATGTCTTGCGGATTACGCCTGTCATGCCGGGCAGGCCAGGGAAAGACTCCTGACTGCGCTGGGGGAAAATACTCAGTCTGCAGCCGGCGGCGCCATGGGGTACGTCTATGCAGGGAACGGTAACCTGGTCGGGGATTCGATCCGGGCCTCGGTGATGTCCCGTGTTGGCTATGCTCCGGATGAAAAAGATAACCGGTACAGTGGCTATACCCTGCGCGAGCTGGCCAGAGCTTCGCTGGTGGATCGGGGGATCAGTATCGGGGGACATTCGTCACCGATGGCGATGGTCGGTCTGGCCTTTACTCACAGCAGCAGTGATTTCGGTAATATCCTGATGGATGTAGCCCACAAAGCCGTACTGACCGGCTGGGATGAGGCCGGGGAAACCTTCACTAAATGGACCCGCAAAGGCACCCTGACAGACTTTAAAACAGCGCACCGTGTCGGGCTGGGTGTCTTTCCGACGTTGCGGGAGGTCCGCCCGGGGGCTGAGTATAAGTACGTTACCCTCAGTGACCGCGGTGAACCTATCGCACTGGCCACTTACGGCGAGTTATTCAGTATCGACCGCCAGACAGTCATCAATGATGACCTTTCTATGCTGACCCGTATTCCTTCTGCGATGGGTATGGCGGCACACGCGACCGTCGGGGACCTGGTCTGGGCAGTTCTGACCGGTAATCCTGCAATGTCAGATGGTAAGGCGTTGTTCAGTGCCGAGCACAATAACGAGGTTAAAGCAGGGCTCACTATCGAAGGGCTGGATCTGGCCCGACAGACAATGCTGTTGCAGAAGTCCGGAAAACGCCGGCTGAATATCCGTCCGGCTTATCTGCTGACTCCTGTGGCGATGGAATCCAGGGCTTCACAATTAATCCGCTCTGCCAGTGTGCCGGGGGCAGATGCAAACAGCGGCATCAGCAATCCGGTACGGGATTTTGTTGAGATTATTGCCGAGGCCCGGCTGGATGATGCCAGTAAAACCAGTTTTTATCTCACCGCGGCACAGGGCAGGGATACGCTGGAAGTGGCTTATCTGGATGGTATCGACACACCTTATCTCGAACAGCAACAGGGATTCACGGTCGACGGGGCAGCGTTCAAAGTCCGTATTGATGCCGGCGTGGCGCCTCTCGACTGGCGTGGTCTGGTTAAAGTGACAGCCCCCGGTAAATAACCTGATATCAGCACAGTGCAGGGTAACCCTGCGACAGGAGGACAGTATGGCGACAAATTATCTGCAGGACGGCGGTACGATTGATTTTACTAATACCGGAAAAGAATCTCTGAAGGCAGGCGCTGTTGTGATGGTCGGTGATCTGGCCGGCGTTGCCCATGACGATATCCTGCCGGGGATGACCGGTGTCCTGCATACCCGTGGAGTATTTATCTTACCTAAGGCCGCTGAAGGCGTAAAACAGGGACAATGGCTTTACTTCGGTGGCGGTACGCTGAGCGGTAAAGCGGAGGGTAATCAGAAAGCCGGTATCGCCTGGTCATCAGCCGAAGCTGCAGACGCACAGGTCGCTGTCCGGCTTGCAGAGTAATGAGCCGGTTTCGTCAGCGTCTGCAGCAGGCAGATAAACGTATCACCCGTATATTCTCAGAGTATGAGGAAGTGATGTGGTACGGTCAGAGGAAATGGCATTTCGTCAGCGCTATCTTTGAGACGCCGGATGCTCCCGTCAGCGTTCCCGGCGGTGGTGAAATCCAGGATCATGCGCCGGCGATCAGCGTGATGACCGGTGATATTGCCGGTCTCGAAAAGGAAAGTCTGGTCGTCATCAGGAATCAGGCGTTCCGGGTCACGCACATTGGCAGTGATGAAGAGGGACGGACCCGCGTTATGCTGGCTTACGGCGAACCGGGGGCCGGGCAAAAACCGATTGACCAATGGAGCCGCTGATATGTCCCGCAAAGCCCGTCTCAGCCGTAACCTCCCTATAGATATCGATACCAAAGAACTCCTGAACATTGCCCGACAGGCCGGCGCCACGCATAAACAGTTTATGACCGCTTACTCCCGGGCACTGAAACGGACGGCAGTGACATTACGTAAACGGGCTATGTCAGATTTGAAAACAGGACTCGCCCCCCGCAACCTTTCAACCGTACGACGCCGGATCTTCACTTTCAGACTTAGCCGGACAGCTGAACCGGACATTTTCCGCTTATGGTTCGGGCTGAATACAATACGGGTCAATGATCTGAAAGGGCGGATTCGGGGCAGGATCCGTCCGCGGCACTCCCGGCGGGATAAAAAGACCGGACGATTTATTTGCGCGCGACGCCAGGCGGAAAATCCAGGGTTTGACCCGGCAGGTAGTCTGTTAAAACCCCTGAGCTTTGAACACGGCGAAGTCGCAAGGGCAGGACGGGATCACCGGAGAACGGTTGTCATCCGTGATCAGACATTCAGGCGATTGCGACCGGCTGAAGTTGATATCAGTGAGCCTGTGCTTAACTACATCGAAGACCATGCGTTCGCAGAGGCGATGGAGATTTTTATGCATCATTTTACTGCAGACATTAAAGGTCGCGTTAAAGCCGGCATTTCATTGTGAGGATCACCCATGGCTCAGCCGTTATTTATTGCCAGGTATCATGACGCAGTCATCAGCGCACTGAAGAACATCCGCTGGGTCAGAGATGCTGACACGTACCCGGAGAAAAATATTCCGCGTTATAACGGTCTCCGGACACCGGCCGTTTATTTCACACTGAACAGCTGGGAGCCTGCCGAACAGACCACGGGACAGATGGCTGTCAGTCTCTTTTGCGATCTCAGTATCGTGACGGAAAGAACAGCAGAAGGGGTGACAAAACCTGATATTTTTCTGCGTTCGGCTGCGGCGGATATCAGTCAGTGGATAGAAGGTCAGCTGTTCGGGCTCGATGGTCTGGGGCCGGCTGTATTCACGGGAGCTGAGCAGGACGAGTTTGATCCGCGGATGGATGAGTATCTGGTCTGGCGGGTTTCTTATACTCAGCAGGCATCACTCGGGCCGGACCCGTTTGAATCAGGGGGGCATCCGCTTCGTGAAGTCTGGCTGGGACTGTCCCCGGAGACCGGGCTGCAGCATGTGAATGACTACCACCTTATTTATGAGAGAAACAGCCATGACTGATATCAGTGGTGATCTGCAGCGAAGGCTGGCCAATATGGTACGGCGTGGTGTGATCCATTCAGTTCAGAGCGGGCCAATCCCCAAATGCCGTGTCGATTTGGGGGAAACACTGACAGACTGGCTGCCGGTCTGCCAGGGATTCAGCGGGGCATACCGGTCAGACCGTCAGCCTGTTGCCGTGGGGGATGCAGTCACTGTACTTTCGGAAGCAGGGGAACTGAATAATGGCCGTGTCTTTCCCGGATGGAATACGCTGGCGCAGCCGGTACCGGGAGACAATGATGATGAGCACCTTACCCGTTATGGGGATGGTACTGAGGTCCGATATAACCGCAACACTCACAGCCTGACGATCACTCTTGCAGAGAACGGCAGTTATCGTATTACCGGAAAGGGCGTTCTGGATGGACCGGTAGAAATTACCGGTGAACTGACTGCGGGTAAAAACGTCAGGGTTAACGGAAGCCTTGATGCCGGCAAGGAGGTAGCCGACAGAACCGGTAACCTCTCAGAAATGCGTCAGCGGTTCAGTAACCATATCCATCCCGGCGACAGTGGCGGAAAGACCGGAAAGCCAGTCCCTCCGTAGGAAGCCGAAGGTTCCCTGTATCCCTGGGGCTTCAGATTACCTTGATAGACGCAGGGGAAATGAGGCTGGGGTTGATCCCGAGATAGCTCATTCTGACCTTAAACCCTTTTTTATAACATTCGAACACTTCATTCAGTGTCTTCACTTTCACGTAATCCCTGACAAATCGGGTTTCACTGACCACATAATACCCGTCCTCATAAAGATGAGGTTCGTGTACTTTGCCGGCGTAGTTACCGGATTTTGGAATGTAAGTTAATTTCATATGAATTTATCTTCAGAAGGGAATTTTGCAGATGATAATTTTTATTGTTATCAATATCAACCGACTGATTACAATGACTTTTTATGGCTGCTAATTGAACATTCAAAATTTAATCGAGTGACGCCCCTTCAGCCCGCCTCGGCGGGTTTTTTTATACCCGGAGAAAAGTTATGGCTCAGCTTCATGGCGTGGAAACGATAGAACTGGCTGCCGGTGCGATGGCAGTAACAACAATTCCAACGGCAGTGATCGGAATTACCGGCACGGCGCCGGGGGCTTCGGCCGGTAGTGTGGCCACGGCCAGTACCGGGACACCGTTACTGGATAACAGGGTGACGTTCAGTGCCATTGCGGCGGGGCAGGCCGGCAACCGCTTAATGATTTCAGCCACAGAGGATGCCGGTAAGAATACGGAAACGACTGTGACGACAGATGAAACCGGCGTAATACGCATTGTGATGGCTGCCAACACCACCGCATTGCAGTTAACCGAGGCAGTCAATAAAGCCGCACCGGGTGTTATGGCAAAGACTGAAAGCGGACAAGGCACCATGCAGCCGTTCGAACTGCAGCTGAGCGGCGGCACCGACGAACCATTCCCTCTCAATATTCCGGTAGCTGTGACCAGTCAGGCTCAGGTCAGGCTGCTGGGCACTGAAGGCACATTGCCCCAGGCGCTGACTGATATCAGCGATCAGCGTACGGCATTAACGATAGTGGTCAGGGTGGCGGAATGTCAGACAGTTGCAAAACAACAGCCGGAAGTTCTCAACGGTATTCGCGCGCTGGGGACCTCACTGGCTGTCACTTCTTATCAGCCACGGATACTTCTCGCGACCGGTTTTAGTGAAAGTGATGCTGTCGGTAAATCGCTTGAAACTGTGGCGAATAAACTTCGTGCCGTGGCCTATATAGATTGCGCATCGGGGGCCACCCTGCAGGAAGTGGTGACCCGCCGCCAGCTATACGGTGCACGGTGTGAGTTACTGCGCCCGCGTGTACTGATCAGCGGGATTAGCGGACTACAGGAGTACCGGCCGTATTCGGCTGTTGCTGCCGGCCTGCGGGCAAGGATCGATTATGAAAATGGCTGGTGGTGGAGTAAGTCGAATCAGGAAATCTTCAATATACAGGGCGTGGAACAGGTCGATGAGTTTATTGCCGGGGAGGAAGCGTGCGATGCGAATCTGCTGAATATGCAGAATGTCTCAACCATCATCCGTCACTCCGGGTTCAGGCACTGGGGCAACAGATTATGCAGCGCCGATCCCCGGTGGCAGTTTGAATCTGTCAGACGGACTGCCGATGTTATTGAAGACAGTATTCAGAACACAATGCTGAATTATATCGACCGGCCACTGGATAAAGAAATTGCGGATGATGTTATCGGCACAATCAATGCCTACATGCGACAGCTGACACTGCTGAAAGCCATTTTCGGCGGACAGGCCTGGCTGGATGATGAACTGAACACAGCAGAGAGTCTGGCGGCGGGTGTGCTCTTTATCAATTATGACTTCGGACCGAAATCACCGACTGAGCGTATCACTCTCAGGGTCAGAGTGAATAATAATTATGCACTTGAGGAAATGGTGACCGCATGAGCAGCATAAAAACGTTACGCAGCTGGACATTCTTTCGACAGGGGATCCGCATCCGGGGCGCTCACGAATTCACCCCGCCGGTACTGGCTATTACTAAAACTGACCTGCGTACCGGAGCCCAGGACGCGCCTGCGCCGGTGGATGACGGGATGGAGGCCATGACCTGCCAGATAAAATTCTTCGGAATCGATACTGACATGCTTGCAAGCTTCGGGTTCATCAGCGGAAGCCGCCCGAGATTTACGGCTTACCAGGGGTATATGGCGGACGGTACCGCACGGGGAACTATCGAAGAAATTGAAGGTTTTGTAATGACTGTTACCCCTGATCCCAGAGGGAACAGCGCATTGTCGGAAAACGCGGTCACTGTCGATATTGCCGTGAGCTATTACCGGCAACTTTATGAAGGCAGAGAGCTTTTCGCCATAGATACCGAGCGTTTTATGCGCCGCATCAACGGTGTTGATGTCCTGGCCGGTCTGGCCGCTAAAGTCCGGCTCTGAACCCGGAACCGCAGGCCGTTAAATAAGGAATCGATATAATGGATTACCCTTCCGAAAACATTCAGATTGCCCTCTATACCCCGGTAACACTGCCGGATGGTACCCGTATTGAGCAGATTACATTACGTGAGCCCCGGGTCAGGGATCGCATTGCTTTTGCCAAAGACCACGGTCAGGAAGAAGAGAAAGAAGCGAGAATGATAGCAGCACTCTGTAATCTCACTGAGCAGGATATCTGGCTGCTGACCGCCGCGGACTATATACAGCTCACCGATGCATTCAATGTTTTTATGCTGCCGCCGGAGAAGCGGATGAAGAGCGGATCCTGAAAGGGTTCCGGTTTCTCGGCAGGCGGCTTGCTTTTCCGCTGAGTGATTATCTCGGTCTGCCTTTCAGTACCTTTGAAATGATACTGGCCGGAGAAATGGAGGCTGCGGGTCATGGGTAATATCAGCCAGAATATGAAAGCCGTCATTACCTTTGGCGGGGATCTGGACAGCAGCTGGAAGCGGTCCTCCTCTGACCTGCAGAAGAGTATTAAGAATATCGGACGGCAGTCTGAAAAACTGACCCGCGAGCAATCGAAACTGTCCGGTGAAATAAAGAAAACGGCCTTATCAGGACAAAAGCTCGGAGATCTTAAACGCCGGTATCGGGATATTTCCCGGGAGATAAAACAGACCGGGTCCGAACAGAAGCGTCTGAATGACCAGTTACAGAAAACACAGCGCATGCAGTTATTTAAAAGCGCATGTAAAGGGCTGTTCCGGCGAGGTCTTTCTCTGGCGGCTCAGACCGGGGCTGTTTTGCCGGGCATGCTTGCGGGTGGCGGGGGGCTCCTTACTTCATTGACCGGCTTACTGATATCGCCTGTTGCCACCAATGCCCGTACTGCCGCCCGGGCCGGGATGGCCGGACGTTATGGTGTGGATGTGCCGGTGTTTAATCAATGGGATTCCCTGGTGCGTCCGTACGGAATGAGCGGAGAGGATATCGGAACATTGTTTTCCGCTTACCGCAAAAAAGCCGGCGAATACAAGCAGACAGGTAAGCAAAGCTCCCTGCAGAAAGCTTTCGAAACCCTCGGGTTCGGGGCCGGCGATTTTGCCGGTATGAACGATATAGAGCAGTTCAGTAAAATTCTCGAACGAGCGCTGGCATTACCCGACCAGACGAAAGCCTCTTTTGCCATGACAACTCTGCTGGGTAATGAGGCAGGGAAACTGCTCGCTCTGATGAAACAGACCGGTAAAAGTTACCGTGATCTGATGGATGAACAGTCACGCTACAATCTTGTCACCCGGGAAGGGGCTGAAGGTGCAGTGGCCGGAAACCAGGCCATCACGGATTTACAAACTCTCTTCTCCTCAGCCATTGCTGAAATTTCCGGACAGCTGGGCAGTCAGCTGGCTCCGGATATTCGCCGCCTCACAAATGATTTATCCGGCTGGTTCAGGAGCGGAGGACTGGAGAAAGTGGCCACCTTTCTGCGGCGGGACCTCTATCCGGGGGTACTCAGCTTTGGTCAGGGCATTGTGTATGTCGGGAAAATTGCGTGGGCTGTGGCGAGAAAACTGTCCTGGTTACTGCCGGATGAAACTGCAGATAAGCAGAATATTATACGGAGTATAGGGCAGGGTGATCCTCTCCCGATGGTCCGGTTCAGAGCCGATAAAACGGGACTGGGTGACTGGTTCAGTAAGACGATCGACTCCCCTGAGACACTGGGAAACATTCGCCGGCAGTGGCAGCAGGCTGAAAGCGATGCAGGGTTCTGGAAATCCCATCTGCCCGGTGATTTCCAGGAGAATACCAGCCGCAGAATTCTCTCCTCGCTGGAGGATGAGGCCGCCCCGGACTTCTCCTCACCGGACAAAGGGTTCAGACCTGCCCCTCGCGCTAATAACTCTCAACAGGATCCGGCCGGACTCTGGAATAAGCTTAACGGAACAGATATCAGTCAAATGCCGGTCAGTCAGCAGGTCACAGATAACAGGCGTTTCGATTTCACCATTGAGGTGAATGCGGCGCCCGGACAGAGTCCCCGTAATATCGCCGATGAAGTGATCAGTCGTGCACAGGAAAAAATGGTGTTTGATGGCAATAACCGTTTAACCGATGGAGGGATCAGCTGGTGAGTGAAATTATTCCTCTGTTTGAGGATCAGGGGCGCGCCGGCAGGCGAAAAAGTACCGCGGCTGAAAGCGCCCAGGTCATGCTTATGCTCGGAGATTTTGCTTTCTCTGCTGACAGTACGGCTTATCAGCAACTGAGCCGTGAAGCGACTTGGCGCTGGGGAGAGCAGGAACGTATCGGCAGGCAGAGTCTGATGCAGTATACCGGCAAGGGCGCGCGGACAGTGCGTCTGGAAGGACAGGTACATGCATTTTTCGGAAAAGGTGTCGAGCCTCTTGAGTCCTTGTTCCTGATGGGTGAAGAGGCCCGGCCGTTACAGCTGGTCAGCGGCAGCGGAGAAATCCTCGGCTGGTGGGTGATCACTGCATTTTCAGAGGTGACCAGCCGCTTTTTACCGGGCGGTGGCCACCGTAATAAAACCTGGACGATGACACTAAAATATTATGCCGACAACCTATCTGAGCCGTGACGGCGATATGCCGGATGGGATCTGTGCTGCACATTACGGCGCAGCCAATCCGGCATTCACACTGAGTCAGCTTCTGGAAGCCAATCCCGGACTGGCTGAAAGGGGAGCTGTTTATCCGGCCGGTCTGGTGATTGTGCTTCCTGATATCACTCAACCGGTGAGTACCGGATCACTGAGTTTATGGGACTGATATGGACACTTCACCCGCCGAATTTTGCTATGTCCCTGCTTTTCGTATTCTGGCCGAGGGGAAAGATATTACTGCTGCCCTGCAGCAACGTCTTACCGGCCTCACCCTGACAGATAATGGCGGTACCACGGCCCGATCCGATGAACTGAAAATTACGCTGTTGTCAGAGACGCTGAAACTTCCTCCGAAAGGCGCACGGCTTCGTGTCGCTCTTGGATTCAACCGGGAACTGACGGACAAAGGGTGGTATGTCGTTTGTGGTGTAGCTTCATCGGGGCCGCCGCGCTCGCTGACACTGTATGCAACAGCTGCCCCCATGAATGCTGCCCGTCAGCCGGGGGATGTGCTCAGCCAGAAAACCCGCAGCTGGGAGGATATGACGGTTGAATCACTTGTCAGGACGGTTGCCGCTTCTCACGGACTTATTCCCCGGGTTGCTCAGTCGCTGGCGTCAAAACGAACCGGCCATATTGACCAGATTGCTGAGTCAGATGCAAACCTGCTCTCACGTATTGCCAGCCGGATGAATGCTGTCAGTAAACCGTCCGGAGGCTACTGGCTTTTTCTCGGGCAGGGCGCTGCACTGACTGCAAGCGGTAAAAAAAGAGCCACAGCAGTGCTGACACCTGATCTGGTATCGCGCTGGACCTACAGTGAGGGAGAGCGGGGAAGTACGCGTGCGACAGGTGAAAAAAATGCCGGGCCGCCGGGAAGTATCGGGGTTCGTTATTACGATGAAACTGACGGAAGGACACGAACGGCCACGGCAGATCATCAAGGACCGCCTTCGCAGTATCCCTATACTCAGCCGGCATCTTCTCAGGCGTTGCAGAAAGTCGCCAGGGGGAAAATGCAGGCTGCGAGAAATGCCAGGAAGATGTCACTTTCCGGCCCCTGTACACCTGAGTTACTGGCACTGACTGCCGAATCAAGGGTTCAGACCCGTGGATTCGGGGAGCGTGAGGACACAGACTGGTTAACCGAATCCCTTATCTTCAGTCTGACGCCAGCGGGGCTGAGTTACAGCATCAATCTGGTCAAAGACACCGCTGCCACAAAAGTCTCCCCGAAGAAACAACAGAACAACGGTCCCGACTACTTCGGTTAATTTTAAGCTTACCCGGAAATTACATTATGCAGGGAGTCGATCGCATCACAGGAAAACGCCTGTCCGGTGCAGCGCATTTGCATCAGTCAGTCAGCGATATCTTATCCACACCGATCGGAAGCAGAGTATTACTCAGAGAGTATGGCAGTGAACTTTATCTTCTTGCCGACAGTCCGCGCGATGAATTACTGCGTTTACGGATCATAGCCGCGACAGCCACAGCACTGGCCCGATGGGAGCCGAGATTACGGTTAACCCGGGTGGAAGTGACTTTCCCTGCGACAGAGCAGGAAGTGTGCCTGCTTTCTGTGGAGGGCGTCTGTGTTCACAATCAGCAGCCTGTCAGGCTGGAGGAGATCCGGATTTATGGCTACCGGCTATGATGTTATCAATCTGTCCACACTGGCGGTACCGGATGCTCTGGTTATTCCTGATGCGTCAGATATTTTTTCCCGCTGGCTGGCCAGGCTGAGAGAGCTTGATCCGGGGTTTGATGCTTTAGTCGAATCTGACCCGGCATATAAACAGGGAGAGGCTCACGCACTGCAACTGACGCTGGCTTATCAGCGGGTGAATGATGCGGTAAGAGCAGTTTTTCTGGCCAGTGCGAAGGGCAGTGACCTGGACCATATAGGCGCAGCGTTTAATCAGCAACGGCAGATTATCCGTGCTGCACAGCCAGACAGTATTCCTCCGGTGGATGCAGTCATTGAAGACGATGATGCTTTCCGTGAGCGTATCCAGCTCTCGTGGGCACGAATGAACACTGCCGGCGCGCGTAATGCCTATCGCTATTATGCTAAATCCGCTGATCCGCGGGTACTGGATGCAGAAGCTTACGGGCCGGAAATACATCACCGGCCCGGATATGTGGATGTATACGTATTATCGAGAGAGGGCAATGGTACCGCGGGACCTGAACTGCTGAAGAAAGTCAGTGATCTGCTGAGTAAGGACGATATCAGGCCACTCACCGATTATGTTTCGGTAATGAGTGCCGGGATCCGGAATTACATAGTGACGGCTCAGCTTGATATCGCTGACGGTCCGGATGCTCAGACGGTACTGAACAATGCCCGCGAAGTACTGCGTTCTTACAGCCGGCTGGCCCACAGGATCCATGGCGCGGTCCCCCTGTCAGCTGTTTATGCTGCGCTTCAGCAACCGGGAGTCAGTCGCGTACGCCTGAGCAGCCCACGGCAGGATATGGAGGGGCAGCCCGGGTCTGCGCCCTGGTGTCAGGCAATGAATATTACCCGTACCGGAGAAAACCTGTGACGACATTCTTCAGGACTGTACTCCCCCCGAATGCCACATCCGGAGAAAAAGCACTGGAGAAGGCATCCTCTGAACCTGTCATCGCACTGAACACTTCTGTCGTTCGCCAGGTAAAAAATGCTGACCTTTGTCCTGAGATATTACTTCCCTGGCTTGCATGGGAGTTTGCTGTCGATTTCTGGGAAGACAGCTGGAGTGACAAGCAAAAAAGGCAGGTTATCCGGGATGCAGCTTATATTCATCAGCACCGGGGGACAGCCGGCGCTGTCCGGCGTGCGTTAAGCAGTATCGATGTCCCCTCCCGGGTCATTGAATGGTGGCAGGAAGAACCCAGGGCGGCCCCTTATACCTTTCGGGTCGAGGTTTACAGCGGGTCAGAAATCAGCAGTAGTCTTTATGACGCTATCCGCCGGCAAACGGATAAAGCGAAGAATCTGCGCAGTTATCTGCGCTCCATCGCCGTGATCAGCGAAAACGGTACCGAAGGAACATTTTACACCGGTGGTGCTGTCACTGCGGTGATAGACATCAGTATCAGGCCACAGGGAGCACCGGAATGAACTATTACAGTATTATCACCGATTACGGCAAAGCACTGGAAACCGCGGCAATCAGTCAGGGACGAGCCGTGATCCTGACAGATTATGTGATCGGGGATGGTAACGGTCAGGCAGTCACACCTGACCCTGCACGTACCACCCTTGTCCGCGAAGTCTATCGGGGCAAAATATCTTCTCTCGACGTCTCTCAGGAGCAGGCTAATCAGCTGATTGCACGGCTGGTATTACCGCCTAAAGTCGGTGGTTTTGTCGTCAGGGAAGCCGGACTGCTTACTAAAGACGGCCATTTGTATGCCGTTGCAAGCTGCGCGGCGATTGAAAAGCCGGAGCAGGGAGTCAGTGTGAATCTGAACTTCCGCCTGGCGGTCAGTGAAAAGGCGGAAATCACGTTATCGGTTATCAGCGGAGAAGGTCTGTTTTTGCGTCAGGATGCAAACCTGAGTGACCTGCGGGATACGGTCAAGGCCCGGGGTTATCTTGGACTGAAAGGCGCTGCTGTACTCAATGTCGGGGAAAAGAAAGATACTGTGGCAGCCGGAGATGACCGGCGCCTGAATAACGCGCTCCAGAAAGGTAACAACCTTTCTGAACTGACCAATACAGATAAAGCCCGCAGGAACCTCGGGCTTGGGTCACTGGCTGCGCAGAATGCTGATAATGTCCATATCACCGGCGGAGAGATCACCACTACAAAAGGGGTGACTGTCGGGGGGAACCTGATCACTGAAGGGTCAGATTTTATCCGTAAAAAAGGAATTTCCGCAGACAAAAACCGGAACCTGAATATCACGCGCGGGCTCTCTCTCCAGGGGAAAGGAGATCAGTATGCGGAGATGAGTTTTACCGAAAAGGTCGGTCAGTATGCAGACATAAGTTTCAGGGTACATTCCGGGGGACTGGACGGTCTTTTTTCACTGAGGAACAATGGCGAACTCAGACTGAATGGTGAGCTCTGGCTGGGGGATACCTGCCTGTCGAAAGACGGAAATATTCACGGGACCTGCTGGCAGGGCTGGCTGTATGACTACCTAAATAATACTTTCGGTAAAAGAAATATCGCGCATTTTGTACTGCCACAATGGTGGCGCTGTGGTTCCACAGGACTCATTATTCAGTGGGGTACCGCAGGCAGGGGCAATAATTTACGGGTCAATTTCCCCGTAGCTTTTCCGTCAGCCTGCTTCACGGTGATGATGACCCAGACAAACTCGGATTCCGGTAACAACAGTACATCCAATATCAGTGTAACCGGCCGTGATAACTACGGGTTTACCTCGCACATTTATACACTGGAACGCAGTGCGGACTGGGTGGCTTTTGGTCACTGAGACGGGAGAGCCTATGTATTACTACGATGCAAAGACCAACAGTTTCTATCCGGAAGTATTAAAGGGCGACTATCTTCGTGCGGGTACCTGGCCGGACGATCCGGTCGCGGTGAGTGATGACGACTATTGCAGGCTGCTCAGAGGCTGTGCTGATGGAAAGATAATAGAGGGGGATGAAACAGGTAAGCCCGTGCTGGTGGATCCCCCGCCTGAGACACCTGAACAATACGCGGCCCGTGCCGCAGAAAAGAAATTGCTGCTGACTGAGGTATCAGAAGCCCGGATAGCCATACTCTCCCGCGCCACCAGACTGGATATGGCAACGCCGGATGAGGAAGCTGAATTAATCCGCTGGGAACGCTATAGTGTTCAGCTAAGCAGGGTAGACACCGGTGCCGCAGATATCTCCTGGCCCGATGTGCCAATGACGGCAGGCTAGAAAACCGAAGTTAGTGCTATATTTTATAATATCTTAATTAGAAAGGTTAATGTATAAAAATGTTAATTCTTCAATCGGATGATTAATATTTTTACACACATAAAAATGGATTAAATGTTAGATTAAATTAATAATATTGCCCTGTTTCAACAGTGTCAGGTAAAAAGTGATGTCGCAAAGTAGAAAACAATTCATAGAGTCACATGGAGCAACGTGTAAAAACTGGAACTGGAGTTGGTCTTTTGTGAACCATAAAAAAAAGATGGTGATATTTGGGGCATGGGATGTTGAGAGTGAGAAAGAAAGATCCATTATTCTCAAAGAGGAATGGAAAATCAGCGCTAAAGGTAAAAGACCTCCCGGATATACTCAGGCGATCGAACATATTAAATTAGTTGCTGAAGGTTATGATTTGTTCACTTTTAATATGATTTTCTCTGAAAAATTAAACGATCCTGGCGTTGCCTCAATTAAAGATTTTGAGCGCAATCTTCAAAGAAGATTTCTGAGTAAAGAAGGTGAGAACTGGTATGCGGATTTCTCTGAGAATCCATATCCTGATGAGATAATTTCACCTGAAAGTTTTATAGAAGGTGCAAAAAAAATGATAACCGTTAACTCATATGAACGAGATGCTAAAGCAAGAAAAGCTTGCATTGAGTATCATGGTCTCTCCTGTAAGTGCTGCAGTTTTAACTTTGGTCAGGTTTATGGCGAACATGGGGAGGGGTTCATACATGTACATCATGTGAAACCGATTCATTGTATTGGTGAGGAGTATGAAGTAGACCCTGTTCATGACTTGATCCCATTATGTCCTAATTGCCATGCCATGATTCATAGAAGAAATAGCTTACTTTCGGTAAATGAATTGATTGAAAAAATCAGGCGGTAATTTTTTATTCATTATTTTGATAACCTAATATTTAGGTGCGTCGGAGTTCTTTATACTATGACTTCCACCTAATATCTATCTTACTCTAGAAGGATATAAATTTCATATAATGCTCGTTAAATTGAGTTTGAATTTTCCCTTAACAATAAATTCATCTCTAAAGAGAGGTTTTTAACCTCCACCCTCTTAGAGCCCATGGCAGAGATAAGGTAACTTTAATTTTTTTTATCGCGAGTTGCTATTCCTTTCAAGCTACCAACTGGGAGGTTGTCGTAGAGCGATTGAATCAGCTTAGGATTTGTAATCATGACTTCAACGATAATATTAATTAAGCCAAACAGGCTGCTAACATTTTCTTGGCTATCAGTATCAATTTGGCCAGGATGTACTGCATTATTACCAGTTACCCTGACAACGTCTAAAGACTGCTGTACCATAACAGGAAGTCCTTTTTTAACTAATGAACCAATTTTATCATTAATTTTATTACCTGTTCCTCCAAGATGGTTGCATAGTTTTTCAATAGCGAGTCTAAGCAAGGCTGCAGCTGATCTTGGTGACATAGAGCAAATATAAGCGGCTTCTTCATAATCAGCTTTTACATCATTAGGCATATCTTGATGAGCAAGAGGAGCGGAACCTTTATGTGGATAAATCATCTTGTTATATATCCAAAATGCTGTTTTGTTACAATACTTACATGTAGAAGAAGCTAACCATTGGTCCTTAATGTAGTAATGTGGCCCGTTGAAAACGTGGCTATCACAGGAGTATTTCACTTGCTGTGCATAAACACCACATTCTGGGCAAGTGAACGCGTCTAGTTCAATATCAGGAAGAATAAATGTCATTGGAGATCCTTATACTAATTTTCTATTTTGAAAGATAGCGGACTTAGATTTTGGATGCTTAATAAAATAGCATATTTTTGTGATTTCATGTCTAGTTGCATTTATTATAGGTTATCAAAATCATAAAAATATAACGAATAATCAATGAGTTGTTTTTCAGCTGGTAATGTGTGAAATTGTAATATTCAATAATAAAATATCAATCATAACAACAATATATAATTAATATTTAAACATACTGCTGCGTCACATGGGCTGGACCGAAGCCGCTGATTTAATCATTAAAGGTATGGAAGGTGCCATCGCGGCCAAAACCGTTACCTACGATTTCGAACGACTGATGGATGGCGCTAAGCTGCTGAAATCCTCAGAGTTTGGTGATGCGATCATCAGCCATATGTAATCCGGCCTTACCGCCGATACATAAGCACGGGTTCTGAAAAGAACCCGTTTTTTTTGCCCTCAACACTTTCCCCAAAATTCTCCCCAAAACCCCCCGACCTGCAGCCCGAATTCCATCAGAAATCCTTACTTTTTAACCCCAAAATATGGTCATTTGGGTTGGGGGGGATGACGGATAACCTCTAAATACGAATGGTTCTTTTTGCCGGGATGCTTACAATAGCTTCAGGGCAGAGGGGTTAATCATATAACCAGCGCCCGACCTTTGCTGATTCGATAAGCATGCCGATAGTGAAGTCCGGGACAAGGATGGGTGAAGTCTTTTTGAAAGGATTCCATGATATGGGTCCCGCAGGGTAGTAAGTTTCAATCCTGAAATTGCCACGTGCGACATTGAATTTTTGGAAAAAGTCATTCATAAGATCTTCAACTTCAAATTCATCAATGCTTAAATCGGTATCCAGATCAGTGTCAGGCGTTAGCTCTACCTTTTTTAGATTAAATAGATAAGTGCCGGCATAAGGCCTCACCAACTCATAAACTCTGTGCTCAATACTTACGTCTACCATAATTTATCACCACCCCGGGCTATGATGTTGTAGTCTCGTAAGGTGCGGTAGGTAATTTGTGTTACATCAGAGGCAAGAATGATCACACCAAACACAGGAATTGAGCGACCAATAAAGGGTGCAATATTACGGACCATCACCCGACGAGCAGTTAACGGTGTGTAACCGCCAAGCCAGGTAGGTAATGAAATACCTAAAGGGAATTTAGTTTTTCCGAATAAAGCTCTTGCTCCGATTGATGCATAAGATGTCCCTTTGGTCGTGTTGGCTAATTTACCTCTGGTGCTTATATTGTTTCTCCCTGAGGCAATAGCGACAATTGCACCGAAATCAGCGATACCGATACCGAACTGACCTGCTGTATTTTCACAGAAAATCATAAACAGAAGTTCAGAAGCAGTCAGATTTGATTTTCCTGCATAAAAATACGTCCCATTAAGTTGTTCAACCGTATCCATAGGGTCTCCTTGTTTTCACAGATCAGATTCACCTTACGAAAAGATTAAATTTTGTACAATAGTTGTTTTTACAGTGTTAAATACAAAATTCTCATCCGCCTCACAAGTATCATCTTTCTGCTTCAGACCGATATGGGGAAATAGCCATAACAGTAATCTTCGGTGTCACGTGGATCACAGTCCCAGGTCCGACAGGCCCGGGTGCTCATCCGGACGACGTCCCAACGGCCAGAAATACTTGCGCTCACTCTCTTTGATGGGCATGTCGTTTATACATGCGAAGCGACGCTTCATCAGACCATCAGCCGCAAACTCCCAGTTTTCGTTTCCGTAAGAGCGGAACCAGTTACCAGAGTCATCGTGCCACTCATATGCGTAGCGAACTGCTATACAGTTACCGCTAAACGCCCACAGCTCTTTAATAAGGCGATACTCATGTTCTTTCTTCCATTTACGGTCAAGAAATTCTTGTGCCTCTTGACGATTATTCACGAACTCAGCACGGTTTCGCCATTTGGTATCCGGCGAGTAAGCCGATGCGACTTTTACAGCATCGCGGGTGTTCCAGCCATCTTCAGCCAGTCGGACTTTCTCAAGGGCTGTTTCCTGAGTAAAAGGAGGAAATGGTGGGCGTACTTTTGAATCATTCATGATGAAATTCCTGAATTTTATTTAAATATAATATATATGTTCGAAATACTGACCTCAGGAAGAGGCCCGTTCCAGCAAAAGCTTAGCAATATCCCTGGCGTTGTCGGCTGCACTTCCGTCACCCATGACATATGCTGTGGTGATAGCCCCCTCTATCAGAATAAGTAACTGTCTGGCCAAAACCATTGGGTGTTCTGCGTTCAGCTGTCCGGCAAGTTCAAAGGAATAATCCAGTAATTTTTGCTTATGTATTTTTGCTATTTGCCGAATAGGGTCATCAGGGTCCCCAATTTCTCCGGCCGTATTGATAAACGCACAGCCACGGAAACCATCGGACTCAAACCAGCGTTTCAGGACAATAAACATGTTCAGGATGCGATCCTGAGCAGTTTTTCCCTTATCAGACTCAGCCTTGAACCAATGTATCCAGCGTTCGTGGCGTCTGTTCAGCGCTGCAGCGGCTACGTCTCCCTTGTTCGAAAAATGGTGATAAATACTTTTTCTTGCAACGCCAGAGGTCTTAACCAGAAGGTCCATGCCTGTTGCATGAATACCGTTCTCATAGATGAGTAGCTCAGCGGTCTGCAGAATTTTTTGCTTAGTATTACTTGTGTTCATTTTCATATTTAAATAGTAGAACGATCATTCTACCTGGTCAATTTTTCTGAATGGAAGATTCAGGGCATTACCTCCCGGGCTAAATTGAGCTAACAAGTCTGATTTTCAGATATCAGAAACAGAAGTAATACGACATTTCAGGAGGAGGGCATGAGGGCGTATAAACATCCCTGTGAAAAGCCTGCGGATATGCAGCAGACCCGGTGAGTTGGTGGCTGATTTCTTTATGGGATCCGGTTCAACGATTAAAGCGGCATTACACTGCGGTCGCCGGGCATCAGGGCTGGAACCCGGGAGTGAACGATTCGATATTACAGTCCATGAGATGCGGAAAATGAGTCCAGTCTCCTGAGAGCACCAAACCGGCTTATCAGAAAGTAGTAACCAGGGGCGATAATTACCTCTTACCAGCCCCGATGATTTTGTGAGTAAAGACTCCGAAGAATGCCCGTATATCCGTAATAATGATTCCGGGATGAAAAATTTCCTCAAACGCTTTGTCCGGGTTATCCGGGTAATTACTTAGAAAGAGTTCAAATTCATCGATCAGTTCGGCGAGAACTCCGGCCGGGCAATCGGAGATATAGTAATCCATCGCACCTTCAATAGAATCTGTTTCACAGATATAATCGTAATCCTGATTGAGATACGCACCCATCAGATTTTTGATTAACGGAAAGAATGTTTTCATCGTTTTTATCCTGTCGGGAAGGCTGTGAGAATGGACCAGGGTTTACCGTTATAAGGCTTATACTCCGGAACTCTATGGCGATTCGACGTTGAACCAAGTTTACTACTGTCCATCCTGGTACCACTACCGACCTTGTCGCCTGTTTCCTCCCCCGGTAATAGTCCTGGCCTTAATATTTAGCGATATCGTTCTTAAAACTGCGGTAACTATGCGCTCTGTCATATTGATATCGGTAAATGAGCTGACGGCATTAAGAGAACGGTTCACACTAAGTCTTGTCAACCGGTCACAGGGATAAACACTGGTTATTTACTTAAGGGCGTCATCAGCGAGAAAGTCACTTTAATTGGGGGGCCGGGCAACCGGAGGCTATCATTTCGTTAGAATCCCGGCAGCAAGGTCGCTGTAGCGACCAGCCGGTCTGACCTGATGAACCAGGCTAATGAATCTCCAGGGAACCCACTCTTACTTTTGCTCCGCTTTTTCCAGACCCTCAAGTACGCGCAAAAGCAATCCTTTGCCTTCCTCTGGTGAAAAATAATTAAAATAACGCGTTTTGAATTCTGATTTGATAGTACTGTCATCGCTACACAGAAATGCTAACACTTCTTTTTTCAAATCCTGATGGTCTTGGGTAGCCAGCCCTTTTGTATAGATATCGATGGCATCATCAATAGTTTCAGTTCCGGTAATATAATCGAAATCCTGATTAAGTGACCCTTCAATCATAATATCAATATGGGTAGTTGAAAGCATAAGTTTAAATCCCCGGAAATGCGGTTAAAATATAATATGGCTTGTCATTATAGGTTTCGTATTTAAGTACAACCTTTACTTTAGTAGTATATATCAGCTTGTCACTGCCTCTGAACAGTGAGTAACCAATGACTTTTCCGGTATCGTAGGTAATAATCAGATTATGCCGCGCCTGGCGTGAAGCCCAAATTTTTATCCACTCTTTATTTACCTTCAACGCATTAGCGATGGATTTCTCTGCAAGGTTGATATTACTAAATGAACTGACCATGTCAGGCTTTCGTATCAGATGTTCAGTGCGTTCAAGGCGCTTTGCTAATTCTTCCTGTGTTTTAGCAACATGCCTTGATATCGTATGGCCGCCGGGTTTCCCCCCTGGTGCTGATTCATGCTGGATCAGTTGGATTCTTCCCACCCGAACAGAAACTATTCTCACAGCTCCAAGCCCAAGAGAAAAAGCTACCGGCACACCTACATCTACGGTTAATCCAATGTTCCAGGCAGTGTCATCATCAGCGCCGAATTTTTTAGCCATAGCAACGGCTAAACGGAAAGTTGCACTTTGTACATTTTGACCTGAAAAAACCCGTACAGCAGTATTAATACTGTCCATACTATGGGCTCCAATAACGACACATGCAGCCTTGGTCAGGCCGGTGGGTTCCGGCACCATGCACAATGCGCTCGCGCCAGCAAGCTCCAACGTCCCCATTACAAGTCCCAGCCCTCCATAAAGACGATTACTTAGCGTTTCACCGTCTGTGACTGAGCTATCGGTCAGCACTGCAGCAAGCTGAACCGGAGAAATCACGATTTTTATGCCATCATCCATGATTAATCCTCATGTAAGTAGAAGATATATGTTCAGTGAGTTTCCATTTTTCTGGCTAAAAATACAGAGCCAGCTGTTGTTTTAATGTATTAGAAATTCCCGGATATCTGCTGCAGAAGGCATCTGAAAACAACGTCCGGGAGTCGTCGCTCCCGGAAAGTAAGGGTTAATCATATAACCAGCGTCCTGCTCTGGCAGATTCAGCAAACATTCTCAGCGTGAATGGAGGGCGCTCAGAGATTATTTTTTTCATGATTTCACGGCCTTCAGTTAATCGCTTCAGTAATGGTATTTTTATTATCGGACAGTAACGATTCATATTGATTTTAGAAACATCAATATCAAATTTCTGACCAAAATCTTCGATCACATAAGGAAGTTCATCGGGAGCGCAATAGTCCTGTAGATGCGTGTCTAATTCCAGAGGGATCGGACGCCACTTCCGGTTAAGCGGAGTTGATAGCTCGTTACGAAAAAATTCAAGAACCTCTTCGTCTGTTACCATACCTTATCATTACCCCTGGCAATTTTATTGTAATCACGAACGGTTTTATATGAAATTTGTGACACGTCAGAGGCTAAAATTACCCAGCCAATGACAGGAATAGTTCGGCCAACAAACGTACCTACTTTGGCTACCATTCGTGGTTTCATTGTCCAGGGAGTGTAACCGCCGATGAAGGTTGGTAATCTGATCCCGTACGGGAATTTAGCGTTGCCAAAGGCTCTGCGTGATGCTTTTGATAGGTGCGAGATTCCGTCGATTGCATCGCGAGGCTTGGTTCTCGTTGGCTGATCATTCCTTCCAGCCAGTAAAGCTACAACAGCGGAAAAATCAGCTACCCCTAACCCAAACTGCCCTACAAATTTTTCACAAAAAATCATGAAAAATAGTTCGCTTGCTTTGAGGTTAGATCTTCCTGCGAAAAAATAAGCTCCATTTAGTTCTGCAACCGTGTCCATATGATCTCCCTATCTTCCCCGGTCATATTTACCTTACGGTAAGACCAAATTTTGTACAATTGCTACTTTTACAGGGTTCAGATATTTTTGTAGCAAAAGTCTGATTAACCATTGGGAACTGAGGCAAGGTTGCGCCTGAACGCCGCTTGCAACAATGCTTTTAATTGGGAGTGTGGAAGTTACTCATCATTAGGCGATGTTGAAGCATAAGGCTATTAAACTGCCGGGAACGCTACAGTATTCAGTTGAGCAGAGTGGATACCGGTACTGCAGATATTTCCTGGCCTGATGCTCCAATAACGATTGGCTAAAGAACAGAAGCCAGCTGTTGTTTTAACGTATTAAAAATTCCCGAATGTTTGCTGCGGAAGGCATCTGAAAACAAGGTCCGGGAGTCGTCGCTCCCGGAAAGTAAGGGTTAATCATATAACCATCGGCCGGATCTTGCGGATTCAGCGAACATTCTGACGGTGAGCGGTTTTTTGGATTGGGTTACCGGTTTTTGGGTAAACCAGCTTCGGAAAAACCACGGAATATTCCACGGGAGATAATTTTCAATATTTAATGATGAGACATCAATATCAAATTCTTCAGAGAATTTATCTATCGCAAGCGCCAGATCTTCTACTTCAGCATATTCCTGCAGAATAGTGTCTGCATCAAGTGGAATGGATTTCATCAGTAACGATTTAACCACCGGTAGCTCCCGGCGAAAGCAATTAAGGACTTTTTCATCGGTCAGCATATCCTTTCCTCTGCAATTTATTTCAAGACGCTGTTATCAGTCGTAGCCTATACCTGCAGTGGGTCATTCAGGGTACGAAGCCAGACAAGCAGGTTTGCCTGCAGGCTGCCAGGCTCAAACGGCTCCGGAGATAGCAGGTAGTAGCGGGAACCGTCCTCAGCGAAACCCAACGGAGCAGACAAAACGCCGCTCTCAAGATCGTCACAGACCTGATACCACGAACCAATGGCTACGCCAAGTCCGGCAACGGCGGCCTGCAGGCTAAAGTAAAAATGATCAAAACTCTGGCCTCCCGGGCCGACTGCAGGCTGACCTGCGGCGCGGGCCCACGCCTGCCATGCATCGGGGCGTGTGCGGGTATGGAGGTACTCAGCGCCCGCAGCCAGTTCGGGACCCGGGGCATTAGCGGTAAACCAGCGGGAAACTTTATCCGGGCGACATACCGGTCCTACCTTCTCTGCGAAGAGAGGCGCGGCATAATAGCTTTCCGGCCAGTCAAAGTCATCGCGCCGGATCGCCAGGTCCAGGCCGCCGGCAAATGAAAAAGGCCCGCCACCGGCCGCAAGGCATATCTCAGTCCCTGCATGCTGTGCCTGGAACGCGGGCCAGCGAGGTAGCAGCCAGCGCATTAGCAGTGTGGGTTCGCAGGAAAGTACCCACCGCTGGCGCTGCCGTACGCTGGCGCGCAAGGCATCAACAGCCTGCTGCATGACGTCTAACCCTTCGCCGACCGCACTGGCAAGTTTATGACCGGCATCGGTCAGAAAGACGCGCCGGTTGCGCCGCTCAAACAGCGGAACGCCCAGCTCCTCTTCAAGCAGCCGAACCGCTCGGCTGACCGCGCCATGGGTGATATGCAGCTCAGTGGCGGCCCGGCTAAAGTTTTCGTGGCGTGCCGCCGCTTCAAAACTGCGTAAGGCGATCAGAGACGGCAGACGTGCCGACGCGAATGGTGATCCAGACTCACAATCTTTGTCAGATAACATCGTTATTCACCGGAGGCTATGTACAGTAAAGTCGGTACATTCATTAAGTTACAGAGGAAGATATTATGACTGAACTGCTAGCTGTAATCACTATAACAATACTCGCTGTTATCAGCCCCGGTCCCGATTTTGCTATGGTTTCACGCAACAGCTTGTTGCTTTCCCGTCGCGCGGGACTGCTGACGGCATTCGGGATTGGACTGGGTGTGCTTGTCCACGTCTCTTATACCTTGCTTGGCGTAGGGCTGCTGATACAACGGTCGCTCTGGTTGTTTAACGGCATCAAGCTGGCAGGCGCTGTTTATCTTCTCTGGCTGGGCATAAAAATGCTTCGCACAAAGGCGGGCGGTGCAGTGACGGATAAGCGTTTGGTACCCCTGTCAGATGCGGGAGCTTTACGTACCGGCTTCCTGACGAATGTGCTGAATCCCAAAACAACTATTTTTATCGTCAGTTTGTTTATGCAGGTAGTAAAGCCTGAAACCCCGCTGATGGTGCAAATCGGGTATGGACTTTTTATCTCGGTGACTCACATGGTCTGGTTCAGCCTCGTGGGACTCTGCTTTTCTGCGGGAGGGATCCGTGAGCGCTTTCTGGCGGTGCGTCACTGGATAGACAGAACTTTTGGTGGATTGCTGGTGATTTTTGGGGTGCTGCTGGCAGTAGCCTCCGGGACGCGTTAAGCCATCACGGCGATTAAAACAATAGATAGTCAATATTGCAGGGGAGTTAACATGCAGGAGGGGCACTTCCCGGGTCAGTTATACAGCAGCATAAAACGGTATTTTTCCTAAGGTTATAAAGCGCTTTCAACTAACCGGCCTGAATATCTGATTTTCTCATCGCTGACCACAACCCGGGCCTTACCGCTGGCATCGTGGTATTCAGACATACCGGCGGAAAAAACTGCCGGATTGTTTTTAAACGATAGTCCACACCGGATTTCCTTAATATTCAATGGTTCTGTAACATAGTGCTTCCGGGTTTAAGTAAGTGTTATTATTGGATTTAGTGACATCAATAAGGTTACTATAAGAGGATTAATTTTCTCTAAGGAAGGCCCCGTGAGGATAAGAATCGAAGGAAAGTTTTTTAAAGTAATGGTACCGGTTCCTTTTTTCGTGCAGTCAGGTATTAAGTAATGCAAAGTATTATACTGGGTGTATTCGCAAGCTTGTTATCTGCTGCAACTGCCTGGGTAGTTTCTTATTCCAGCAATGATTATATTAGTCCTCTTTGGTTGTTATTGGGGCAATATATCGTCGGGATAATATTATCCCCTCCTAAGCTGAAACCTGTTGCGCCTTTTACGCTTCATGGGATCAGGTTAGCTGCCGGGATTTGGGCATTTGCCGGATATTACATCGCCCTGGCGACTCCCGGCGCAAGTGCTGCAGATGCGTCAATGCTATTGAATACTGCCCCCATTTTCGCAACGTTCTATGCTGTAAAACAAAACCGGGCAAGGCTCAGTGCAATACTTGCCTTTGTTGGTGTCGCTCTGACGATAATTTCCGAACATAAAGGCGGGTTACATTTTGCTATTTGGCAGTTTTTAGCGTTAACTTCAGCTCTTGCTTATGCGGCATCTTTTATTATATTGGGTCTGTTGGCGGATAGAGGTGAAAATCCTAAAACAACCAGCTCGGTCTATAACTTACTTTCAGTGCTGGTCATCATTATACTCATTGCGATTTACAGGCCATCATTGCCGATACATTGGTGGCCAGTGATAGTGGTCGGTGGGATCGCAGCATTGAGAATACAGGTTCTTACTATTGCTGTAACCTCCCCTGAAGCTTCTGCAAAAGTATCCATTTTGACAAATTTAGCGTTCGTATGGTTAGCCATTGCAGAGGTGATTCAGGGAACTCATTATACGTTGTTACAATGGGTTTCCATGGCACTTGTTATTCTGGGGGTTGGGATCAGTCCCGGAAGTAATGCGGCTCAGAAAAATAAGATCCGGAATCGGACCCGACGCTCTCAACGGACTGATGGGCAACATTAATCTGCTGAAGTCCTCCAGGTTCGTTAATGCGATTATTCGTCGCAGGTAATCCGGAGTGATTACCATTACAACCGAAAGATAAGTGCGGGCTCTGAAATGAGCCCTTTTTTTCCCGTCATGTTCTCCTCATCCACATTCCGTATTCACCGGCATTCTTTACTTTCCCGTATCCGCCAGCCATTCAGGCAGGAAGGGGCAAAAGAGTTTAGCTGGCGAATTGGTGACCCCGGGGACATGTCCGGACAGTGTTCGAAGGTGAGTCAGGGGGGCACTGTACAGATGTCCGGAAAGCAAGCATTGTTTATTAAAGGTCGGGGCAGCACCCGGTGGCCGGCTCAGGCCGGAGTTATCCCGGGTTTCAGAGAACGCGATGGTAAGGTATCCCGTCAGTGACCCGACCACCCCCGGAGCCTGTGAACCGTCATGTTGATAATGCGCAAGGTACTCACTCATATTAAGGCCCTGGCATTATGTGATGGCATTCACCGCATCAGGATACATGCGGAAATATTGCTCCTGAATTTCTCTAGAGACAAGGACATAAGGAAAATGTCTATATAAAATAAAATCCTGATTTGACAGTGATTAATAATTGATATTTAATCAAAAAATAACCAATGCAGATTATCGTTATGCTTAATTCCAATTAGTTATTGTCAGCCATCGGAAGTGAAGATAGAGGTGCTGTTATCTGATGTATTTCGGGTAGGGAGACCAAAGTTTTTTTAATGATGACGACTACGGTAGGAATATCAGGGAGATTAGCATCATTTGGTTATTGACCTCCTGAGGTGACAGGGAAAAGGTTGGCAGTTATTATTGAGTTGATGATGAGACCATCCTGCATGGCATGGCTTTTATAAATTTTGAGAAAATACAGAGAGGTTTCCGGGGATGTAACTAATAGCATGTAAAAATGATTTTACCTATCAGGAATGCTATTTTTTATTTTTCCGGGAGTGCTCTTATGATTGTAAAAAACAGGTATTTTTTCGTATGCGTATTACTGGTTATTATCCAGCAAGCGCTGGTGGGCTTATCGACTTACTTTATAGGGTTAGCCGGGAAGTTTGCTTACCTTGCACCCGAACGTTCTTTTCATTATATAGTTATTTTCTTTTCAAGTATTGCTGTCTGTTATCTTTTTGGTTCTTGCTCACTTTATTTCAGAGTGAAGTTATCAAACTCCGTCTGGTCTGGCTACTACAGGGAAACTCTGAGTCGTGCTAAGGAAGACTGGGGGGTGAACTCTGCTAAAAATAAAGAAAAAGTGAGTCATTGGATTATCGGAGAGTCGCTTCCTACTATTGAGGAGGCTTCATTTTATTATATAGAAATAATAGCTCTGTATTTGAATGTCATATTTACAGTTGCAGCACTGTATGCAGTTCTGGGGCAGATGATAACTATCTCCATACTTTCCTGTATGGTGGCATCATTGTTCCTTATTTTTTTAACAAAAACAAAAATAAATAAGCTATCGACAGAGATACAATCATCCAGGATAGAGGCGTTCAGAGCAATAAATAAAATATGGGATAATGCTTTTTTCGGAATGATTAAGCATTTCGATGCATCGCTGGCTAACGCCAGAGATAAAGAGAAAGTATATTTTGATAATCAGTTAAAGTATAAGTGCATTGAGCAGGTTGTTGCTTGTTTACCTGTACTGACATCCATCCCTCTGATCATTTATGCCTCGCATCATACTGTAATGATGCACCCGTATATAATGGGGTCATTGGTAGCTGTACTCCCAAGGAGCTTACAGTTATATCAAAGCATTCATGCAGCAAGTATGCATACAACACAATTGATGGTGATAAGAAGTAAGGTTAAAAACTTAGAGCATTTTTATACGACCCTGGAGAGGGCTGATTTTTTCAATGACGCAGATGACAGGATGAAAATTTATTGTCATAGTTCGGGATTGGATATCAGTCCAACGGAGCTGTGTGCCGTTTTATTTTCTGATAGCGCCGATCCGGGCAGGTATACCATCACAGGGCCGAACGGTACAGGAAAGTCTTCATTTTTAAAGAAATTAAAGTCTCAGTTAACTAACGCAATATTAGTTAGTCATGAAAATCAGATAGGAGTTAATGATGATGTCGGCTCCTCCGGTGAAAAAATAATGAAATCATTAGGCAGGTTGTTTGCTGATGATGCAGTGAGGTTTTTTCTTCTTGATGAGTGGGATGCTAACACCGATAGTGAAAATACTAAAAAAACAGATGATATAATTGGGGGGCTTTCAAAAAGAGCAATTGTCATTGAAGTCAGGCACAAAAAATCGATAGAAAGATAATTGCATCTGTTCCTTATGCCGGTAGCGTGCCTGTTCGGACTCTGCCGGCCGGGTTAGGGCTGTTTACCCCACGGGATAAGAGAACCAAGAATAGGGCTTCACGGGATCCTTTCTTATACAACGGTATCATTGATAGTGTATGCTGGTCGTTCCGCGATGTGATTCAGAACAATGCTACAGCGGATGAGACTATGTTCTGCTTAACTTCAGGTATTCCCTTCTGAAGTCAGAATTCTGCCAGTATTTGTTTTCGGCGGAGGTTTTAGTAAAAACAGGAGTGGTGGTTAAGGAGGTTAGAAAAATAACCTCTTATTCTGAGCGGATAAGTCCTGAACAATGCGGGTACCAGTGACATGAATACAGCTATCTGAACCCTCCGGCAATATCAGTTTTGCTGTTCGCGGAACGCGACATCCAGCCAGACGACAAAACGCATCACTCTGTTTTTAAAAAAAGCGCTATCTCCGTCAGGCTCATGACCCATAGCCATCAGGTAATCCATATCCTCCGCTAATGCCGGAAAGCGAAGATTGAATTTAACCCGATGTTCATTGAGTGTCTCCGGCCAGTCCAGATCCTGTTCGTCGCGAAGAATGCTGGTCGCCCGGATTAGCTTTCGAGCAACGGCACGTTGTAGCTGTAATCTGACTTTCTCATCGGTTGTGGCATCAGTTTGCGCAATTAATTGCTCCGCTACCTGCCGGAAGTCACTATTCACGGCAATGGCAATGGTTTTTGACGGTTTAAATGATTCAAACCGGTCTCCCAGGTCTTCACCGTAAATACAGACACAATGATGCCTGAGCCAGTACCCCCAGCTAAATTTATTTTCCGGGAGCAGAACCTGATGCAGCAGACCGCAATCGAAATCGATTTTGCTGATAACAGGGTAAGTTATCTCAAGTTCATTTTTAATAGCTGCCAGATGTTCTGAAGTTACCCCGTCAGGCTCATCGTTGAAAATGAGTGATACATCGAGGTCAGACTTTCCTGGCGTTGCGCGGCCTTCGGCGACGCTCCCGTACAGGTAAAGGCTGTGTATGAGGTCGGGAAAAGAGCAGGTGAGTTTTGTGACCAGATCTGCAACGACCTCAGAGAATACCGGTTGCATTTCATTGCTTTTCGACCGGGTAATATAGCCATGGCAATCAACTGCCATCAATGTCTCGCTTCATCACATTACTCCCCGGGGGATTGTTTGGCACGGTTCTGAAATTATCATTGGAGACAGAATGCTGCAAGGTCTGCGTCTTTCAGCCAGCAATCCGGTTGTTCAGTGGAGAAAATATAAAGTTATCCTCAGCGCTTATCTTTACGTCTTACCCCGGGGCATTTTAACGGGTAAAACAGCAATAATGGGCAGCACAGTGTGTAGTCCGTGAGAAGGAAAGTCTCCGAAACAGCAAGATAAACAGCCACCCCGGAGACGTTCTTAATGTCCGCAGAACCAAAATCCCATTGAAAATAAATGTTTTTCTCAATCATTCCGGTTTGCTGAACGGTGTTTTTATGTAGTGAATAACAAAAAATATCCGTTTACTACTACACCGCCTTGTGGTGGAATGATTCTCAATTACATTAAGGGATGCTGCTGATCGCCTTTCACCTACCGGAAAGATGCCCGGATAGTTGTGCCCAAAAAGCCTGATGCGTTTCCTGAAAGCTCTCAACAAAAAAGCGTAGATAATAGTCCGGGAAAAAAGTAACAATGAATCAAAACAGAAAGTCTAAATACTGTATGCCTCCCCTGTGCAAAATAGGGCTTGCAGTGTGTAGTGGTTTATTAATTTCGTCAGCTGAAAGCTACGCCGCTGAAAATACCAATGTGTTAACCGTAACGGCTTCTGATAAAAAAGCGCAGACGGGTGACAGCTATTCCAGCCCGACCACGTCGGTCGCCAGTAAAACACCGACCTCTAAACTGGATGAGGCGCAGTCCATCAGTGATGTAACCAATAAGCAACTGGAAGACTATCAGTCGACGACTTTATCGGATGCTATGCGTTTTGTCAGTGGTACGTCACAAGCGAATACCTTAGGCCAGACTGAAGATGGTATTGTTCGCCGTGGGTTTGGCTCAAACTCCGACGGTTCAGTCTTCCGTGATGGTATCCGAAGCAGTCAGGGGCTTAATCTTGATGCCACAACGGATCACGTCGAAGTATTAAAAGGTTCGTCTTCTCTGCTGTACGGAATTTTAAATCCGGGCGGGATGATCAATGTGGTCAGTAAAAAACCACAATATGAATGGCATACCATTGTTGGCGGTCATTATAATAGCACCGGCGGCGGTGCAGGAAATATTGATATCACGGGTCCCTTAGGAGATGGTTTTGCTTTCCGTTTGATTGCCGAAAAGCAGGACCAGAATTACTGGCGCGGATTCGGTAATGACAAACATAACCTGATAGCACCTTCCCTGCAGTGGTACGGCGATAAAGCCAGTTTTAATATCAGCTATGAAGATTATCAGTACGATATTCCCTATGATCGGGGAACAGCGTTTATTAATGGTAGTCCTATCGATATCGGCTATAAAACACGTCTGGACGATTACTCGAATCATGCATGGGGACGTAACCAGACATTCAGCTCTCACTGGGATTATCAGTTCAATGATATCTGGTCGACCCGGGTGACTGTCGGCCTTAACCAGCGTAAGTATAATAGCAATACGATGACTGCGACGGCGGTGAATACCACGACCGGTGTTGTCACCCGACGTCCGGATGCTTTCCGCGGGTTTAACCACAAAACAAAATATGTCTCCTGGGACGCCATCGGCACGCCTGAAATTCTGGGTATGACGCATAATATGGTATTCGGGACTGATTATGAGATGAATCAGACTTATCGTGCCCATGCGTATAACGGTACAAAGAATAACGATTTCACGCTGAGTCACCCGGTCTATGGTCTGGAAACCATCACTGACAGCTCCACCGAAAAAACGGCGGACAGTAATTTACTGAACCGGTTACACAGCCGTTCGGTTTATTTCAAAGACAGTATCGACCTGACAAACGACTGGACGGCGGTAGCCGGAGCCCGTTATCAGCATTACGAGCAGCGTGAATCCCGTGGAGCGCAGTCCACGCTGACCTATAGCGACACAGGGAATAAGTTTCTGCCGCAAACCGGGCTTATTTATAAGCTGACTCCGGATGTTTCGTTTTACGGCAGTCTGAGCAAATCATTTACACCGTCAACGACGCCTGATGATTATGGCAATGTCGCGGCACCGGAGCAGGGAACCACTTATGAGGTTGGCAGCAAGTGGCAGATAACGCCTGCATTGTTGTCGACGATTGCGTTGTACCGTATCGATGAGCGTAATGTTGCTCTGGCCCTGAATGGCAGTACCTATGCTGTGGATAGAGCACGTTCCAGCGGGGTCGAGTTCGAAGTGAATGGTGAAATTTATCCGGACTGGGATATCAGTGCCAATTACAGCTATGACCAGGCTGAAATTGTTAATGATAAGACGAACTCAGATAACAATGGCAACCGCCTGCAGAATGCCCCGCGCAATTCAGGGTCACTTTATTTAAGTCATAATATCCGGTTTAACGCTCTGCCTGGCAGCTTCCGTATCGGTGGTGGTGTCCGGTATATGGGTACCCGTGCCGGTGATGCGGATAATAGTTTTACCCTGCCAGCCTATACCGTGGCCGACAGCTTTATCGGCTGGGATAACCAGTTCATGGGTCAGAAAACCCATTTACAGCTGAATCTGAATAATCTGTTTAATAAAGAATATTACACTTCAAGCGGAGGCAACCTGCGGGTCATCGAAGGTGAAACCCGTAACGTAGTTCTCAGCGCAAGCGTTGAATTCTGATACTGAAATCTGCTGGCCACTGATACCCGTGAGTGGCCTTATTTGACTTACGATACCGCAGGGATCCGTGTCTCTGCGGTATTTAATCGATACCGGCCGGTATCCTGGGTATTCTGCTGCCGTGGTCGCCTGTTAATTATAGCTCCTCCCTTTTCCGGTTATCCGGTGTCATTTCTTTGTATCTGTAGAAAATCACGGCCGTGAGAACCGGGCAGAGAGCATGCTGTTTTCTTATTCCAGGCCCGCCTCACGGATCACTGCTGCTACCCTGGCGACGTCATCCCGGCTCAAGGCTTTCAGAGGACGAGGCAAACATTCCGGCGACACCAGCCCGAGAAGGGCGGCTGCGGCAGCCATTACCCGGATCCCTCCGCCATGCTGAGTAAAAAGCGCCCATAAAGGCGTTAAGCGCTCACTTAAAACGGCGACCTGCTGTTGATCATGACGAGCTGCTGCTTCGGCAATGGCCATTGCGGTGCGGGGAAACAGCCCTCCGCAGACAGAAAACCAGACGTCACAGCCCGCATTCAGTCCGTCAGCCGCAAAGACATCAGCACTCACCCCGAGAGCAACGCGCTCTGGTACACGGGTACGCATGCTCCGGACCCGGTCGGCAATCGTCCCGGCATCAGTCGGTGCCCCTGGCATTTTTATGGCGCTGATCTGCGGCAACGCAGCAACCCGGCTGAGCAGGGATCCTGAGAAACTGAAATGTGTACAGCGGGGATTATCATAAACACAGATCGGCACGGAAACATGGGCAGAGACGTCTTCATACAGGCTGTAAACTTCGTCATCGGTGAGCGGCTGGTAAGACATTACCGGCAGCAGTAAAGCATCTGCACCGGCTGACTGAGCATCCTCCGCCAGGCGCAGGACTTCGGCAGTACTCACCGCACCAATACTGGTCATCACCGGAATATCGCCGGCATGTGCTTTAGCGATAGCAGTGACGCGTTTACGTTGCTCCCGGGACAGATAAGCATAGCTGCCTGTAGAGCCCAGCACACCCAGTGAGTTTACCTTCGCGGCAGCCAGTCGCTGAAGCAGTCGGATAAACGCTCCCTCATCAATATCATCATTTAAGAGAGGCGTCAGGGGAAACGCGCTAAGACCTTTAAACATTATTTAACCTGACCCGGAAGGTGCAGAGGAACGGGGATCCAATATAAATAGCGTTAACACTTAATTCAACGCCCCTCTCCGGCCGGTTTATGCAAGTCAGAGGAGAGAATAGCGGAGCATATCCGGACGCTGGCCGCTACGTCAGTGTATTTGTGACGAAATTATAACCAGGTGGTGTGGCGTTTCCGCAACCTCCTGCCTGCCAGTCCCCCCTTAACCCTGGCCGTGGCCGTTACGTATTTGATCCTATTGTTAAGAATAACTCCCCATACGTTGGAATGATCACAAGATTAGCCTATGCTTTATACGCAAGTGATTACTAGGGTATTTGTGTTTTAAGGAAAAAGAATGCTTAAAATAAAACGTAAAAAGGTAAAGCCCATGCGGCTGAAGGACGTCACGATTATCGATGACGCCCGCTTGAAAAAGGCAATTACTGCCGCCGCATTGGGTAATGCAATGGAGTGGTTCGACTTCGGGGTTTATGGATATGTTGCAACGGTATTAGGTAAAATCTTTTTCCCTGATGCCTCACCGGGTATCCAAATTATCGCCGCATTAGGGACGTTTTCTGTACCCTTTATTATCCGTCCGTTAGGGGGGATGTTCTTTGGTGTTCTGGGAGACAAATACGGGCGTCAAAAAATTCTGTCCATAACCATTATTCTGATGACCCTGAGTACCTTCAGTATCGGGTTGATCCCCTCCTTTGCCTCCATTGGTGTCTGGGCACCTGTCCTGCTGTTAATTGCCAAAATGGTGCAGGGTTTCTCTGTCGGAGGCGAATATACCGGGGCTTCCATCTTCGTGGCGGAATACTCCCCCGACAGGAAGCGTGGCTTTATGGGGAGCTGGCTTGATTTTGGTTCTCTGGTTGGCTTCGTCTGTGGCGCGGGGATTGTGGTATTACTTTCCACAATGCTCGGCCATGAAAGCTTCAACGAATGGGGCTGGCGTATTCCGTTCTTCCTGGCTCTGCCGTTAGGGTTTGTTGGCCTGTATCTGCGTAATGCGCTGGAAGAAACTCCTGCCTTCCAGAAACACGTTGAATCGCTGGAAGAGGGCTCTAAACAGGGCCTCAGTGAAGGTCCTTCTGTTCCTTTCAAAGAAGTGGCCCGTAAACACTGGCGTAACCTGATTTCCTGTATCGGTATCGTGATCACCACTAATGTCGCTTATTACATGCTGCTGACGTATGTGCCAAGCTACCTGACACATGATCTGCACTATTCTGAAGATCGGGGCGTATTAATTATCGTCGTTATCATGCTGGCAATGCTGTTTGTTCAGCCAGTGATGGGCTTGCTGAGTGATAAGTTCGGACGTCGTCCGTTTATCATTATCGGCAGCATCGCGATGGTTCTTTTCTCTATCCCGTCGTTTATGTTAATCACGCATCACAGTTTAGCGGCGCTATTTTTCGGCCTGCTGATCCAGGCAATTATTCTTAACTGTCTGATTGGTGTAATGGCATCAACGCTGCCGGCATTGTTCCCGACCGAAGTGCGTTACAGTGCGTTAGCCAGCACCTATAACATCTCTATTCTGGTCGCCGGTATTACCCCGACACTGACCGCATGGATGGTTGAGGCGACGGGTAATCTCTACATGCCTGCCTATTATCTGATGATTGTTGGTATCATCGGGGTAGTCACCGGTATCAGCATGCGGGAAACCGCGAACAAACCCCTTTACGGAGGAACCCCTGCAGCGTCTTCTATTGAGGAAGCCAAAGAGTTACTGCAGGAGCACCATGATAATATCGAACAGCGTATTGAAGATATTGACGAACAAATTGAGACATTACAGAGTAAACGTCGCAATTTAGTCGATCAGCATCCGGATATTAACGGCTAACTCTGAACCGCCGCTATCCTGTCGGATAGCGGTATTTTTTCTGCATCGCGCAGAGTCGGTATTTCTTCTCCTGCCGTATTCCTGATAGCGGGTGACCATGCAACAGCACACGCTGTCCGCCTCATTCACGTCATCCGTCCTTCGCTTTTCCCTGTCTGATCATATTCACCATCTGCTCTGTAAATATGTGTTATTTTCACGTAGCCTGGTACCCGCACAAGTGGTTTCTCCGGTAATAATACCGTGCCGGCAGAGTTCAGCGCCCAGGTATCGCGAAGGCGGGGCTGGCGTCCATGATTTCATGGCACTCGCTCCGGTTATCGTGCTGGTCGCAGGAATATTTCTGACAGGATAAGATCGTTATGAACGCCTTTTTTTCGCCAACAGCACAATGTATTGTTCGCTGGCAGGATCTCCCGGGAACGGGTATCCCGCTGGTGTTTGTTCATGGTTTGGGGTGCGCATCCTCATATGAATATCCCCGGGTGGTCTGCGACCCTCAGTTCGGAAGACGGCGGGCGATCCTGATCGATTTACCAGGTTGCGGTTACAGTGAGAAACCGGAAGCTTACAGTTATGCCCTCACAGACCAGGCGAAGGTTGTGGCTGAAGTGGTGGAGCATCTGCAGCTTGAAAAATGCTATCTGTACGGACACAGCATGGGCGGAAGTATCAGTATTGAAGCTGCCGGAATGCTGAACCCGCGTTTACAGGGACTGATCGTTTCAGAGCCTAATTTCCATCCCGGCGGCGGATTTTTTAGCCGTAAAATTTGCAGTTACAATGAATACGCGTTCATCAACGGCGTCTGTCAGCAGATGGTAAAGGACGAACCAGGTCCCTGGGCCGGTAGTCTGGCGGTGGATGCCCCCGAGGCTGTCTGGCGGGGAGCCGCAGATATGATAAAGGGCAAAGAGTGGCTGGCGGATTTTATCGGATTGCCAGTGCGTAAGCAGCTAATTTTTGGTGAAAACTCGTTACCTGATGATGATTTCAGCTTACTTTGTGAGGCAGGAGTTTCTGCTGTCGTTTTGCCGGAGTGCGGTCATTGTATGTCATGGGAAGCTCCCGCAGCATTGGCCCGGGCGCTCTCTGCGTTTTGCTGCGGGGAACGGGAGTGAGAATGCTCTCTTATCTGTAATCTATTGATTTATCATAGGGGATAAGTGCATCTGTCAGCGGCTACCTGCCTGCATGTACAGTCGCAGGGTTTTGAACCTCAGGCAGCGGTATATACTTTCCCCGAAGGGTATTACACACAGGAGAGGTCATGAAGGTCACCCAATGTACTGCCAGCGAATGGAGGATGCTGGTGGATATTTTTATCGAAATGGAAACCTATTACCATGGCCCGGTACCGGTCACTCCGGAGGAGATGTCGGATTATCTGCAGCAGAAAGTCTTTCATCCGCAGTCCGGAACACGGGTGTTTAAAGCAGAGCAGGAGGGTGTGGTGGCCGGATTCGCCTGTGCCGCTATCCAGTTCCCGGCACCTCGTTACAGCGGGCAGATGTTTATTAAAGAGCTGTTTGTCTCTGAAAAATTCCGGGGGCAGGGGACGGGAACGCTGCTGATGAAAACGCTGGCGGCGGCAGCTCTGGATGCCGGTTGCCTGCGGCTGGACTGGCTTTCGGATAAACATGATGCGGCAGTACAGCTATTTTATCATGGCGTGGGCGGAGAGGTGATTGAATCAGTGAATTACTTCAGATTATCGGGGGAGCGTTTACGGTCACTGGCGAATAAGGAGCCTTCCGGTAACTCAGAATTTCCCTGATCTTCCCGATGTTGCTCCCTTTGACTGCGGGGGCTACCTGCGTTCACTGAAGAGATGTTGCAGTCAACGGTTTTTTTATGCCTGCCTACTCACCATGGTGACTGTGGCCATCTGCATCTGACCGGGAGTACGACACGGGTTCAAAACAGTATGCAGCAGGCCTCGCATTATCATCTTTTATGATGGCGCTGCCGGCTTCCATAAGGGCTTCACCGGCGTAAGTTTCCGGAAAAAGCCCTTATCACGGCAGGTAAGCAGGACGGTCATACCCGCCTTACTTTGCGGGGATCGCGGCAAATACCTCACTCACTGCTTTGGCTCCCGGATCAATATGTCCCTTCAGGCTTCCGGCACTCAGGTAAGAAGAACGGCCTGCACCCGCTTTTTGCATTTTTGACGTAGATTCAGCGCCTTTCTTCGCGGCCTTAACTACGTTAACCCAGCTTTTTTTACCGGCCAGTGCTTCCAGGGCAGGTTGCAGGGCATCGATCATTGTGCGATCACCGGGACCGGCACCACCGTATTTTTTCATTTGTTCAAGACCGGTCAGTAAACTTTTACCGATATCTTTGTCTTTTTCATAACCCTCTGCGGCAGCGCTGAACAGTAATGACAGCAACACCCCGCCGGAGCCTCCCATCGGCGTCGTAATACTTTCCCCCAGCCAGCGCAGCAGTGCCGGGGTATCATCCAGCGGAAGTTTGCCGGCTTTCAGGGCTTTCCGGACAAACCGTGCTCCGGTGGCCAGTGTGGACCCGGTATCACCATCACCCACATGGCTGTCCAGACTGTTGAGCTCATCTTCATTATCTGTCAGCGCCTTGCAGGCCGCATTGAGGATGGCAGCCACCCGGGCATTATCTGACGGAGTAACGTCGGTATTGTCAGGTAAAGATTTGGCCTTTTGCCAGGCCATTTTTGACGGGGTATAGAGCGGAACCCAGCCACTGACTTCCACCGGAGCCTGCAGGGCTTCAGTCAGCTTCGCTGTGAGCGGAAGAACGGTCAGTGAGATCCCTTTCATATCCAAAGCGCTTACCAGGGTGGCGGGGCCTTGCAGAAAGCGCACATGTTTCCCCAGCGGGGAGTCAAGTACCGCCTGACTGACCAGCGCCAGTTCCAGGACGGAAAATCCGCCCAGATTGTTAATCATCAACAGAATATCAGAGGTTTTGTTCAGGTGCTCTGTTAAAGCGTCACACAACCGGGTGACAATTTCCCGACTGTTCTGAGTCTCCAGGGTAATAATACCGTGCTCGCCATGGATCCCCATACCGAGCTCGCTCTTCCCGGCCGGAACACGCTCACTATCCTCAGCACCCGGCTGATGGCAGGAGGAAAGCGCGACACCGATAGTGGCGACTTTTTTCAGTGCTGCCCGCGTGATACGTGCGACTTCTTTCAGTGAAGCCCCCTGGCTTGCGGCATAGCCTGCAATTTTGTGGGCCAGGATCGTTCCTGACAGCCCGCGAGGCTGAGGATTATCCGGCAGGGCGATATCATCTTCCACCATTACTATCCCGACATCATAGCCGAGCGCCCGGGCTTTTTCGGCGGCGAGTCCGAAATTTAAACGGTCTCCGGTATAATTTTTGACGATCAGCAGGCAGCCTGCATCGCCGGTAACATTGATGATTGCGCTAAGGACCGCATCGACGCCCGGAGATGCAAAAATATCGCCACAGATAGCCCCGGTCAGCATTCCTTTACCGACAAAGCCGGCATGCATCGGCTCATGACCGGACCCGCCACCGGAGAGGATAGCGACCTGAGACTTGTCCCAGTCTTTACGCACCACAACCCGTAATTCCTGATCTGTTTTCAGCCGGGCCAGATTTCCGTACGGCGAAGTACGGATAATTCCTTCAAGGGCATCGTCTATAAGGGTCTCTTTCTTGTCATAGAAAAAATGACTCATCACTATCACTCCTGATAACTGCATTAAGTCGTGTGTAGAGTGTGGGTCAGAACGGGGTTTCCGGCGGGAATTTGAGTTCTTTATGTGATGCAGATCACTTTCCAGTCAGCGAACGGTGTGGGTGGCCCTCCCCGGGGGATGGGCGGTATCGGTTCTGCAGAGGACAGCAAAGGATCCGCGAACGAGGGATTTTCTTTATGCCTGCGATATCAATACCGCTCAGTTCACATCAGTTTTTCTGCCAGAAATGATACACTGAATTTTCTGCAGATGTCCGGGGGAGGTGGCTGTAACCCTCCTGCCGGCCCTGTTTATATTGACCAGAGAGGATAATAGTGACCGTTTCTATAGGTGTGCTTGCCGGGATGGGGCCACGTTCCACCGCTCCGTTTATCGATATGCTGATTTCCGCCTGCCAGTCTCAGTACGGGGCCTGCAACGATGAAGATTTTCCACTGATGCATATTATCTCATTACCTACACCTTTCCGGCCAGGGCATCCCATTGACGAGGCTGCGATGACTCATGCTCTGTGTCAGGGGATCGAGTCTCTGGTCAGTGCACAGACAGATTTTATAGTGGTGCCATGTAATCTGGCACACTGCTATTTCGCAGAAATGAGCCGTGCTGCCGGAACGACCCCTTTACTGCATATTGCGGAAAGTGCAGTACAGCAGCTTCCGGCAACGGTGAAGAACGTTGCGATATTGGCGACGGAACCCGTTATGGCAGCGGGGTTCTGGCAGGATAAAATACGGGCTGCCGGCAAAGAGGTCACCGATTCAGCGCAATTAAGAACGTCAGTGACAACGCTTATCCGGCGGATTAAAGAATACGGTTTTTCAGACCCGGTGGTCAGGGAGTGCTGGCAGACCGTGTTATCACAGCCCGAATTCTGTCAGGCCGACGCCGTTCTGGTTGCCTGCACAGATATCAGCCCGTTGATACCACGACACACCGGCCGGCAAATATTTATTGATACGGCGGAGAACCTCGCGGGATCTGCAATTCGCCACTATACTCAATTAAGATCATTGCAGGGTGACGATTGACGTCACCGTTCTGGTCAGGAAAGGCAGGCCGCAGGTGCGGCCCGCAACGGCTTCCGCAAGTGCAACAAATACGACGCCGTCATCCGTTTTCTCTGAAAAGATATTCCTCACGGTACTGAAGAACCCGTCACGTTACGCCGTTACAGACTCAGCCACGGCTACGTCAGGGGACCGATGTCGTTATCTGAATTTATCGCGGGCCATTGGCTCACGAATATGTTCATCGGGGATTTCTGCAGTGTCTGATACCGTCGGTTGCCGGTAACCTGCATGTACCGGAGCTTCCAAAGAATGAAACTGCAGAGATTTTGCAAAAGGCGCAACAGAAATAAATAAAAGCAGTAAGGCAAAGGATTTTTTCTTCATGCATTGCTCTCCGTGAAAGTGTCCACAGCATCCTAAATGACCGACAGTAAATTACTGTCATTGAGATTTAAATTACTGGCAGTCGCTGTAACAGCGGGAGAGCGCCATGTTTCTGGTGCTCATAGCTATCGGGATTACCGGAGGGTTAAGCGCTGACCAGAGATGTCCTGGTGCCCGGACGCGTCAGAGAATAGCGGTGGATCCGGCTTAATCGGCAGATTTTACCGGAGAATGACGTTTTTATGATCCGGGTCATGGGGGTTATCCCTTCGATAGGGCATGTTATGGTCGCAGAATCTTTCTGTTGCCACTTTGGAAAAAACACACTGCAAACTGGTTGTAACATTGGTAAAGGATAATTTACCTGTAATCAAAAAGGAGTCTTTATGCTGGCAAAAATGTTTTTACACGGGCGTTATTGTTATGTGGCTGTCACGGAAATGACAGAAATTGAAAACGGTCACCTTAACAGCGATAACAAATCGTTTATGGTCAAACTGGCCAACGGCATGCAGGAAAAAGTTGAAATGAATCCTGCCGGAGTCGCAAACCTGGCCAATGGTTGTATCCACCTCGGCTAATACTTATCATCCTGAGTGCTGTCAGTGCTTCTGACAGGCTCTGTCAAACGGACCTTTCCTTCCTCTGTCATCCTTTCCGTAAATTTCACGACGTGCTGACCTTTTTCCGGGCAAAAAAAAGCCCGCGGTCAGCGGGCAAAGATAACTGGAAGCAATGTGAGCAATGTCGTATCGAATACCTGATTAAATCAGTCAACTATTCGATAGGAATAAAGATAGTGGTAATCATTCTCAATTGCAAGCCCGTTCATTCAATTCATTGAATTTTTTTTCGATGTGTGAATAAGCATGATAAAAATCATTTAATTTCATTGAGTTACATTGAATTTTACGGGCGGTTTAGGTTGTTGCTCACGGGCGGGGAAAAGGGTATCAATAGCGGCGGACAATGGGTGAAGAACGCCATACTGCGAAAATAAAAACCCCGCAACCAAAGTCACGGGGTAAGGGAGTGATACCTGATCCGAAAGAGCCTTGCGGATCAGGGACTCATTCAAAAAATTATTTACGGCCCAGCAGGTAACCGAAGACGACGCCTACCGCCGCTGCAATAGCAACACCGGCATAAGGCTTATCAGATACCTGAGTTTTAATTGTATCTGCAGCATCGCGAACAGCATAGCTTGCTTGAGAGGCATATTTACGTGCCGCACCTTTGGCAGAATGTTCCGGTGAATCAGTCACATCACCAAAAGCTTCCTGTGCTGAGCCTGCCAGTTCTTCAGCTTTATCCTGTACTTTACCCATCATGCAAACTCTCCTTTTTTTCACTGTTATGTAAAATCAATTTAAGTATAGCAGGGGTTTTGTCACTGACTATGGAACCAGAATTTTCTGATGAATTGATGTTTATTTATACAGCCCGGAACCCTTAGCGTACCAGTAATCCCTGAACAAGACTGGCTTTTACCAGTGTGACTTCAGGAATATTCAGGGCGCGCATATAGCCTTCCACCAGCAGGAGGTTACTGACATCGGTGGCCCGATAATCACCATGCAATTCATCATCACGCTTCATTACCTGTAGACCCGCCAGGGTGGATAATTGTGTCAGCGTATAGCTGTCAGGCTTGTTCCCGAATTGCTGACGTATGGAATAATCATGCACTCCGCCAATGCCTATAATTTTACGATGCGGGATCAGTCGCTTCAGTGAGGCATCTACGTCGTTGCTGGCATAGAATTCAACAAACTTCAGGGCGTTACCGGCATCATTACCAATAGGGTTGGGCGAACTGTCAGGACGCAGTGGCTGGTGTTTTAGCAGGCTGACGATATAATTTTTCAGTGTGACTGACGCCAGTTTTCCCTGGTAAATAACGGGGTGAGGGTGCCCGTGCTGCTCATCCCAGGTGGTCATCTGCATGGATCCTCCGCCGATATCCCAGACAAGAATATCGTCTTTCTGTACACCGGATTGATTCAATGCTGCCCTGGCCGATGCAAAACCGAGCAGGGCTTCCTGCTGCTGGCTGATAATACGAATATGCGCCGATGATTGCTGATTAAATAACTGAATAATTTGCTGTCCGTTTTCTGCATTGCGGAAAACAGCGGTAGCGACGCCTTCAATACTGACCGGATGGAAACGGCTGGCCTGTTTTATTTCCTGCTTCAGGGCACTCAGTCCCTGACGGATGATGCTATCCGGTAAGCGATTATCTGCCGCATGCATCAGCGCATCATTATAAGACACCGGGAGCTGCTGCTGATAAAGCATCTTGCGAATTTGATGCTGGCAGGTATCGACCTCGGCCACCGCAATTTTCGTACTGCCGGAGCCGATATCAATCGCTGCACGATTTTGCAGACATGGGGAGGCTGAAACTGAAACGCAAAAGACGACCGGGACAACACTCAGTAGTAAGGTTGCCCATTTTGGCAGCGTCTGCATGGCTTAACTCCTTGTTATCTGTAGACGGATAGAAAATTACTACAAAATATGTCACAGCAACAGAAGAACCTTCGCCTGTCAGCGACTATTATAATCCAACCGAAAAGTGCGGGCGTGACCTTATCACCACAAGCTCCCGCGGGGCATCGGGTCGCCGAAAATGTTTCCCCGTCAGTCCCGATGGATTTCCTGTTGTAACCAGCTAAACAGAACATCACAGATGTATTGCTGCAGGTGCTCATCCAGGGGCTGATGTTGCGCTATGTTGTGCCATTTTTGCAGGCATCCCCGGCAACAGGTCGCGGTCGCATGTTGTGCAATAAATACCGGATGTCCGCGCATCGGTGTCTGCTTGCCGTCATTCACCGGTTCAGCGGCGGAAAGCCGGTCGCGGACAAAATCCGCAGCGTGACTCATCACGGTGACGGCACCTTTTTCCAGACAATACTGCCTTTCTTTCTCGCCGAGATGAAAGCGACTGCGGAATCGTGAGGCGGCCAGGCGCCGGAACAGTTGTGGGCGGGCAGGTAACGGCCCGGTCTGAATGCTCATGAGATAGTCATAACCCGTCATGAATTTTATAACATTGTAACGCACTGCGACTTTTTCTGTCGTGCAACAGAGATATTCTGGGCAAGACAATACAGATTTTTCTGACAGAAGATATTTCGGGATACACGATGAAAAAAATACTTGCCACCACACTGGCAATATTTCTGCCGCTGACCGCTGCATTTGCATTAACCCCGCCCAATGATGGTGACGAATTTCAGATCTCCTGTCCGGGACGGGATACCATGACCGTTGACCGTGCGGAGTACGGCATTTCAACACTGATGTGGGGAACCGATAATTTCCAGATAGCGGCAGGGCAGGAAAGGACCCGGCTCAGTGACGGACAACCGGTATGGATCACCATGTTTCGTAACGGAGACCAGTTGATGGTGGATAAAGCCACGCAGAATACCTTCTTTGTTTATGCAGGCACCACGGCACTGGTACCTTGCGAAAGAACGTTTACCCGGCCTGACCCGCTACTGACTCTGACACCGTGGAGTGACACCCACATGGCACAAAATAACGATTCCGGGAACGGGCGCCGGGGAGAACATCGTTACTCGTGAGTCAGTGACGCGGGCGGAAGCGGATGGCCGGTCAGTGTCAGTGAACAACTGTGACCCTGTACCTGCAGGTGAGCGTTAGCGCCGATAGGGAGTGTAACGGTGTCCTGCTCGTGCCCGAAGGGTAATCCGGTGATAAACGGGACTCCGCTCAGGTCACGCAAAGTTTGCCATACTGTGTCGTGGCTGAACCCTTGATCGTACTCAGAGAGTGTGGCGCCACTGAAGTTACCGAGGATCACGGCCTGTTGTTGCTGCAGGATACCGGCATGCCATAGTTGCAGCAGCATCCGCTCAATACGGAAGGGATGTTCATTCACATCCTCAATCACCAGGATCCCTTGTTTCACTTCCGGCATCCAGGGAGTCCCCGTCAGTGAGCAGAGCATGGTCAGGTTACCTCCCCAGAGAGTCCCTGTCAGTGACAGATTTTCTGTTGTCTTTGCGCGCCAGTGGATGGTATAACTTTTTTTCCTCAGGATCTCCCTGAAGTGTTGCAGGGTAAATGCTGAAGGGCTTTCCGCCCCGAAATTTCCGGCCAGCATCGGTGCACTGTAGGTAATTAACCCGGTCTGAGCGAACAGCGCCAGTTGTATGGCAGTAAAGTCACTGTGTCCGCAGAGGGCAACGGGATGATGTGACAGGCGGTCAGCCAGGGCGGTATAACGGATGTCGCTGAGTAATCTGCCGGCACCATATCCTCCCCGTACCGCGAGAGCGATATCAGGCAGTGATGTGCTTCCGGCCAGTTCATTCAGGTCTGCCAGTCGTTCAGCATCGGTTCCGGCAAAACGCTGGAAACGGCGAGTGATAATGTCTGTGTTTTCCAGCCGGTGGCCCTGGTCTCGCAGGTGTTGTACGCCGCGCCAGGCCGCTGCCTGATTGATGCAATAACCGGAAGGGGCAATCAGTCGGATAATATATCTGGCAGTCATAGCATTATCTTCTTCAGGAGAAAGTAAACAAAACACAGATATCACATCATGAAGAAAACAATCGTCGAAGTCACGTTTTTAAACCCCAGGTGATTTCAGACAAACGGTAATTTTACCCGGTTTATAACCCTGTATCATAGGCGACGCAAAATTATCAGGATAAAAACACGTGAAGATAAAGTATCTTGTGCTTTCTGCCTTATTTCTGGCAGGTTGTGCCAGTCAGCCACCCCGGCAACCCACAGAACAGCAAAAATATACACCGTTAATAGAAGCTCCACCCTCAAGAGTTCTGACCAATAATGATTGGTCTATTTTCACTGAAGACGCTGCCAGTCATTATGGTGTTGATCAACGTTTAATCAGCGCCATTATTAGTGTCGAGTCCGGTGGAAATCCAAATGCGGTAAGTCGTTCTAACGCCATCGGCCTGATGCAGATAAAAGCGTCTACCGCCGGACTTGAAGTCTATAGGGCTCAGGGAAAGCACGGTGAGCCAACCCGCAGGGATTTGAAAGATCCTGCGAGAAATATTGAGATCGGTACGGCTTATATCAAAATCCTGCAGAAGACCATGCTGTCAGGTATCCATAATCCTGTGACGCTGCGTTATGCGACGATAGTTTCTTATTCAAACGGCGCAGGAGCGTTATTACGTACGTTCTCACCTAACCGCGAACGTGCGATTGCGATGATCAATGACATGACGCCGCAGCAGTTCTATCGCTTTATTGAGCGCAGTCATCCGGCCAGCCAGGCACCCCGCTATTTATGGAAAGTGACCAACGCATACGAAGATAGCTAATGTCTGTGATTGGGCAGAGGCTGAACGCCTCTGCCCAATCATGCATTATGCACCCGGCCGGGCATTATTCCCTTTTTGTTACATGGCTGACGTTTAGTGGCTCCGGGGGGGGATTTTCTGCCGCTTTTTATAGCAATCACTCCGGGGTAACGTGACAATACCTGAAAATGTGCCAGGCTATATCTCTGATAACTTCGGTGTATTGTGAAGTTATCGTTACCACTGGACGGGGACCCGGCCCGGTGGATTAATAATTAATGCTGATTAATTTATGTAAGGAGCAGTTATGGGCATTATTTCATGGATTATCTTTGGTCTGATTGCAGGTATCCTCGCCAAATGGATTATGCCAGGTAAAGATGGCGGCGGTTTCATTGTAACCGTTATCCTGGGGATTATCGGTGCCGTTGTCGGTGGTTGGATCAGTACACTCTTCGGTTTCGGAAAAGTGGATGGATTTAACTTCGGAAGTTTTGTCGTCGCAGTGATTGGTTCACTGGTCGTACTGTGGATTTACAGAAAAATCAGAAGTTAATTCGTCTTTCAGAAAAAGGCCATCTCCGGATGGTCTTTTTTTATGGCATTTTCCGGCGAGTACCGTTGTTATCCCCTCAGGCTGAACCCGTTCACCGGGAAAGCACAAAATGGCCCGTGAAGTCAGCTAGCCCCTCTGTCGGCGAAAGGTGCGGGGTTATCCGGATCTCCCCGGAGGAACAATGCCTCAGGGGATAAATCCCCCCCGGCATTGACAAGGCGGGGCAGGCAACATTAAATACGACGCTTTGAGAAAGCGTGGGGTGAATCGCTGAGTTTGGTGATCTGCGGCCCGCATCAACACTGAACCTTGCAAGAGATAACCTGAATGAATGAATTTTCGCTGATTTGCCGTATTCTCGGATCATTGTTTAACCGTGCCCCGAATGATCCGGTGTTACAGCCCCTGTTCACACTTATCCGCGAAGGTAAGCTGCAGCCCGTGTGGCCGCTCGAACAGGACGACCTGCTGAAAACATTACAGAATAACTGTGACCAGCCTGCGCTGGAAGCCGACTACCAGGTCTTGTTTGGCGGTGAACAGCCTGCAGTTTCCCCGTACGGCTCTCAGTGGGAAAATGGTCCCCGGGAAGAAGACGTAAGGGCGTTTCTTCAGCAGCGTGGTATGCCACTGACCGATGCCCCGGCAGATCATTTCGGTATGCTGTTACTGGCAACGTCCTGGCTGGAGGACCAGTCTCAGGAGGATGAATATCTGGCGCAGTTCACGTTATTTGATGAGTATCTGTTGCCATGGTGCGGAGCATTCCTGGGGAAAACAGAAGCCCATGCACGGACTCCGTTTTATCGCACGCTGGCATCCATTGCCCGTGGTGCGATTCAGGCGATGTATGAAGAGCTGGCAGAGCAACAGGATCCGGAGCCGGCAGAGTAATCTGCATGAAGCCCGGGCCGGGTGTTCTCTTCTGACACCCGGAATACCGCACCCGTCAGGTGTCGGACCAGTGGTGAGTACAACTGTAGACCCAGGCAGGTGGCACGTTTTTTAATACCCGTCGCCTCTGCCAGGTGAAATAGCGTGAAAGCTCTGACTGGGTGAGTGACGTATACTGAAACTGCACGAAAACCCCGCCGGGTGTCAGGGCCTGATGAACCGCGGAAAGTATGGCATGCCGCACCGGGACCGGCAGCGAAAGCAGCGGTAAACCGGAGAAAATTGCATCATACTGACCTGTCAGACGTTCAGCAGATTTGGCGTGAACCTGCAGGCGGGGATCATTGATTGTCCGTAACCGGGAGACCAGGGGCTGACTGATCTCAAATACATCTATCGTCGCTTCTGCTGACATACGGTTCAGCAAAATTTTAGTCAGAACACCGTCACCGGCACCCAGTTCAGCCACTTTCTGAATAGCTCCCCAGTCGGCACAGCCGGCCATAGATTCACACAAGGCCATCGATGATGGGGTAATGCTGCCTACTTTCCGGGGGTTACGGATAAACTGTTGAACAAAACCTGCCTTAGAACGTACCAGACTGATGGCAGAAGCCAGCATGTAAACCTCCATGATCAAGTTAACCTTATTACTATGTACCCGATCCACAGATAAAGTGCCTGCACTGATGACAAAAGAGATCATTATCAGAATAGTCTGCACGTTGTAAACGAGGCCGATGTTGCCGGAAGTATGCAGGCGGCAACAATCTGCAGCAAAAATCACTTTCTGCAGGGCTGTCTTTTTCCTCAGGCCGGATATTCCTTCCGTCAGTCAGAAAGGGTTTTCGGGGACTCAGGGAGACGAGTGGTGACGTTCTTCTCCGCTCTGGCGGCTTGCGGCAACCCCGGTCATCACTCTGCTATAAGGTGTAAACCGTCAGGCCGGGGATGTGGCCGGAGGGGAGAGTTGCGGATCCGGCAGGAGAGCCACGGTACAGGTCTGTGGCGGAAAACATGAGGGCGGAAGGTGGCCCGCCAACTGACGGGCCATAGAACAGCTTATTTAAAAAACATCACCGAAACACATAACAGGCCCACAACCAGCACCAGGAAATTGGCTACAGACCGGTAAGGGCGTAACGCGGGTACCAGCCAGGTCGAAAGCGTCGGCATAATAAACAGGATCAAAGCGATCAACGGGCCGCTGATGGCATAAATCATCGACAGTGCATTCGGGTTAATACAACACACAATGAAGGTGAACAGAGACACTATCGCCAGTGATAATCCGCGGCTCAGTTTAGGGCCGGGGTTAAAACCGGCAAACTGTGCAGTGGAAGATACGACCTGGGTTGCACCTTCAATGACTCCGAAATAGGTCCCAAGGAATGATTTCGACATCGCTACCACGGCGACAATGATCCCCGAGGCGCTGAGCCAGCCCGCCGACGAAGACATCATCGATAATGCAGATAAAATGGTCAGCCCCTGGGTTTTAGCGATTTCCACATCCTCTGCCGGGATCGCCATAAAACAACTAAAGACGAAGAACAGTACACTCAGGCAGATGATCAGATAGGCCACTTTCATGATTTTTTTGCATTTGGCCATCGCCTGATCATGATATTTCTCGCGCTGAGCCACGGAAAAAGTAGAAATGATTGGGGTATGGCTAAACGCGAAAACCATCACGGGAATTGAGAACCAGATGTCATGCAGCGTATCCGGCGTGTAGGTTAACCCGGAGGTGAGCAGGGAAGGCTGCCAGTGACTGCTGAGATATACCGACAGAAACAGGAAGTAGGCAATCAGCGGGAACACCAGGAATCCCATGACTTTTATGGTGACATGGCGGCCGGTCAGGAAAATCAGGTTCAGAGTCGCGACCACGCCCAGACTGAGCAAGACTCTGGTGCCTTCACCGACCACCTGATGTCTGGCCAATTGTTCAGCCAGTGAATTGGTGATGGCGACAGCATAGATCAGGATAACGACAAAGAACGCGACAAAGTAAAGGATCGAAATCAGATTACCTATTTTTTTACCGAAAAATTGCCGGACTGCAGAGGTGATACCGTCCTGCTGATCACCGGCTTTTGAGGCCAGAATAAACTGACACAAGGCTTTGTGCGGCCAGTAGGTTAAGGGCCAGGCCAGTAAGGCTGTCAGAAATAACACTACCGCTCCGGCCGATCCTAACTGAATAGGCAGAAATAACGTCCCGGCGCCGACAGCAGTACCATATAGCGCAAAGCTCCACAAAGTCTCTTCTTTTGACCAACATTTAATCATTCTGCGAATGTATCCACCTAGTGAGAAAAAGTAGGGTAATTTACCATAATAAAAACTTATATGTTATCGGGCTAAGGGCTGTGATGGAATGAACGGGAAATTAAAGTGATAAATCGGTGTCAGAGGTTCTGATTTTAGGAGTAATTCGGCATCATTCGGGCTGTCATTGTTGTGACGTTATCAGATAAAATAGTAAATAAATCGTCAGGTTATGGCAGAGCCCTGAGTATTTAGCGCTATAATTTCCCTCCCGGCCCTCTGTCGGTGAAGATTTCAGACTAAAAAATAAAATGAAGCGTCGGGCTGTGGATAATGCGCATGGCTGGCCATCAGTAATGAGGATATATGATGAAAATTTGGGCCCTGGGTGACGCCGTCGTCGATTTACTCCCTGCCGGTGATATGAATTACCAGGCCTGTGCCGGAGGAGCGCCACTGAATGTTGCCGTGGGTGTTGCCAGACTTGCGGGTGACAGTGCGTTTATCGGCCGGGTCGGTAATGATCCTTTCGGCCGCTTTCTGAAACGTACGCTCGAAGAGCAAGGGGTCGGGGCGGAATTCATGCTCACCGATGAAACTTACCGTACCAGTACGGTGGTGGTGGATCTGGCAACCAGCGGTGAACGCAGCTTCTCATTCCTGGTGAATCCTTCCGCTGACCAGTTTCTGACTTCCCGTGACCTGCCGGTATTCGGTAAAGATATCCTGCATTACTGTTCACTGGCACTGGCGGCTGAAAATTGCCGTGAGGCGGTGGTTCAGGCCACAAGCAAAGTGAAAGCCCGTGAAGGCTGGGTCAGTTTTGACTTAAACCTGCGTGAACAAATGTGGTCAGATAAAGCAGAGATGCGCCGCGTTATCGAACAACAGTGCCGGAGTGCAGATATTCTCAAACTTTCAGATGAAGAATTACTCTGGATGACGGAAGAGGAAACCTCAGACTGGGAGGAAGCGCTGGCATTACTGGAGCGCTACCCGGCCCCGCTGAAAGTGATCACCCGCGGTAAAGAGGGCGGGATCGTCTTCTGCGGGCAGGATAAATTCAGCTTCCCGGGCTACAACGTCAAAAGCATTGATACGACCGGTGCAGGCGATGCCTTTATGGCCGGCCTGTTATCATGGCTTGCGAGACACGGGCTGCCTGAAACTGAACGTCTGAGCGCTCTGCTGTCGCAGGCGGGGGCCTGCGGGGCACTGGCCACTACCCATAAGGGGGCCTTGCCGGCCTTACCGACACCCGCCCGGCTGAACGATTTTATCCGTGCGGCTGGCCTGCTGACGCTTCACCCGTTGTGATCTTCCGGCAGATAAGCCAATACAAATTCATGGCTTATCTGCTTTTATCCCCCGACTGACCTCTGCTGATAAATTCCTTTTTCTGACGTTTTCATTTTTTCTCCCCGCTTGTCTTATATCAAATTTCATGAGAACGATTCTCATTATACTAAAGATCTACCGCCCGTGACGGGGGATCATCAAGTGAGGACGGCTTATGCCAGTAAAACCTTTCTGCCGCTATCGGATCCGGGCTATCAGCCCTCAGACACCACCGGCATTCCGCCAGAAACTCTTTTCGCTGGGCCTGCTGCCGGGGGCAGAGTTTGATGTCGTCAGGGTGGCACCGCTGGGCGACCCGCTTGAAATCAGTGCGCCGACGATGACTATCATGCTACGCCGCAGAGATCTGGCCCTGCTGCAGCTGGAACCTTTGCCGGTCAGTGAAGGGAGCCCGTCAGCATGAGTCAGCAAGCATTAACTATCGGGCTGGCGGGTAACCCGAATACCGGAAAAACCACATTATTTAACCAGCTGACCGGTGCATCGCAGCGGGTAGGGAATTGGGCCGGGGTGACCGTAGAAAGAAAAGAAGGCTTCTTTGCCGCCGGGGAGACACTGGTCAGACTGGTGGATCTGCCTGGGCTTTATTCGATGACCATGACCTCGCCGGAAAGCTCACTGGATGAACAGATTGCCAGTGCGTTTATTCTGCAACAGGATGCCACGTTACTGATTAACGTTATTGATGCCAGTGCACTTCAGCGGGATCTCTGGCTGACGTTACAGCTCAGGGAAACGGGGATCCCTTGTATTGTGGTCCTGAACATGATGGATGTTGCAGAGCAACGCGGGGTTTTACCGGATATTGAGCGGCTAAGACGCGCACTGGGCTGTCCGGTGATCCCGATGGTTTCAACGCGCGGGGAAGGGATCCGGGCGCTGAAACATGCCATCGATCACCTTCAGACATCCGGCCCCGGTACCGCCTGTTCACTGGCTCTCCCGGCGGAAACGGAAGCTATTCGCCGGCAACTGTCAGACAATATTACCGGACATTTCTCACCGCAGATACAGCGCTGGATGGGGCTGCAGGTACTGGAAGGTGACCTTTACAGCCGCCGGTTTCTGCCACCGGACATAGTCTCAGAGATACTTCCTGATGCAGATCTTGCGGATAAGCTGGCGTTACAGATAGCCGGATATCGTCAGCAGCGTTGCCGGAAACTGGCGCAGGAAGTGACCCACCGGCAGGTGGCGAAACCCCATCGACTGACTCTCCGGCTGGACCGACTGGCAATGGATCGCTGGCTGGGGCTGCCGGTATTTTTACTGCTGATGTACCTGATGTTTTTCCTGGCCATCAATGTCGGCGGGGCCCTGCAGCCTCTGTTTGAAAACGCGTCGGTCACGCTGTTTGTGCATGGGATCCAGTGGCTAGGGTGGATTTGCCAGCTCCCGCCCGGGGTCACCGACTTTTTTGCCAGTGGCATTGGTGGCGGGATCACTACCGTATTACCCCTGATACCGCAAATCGGGATTATGTACCTGTTGATGGCGTTTCTGGAGGATGCCGGCTATATGGCCCGGGCGGCCTTTGTGATGGACAGACTGATGCAGTCTCTGGGGCTGCCGGGGAAATCCTTTGTCCCGCTGATCATCGGCTTCGGGTGTAACGTCCCCTCGGTAATGGGATCACGGACACTGGATGCACCCAGAGAGCGATTAATGACCCTGCTGATGGCACCTTTTATGTCCTGTGGTGCCAGGCTTGCTATTTTTGCTGTCTTTTCATCGGTCTTTTTTAGCAGCCACGGGGCCCTGGCGGTCTTTGGTCTCTACCTCTGCGGCATTTTCGTGGCGGTACTGACCGGATTATTACTGAAATATACCCTGCTGCGCGGTGAAGCTACACCTTTTATCATGGAGTTACCGCTATACCATTTGCCGCACCTGAAGAGCGTTGGCTTACAAAGCTGGCAGCGTCTGCGTGAGTTTGTCTGGCGTGCCGGTAAGGTCATTGTGCTGGTCAGCCTGCTTATCAGCGGGCTGAACAGCTTTACTCTGCAGGGGCACCCGACCCGCCCCGGAGATGAGGCTGCTCTGGAAACGGTCAGTAAAGCGATAACACCGCTGCTGGGGACTTTCGGGGTACAGCCGGATAACTGGCAGGCAACGGTCGGACTGATCACCGGGGCGATGGCGAAAGAGGTGGTTATTGGTACGCTGAACACACTCTATACTTCTCAGGCCATTGATGAAGAGCGCTTTGATCCTGAGACGTTCAGTCCTCTTAGTGAACTCACCGGGGCCTGGCAGGCGACCCTGGAGAGTCTGGCGACAACCTTTAGCTGGCAGGTGCTGGAGAACCCTATCGCCGCCAGCCAGGGAGATACGGAGATCAGCAGCAGTGCATTAGGGGTAATGCACCAGAAATTCCCCGGTAGTGGCGCTGCTTTCTGTTATCTGCTGTTTGTCCTGCTCTATGTACCCTGTGCCTCTGTAATAGGGGCAATTGCCAGAGAGAGCAGCCGTGGCTGGATGTTGTTTTCGGTGTTCTGGGGGCTCAGTATTGCCTGGTCGGTATCGACTCTGGTCTGGCAGCTCATGATTTTCTCATCTTCCCCGCTCAGCGCCGGGCTCACACTTTCTGCGGTGATTATTTATAACCTGATCCTGGTCGGGATACTGGCGAGGTGTAAACCCCGCATTTCCATGCCATCTGTGCCGGTCTCAGCCTGCGGGGGATGTCGGGGATGCGGTTCACAGTCAGGATGCCATTAAGCGGTATATCGCCACGGACGTCACGGTATGGTAGGGTTCCCGGACAGCACTGACCGGTTATTTCAGGAGATCCTATGCGCAAATTGATGTTGATGATATTGCTTGTCCCGCTTTCAGGCATCAGTCTGATGACACAGGCAGCTACCCGCGATGATGGCCGGATGATGAAACCCTATCCGCTGGCAGAAGCTGAAATGCAACGTAATGTCATAGTATTACCGGCAGTCAGTCATGAGCAGAACTACCGTGTGGAGCTGATTGTCGGTAAAAAAGTGATGGCAGACTGTAATCTGGTACATCTGGCCGGGTCGTTCAGCGAAGAAACTGCAAAAGGATGGGGATATCCCTATTATCGCGTCACGCTGCAACCCGGGCTTATCTCTACACGCCGGGCCTGCATTCCTGCACAGAAGACCTCCCGATGGGTGACTTTACCGGCTGCCTCCGAAAAGCTGTTGCGCTATAACAGTAAACTTCCGCTGGTGGTGTATGCCCCGCAGGGGATACAGGTCAGTTATCGTCTATGGAAAGGCGGTGATGATGTGGTGAAGTCAGAGCCGCGTTAAACGTTCTGCTGTGCGGGGCCTGGCTGAATGGTTATTATTGCAGCGATCATCAGGCCACAGACCGGTTTCTCTGTAAACGTACAGAATGCTTTGTGGCGGTTTTTCGGGGGGCGGATATTTCAGCAAGATTACGCTATGTCTGCCGGGAAGAAGACGATGCAGAGTCATTGTTTCGTGACGGGATCATTGACCGGCAGAGCGGATGACTGGTTGTCCGATATTCCGGTGATGTGCAGCAGGTCACGTAGTTTCAGAAGGGGGGGCACATTGTGCCCCCCCTTGGTGTTCAGGAAGGAACCGCGCTCTGTACCGGTGCCCGGCGCAGCAATGCGTACATTCCGCCGGTCACCAGGCTGCCGGCAATGATAGCCACTAAATACATTCCGACATGCCCGACGGCATGGGGAATGGCCAGGACAAATAATCCGCCGTGAGGTGCCATCAGCGTACACCCGAAATACATCGATAACCCGCCCGCCAGGGCACCACCCGCCATGGTGGACGGAATAACCCGCATCGGGTCGCGGGCAGCAAACGGGATAGCACCTTCAGAGATAAAGCACAGCCCCAGTACAAAGGATGCCTTACCCGCCTGAAGTTCCGGAGGTGTGAACCGGGATTTTGCAAGCCAGGTGGCAATGCCCATCCCCAGGGCAGGAACCATCCCGGCCGCCATAATGGCCGCCATTGGCTCATAAGACTGTGACGCCAGCAAGCCGACACCAAAAGTATAGGCTGCTTTATTGACCGGACCACCGAGGTCGAAACATTGCATAGCCCCGAGCAGGACGCCGAGTAACACTGCATTGGCGGTGGTCATACCGGCCAGAAAGTGGGTCAGCCCTCTCATTACAGCTGACACCGGCCCACCCACGACATAAATCATTACCAGCCCGGAGATCACGGTCGCCAGCAGCGGGATCACCAGTACCGGTTTCAGCGCCTCCATAGACGAGGGCAGGGTGATTTTCCGGGTCAGGAACCGGGCTGTATATCCGGCCAGGAAACCGGCGATGATCCCGCCAAGAAAGCCAGCTCCGCTGGCTGAGGCCAGCATTCCGGCGATAAGGCCGGGAGCGAGGCCGGGACGGTCGGCAATGGAATAAGCAATATAACCCGCCAGCACCGGTACCATTAGCGCGAAGGCCGCCTTGCCGCCAATTTCCATCAGAGCGGCAGCCAGTGTTCCGGGTTGTTTAAATGCATTGATCCCGAAGACGAAGGAAAGGGCAATACATAATCCCCCGGCCACTACCAGCGGTAACATATGTGATACCCCGGTCATCAGATGTTTATAAATCGCCGGCAGTTCAGTCCCCCGCGCCTGACTGTCCACCGTGTTATTCTGATAAGGCGTTGCCAGCCGCAGTGCCTCCAGCAGTGTTTCTTCCGGTTTTTTCAGTGCCTGGCTGGTGCTGGTGCGGTAAAGGCGCTTACCGTGAAACCGTGAAAGATCAGTTTCGATATCAGCGGCGATGATCACCACATCAGCTTCATGGATATCTTCATCACTGAAGGTGTCACGGGCCCCGACAGATCCGCGGGTTTCTGCTTTGAACGGAAACCCTCGTTTTGCGGCTGCCGTTTTCAGGGCTTCTGCCGCCATAAACGTATGAGCCACACCGGTCGGGCAGGCGGTCACTGCAATGATACGTTCGTTCATCAGATACACCTTTTTATATTGAGGCCAGTATTATCAGTAAAAACAGGTGCCTGTCAGAGGGGGACAGAGACTGAGCCGTTACTGCCGTGACCAGGCTGCCGCCTGCCGGAACAGCTCATCTGAAGGGCGAACCCCGGTATATAACGCAAACTGTTCTACGGCCTGGATAGCAAAGACTTCAGCGCCGGTGATCACGGTCTTATTCAGCGCTCTGGCCGCGTTGATCAGGGGGGTGGTCTCCGGCAGTGCCACGACATCAAACACGGTATCCGCTGCTGCGATTTCTTCCTCGCTGTAGGCGAGTGTATTTTCATCGTGGCCGCCGGCCATCCCTATCGGGGTGGCATTGATCAGCAGTTGCGGATGCAGCCCTGCAATATCACTTCCGGCCTCAAAACCATAGAGATCGGCCAGTCTGGCCGCATTTGCCGGATCCCGGTCAATAATTCTGCCACGGGTAAAGCCTGCATCCCGCAGGGCGCAGGCGACCGCTTTTGCCATACCACCGCTGCCGCGCAGCACAAAAGTTAACCCGTTATCGACCTGGTACTGTCTGAGCAGCGTCGCGATAGCGATATAATCGGTGTTATAGGCCTTCAGGTAACCTTCGGTATTTACAATCGTATTTACGGAGTGGATCGCTTTCGCCGAGGCATCCAGCTCATCCACCAGGGCGATCACCTGCTCCTTGAACGGCATAGAGATGGCACATCCCCGTACGCCCAGCGCGCGTACCCCGCTGATTGCCCCGGCTAAATCGGTGGTAGTGAACGCTTTGTAGAGGTAATCAAGGTCCAGGGCATCGTAGAGGAAATTATGAAACCGCGTACCGAAGTTACTTGGACGCGCGGCGAGAGACATACACAGGGTGGTATCTTTATTCAGATGACGGGTCATTTACTGCTCCTTGTCTTTCAGTCAGCCATACCGGAAGCCGGACACGGGGTCTGTCCTCCGGGCAACGGTATCAATACTTGCCGCTATCTTTATAATGGGCTAAAAAGAGGAAGTTAAAAACGGCTGTCTTTTTATTCCGGGAGTTCCGCTTTTATGACTGTCCAACGGCTCGAACAGCATTACCGGCGTCTGCTGGCGTTTTACCCTCAGCGTGAAGTGACACTGACGCTGGGAGAGTTAGCTGATAAAATCTGCTGCTCAAAGCGCCATATGCGGGGGGTATTGCTGCGAATGCAGCAAGCCGGCTGGCTGAGCTGGCAGCCTGGTGTAGGGCGTGGTCATCAGTCGGTCCTGACCCTGCACTATAGCGAAACGCAGCTGCTGTTCAGAAAAGCGGAACAGCTACTGGATGAGGGCGATATCCGTAGCGCGGTCACGCTGCTGGGGGATCAGCAGCAGCTGGTGGCGGGGCTTCTGCGTCAGAAACTGGGGTATCAGGTCCGTGAAGATTACCAGTCGCTGCGTATTCCTTATTACCGTACCATGCCGAACCTTGCCCCCGGCACGCCGCTACGCCGCTCTGAAATCCATCTGGTAAAACAGATATTCAGTGGCCTGACCCGGGTCAATGATCAGACCGGACTTGCTGAAGCGGATTTGGCACATTTCTGGTCACAGCGTGATTATCGTGACTGGACGTTTCATTTGCGCCCGGCGGTACGCTTTCATGATGGACGGGAGCTGACCAGTGACGATGTCGTAACATCGCTGGCGCGCCTCGTTTCACAGCCGTTGTTCTCCCATATAGCCCGGGTTCATGCCAGAGGACGTCTGACGGTAGAGATAACGCTGAGTCAGCCCGATGCCTGTTTACCCTTATTGCTGACCGACAGCGCGGCGTTGATTTTACCGGCTGACTTTGCCAGCCGTCCTGACTTTGCCACATTACCGGTAGGGACCGGCCCCTATCGGGTGGAGGAAAATAACCGGCTACACCTGAGAATGCGGGCTTTTGACCACTACTTCGGGTTGCGAGGCTTGCTGGATGAAATTGAGGTAATTGTCTGGCCGCCTGCGCTGAAACAGGCAGCAGAAGCCTCTCAGGGAAAAGGTGATGTCAGGGGACAACCGTCCGCATGGCTGAGTTCCAGCCTGAGTGATATCGAGTATATTTCAGGGCAGGCGGTCAGCCTCACCGGGCATCCCGGCGAAGACAGCGGTGATATGTTCCCCGAGAAAGGAGGCTATTTTCTGCTCTGTGACAGCCGTTCACCCCACTGGCAGCAGAGTCCGGCACGACGCTGGATCCGCGAAATTCTGAACCCTTATGCGCTTATTCAGCGTTTTATACCGGCCATTCGTCCCTTATGGATCCCTGCGGCCAGCCTGATGCCGGACTGGTTACATGCGATGTCTGAAGGTGAGGCTATCCGTCCGGCATCCTTACCCGTCGGGGGGGCCGGAAACATTCTTCGGCTGGCGTTTCACCGCCAGCATCCTGAGTTTGAAATGCTGGCCCGGGAGATGCAGTTTCTGCTTAAGCAGCAGGGGATCATCCTGCAACTGATGGAGCAGGATTATGAAGAATGGGCTAACGGAGAGGGGAATGTCGATCTCTGGCTGGGCACGGTCAATTTCCCGGTCCCTGAAGTCTGGAATGCCGGTGCGTGGCTGTTAAGTCTGCCGCTGCTCAGGCATTCGGTTTCCGGGGGGGATGCTGAACGCTTTGCCCGATGGCAACATGCCTGGCGGGCGGGATCTCTGCAGGGGAAACAACTGACTCAGCAGGTGATCCACGACGGCTGGTTACAGCCGCTGTTTCACCACTGGATGCGCCTTAAAAGCCCGGGACAGGCTCAGGGGATCCGTTTGAATAATCTTGGCTGGTTTGATTTCACCCGGGCCTGGATGGCACCTGCCGCCGGCCCGGGGACAGAAAAGGAAGAGCAATGACTCAGAGAAGGCGGCTGCGCATAACCTCGCCACAGAGCAACTGAGCCTCCGGACGCTGTTTCTGGTCCTGCTTCAGCGCAGACTGACACTGAGTTTCGGTCGGATAGAGTGCTTTGGTCACAGGAAGCACATGGGAATGAGAAATCATCAGTGCGACGAATCCGGCTATCATAATTATACCTCCGGCAGTTCAGGCCTCAGATACTGTTAAGTGTAGCGGATGACAGGTTTTTTGCCGCACTTTATTTTCAACGGGGCCGGTTTTTACGGGAAAAAAGATGCGCGCGATCAGCGCGAATAACACATTATCTTCTTCTATCACCGGAGATATTCTGCGGTAATCCCGGAGCTTTCGACGACACATGCCGAAGCCGCATTCCGGGTGTTCAGGAAGGCATCAATACCGGTGATCACAGCGTTACCCGGTAACAGAGTATCTGCGTCCTGATCTGTGAGAGTCTCTCCGGATGACGCTGTGAAAACGGGCACCCGCAGGTACCCGTTTTATACTGTGACTGAAGGTTGGGCCGTGACTCAGAACATCTCAGCCATATTCAGCTGGCTCATCAGTAATGCGTTGGCGCTGTAATCAACAGGAATGGCAACGACGGCCGGGCCCTGTACATCCATAGCGGCACGCAGTGTGGATTCCAGCGTTTCTGACGACGTCACCGCGAAGCCTTTCGCACCAAAAGCTTCGGCATAGGCTTTGAAATCGATAGGTCCGAAATCCACGCCGGAAGCACGGTTATATTTTTTCTCTTCCTGAATCGCGACCATGTTGTAGCAGTTATCGACCCAGATAATATGCAGGATATTTACCCCCAGACGGACCGCAGTTTCCAGTTCCATGCTCGACTGCATAAAGCCGCCATCGCCGGAGACAGAAACAACTTTACGTTGCGGATCCACCAGCGCGGCACCAATCGCCCAGGGCAGGGCAACCCCCATCGTTTGCTGGCCGTTAGAAATCAGTACCTGGCGGGCGCGGAAGCTATACAGGTAGCGGGCAATCCAGATATGGAAGCTGCCCATATCCACACACAGGGTGACATCACTGTTAACGATGTCCTGCATAGCGCGTACCAGACGCAGTGGGTGGATAGCAAATTGCTGCAGGCTGCGGCCTTTCTGGGCCAGTAACTCACGCTGTTGCTGACGTTCCTGCAGGATAAGCGTTGTGCTATGACTGAGTGCATAACGGTGGTTAATCTGTTCGGCCAGCAGATCCACCGTGCCGGCGATATCCCCGATCAGTTCAATGTCCGGGGAATAGTGGCTGTCGGTCTCTGCCGGTAAGACATCAATATGGACCAGCCGGGCGGTTCCCTGATTCCATTTCACCGGTTCATATTCTACCGGGCTGTAACCGACGGTGATGATCAGGTCTGCATTCCGCAGTAACTGGTCACCGGCCTGGTTATTGAACAGGCCCACACGTCCGGCAAAGCGGGAGAAGTGGTTCTGGTCAATCACCCCGGCGGCCTGATAGGTACTGGTGACCGGAATTTCACTGCGGGTCAGCAGACGGCGAACAGCATCGGCGTTACGGGGCTGGCTGGCCATCAGGCCCAGCAGAAGCACCGGGTTTTTCGCCTGAGCAATCAGCGCGGAAACTTCATTGATCTCTTGCTGCGGTGCCGTGCCCAGGGAAGGTAACCGTGCGCTTAAGACATGTCCGTTGGCAGGTTCATTCACAATGTCCATCGGCAGACTGATAAAGGATGCCCCCGGACGACCAAACTCAGCCGCACGGAAGCCGTTGGAGAGAACCTCTGCAATCGCAGACGAGGAAGTGACCTCGGCGGAATATTTTGTCACCGGACGGAACATAGAGACAGTATCCATGGTCTGGTGAACCTGTTTCAGGTGATCCTGACGACTGACCGCACCGCCGATAGCCACAAAGGGGTCACCTTCAGACGTGGCAGTGGCCGCACTGGTGATAAGGTTTGAGCAGCCGGGGCCGGAGGTGACCAGTGCCACACCGGCTTTACCGGTCAGACGGCCAATCGCACCGGCCATAAATCCGGCATTGGCTTCCAGTCGTACCGGAACGGTAATAATCGAAGAATCTTCCAGTGAATCGAAGACACGGTCAATTTTAGCGCCGGGGATCCCGAACACATATTTGACCTGCTGTTCTTCTAACTGGGCAACGACCAGGTCGGCACCACATTTCCACTCAGTTTTTTTATCACTTTTGTTCACAATAGGATCCTTACTCGCCTGTTCGATAGCGGATTAACCTTCAACAGATTGGATAGCTGCACTCAAATCTTCAGGATTAAGATCGGCGTTACGGAAATCTTCATCCTCAGGAAAATCGATCACCAGTTTTTCAATAGTACCAAAGGTGAGCCGGCCTTCCCGGACCTGATAGTCGAGCACATGACCGCCACTACTGCGTTGCTGGTTAATAAAGTGTTCGTGATAACCGGCGACATTGATCCCCTGCATAAATTCCGGGGTCAGGAAACCAATCAGCACCCCGTCCTGTTGCTCAATGTGAAACACCGGTTGTTCTTCAACCGCCTGCATCATGGGCTTATAGGGACGGTGCTGTTCCGGCACGGTTCGGGTATCTACTTTGTCGAAGTGACCATCAATTCGCAGCGCACAGAAGATATTCTGACTGGCGACATTGGCATCGATAATGTCGTGGATCTGCTGACGACTGTGAGGTTCTTTGATGGTGTATTCGTGTGTCGGATTGAAAAAGGTCATCACGGCAAACGGTGTTTTCTGATCCGGCGAGGCACTGCGTGCACTGCCATCACTGCGTAACTGAAACACATCACTATTGAATGCGATCATCTCGCCATCCAGATGATTAAATGTGCCCAGCCCGAAATCACCGTGCTCCAGTAACTGGCGGATAGTCGTCTCACCTTCATAAACGCCACTGAGTAATGCACTCATCAGTGAGGCCTGATAGATAATATTTTCTCCGCGATCTTTTTCTAATTTTAACGCTGCCCTGGTAATATCACTGATGCAGGAACACCCGCAATGTCTCGTTTCCATGATTAATTCCTGAGGTTTTATGACTTAACCTTGTGGCCTAAAGGTTGACAGGATGGCGAAGATAATTCCAATATGATGCACTACTCACTTTAAGACGTTTTTGATATGGAACTTCGGCATTTACGCTATTTTGTCGCGGTCGCAGATGCGGGTAATTTTACCCGTGCTGCCGAAAGCCTGGGGATCTCTCAGCCACCGCTGAGTCAGCAGATACAGCGGCTGGAGCATGAAATCGGCAGCCCGTTACTGCGCCGCCTGACCCGCAGTGTCGAATTGACACCGGCAGGAAAAGTGCTATATGAAGATGCAATTAAAATTCTGAAAATGTCTGATTCGGCGTTTGAGAAAGCCTGCAGCGTCGGACGGGGGCTTAGCGGGTCGCTGAGGATAGGTTTTGCATCCTCGACGGCACTGAATCCGCAGGTATTTACCCTGTTGCATAATTTCCGCGACCATTATCCGATGATCAATCTTCTGCCCGGTGAGTTGCATATGTCAGCGCTGATCAATGAATTGCTGAAAGGCGCCATTGATATCGCGTTTATCCGTCTGCCCTGTGACAGAAGCCGGGAAGTGGACTACCGGGTCATCGATAATGAAGAGATGGTGGTGGCATTACCGCTGAATCATCCGCTGGCAGAGCGCCCTGTACTCAGCTCACTGGCAGAATTGCGCAATGAAACGCTGATTATTTTCCCGCGGGAAATCTCGCCCGGGCTCTATGATTCGGTGATCACTGCCTGTCATCAGGCGGGCTTCACACCGCCGACGTTTGCACAATCGCCCCAGACAACCTCGGCCATCAGTATGGTGGCGACCGGCTTTGGTTATACGATAGTGCCGGTATCACACAGTAAAATAGATCAGGCCAGTGTCTGTTATCTGCCGATTGAAGGCGCACCGCTGAAAGCTCAGGTCGCGCTGGCCTGGCGGCGTCATAGCCTCAGTAAAGCGGGCGAACATTTTCTGGCACTGTTATAAGCGTAACCCGTGGAGTGATAAGGCCTCTGCCAGGTTCGTGGCAGGGGCTGCGGAATAAAAACGGATCCCCGGAACATCATTCATTGCTGATACCGAAACGGAATTCTCAGGTCTGTATAGCTCCCGGGGAGATGAGGATGTCATGCGACGTCCTGTTTATATGCCTGTGCATCAGGAAGGGGGATCGGGCAATGGTGTCCCCGCCTGACTTTTTCCATCACTGTAATCCTGCCTATCGTGTCCTGCCCGGGGACCAGCAGTATGCCTGCAAAGGGATCACGCAGAGTCATTTTCTTATGGTTATGACCATGACATCAGTGATTTATCGAAGGGAAAACCTCCCCCTGTGGCAACGGGTAGCGATAACCACGGAACCCCGACAGACGGCACGGGCAGACAGGCCCTGCCACCCGACAGGGCCTGTAAGGAGTCAGCGGATAAAGTCCTGATCGTCGATGATCCTCAGCGGTTCGATATCGCTCTCCTTCTTAATGACCAGCGTCGGATCTGAACGCAGACAGGCCCCGCCGTAGTGCCCACCGACAGTGAACGTACACACCTGGATATATCGTCCGGCTACCTTTGGCAGACACCAGAGTTGCTGATAGATATTGGTTTGCCCTGCAAATTTGCCGCCGGTCTCACCGAGCAACTGTTCGCGGTGACTTACCAGCCCGATATTGCTGCCGCAACGCCCCCCGATGGGTTTAATGGCATAGCCGGTCTGTTGCAGTTCCTCATTAATGGTGAAGTCAGTATCCAGCAGATATTTATGATGCGGGAACAGCGACCACAGCACCGGAAGGATCGCTTTATTTCCGGGGATCACGGTCCACAGGGGTTCAAAAACCATCACCTCGGGCCGCAGCAGCACATCCATCAGCCGGACCTGATGATCGGCTTCTCCGGTACGGATAGGTAAAGCGGCCGGCGGTTCGGCTTCACATTCGGCCCGCAATTGCTCCAGCACGGTTTCCCAGGCCCAGGTTTTCCAGACACAGTTCACTTCGCGACCCTCCGCGTCGATCAGCTGGCCGGTGGCGTTCCAGTGTAATTCCCCGAGGCCGTGCAGAATTTTGCTTTTGAAGCCGGCATCGGTTAATGCTTGCTGCATCATCAGAGCATGATAATTTTCTTCAATATCGTCATCCTGAAGAATGTGTACGAACGGCAGGGCATCGCTGTGTTTCCAGGCATCCGCCAGCGTATTGATCAGGCGGCGGCAGGGATCTTTACCCTTATCGACACCTCCCTGGCGTGCCCATTTCCCCAGTACAATACCGCCTTCTGTATGACAGGAAGCCGAATCCGCGTTGTATTCATAGACTTTCAGACCCCGTTCATCCAGACAAAAATCGAGCCGGCCGGTGATCATATGATGGCGACGCCGCTGCCAGGAAAGACGCAACCGTGGCCAGAGAATTTCAGGGATATCGAACAGGCGGAGCAGGCTGTCGTCCCGCAATACTTTATCGGTAGCATGAAGGTACATCAGGTGCAGTTCGTTGGTCGCGCTGATCAGTTCCTGTTCTGCACTGCGGGAGATCGTAAAATACTGACAGGGATCCGCATTGATCACCGCACCGTTATTCGCCTGCATATACGCATGTTCAACCGGGTTATTGTTATCCAGCCACTCACCGGAAAATCTGTCCGCCTCCGGTACGCGTTCAGCATGGATAGCCAGATAAGCGGATTCGGTTTCCGGGGCAGGCAGACTGTCCACACTGTCACAGGTCTGCACCATCCAGCCGAGGATCTCCGTATCATCAAAGGTGTCTTCGATAACATAGCGGCCATTATCACAGCGCAGCACCAGCTCACGGGTCCATTGCTGTCCGGCGGGCAACGGACTGTGGATCACGTTCTGTTCAACTATCTGGATTTTGCCTGCATAGACGCGGGTAATAATCGCGACATGGCCGGTTGTTTCAAATTCACCGCCTTGTTGCCAGATCAGTAACGCGCCGGAGACTGGCGGACGGGCACTACCGTTAGCAAAAGCCTGTAAGGGGAGAATATCGTCATTAACGACCTGGCGGAGAAAACGCAGAGCGAAGATTTCGTAAGCCATCCGGACATCGGTAAACACCACACCATAGTTCAGATACAGAAAGCGGCGGGCAAATTCGACACATTGCCATTTATAGCCCATGTATTCGTTGCCAAGATAACTACGCAGTGAAGCATCGTCCGGAAATTCTTCGCTATCCAGTGAATCGTAATCAGAAGAATAGATAGCGACACCGCCGGGGGCGTAACCTAATACTGTCCCGAAAGGAGCGTGATTTTGCGTAAGTTCCACAGTCATTTTTTGCCTTAATCGAAAAACAGCCAGCCTGAGGCATGGAGTGTTCAGTATCCCTGACATCAGGAGAGTCCCGGGCGGGGCTGGTTCAGGGAGTGTTTCCCGGAGCAGGGTGCCGGACAGAGCGGACGGCAGACGGGGCGGGCAAAATAATCATAGCACTAAAATCCGGGAAATAAACCGGCATTTATGTGACGTTGTCACTTTGTTTTTAATCAGAAATAAAAGGCTGCCCGCAGGAACTGCGGGCAACGGAAACTCAGAGTGCGATAGTTAATTCACCCAGCGTTTTTACCAATGCCATGTTCTCACGGTAGTCTACCGGGCAGGCAATGACCGTCACACCGTCGCCCGCCAGAGCTTCTTTCAGCACCGGCAGTAATTCCCCGGCAGAAGTGATCTGATGACCACGGGCACCAAAACTTTCAGCGTACTTCACGAAATCAGGGTTTCCGAAATCGACCGAATCGTGGGCACCTTCTTCAATGTCCATTTTCCATTTGATCAGCCCGTAGCTGCCGTCTACCCAGACCAGCACGACCAGCGGAATACGTTCACGGACGGCTGTTTCAATTTCCTGTGAATTCATCATAAAGCTGCCGTCCCCCATACTGGCCAGCACTTTACGCTGAGGAAACGCCAGTTTTGCGGCAATCGCGCCAGGCAGGGAAAACGCCATGGTGGATAAGCCGTTCGAGGTCAGGCAGGTAAGGGGCTGATAGGTAGGGTAGAGACGTGAAACCCACATCTTAATGGCCCCGGTATCCGCCAGCACAATATCGTGGTCATCCAGTGCACTTCGCATATCAGCCACCACCCGTTGTGGTTTCAGCGGGAAGCTATCGTCATGACGGCCTTTCTCCAGTTCCTGCTCACGCAGGTGGCGGATAGTTGCGCTGCCGGGCTGAGCATGCAGTGGTTCTTCACCCAGCGCCTCGCTCAGTGCGGACAGTGTGAGTGAAATATCCGCGGCAAGGGCGATATCGGTGCGGTAGTGACGATCGGTATCCGGAAGGAAGCTGTTGATGTGGATGATCTTTTTATCGGCATCCGGGTTCATCCTTTCCGGGGCAAATTCCTGAAGCTCGTAACCGACCGCCAGGATCACATCGGCTTTATCGAAAGCAAAATTCTCGTAATCATGGCGCATAAAGCCCATCACACCCAGCGCATGCTGACTGCGATCGCTGATCACCCCTTTGCCCATAAAGGTGGTGGCCGCCGGTATCTGATAACGTTCGGTAAACTGATTCAGCGCACTCGCGGCACCGTTTCTTGCCACGCCGTGCCCGGCCAGGATGACGGGGTAGCGCGCCTCACGCAGCAGCTTCGCGATAGCAGAAACTGTTTCAGCCGGCGGAAGAGAAATACTGCTGCTTACCGGCAGAATGGGCTGCAGGTTTTCAGGTACCGGCATCGCTTCCACATCCTGCGGGATAGCCAGATAAGTCGCCCCCGGCCGCTCCTGCTGTGCTATCTGAAAGGCTTTACGAACCATTTCAGCCGAGGCGGCGGGAGTGTAAAGGGTATCAGCCCACTGAGTCACTGGTCGGAACATGGCGGTCAGGTCGACAATCTGATGGGATTCTTTATAGATCCTGTTCAGTCCTACCTGGGCTGAGATAGCCACCAGCGGACTGGAATCGGTCTGCGCGTCTGCGGTTCCCAGCAGCAGATTAATGGCGCCGGGACCGAGAGTCGCTGTGCAGACCCCGGCTTTCCCGGTCAGGCGACCGTAGATGTCGGCCATAAATGAGGCTGCCTGCTCATGGCGAACCAGAATAAAACGGATATTTTCTGAGGCAGTGATGGCGCGAACGAATTTGATATTTTCCTCGCCCGGGATCCCGAAGACGTATTTCACGCCTTCGGCTTCAAGACAGGAAACAAGAAACTCAGCGACATTTTTCGTTTTAACGGTCATACATTATCTCCGGGATATCGGTTATCTGTTAAAACCGCACACGAATGGTTATTTACCCGGCCAGGTAATATAACAATCCGCCCATGGTCAGAATCGAGAAAAGTGTACTAAAGAAAAGAATGGAAGCGATTTCCTGCCCGGCAGTTTTGTATTGTACGGCCAGGATGACACAGACAGAGGCGGTCGGAATGGCCATGCTGATCACCGACAGGCTGAGTGTCTGACGGTCGGTATGCAGCCAGAGTGCCAGCGCCATAATCAGCAACGGCAGGATAATATTTTTAGCCACAATGGACAGGATAACCGTGCGGTTAAACACCACGTGATAGGAATACAAAATCACTCCGGAAGCAAACAGTGCAACCCCGCCGGTGGTACCGCCAAGCAGTTGTAGTGCGCTGCGAAAAGCCGCGGGAATATGCAGATTGCACAGTAAGAGAAATAACGCCAGCACAGGGGCCCAGACCACAGGTTCTTTCAGGGTATGGACGATATGCTGTAAGAAGGAGTCACCTTTCTTTTCTGTGTCGGAAGAGGAAAGGATCAGAATAGTCAACGGCACCTGAAACAGGTTCATAATAATACTGCATAAGGCGATGGGAATGGTGCTGATCGTCCCGTACAGATGACCCAGGACCGGGACGCCGACAAAAGGAACCGCCGGGCCGGACACCGAAAGTGCCAGCAAGGCCGCCAGGCCGGGTTTCTGACGAAACAGATAGCGTACCAGCAGAAAGACAAGAATATATCCTCCTACCATGCCGGCCAGCAGGATAACGGCGATCAACCCCTGGGAGAGGAGTACCGAACGGGAGAGGCCCATCATCCCCGCAAACAGGGTTAACGGCAGGGCATACAGCATGACCATCCGGTTAAGTATCGCCCCCTGACCGGCATCAAAATCATGGTGCCAGCCGGCAATAAAACCCAGCAGCAGTGTGACGACTATCGGCAAAAGTGCCGGGATAATCAAATCAATCATTATTATTCTCCCGCATCAGGTCAGGCATCATCACAGGCCAGTGCAGTGGCCCGAAAGGGCCTATAAAGTAGCTCTGATAACCTATGATGTATAGCGGGTGGCATACTGAACATTCACGGCATATCGATAAGTTTAACTGATGAAACAATTCCGTAAAAAAATATTATTTTTGCGGGAACAGCGTCATCCTGCAGGATTTAAGGGCCGGTTTCAGCAAGCAACGTAAAACGGGCAGGAGCCAGGAAACAGACAGATAACCCTGAAAATAGCAAGGTTAAATAATAAGAATAGATTTTTTTCAATGGGTTATTGATTAACACTTTAAAAATTAAGCTTTTCCTGATGCGGATCTCACCGTGCTTTCAGAAAATAATGTAAGCTGGTATGAGTGTGTTATTTTTACACATTAGTGAAGAATATCTTTTGTATTTATTGGCATTTTCCGGCCTTCTGTTCAGGCTGATATAAGGCGAATGACCCGGAATTTACACTGCAAACAGGCAGGCTGCGGTCTATATTTATTATTTATTACCCGGCAGGTCGTGGTGACTGACCTGACCAGAATATTTGCTTCATACTGACCCGAAGGCTAATGCTATGGAACTGAAGGATTACTACGCTATTCTCGGGGTAGAACGTACTGATGATACTAAAGCCATTAAGACCGCTTATCGCCGTCTGGCCAGGAAATATCATCCCGATGTCAGTAGCGAGAAAGATGCAGAGACAAAGTTTAAAGAGATCGCCGAAGCCTATGAAGTGCTGAAAGATAAAGAGCGTCGGGAAGAATATGACACCCTCTGGCAGCACCGTAATGATCCCCGTTTTAATGAGTATTCTTCCACCGGTTCGGCCTATTCGGATGCCGGAAGTGCCGGACAGGAAGACTTCTCTGACTTCTTTAGCTCCGTTTTTGGTCAGCAGTCACGACAGGCCCGGCAACCCCGCGCGGAACGCGGCCAGGATATCGAAACCGAAGTTGCCGTTTTCCTCGAAGAGGCTCAACGGGGTGAAACCCGGACCATTCAGTTCAGCTTACCGGTACGTAATGCCTTCGGGATGATCGTGCAGGAGATCCCGAAAACGCTGAAAGTCAAAATCCCGGCCGGCATCTCAGACGGTGAGCGGATCCGTCTGAAAGGACAGGGCGGACAGGGCAGTGGCGGTGGGCCTGCCGGTGACCTTTATCTGGTCATCCGTATTGCTCCGCATCCTCTGTTTGATGTGGCGGGGAATGATCTGGAGGTGGTTTTACCGCTCGCCCCCTGGGAGGCGGCGCTGGGCACCAAAGTATCGGTGCCGACACTGCAGGACAGTATTCTGCTGACCATACCGCCGGGGACTCAGGCAGGACAGCGTCTTCGGGTCAAAGGCAAAGGACTGTCTGCCAGGCAGAGTCAGGGAGATCTCTACGCCGTGGTGAAAATTGTTATGCCACCCCGACCGGATGAAAAATCACAGGCGCTCTGGCAGCAACTGGCTGACGCCGGGTCGGCTTTCGATGCCCGCCGGGGCTGGGGGAAAGAATAATGAGTCATGTCGGGATCACCTTCACCGTCACCGAGTTTTGTCTGCACACCGGCTTAACCCGGGCAGAACTGACCGAAATCATCGGGCTGGGTGTGCTGGAACCGCAAGGGGAAGCTTCTGAGCAGTGGCAGTTCGATGATGGATCGCTGGCACTTTGTCTCCGTGCTCAGCGTCTGCGCCGTGAACTGGAACTTGACTGGCCGGGGATAGCGGTGGCGCTTACCTTACTGGATGAGATAGAACGTCTTAACAGTGAAAACAGGCAACTGAATCAGCGCTTGTTGCGGTTCACTTCACCTTAACAGTAAACCGGGCGGCTCTTACGGCGCAAGTCCGGGCGATTATCCGGCTCTTATGCAGCCTGTTGCCTGGTGAACGGGGCAGAGGGTCGTTATCTCAGTCAGTCGGTTTTCTTTGCAGGAAAGCCGAACCTTTCCTGCGCCTTTCCGGCGTGAAGTGCGTCGATATTCCCCTTTATATGCCCCTTTATTGCAGCCTTCGGGGCGTTAACTGTCTTTCTGAACCGGTATGGCCGCCCGGCAGTTTATACACCTTGCTGGCCCCGGTAAGTTCAGCGTGTTATCGGAGATCACGGACGGCCGGAATAACGTCATGAGGGTACAAGATGGCCCTGTTGAACCCGGAAAGAGGGTTTCCTCACGCAGATGATAGTAAACAACGTAACTTTATGGTTTATAAGGAAAAGTCTCGCAGTGCGGTGGTGTTTTTTTAACCGGATTGTTTAATCGTTATTCATGGTACCGGTTCCTTTTCGGGCGGATTTGCAATTCAGATTTAAGCCTATTAGGGTGTGCGCCAGACAATGACAGAGCTTTAATTACCCATGTTGGCATTAAGCTTGCTTGTTAATAAGACAGGTCCTCAGATAAGAGAACTGACCTGCGGTAGCCGCTGCGATTGCGCAGCATTTAAGTCAATACATTAACCTGCAGAGTAAATAATTATGTGGCTCAGGGAAACCAACAGCGGCGAGCGTAAAACACTCGCCGCTGCTTTTATGGGATACGGGATCGATGCCTTCGACTCCATGATTTACACTTTTATGATCCCGACGTTTATTGCGTTGTGGGGAATGACAACCACCGAAGCCGGTTACATCGCGACCGGTGCGCTGATTTCGTCTGCTGTGGGCGGATGGCTGGCAGGGATCCTGGCGGACAAATACGGCCGCGTCAGAATGCTGCAGGTTACCGTCCTCTGGTTCAGTTTCTTTACTCTGTGCAGTGGCTTTGTTCACTCACCGGAACAACTGTTGTTTACCCGCGTTATGCAGGGGCTGGGGTTCGGGGGAGAATGGTCGGTCGGCTCCGTACTGATTTCTGAAATGATCCGCGCCCGTCACCGGGGGAAAGCGGTAGGTCTGGTACAGAGTAGCTGGGCGGTAGGCTGGGCAGTGGCGGCTATTGCTTACTGGCTGATCTATTCTTCATTCTCTCCGGCACTGGCCTGGAAAATGTTGTTCTGGGTCGGTGCATTACCTGCGCTGATCCTGGTCTGGTTACGTCGTAACCTGCAGGACCCGGAAATTTACTTGCAAACGCGCCGTCGTCAGCAGGAGACCGGTGTATCGGAAGGCAGCTTTATGCAAATCTTCCACCCGAAAATGCTGCGTATCACGCTGTTTTCCAGTCTGCTGGCCACCGGTATGCAGGGAGCTTACTATGCGGTCACGACCTGGCTGCCTACGTTCCTGAAAACTGAACGTCACCTGTCCGTGCTCAATACCAGCGGTTACCTGGTGGTACTGATTGCGGGCTCCTTTGCCGGATATCTGACCAGCGCCTGGGTCTCGGATGCATTTGGCCGTCGCCGCTGTTTTATTCTGTTTGCTCTGTGCGCCATCGTGCTGGTGGTCAGCTATACCTTACTGCCGGTGACCAATACGGTGATGATGGTACTGGGTTTCCCGCTTGGCTTTTTCCTGTCCGGTATTTTTTCCGGGATGGGGGCCTATCTCAGCGAGCTATATCCGGGGCATATCCGTGGCTCGGGGCAGGGGTTCTGTTATAACTTTGGCCGTGCTGTCGGGGCTATCTTCCCGGGAATGATTGGCTATATGAGCGGACACATGCCTTTGGGAACCGCTATTGGTTATATGGCTGGCGGCTCGTATTTGCTGGTCATCATTGCCTGCCTGGCATTGCCGGAAACCCGCGGCAAACAGCTGGATGCGGATATGGCGGCTGAACGTCAGGGCTGAGGTTGAGGACGGCGATTTATGCCCGTCGCTTTATGATGAAGCGACGGGTTAAAAAGCAGAACAGTCACAGCCGTTATGCCTGCCGCCGGTGTCGCCCCCGGTATTCCTGGCCTGCACAGTCACCCTGCAGACAGCGGTAATGGCCATCCGGGTACCGTTTGCCGTCAGCCATGCGCCAGCTTGCCGAGTATTCGCTCACCCTCCGCATCCTGTGGCAGAAACACCAGCAAACGGGAACCATCGCGGGGGGCAGAGAACCAGTTCATCTGCTGCAGGGTAAAGTGGCCGTATTCCGGATGGTTAAAATGCTTAATATGATTTTCGATACTGCGGATTTCATAATGCTGTTGCCAGAGCTGATAAAACCGGGGCGAGACGGAAAAAAAACATTCCAGTAACTCTTGCCAGCGCGGATCCTCACGATATTCAGCCATGCCCGCACGGAAATAAGCCACATAGAGGGGCAACACCGTGGACTCATCAGACAGACGACTGCGCCACTGTTCATTGGTCAGGTACTGATAAATGCAGTTACGCTCCCCGACCGGCACCGTATCAAGATCCACTCCCATCAGACGGCAAAACGCCGCGTTACAACCGAGAATATCGAAATTGGGCCGTTGCAGCGACGCCGGATTAGGCATCAGCGACTGAAGCAAGCGCTGTGAGGCCGGGCCTGCCTGCCGGCATTCTGCGGCTAACGGTCCGTCCGGTACCGGGAGCCCGGCCAGGATAAACAGGTGACGGGTTTCTGCCGGCGTACATTGTAATGCCTTGCTGATCGCCGATAAGACGGCGGCCGACGGTTTCATTTCCCGGCCCTGTTCAAGCCAGGTGTACCAGGTTACACCGACGTCCGCCAGCATCGCGACTTCTTCCCGGCGCAGGCCGGGGGTACGGCGACGGCCGGTATTCGGTAACCCCAGACGTTGCGGGTCCAGACTCTCCCGGCGGGTACGCAAAAAGGCGGCCAGCAACTGACGGCTGTTTTTTTCCTGTCTCACCGGGCTCACAGCGGAAGGCTGCATTGTCATTCTGTACTCCAGCATAGTAGTGCTGGTACCAGTATAAGCAGGAACTGGTACCCTGTTAAATATTCCTCAATACTACGGGCAGATAATAAAACACACAACGGAGCTTTCATGAAAGCGACACCTGCCTCGCCCGGGAAAACCGGTCTGATATTGTTACTGACGGCGCAAATGTTACCGCTGATCGATACCTCGATCACTAACGTAGCACTGGAATCGATCACCCGTTCACTGGCCAGCAGCGCCACAGACCTGGAGCTGATTGTCGCGCTGTATGGCGTTGCATTCGCCGTCTGTCTGGCGGTGGGCAGTAAACTCGGGGACAACTACGGCCGGAGGCGTATGCTGTTGACGGGGGTGATTATTTTTGGCCTGGCCTCACTGTTCTGCGGTCTTTCGGCCAGTGTGACTCAGTTACTGATCGCCAGGACGATTCAGGGGATGGGGGCAGCGCTGATTGTGCCGCAAATTCTGGCAACTCTGCACGTGACATTGTCAGGACAGGCCCACGGGCGGGCAATCAGTCTGTATAGCGGCATCGGGGGGCTTGCGTTTATTATCGGACAGGTCGGAGGCGGCTGGCTGGTATCGGCAGATATCGCCGGACTGGGCTGGCGTAATGCGTTTTTTATTAATGTGCCTATCTGTCTGCTGGTACTGATCTTCAGTCTGCGCTTTATTCCGGAAACCCGCAATGAACAGCCTTCCCGTATCGACTGGCAGGGCACGGCATTACTGGCAATGATCCTCTGCTGTCTGCTGTTTCCGTTGGCTCTTGGGCCGGTAATGCACTGGCCGTGGATGATGCAGCTGGCCTGTATTGCCGTGCTGCCGCTGGGTTTGCTGATGCGTTACGGCGCTATTTTGCAGCAACGGCGCGGTCTGAACCCGCTATTGCCCCCACGCTTACTGAAACTGCCGGGGGTACGCTTCGCCTTATTGATTGCGGTGCTGTTTTTCACCTGCTGGTCCGGGTTTATGTTCTGTATGGCGTTAACCCTGCAGGCGGGGGCAGGCATGGGGGCACTGGCTTCCGGGAACAGTTTTATTGTGCTTGGAGCCTCTTATTTTATTGCAGCCCTCTATGCGCCAAAACTGATTGCCCGTTACACTCCGGCACCGGTATTACTGGCAGGAGTGCTGGTACAGGTCAGCGGTGTCGGGGTGCTGATAGCGACTCTGGCCTGGCAGGGAAATGCGCTGACGCTCTGGTCGATTGCGCCCGGCACATTACTGATGGGGATGGGGCAGGCGGTAATAGTGAACTGTTTTTACCGGATCGGTATGCGGGATATTGCCACCCGGGATGCGGGCGCAGGCAGTGCCATTCTTAGTACGTTACAGCAGGCGTGTCTGGGGATAGGGCCTGCGGCGGCTGGCGCACTCTATCAGTATCTGCATCAGCAGCTTAATGGCAGTTATGCCCATGCCATGTCGGGTTTCCTGATGGCTGAAGCACTGGTCATGATGGGGCTGGGGCTTGCCACTCTCCTGAAACGTCACACACTGCATCTGTCGCCGGTGCAGGCAGAGGCACAGGACGGCGGCAGGTCTTAATGCCGGACAGAAAAAAGACGCCCCGGGCGGCGTCTTTGCTGTCGTTGCGGCTGGCAGTGCGGGGTCAGTCCTTGTCTCTCTGCGGCTGAACCCGGGTGGTCAGTGCCATAATGGCACTGGCAAGGCTGAATACCCAGATGATCCAGGCCATGGTCCAGGGAGTGCCGTCATTGAACATCGCCAGCAGTAACGAGGCAAAAATACCGCTACCGTACTGTAAAGAGCCAATCAGGGCAGAGGCAGAACCGGTGATCTCCCCGGCATTATCCAGGGCTGCCGCCGTAGAACCGGCCGCGATGATACCGTTCATCGAAAAGAAGAACAGCACGGTGATCACAATCAGTACCATCCCTGCCGGATGTCCGGCCGAGACCAGAGCCAGAAGCGTTGCCGCAATCGCAGCAACGACCGCTGCAACTTTCAGCAGCTTCTCCAGCGGATAATGCCGCACCAGATGCCGGTTAGCCTGACTCATAATGACCACCCCGACGATGTTCACCGCAAACAGCCAGCCGAAATACTGCGGGTCAACCCCGAAATAGCTAATGTAGACAAACGGAGAACCGGCAACAAAGGCATACACACCGAGGTAATAAAACGCCAGACACAGGGTAAAGCGCATAAAAACAGTATTACGCAGCAGTGAATAATAGTTAGTCACGGCCCTGACGGGAGAAGATTTCACCCGTTTCTCCGGTGGCAGTGTTTCCGGCAGCCAGTAAAGTGAAATCAGCATCAGTGTGCCCAGCACGGCCAGTAGCCAGAAAATGGCCTGCCATGAGGCGAAACGGATGATTTGCCCCCCCATCAGCGGGCCGGCGATAGGCGCCACCGACATAATCATCATTAATACCGACAGCATCTGCGCTGCCCGGGTTCGCGTGAACAAATCCCGTATCATCGCCCGTGCCAGCATGGGGCCGGTACAGGCCCCCAGGGCCTGAAATACACGCCAGAAAACGATCTGCGTAATATTGTGCGATAACGAACAACCGATGGAGCCGACAATAAACAATACCATGCCGATGATCAGGGGCTTGCGGCGGCCCAGATGGTCACTGACCGGGCCCCAGACCAGTTGTGCAATACAGAAACCCAGCAAGAAACCGGTGATGGTCAGTTCGGTATTTCCCTGCAGATCTTTCTGCATAGCCGGTAATGCCGGCAAATAAATATCTGTCGAGAGCGAGGTAAAGGCCATTAACGCGCTGAGGATCAGCACGAAAGGCATGCCGGTGACCGGCAAAGCAGCATGACGCGGCTGCGATTTCATGTCAGACATAAAAATCCTGATGCAAGGAAGCTGTGTATGTAAGCCGTATTAGCGGTGAAGCAGGCAGGTTTGAACGGGTAAGGCCCGGGAGCTGAATTTACCACGGATAATTCCCGGCGATCTTACCTGACAGACAGCGGCGGGACAAGCCTCAGGCCGCTGCCGCCTTAAGGGTAGCAGGTATTTTCTGTAAAGAAATATAGCCAGTGAAAACGACGGCCTAAGTGGTGTGAATACTCAGAGAATGCGCAGCCGGCAGCGTCTTTCGGCTGTTCAGGCCGGGCTACGGCTGGAATACCAGCAAAGCAGCGAGCCGGCACAGACCATAATGGCACCTGTCCAGAAGTTATGACCGAGTGTTTGCCCCAGCAGCAGTGCCGCGAACAACGAGGAAATCACCGGAATAAAATACGATGCGGCTGCCAGCAGGGTGACATTGCCATGTAAAACACCGACATTCCAGGCAGCATATCCCAGCCCCATCGCCACCGCAATGCCGGCCAGACAGCCCAGCACTCCGGGGCTGAAGTGCATCGCCGGGGTATCGGAAAAAAAGAATTTAACCCACAGCGCCACGGCGGTCAGAGCGAAAAAAAGCGTGATCCCGTTATTGCCATTGGCCAGCTTTTTGGTCAGTACACAATATATTCCCCAGATAATGGCACCGGCAAAGGCCATTCCGTAGCTCAGGGGGTTGGAAGCAATGTTCTCGGTCACCTCATGCAGTGAAAAACCCTGTTCACCGCCAAGCACTTTACCTACGCCGGCAAAACAAAGCAGAATTCCCGGCAGCATCAGCAGGCCGGGCCGCCGTTTATCGGCAATCAGGGCGAAGAGCAGGGTCAGGCTGGGCCAGAGATAATTCACCATCCCTACCTCAATCGCCTGGGCATCCGTCTGTGCAAAGCCGATGGACAGGGAGAGACAGATTTCATAGGCCACAAACAGCACGGCCCCGGGGATCAGGTATTTACGCGGGAAGGAGGACAGCGCAGGGATCCCGACCACGAAGAACAGTAATAACGAGCTGCAGGTATAGATCATCGCTGCGCCGCCAATCGGTCCCAGACCTTGCGTCACTCCGCGAAGAAATCCGACCAGGGTACTCCATAATATGACGGCGGTCAGGCCGATCACAGTGGCTTTTCTGACTGGCATCCCTGAACTCGCTCCGTAACTGTAATGAGGAAATTGCGGGTTACCCTGTAGTTTACCGGCCGTTACCGGGCGAACACGGGGGTAATAAAAAGTAAGAATAAATTAACAATAAATAAATAAAAATCAAACGGTTTTCGGAGGCAGACAGCGGGGGTCGCATAGCTGAAACGTAACGGCCCGCGGGGGATGAACATAGCAAGCCCGGTGGCGTCGTGGCTGACAACAAATTTTCCGCAAGCGCGTTCAGGGAGTAGTGATCAGATGAAAACGTAACCGATAATAAGGCGCTGGGCGACAAAAGGGCGGCCGGGAGTGCGTGATACAGGCACAGCCCGGCACCGTCCGCATAACGGGTGTGATTAAGGGACTTTTGACATTTTCCTGTGACGCAGTGCAGAGGAAACTTTAGGTATCATCATACTGATAACAATAATCAGGCAACCGACAATCTGCGACATTGTAATTTTCTCTGCCAGGATCAGATAGGAGAAAACATAGGCCGCAGGTAACTCGAGGGTCACAAGCATTCCTGCCAGTGTCTGCGATGTCCGCGGCATCCCCAACCCGAAAAGCAGCACCGGCAATACAGACGAGAACATGGCCGTCAGCAGAGACCAGAAACTGTCGGTAGTAAACGGTGAAATAGTGACGTGATCCTTCATCACACAGATAGCCGTAATAAAAGCGCCCAGCGTCAGTAACTTTGCCTTGTCCGTGACACGGTTACTGGTCGCGATTTGTGAGGAACAGAGGATCACCATACTGTAGCAACAAGCGGCGGATAATCCCCAGAGGAGGCCGGTCATATTCAGCGTGACATGGCCACCGAAAGCGCCGGTCGCAATCACCACGCCGGAGATAATGCAGAGCAGTGCCACTATATCCTGCCGTGCAATACGGCTGCGTTTGATAAGAGAGGTCATCAGCGGGGCAATCCAGGAAGATTGCATGATCAGCAACGTTGCGGTCGGGACGCCGACATAGGCGACGGCACTGAAAAAACAGTAGGTGACACCGAATAACGGCACTCCCGTGAACAGGGCGATACCTTTCTCTTTCGGCGAGATAACGCCTTTTTTATTACTACTGAACTCAGAAAGGACAAAAAACAGGATAAAAGAGAACAAATACTGAGTCGCGATAATATTGCTGATATGTGCGCCATGCCCGATGGCCAGACTCATAATGATGCCCGGCAGTGCATAACAAATGGCTCCCAGGATGATCATGACCGCCCCGGAGGCATGTTTATTTAGCATAATAATGGCTCCCTGACTGTTTCCCGGCACGGCTACCCCCTGTACCGGTAAAGATGACGTCGTAGTGAGTTCCCGGGTACTGAGGATCAGTGAGTGTCGCCCGGGGAAAGCGAAGTATAGCAGGGCATTACGGATAACTCAGCGGCAGACAGAGGTAAATAAGGAAAGCCTATTACGGGGGAGCCTCCCGGGCCGATCGTGAGTGATTAACCCGGATAAGGCGTAAGGAATGTACTGACTTCTGATGCACATAGCCCGATCTCTACCCGTGGTACATCTTTACGCACAATATCGATGCCTTTTCCCTGATTACGGGGGTGTGGGTCGATCACAGAGACAAATAAACGGCCAATATTGCGCTTTACCAGTGCCCTGGCACAGGAGGGGGTTCTGCCGGTAAATGAACAGGGCTCCAGCGTGACATACATATCACAATCCTCAAGTGACCCTGACACTTTGGACAGGGCATCCATCTCTGCATGATGTAAACCGGGGGCATGGGTATAGCCCGTGGCAATCACCTTACCGTCCCGGACAATCACACACCCGACCGGAGGGTTAGGCAGACAGTCCGGCAAGGCTTGTTCTGAGACGGCTAAGGCCAGCAACATAAAGGCTTCGTGGCTCACAGATGATATCCCCTGAGTAAATTAAGGTGTGAAGATAAAATTACATGCCTTGCCCCTATCCTCTCAGGATAGTGAATAAACATCTTAAACTCCTTAAGGTCCTCCGGGAGCACGGCATTCCTGCCAGTATCGCGAAATAGTGATATCGCTGGCGAAAATCACCAGCCCCCGGGAGTCTGATTACAGTAGTTCAATAACTTCAAATTCTTCTGCCACAATCTCCATATCGTCGGAATAGGTTCCTTCCCGGGTGAAGAACTCTTTATGTTCCTGTCGCCAGTATTCCAGACTTAAATCGCCTTCACCTTCTTTTATTGCCAGTGCTTCGGTCGCTTCTGAAAAGCGTAACAGGCGGGTTGATATCGTACGGATGACACAGACCGGTACATCTTGTCCGTTAAGGATGATATTGATGCTGCCAGGTCGCGGCGCATCAGGGTCTTCCCGGAATGCAGACAGGGACCCGCAGGATGCGGTTTTTAATCCCCGACAGACCAGGTCAGACAGTTCATCTGCCATTTCAGGACTGTCACCGAACGCCCATGCCAGTGACTGAGGATACTTCTTTTTAAGATCGTCGATCAGTGCCATCGTAAAATTCCTTTATTGAAGCGTTGAGTCTGTCGGTCAGATTCAATAACTGCCCTCAGTATCACAGAGGCTGAATAAGAACTGTTCATACATGCGTGCCGCTAATATATCAGACCGATAAAATAAAAGGAGTAATTAAACTCCGGTGGAAATCTGCCAGCCGGGTGATCCCTGATGTTCTCCGGGTTCCTTATGACCGGAATATCGGTCCTGATTCAGGCATAGCGGCTTCGCCGTGAGTGAGTGAAAGAAGATTGAAGCGATGCCCGCGGGTGGCGGACGGGATAGCTGGTGGGTTCTTTGCGGGGCGCGAAAAATCGCTTCATCCGGTCCCTGATATAAGCCGCAGCACTCTCTGTCAATCTGCCTGCGGAGAAAATCATATTACAGTTATTTTTCTGCCAGGCGGCGGGTGTAACCCGTTGCTTTTGATAAATAAGGTGATCAACGTGGCGGTATTTTGTGATAGATATAACTACCCGATCACCATCAAGATGGAATAGCCATGAAAATCAGACAAGCCCTCGCTGAAGAGGCGGAAGAATGCTGGAATATAAGAAACCTTGCAATCCGGGAAGGGTGTAAAGCGGTTTATCGCGCCACGGTAATTCATGCCTGGACCCCTGACGTCATGCCGGAAAATTACAGGGAAGAGATCACCCAAAACCCTTTCTTTGTGGCGGAAGACCCCCGTGATGGTCTTGTAGCCACCAGATATCTGGATCTGGCCGCCGGAAGTGTAGAGGCTATTTTCACGCTACCGGACTATTTTGGAAAAGAAAGGTTGTGCCAGTAAGATCATCGAAGCGATTAAAAGTGAAGCACAGCGACGTGGATTTAAACGACTGACGTTGTCTTCCACCCCGAACGCGCAGTCATTTTATCAGAAACATGGCTTCTTACTGATCGGCGAAGACAACCATTTTTCCGGACTCGCTCAGGCCGGGCTTCGCTGTATGCATATGTTCATTGATCTTGTCGACTGAAAGAATGAGTATCGGTTTGAATGATCGGATCTCCGGCCCAACTATCCGCAATGGCAGGATCCCTGACAGAAGAATACTCTCGCCAGCCATGATATTTGCCGGTACCGTATACCCCGGTATCCTTTTTATTGCCGGTCGGAGCATTTATGCAACTGATAGAGAGTCATTCAGAGTATCCGGACAGGGTTTTTACTGAAACAGATTTTTCTGGCCTGAGTGTCAAAGACACGATCTTCGAAGAATGTGAGTTTTCACATTGTAATTTTTCTTCTGCTAAATTTTCCGGGTGCAAATTTACCGGTTGTACCTTTAATTATTGCAACCTCGCGGTTGTTGAGATCCCGCAGTCCCGTTTCTATGATATTCAGTTCCATGAATGCAAACTGACCGGCATCGACTGGACGAGGGGAGACTGGCCGGTGTTTAATCCGGATCCCGATCTCCGTTTTACCCATTCACTGCTGACTCATGCTTCTTTTATGGGATTAACGTTGCACCGGGTGAGAATGGAAGAGTGCAGGCTGGTCGGGGCAGACTTCAGAGAAAGTGATCTCTCCGAAGCCATCATGACGGGGTGTGATTTTTCAGAAAGCTTATTTAACCAGACTATCCTGCGTAAGGCAGATTTTACCAATTCGTGGGGCTTTAACCTGGACGTACGGCATAATATCGTGACCGGGGCTACGTTCACCAAATGGGAGGCACTGCCACTGCTTGAGAGTTTAGGGATCCGACTGGTGGAGTAAAGGTCTTACGGTAAAACGCAGTTTTACCCCCTACTGGTATCGAATCAGGCCGGTCAGTGGTCTGATAAGGTGCAGGATCCTCACCGCAATCAGCCGAAATGCTGTCAGGAACATCTCTGATTAACCTGATCAGTCAATAGAAAGCAGACTCTACAGGGTCGTCCGGCCTCTGAACTTATGGGCAGAGCTGATCCTTCTCCTCTGTTCACCGGTATAGTGATTGCGATAACCTGGCCTCCGGGATAAAACAACAGCTTCTGATGATCGGGCTTCAGTTCATAGTACAGCCGTTAAATTTATTTAAGACGAAAACGTTCGGGACGATATAACTTGCGCTGACAGAGGATACCGACAAATGACGATAAAGCCGAAGCTGCTTGCACCTGCTTTAAAACCCGGTGATACGATTGGTTTTTTTTCACCCTCATCTCCGGCAACGATGACTGCACCTAACCGTTTTAATCGTGCAAAATTGTTTTTTGAAAACAAAGGATTTCAGCTCAAAGCCGGAAGTCTTACTGGCCGGTCAGATTACTATCGTTCAGGCTCTATTAAAGAGCGGGCTGAAGAACTTAATGCGCTGATCCGCGACCCCGATGTACGCTGTATTATGTCAGTTATCGGCGGCACTAACAGTAATTCGCTTTTGCCCTATCTTGATTATCAGGCGCTGACAGAGGATCCGAAAATAATCATTGGTTACTCCGATGCGACTGCACTGCTCGCAGGGATTTACGCCCGAACAGGTTTGATTACCTTTTACGGACCGGCCCTGGTAGCTTCTTTCGGCGAATTCCCCCCACTGGTCAACGAAACCTGGCAGTCGTTTTCTGAATTATTGATGCAACCCCGGACAGGCTCCTATGAATATCGTCTTCCGGAAAAATGGACGGATGAACGTCTGAACTGGGATGACGTGGAGCCTGTCAGGCCTAAAATACTCTATGAAAACAACTGCCTTTTTACAGGGGCTGGTATCGTGGAAGGGCGCGTAACAGGCGGTAACCTGAATACTCTTTCGGGCATTATGGGCACTGAATGGATGCCTGAAATACAGGATGGCGATATCCTGTTTATAGAAGACAGTCTGAAAGATATCGCGACTGTTGAACGCTTATTCTCTATGCTAAAACTGAACGGTATATTGGATAAAGCAGCAGCGATCATTTTAGGTAAACATGAACTGTTCGATGATGCAGGCACCGGCCGACGTCCTGCTGATGTATTACGGGAAGTGTTGGAATATAAGCCGTTACCGCTGGTCGATGGTTTTGATTGTTGCCATACACATCCGATGCTGACTCTGCCATTGGGAATTCCGTTACGCATTGATTTCGATAATCAGACCATCGCTATTACGGGGCAATATTTGCGTTGATGAGTTATCACCTGCCGATAAGCGCAGGTGATCGTCCCGGGAATATGAGCAATAAACAGGTTATGACCTCATCAATATCATGCAGGTTTGAGGTTAATTGAGTCATAAAGATCCCCCTGAGCAACTATAAATCCGTGGAAAATTTTAGTTAATAACGACGTTGCTACGGTCCGCCATATGTGATCAATGAGTATGATTGTACGTTAAGAGTGAGTGGGAAAAATATCAATATAATAGGGTGATACGATGGATGGGAGATTATTTTATCTGATTGCAATAATTAATTTTTAAGATGCTTCATATATTCTGAAGCGCTGAAAGGTATCTTTTTTAATGTTAGCACTATAATTTATCTTGTTGGATCCTAACACTATTTATTACTTAGAGTAATAGGATTCAGCCGTTTTTTCTTGTTAAGCATTTTCCATGGCATTAATAAAAAAGCTATTTTTTAAATATTGATACCAATGATCGAAAGATTCATTTGTTTTTTTAGAATAAATAGGAGTTCCGTTCTTATATAGCTGACCACCGACAAGGTAATATGACACTCTGATCTTTAATGTGTTATTTTTGACAGATAGTCTATTTAGCTTGGAGCTGTTACTTCCTTCGTTAATGAAGTAAAAATAGATATGGTGATTGTTTTTTGAAAGTTCGAGAAGTTTCTCATAGGTATCCTTATCAGGATGATGAGTACGTACAACTTCTATGATAATATTTGGGTAAGCCGAACGAGGGAAAAACTTATTTCTATCCCTTCCTCCTATATCAGGTTGAATGTAAGAGCCATCATGAAATGCGATGCGCGCATCTGCCTCACTATACCATTGATAATAACTATTAGCCAAAGCGCTGAAAATAATTTTTTCTTCACGATCTTTATTTTCATTAAAAACATACGTAAAGAAAGTAATGGAGTTAATATTCTCATTGTTTAGATTATCACATAAGTAATTCACACAATTATCATGCGTCGGATTGTTCTCGGCTCTGCCTAACCTGTTACCAAAAGAGGGTATTCCTACTCTTCTGAAATGGGGGGTGTTCTCATTTCTGACTGGAACAACAATGCAATCGTCCTCATCAAGGAGTGGTTCTTCTTTCATTCTCGGGTATAAAACCGGATTAAAAATATCGAGTTCTGTGTAGTCCCGGCCTGATAGTAGTCCTCTTGGCATATGTTCTCCTGACATTCAATAGTTAATGATTCTACAGGGAGGTAACATTAATAACATCATCTTTGAATGCATACAATCATAAGGTGATTACAGCTTCATATTTTTAAGCGCAAGGTACTATGTTAATTCCGTGATCATCGAGATGCATGCTGATAAACTGGTATTTAAATAGCCACTTGAAAATGGCTACGCTGATCAGACAGAATGGATGCTACGATACGGTAGCTACGCTCAATCCGACTGGTATATACTTCCTGCTGAAAGCAATTTATTTAATTCAAATTCTTCGGCTTAAGACGCGTTGAGGGTAGCCTCTGAACTTTTTGCAGACTATGAAGTTATCAAAGAAAACTTAGCGTACCTACAAGATGAGAAGGTGTAATGCAAAAGAGGATCTATTTACTTAATGCTTTATTTCTGTTCCCGATGTGGATATCGAAAACCCTCCAGCCTCTATTCTGGGCTGGAGAAGGTAAGTTAAATTTATTTTCGCTATCGTATGTTGCAATGGCGGTGGCGGGTTCACTATCAATTTTTTACTCATCGCTGCTGGCAAAAACAGGCATCCGGTGTGCCCTTCTTATCGGCTATGCCTTATACGGCGCCGGTCTCGTGATGAGAGCTTACCCTCAGAATGCTCTTTTAGCCATCCTCACCGGGCTGACTGCCGGGATAGGAGCCAGCGTAACAGGCATTACGCTCAGGGCACTGATCCTTGAAACTGATGAAGTTAACCGAAAGAAAGCGGTTCTCCATACTGATAACATCAGCACGTTATCGCAAAGTTTTGGCGCTATGCTGTCAGGTTTACTTGTTTCATTTGTGTCTTTGTATTTTCATAATGGATACCAGATATCGTTATGGATCACCGGATTACTGGCAATGTCTGGTATGCTCTTTGTGCCGAAAACCGGCTATAAAGATGATTTTTCTACGCATAAAAAAGATAGGGCATCCTTATCCCTAATGAAAAAACCTGACACAATAACCACTTTTATTTTCATGGCTTGTTTTGCACAAGGTTTGTGCTGGGCTATTTTTATCCCTCTGGTACCTATATATTTAAAAGATATAGGATATTCAATTAATAGTATTGGCGTTATTTTATCTTCAGGTGTTGCTTTAGGATTTGTTTTAAAAAATATCTACGTCTCTCTGACAAAAAAGTATGAAATTAATAACTCTCTTATGCTTTTCACATTGCTTTCGTCAGCGTCTGTCTTCTTGTCTGCATGCTTTCTTTCAGAGAAGATAAAGCTTTATTTCGCGCTCACCATTATTGCATTTTATACTTTTAAAGCGACGATGTCGCTGATCCTCAATTTCATTGAGATGAACATTGCTGAAAAGGGGCGGGCACATGCTGTATTTGGCATCAGGCAGACTGCGTTCCTGACAGGTGACATTGCAGGTGGAATATTAATGCCTATTGTTTACCATCATAATATCCTGACGCGATATTCCATAATCCTCCCTGTCTTATTACTGATCGCGTCAGCGCTTATTGAGAAATGCGATCAATTAGCCAGCAGGGATGGTAATCCCCCCATTTTTAACGGAGGTGATAAGTAGAATCAGGCCATACGCTGAATATGCTGCATCGGTGTAAACCCATTCAGTGCCATATTCGGTCGTTGGTGATTATAAAAATATTGCCATTTTGTCGCATATTCCTGCAATTCATTTAATGACGAAAACAGGTGCTGTGATCCTACCCGCACAATGTGGACACGGTCGTTCGCATTATTTCACGGCTGATAAAGCGTTCTCCGTAGATACATTCGACTTTCAGCGAGTGGAAGAAACTTTCCGCACAGGCATTGTCGTAACAGCATCCTCTGGCGCTCATGCTGCCACGCAGATTATGTCGTTTCAGCAGTGCCTGATAATCCGCCGAACTGTAGCTGACCGGGCTGAAATTCCGGGCAGCCTTTGCACGAAGTCCCTGACGTCGCAGACTGGCTGCAATCGTTTTGACGTTGTACTCAGGCAGTTCGTCAGCGAGACGAGGCGCACCATAACGCTGTTTTGCTTCAGTGAATGCCTTACGGACAGCAGTATCACAAGCGAGCGGAACTGCTGACGTGGCGTTATTTGCTGACAACGCAGACGCCACGCATACCAGCCGCTGCGGGCAACCTGAAGCACCCGGCACATGGCCTTGATGCTGAATTCAGCCTGATGTTTTTCGATAAAGACATACTTCATTTCAGGCGCTTCGCAAAGTATGTCGCGGCCTTTTGGAGAATGGCTAGTTCCTCGTCCCGTTCAGCCAGCTGGCGTTTCAGGCGGGCAATCTCAGCGGCCTGTTCACTCTCACGTTCAGAGGAGGTTGCCTGTTGTTGCTGTTTGCTGCGCCAGTTGTAGAGCTGTGACTCATACAGGCTGAGTTCGCGTGCGGCTGCGGCAACACCGATGCGTTCGGCCAGTTTCAGGGCTTCGTTGCGGAATTCAGGCGTATGCTTCTTCCGGGTCTTTTTGGTAGTTGATGTTGATGCTGATTTTGTCATGTGAGTCACCTCTGGTTGAGAGTTTACTCACTTAGTCGCGTGTCCACTATTGCTGGGTAAGATCACTGACCCAGCCAGTCATAGCGTACTGTCCGGTTATAACGCTCAATATAAGCATTCTGCTGAGGTTTTCCCGGCTGAATAAAGTTGAGTCGGATATCCTGTTGTTTAGCCCATGTCATCAGTGTATTACCTGCATACTCTGGACCATTGTCACACCGAATTGATATGGGTTTTCCTTTCCATTCAATGAGCTGCTCCAGTGTTGTTATGACCCGGATAGCCGGGAGTGAAAAATCAACCTCAATAGCCAGTGCTTCGCGGTTGAAATCATCAATCACATTCAGCAGACGCACAGAACGACCATCTGATAGCTGATCATGCATAAAATCCATAGACCAGCTTATGTTACGGCTTTCGGGGACAACCAGTGGCTCAGGCTTTTCACGTTTTAACCGCTTTTTAGGCTTTATACGCATGTTAAGCGACAGTTCGCGATAGATACGATAGATCCTTTTGTGGTTCCATCGGAATCCTTTCACATTACGTAAATACAGATAACAAAGCCCGAATCCCCGGTTTTTCTGACTATCGGTGATCCGAATCAGCCAGTCAGAAATTTGCAGATTCTCCCTGTGGAGAACGGGCTTATAGCGGTAACAACATTCACTGATAGCAAAGATCTGGCAAGCCTGACGAACACTGACTCCCTTAAAAGTGACTGCATGCTGCGCCATCGGCTTCCGGTCGG
>NZ_JMPR01000037.1 GCF_000735525.1 Tatumella ptyseos ATCC 33301 | reverse complement strand
AGACCACTCCGGTAGAAGGCAATCAACCGCGGATTGTTCCCGTATGTAGCCGACACCCGGTTATCTCATTGATTTTTTATTGTCAGTAGCTCAGTACTCCACCGGGAACGCTGGTAGCCAAAATCACCAGGAGAACGTTTCACCAGTTGTATCAGCAGCGCACAAATCTGTTCAAACGGCCATTTACGCCCGCGACCGGGAGGCAGAGAAACCAGTCCTTCAGTGCCATACAATGTAAACCAGTTAATCCATCGTCCCACAGATGAACGGGCACAGCAGAGCGGGAGCTGACACTGTCCACACGTTGCAGCATCAGCATGGCAGTCAGCCTGCGGGCGTGATTTTTGTCATGAGTTTTATGGATAGCTTTCTGTATCAGACGTCGTTCGTCACGGGGTATTGGTGCTATGATTGGCATCGCTCAGTCCGGTTGGTGATTTGTGATGTTTGGCGATTGATCAGATCGCACAATCCGGACTGAGTTTCCTTTAAGTGATCTACTATTTTGCGCAGCTATTTAGTAACCAAGCAAAAAAACGAAAAAAGAGCCCCCCGGAAAAGTCTCGCAAACTTGACCTGATGGCAATCAGCCCGGCCTCCGATCGGCAAGTCTCTTGGGATACGTTGCAGGTCTGCTCTTCTCGCACCAGCTTCAGCTCATAGCACGATCGTCAACCGGTTACCCTTTACCGGAGGAGGCAGAATGTTCTTCCGCGCTTTTGGGCGTTTTGTTTTTAATGCGGGTAGTATGCCATTTAACTCGTTGTACCAGACGTTGCAGAAGTGGCAAGACCAGTTCTGCTGTAAAGAACTTTATCACCAGCAGCGTCTTGTGAACGATAGACCTTATACCGGAGAGCAGCCATGAGCGTGGGCGAACCGTATCATGGCTGACCATCGACCTGGACGTATTTGCAAGCTTCCCCCCCGCGACAAAGGCCAGCATAAGAAACACAAAATATCGCGAGTTATGCCCTTGCTCGATATCTTTTATGCGTGAGTCGGCTTTTTGCATGGATTCATGCAGTCGCAGAAGTCTCTGGGCATAGACTGGGGTTAGAAAGGCCCTGGGCGTTTTATAATCTATACCGCTAAGATCCATCTCGATGGGGACAATCTCACAGTTTCCCCTGAACACATGCGCAGAACATGCCAGAGCATTGAACGTCTCAATCTGTTTGCCGATGCCCCGATCGTATGCCACTCTTGTCACCCAGTCGGGTAAATCTATTCTGGCGCGCAAAATATCTTTTGAAGCAAAGCTGCTCTGTAACGACCACCGCATCTCAGGCTCCAGGCTGCATAAATCTGGAACCTGATTTATCACGTCCGGTTCTTTACACAGATCTTCCAGGTTTTGCTCGCCGTTGCGATAGTGCTGCATGATCAGGGTGGTGCGTTCACCAGCTTCAGACAGGTCCTCTTTATAGGAAGGCAGGCCGCTGTCCGTAACGTAATAAAGAGCTGCGGTAAGACCCAGTACGTACCAGATGTGATCATAAGCATTTTTGAAGATATTTTTCTTCCAGAGCGCGCTGAAAAGCATAATGATTGACCAGCCGGAAACCATTGAGATAAGCAAATTGGCTGCCGCAGAAGACACACTGCCCGTAAAGCCGCTCCCAAACCGGAACACATCAGGACCGAAACTAGTAAAGTCAGGAACATAACCCATCAGGCTAAAGGCCCCTGGCAAGATCCAGAGAAATAGGCTTATCCAGCCCATGCACCGATTAAGGTAAAATCCGGCACGGATATTCAGTAGTGCGATCGGGAGGAGCAAGATAGTCATTAAACCCGATAATCCATTAACGCCGTGCGTCGGGCTAAGATTCCAGGGATAGATAACGTCATTTCCGACTTGTAAAGGTAGGTCATTTATAGAGTGAAATAGCCCGAGGCCCTCAAGGTTCTGTGCCAGGCCCCAGGCCGCCAGATTTGAAAACATCAGATAAGGATGAAGGAATTTCAGAAGAAGTAGCATTTTTAGTATGTATCTAAATGAAGGACAGTGAATTTTCAGAATACAAAAAATATCAGTGCCATTCTAATGTTTATCCCGACCAATGTTTGATGCATATCCTTAGTTTCTTCTGACCTGCTCCCAGCAAACTAATATAGCACGATGTAAGCAAGTTCCGTTTTTGGCTAGAAGCGGACATTATTGTTCCAGCATTGCTCCCGGGCAGTTGCTATACAGCGCGTATTCTAACCTCAAAACAGCAATATCTGCATGAAGAGTCGCTTCTGGCACAAAGTGTACCTTGAGGAATAAGTTCTATGCCCGTGGTTCACTAAGTGCAGTAAGTTCTACTCGAATTCTGCTATCCATTTGTCCAACATATCAGCCCATTCCTTCATCATCACTTTACGCTCATCAAGATAAGTTGCATGGTTGTAAGTGCGACGAACATTGTTGGTATCAGCGTGCGCAAGTTGCGCCTTAATAGCATCAGGTCGATAGCCCATCTCGTTCAAACGCGTACTCCCTGTAGTTCTGGTAGCATGGGGGCTATAAATGCCACTCCAGCCGAGGCTTTTAAGTAGCTGGCGGAGGGAGTGCGATGTCATTGGGTAATCCCCCCGGAAAAAGGTGCTGTCGATGCCCGGTTAATCCTTGTAGCGTTCTGAGCATGTTGACAGCCTGGGAGGGAAGGGGAATAACGTGTTCTCTTCGAGCTTTCATTCGCGTAGCTGGAATGGTCCACAGGGCGTTATCAAGATCGAATTCTGTCCATTCTGCTTCGGTGGCTTCTGCAGGACTGCTAATGCCCACCACATGAGCCACATGCAATAGTTAACCTGGTATGAGCCACGACTGTTATCAAAACAGCTTAATAGCTTCCCGATTTGCTGTGGGTTTAATGCCTGTTTGTGCTGTGTCTTATTCGCCGGAATCGCCTTACGCACAGGCCATACTGGATCGCTATCAGCTCTAAGCGTCGCGACTGCTAACTCAAAAACTGATGAAATGTTGCGACGGGCTTCAGCGGCAACAGTCGGAGCGCCTCGTTTAGCGGTTTCCTGAAGAATTTTAAGTATATGGTGTGGAGTGAACTCTCTGACTGGGAGCTTACCGATGGCGGGAGAAACCACACGTTCAAGCATATCCAGTCGCCGCTTTTTGGTGATCTCTGCCCAGTCTTTCATCTGCAACCACTCTTTGGCGATCAGCTCAAAGGTGTTAGAAGTGTCATTGACCTTGCGGATTTTGTCTGACTGACGAGTCTGGTTACCATTTGAATCCAGCCTCCGTAAAAACAAAAATCCACGCAACTGCGTGGATTTTATGGGGCCGTTCCGTCTTAATCAGGGTCAATAACCCCTGATAAGACAGCAGAACCGAATCAGACGTTAAACAGGAAGTTCATAATATCGCCGTCTTTAACGATATATTCTTTACCTTCCGCACGCATCTTACCGGCTTCTTTTGCACCTTGTTCGCCTTTGAAAGCAACAAAGTCATCAAAGGCGATGGTCTGAGCACGGATAAAGCCTTTTTCAAAGTCAGTATGGATTTTACCGGCGGCCTGCGGGGCTGTTGCGCCGACAGGGATGGTCCAGGCACGGACTTCTTTAACACCTGCGGTGAAGTAAGTCTGCAGGTTCAGCAGGGAGTAACCGGCACGGATCACACGGTTCAGCCCCGGCTCTTCAATACCCAGTTCAGCCATAAACTCATCGCGGTCAGCATCGTCCAGTTCGGCAATGTCAGATTCGACAGAAGCGCAGACCGGAACGACCACAGAACCTTCCTGAGCGGCGATTTCACGCACCTGGTCCAGGAACGGGTTGTTCTCGAAACCGTCTTCATTGACGTTAGCAATGTACATGGTCGGCTTCAGGGTCAGGAAGCTCAGGTAGCGGATCAGCGCTTTTTCGTCTTCATCCAGGCCCAGGGCACGCAGCATGCCAGCGTTTTCCAGCTGTGGCAGGCATTTTTCCAGCACTTCCAGCTCGGCTTTAGCATCTTTATCGCCGCCTTTGGCTTTTTTCTGTAAACGCTGGATCGCACGTTCACAGGTATCCAGGTCAGAAAGTGCCAGTTCGGTATTGATGACTTCAATATCGTCAGCCGGGCTGACTTTACCGGCAACGTGAATGATGTTGTCATCTTCAAAACAACGTACCACGTGACCGATAGCTTCGGTTTCACGGATATTGGTCAGGAACTGGTTACCCAGGCCTTCACCTTTAGACGCGCCTTTTACCAGACCGGCGATATCGACAAATTCCATGGTGGTGGCGATAGTACGCTGAGGTTTAACAATCTCAGCTAGTTTGTCCAGACGCGGATCAGGCATGGGAACCACACCGGTGTTCGGTTCAATCGTACAAAACGGAAAGTTTGCCGCTTCGATACCCGCTTTTGTCAGCGCATTAAACAGAGTGGATTTGCCCACATTCGGCAAGCCTACAATACCGCATTTAAATCCCATGCTTGAGTTACCTTATAACGTATTGGTGGCAGCGCTTATGACTGCCACCGGAACTGAAAAAAATTGCCGCATTATACACACAACCGCCCCTGATGGCGCGGATTTCCGGCGAACCTTAGCCGGCTTTAAAAGAGTGCAGCCGGTTCATTGCTTTCAGACGATCTTCCTTCAGCCACACTTCGGTACAGCGTGCGGCTTCATCGATAGCCTCATCAATCAGTTTTTGTTCACTGGCAGGGGGTTTACCCAGTACAAAACCGGTCACTTTATTCCGGTCGCCGGGGTGGCCGATACCGATGCGCAGGCGGTGGAAGTCGGCATTATTACCCAGCTTGCTGATGATATCTTTCAGGCCGTTATGCCCGCCGTGACCACCGCCTTGTTTAAATTTCGCCACACCTGGCAGCATATCCATTTCATCATGCGCCACCAGGATTTCCTGCGGAGCGATACGATAAAAGGTGGCCATCGCGGCCACTGACTTACCACTGAGGTTCATAAAGGTCGTAGGAACCAGTAAGCGGACGTCGTTTCCGGCCAGGTTCAGGCGGGCGGTGTAGCCATAAAATTTGGCTTCTTCTTTGAGAGACTGGTTATAGCGTCCGGCCAGTAAATCCACATACCAGGCCCCGGCGTTGTGTCGGGTGGCGGCATATTCCGCACCGGGATTCGCCAGACCGACGATCAGTTTAATGCTGCTCACAATCTATACTCTGCCATTATTCCAAACCCCTAGTTTACTGTGTGTCGCCTCTGAGTACAAAGGTCTCTGCCGAAAGCACAGAGTGTTCATTTTATCGCTTTTTTGTGATCTGTGTAGCAGTGTGTTTTAAGGTTGTTAATTAAAATTTATTTAACGATTCAACATTTTCTGTAGTAAAGACGGGAGAGCAGGCATGAAACATAAACAATCACTGTTTATCGGCAATGTACTGATGGGGGCAGGGATGGTGGCTATGATCGGAGGTATCGTTGCCGCAGTAATGAATCAGCTACCGTCGATGCATCTGTCTGAACTGGCGGTCGGGGGGGCAATCTTTGCTATTTTTCTCGGGGCATTATTGTGGCTGACCGGGGCACAGGTCGGCGGCAGAGAAAAAGTCTGTGATCGGTATTTTCTGTTGCGTTATGACGGTTGTCGTCTGCATCCGCGTCACAAATAGTGACAGTGCCCTCACTGCGGCGGGGAACGGTGGGGTGTAAACCGCGGTGCAGGATGCCAGGCAGCGTATTACCTGCATAAAAAAACCGGGCATAATAGCCCGGTTTTTTACTGCTGACGACAGCGCATCATTAATGCTCAAACATCGCAGAGATAGATTCTTCGTTGCTGATACGACGGATCGCTTCGGCCAGCATGCCGGATAATGTCAGAGTACGGACATTCGGCAGGGCTTTGATTTCCGGTGACAGAGGAATAGTGTCACAGACCACCACTTCATCAATCACTGAGTTACGCAGGTTTTCCAGCGCATTACCGGAGAAAATCGGGTGGGTTGCATAAGCAAAGACGCGCTTCGCACCACGATCTTTCAGGGCTTCTGCCGCTTTACACAGCGTGCCCCCGGTATCGATCATATCGTCAACCAGTACGCAGTCACGGCCGGCAACATCACCGATGATATGCATCACCTGAGAAACGTTAGCACGCGGACGACGTTTATCGATAATGGCCATGTCAGCGTCGTTCAGCAGTTTTGCGACGGCACGGGCACGAACTACACCACCGATATCCGGAGAAACCACAATAGGGTTTTCCAGGTTCAGTTGCAGCATATCTTCCAGCAGGATAGGGCTACCGAACACGTTATCCACCGGGACGTCAAAGAAGCCCTGAATCTGTTCTGCGTGCAGATCAACTGTCAGAACGCGGTCAACACCGACGCTGGACAGGAAGTCAGCCACAACTTTCGCAGTAATAGGGACACGGGCAGAACGAACGCGACGATCCTGACGAGCATAACCAAAGTAAGGGATAACGGCAGTAATTCGTCCGGCGGAGGCACGACGCAGAGCGTCTACCATCACCACCAGTTCCATCAGATTATCGTTAGTCGGAGCGCAGGTGGACTGAATGATAAAAATATCACCCCCGCGCACGTTTTCATTAATCTGTACACTCACTTCACCGTCACTGAAACGGCCAACAGCGGCGTCCCCGAGGTTAGTGTATAGGCGGTTGGCTATGCGTTGCGCTAGTTCCGGGGTGGCGTTACCAGCAAAAAGCTTCATATCGGGCACGAGAAAAACCTCAGGCTTTACGTCCAGAGAACTCCCTGCGCTGTGTCACAGGGAAGATTCACACAGGTGTATAAATGCGATACGTGCAGTACCTGGAACAGGTGATACTGTCACGCACACGCTGATCACTCAGATAAGCGTTCTTGCAGCGGCGAAATATTCATTCCACGGGCGACAAAGGCGGTTATCCATTCAGGAGCGAGTTCAAGGACCCGACGGGCAGCTTCCTCTGTGTCGAATTCGGCAAACACACAGGCACCTGTCCCTGTCAGGCGCGACGGCGCGTATTCTAACAGCCAGACGAGCAATTCATCAACCTTACGAAAACGTTTTCTTACGACAGCTTCACAATCATTGTGCCAGGGATCATCCATAAGCTGGTTTAATGAGCGTCGTGGCGTGTCACGGGTTAGTGCCTGATCACCGAACACCGCCGGGGTAGGAATGCTGACGCCAGGGTGGGCCACCAGGTACCATTTCTCCGGCGGGCTGGCGGGTTTTAACCGCTCGCCGACGCCTTCGGCAAAGGCAGCATGCCCGCCAATAAAGACCGGCACATCCGCGCCTAACTGCAGGCCGAGTGCCGCCAGCGTCTCTGCAGAATAGCCGCAGTTCCATAACCGGTTCAATGCCACCAGCACGGTAGCCGCATTTGAAGAGCCGCCACCCAGTCCGCCCCCCATCGGGATGCGCTTTTCAATTGAAAACTCAGCCCCGGCAGAAGCTTCAATGCGCTGGTCCGCCAGCGCAGTGGTTTTCAGTAGCCGGGCCGCCCGGATAATGAGGTTATGCTCGTTATCAACCTCAGAAAACGGGGTGTGCAGTGTCAGAGCGCCCCGCTGAGTAGTCTCAATCGTCAGCGTATCGCCAAAGTCCAGAAACTGAAACAGCGTTTGTAAGTCATGGTAGCCATCGGCACGCTGACCGGTGATATACAGAAACAGGTTCAGCTTTGCGGGAGAAGGCCAGGTCGTGATCATTGCAGTTTCCAGCTATCCATACGCAGTTTAATCTTCAGATCACCGGCCGTCAGTTCGAGATCTGCCGGCAGGGCAGGGGTGACATCCTGTTTATAGTCATTGATAGTCACATGCCAGGTCTGGCCGTCCTGCTGATACGTGGCGGTACGCAGCTGGTAGTGATCATTCAGGGTAAAGCTGTCTGCGGTGCCCGGCAGGCCAAGCATCCACTGACGAAGATTCTCCAGTGGAATATTCATGCCCGTCAGCTCAGAAATCATCTTAGAAGCATTGTTGCTGGTATAACGTTTACCGTTATTGTCTACCAGTTGTACGGTTTGGCCCTGGGTATCCAGTTGCATTTCGGTACTGCCCAGCGGATTGGTCAAAATCAGCCGATAGCGGTCACTGGCGCTCTGTTGCCAGTTATAACGGGCATAAACGTTCTGTCGCTGTGATATATAGGCAAAGGCACCACGGGTCTGGAAAGCCTGCACCTGCTTCACTTCATTGACGTGTTGTTTCCATTGGGGAGAATCAGGACTCTTGCCCGGCCCCTGTGATGGCAGGGTGGCACAGGCACTTAACAACAGACTGGCCAGAGGCAGTAAGAACGCCCCCCGGCGAAGATTCAGTATACTCACGTAGTCGTCTCCCTGGACATGGTATTTTTGCAGCGTAACCGTTAACGCTACAGCCATGCTATTTAACCGTCAATGCTATTCAGGGATTATTCTTTGTCTTCGGCGTAATCTTATTACTGTCTGAGCTTTTGTATGGCTTTTCATGATCTGCTGCATCTTGTAGAATAACTCTATAACCCTGACATTATTGGGACAACCCAACCAGAATTGCCATGACGCTTCTAGCACTCGGAATCAATCACAAAACGGCACCTGTCGCTCTGCGCGAACGGGTATCTTTTGGGCCGGACACACTTGATAAAGCGCTGGACAGCCTGTTATCACAGCCACAGGTAGAAAGTGGTGTGGTACTCTCCACCTGTAACCGTACTGAGCTTTACCTCAGTGTCGGCGAAAATGAGGATATTCAGGAACAACTGGTTCGCTGGTTATGCGATTACCATCAGTTGCGGGAAGACGACGTCCGTGAAAGTCTTTACTGGCATCAGGACAACGCGGCCGTCAGCCACTTGATGCGCGTTGCCAGCGGGTTAGATTCGCTGGTGCTGGGCGAACCGCAAATTCTGGGCCAGGTAAAAAAAGCGTTTGCTGAATCGCAGCGCGGCCATGCACTGAGCAGTGAACTGGAACGCATGTTCCAGAAAACCTTTTCGGTGGCAAAACGGGTACGAACAGAGACCGAAATCGGTGCCAGTGCCGTCTCGGTGGCGTTTGCTGCCTGTACTCTGGCACGTCAGATCTTTGAATCCCTCTCATCCGTTAATGTGTTGCTGGTCGGGGCCGGTGAGACCATTGAACTGGTGGCCCGTCACCTGCGCGAGCACCAGGTCAAAAAGCTGATCATTGCTAACCGTACCCGTGAACGTGCACAGGTGCTGGCAGATGAGGTGGATGCGGAAGTGATTGAAATCGGCGAACTGACTTCCCGCCTGCAGGACGCGGACATCATTATTTCGTCTACGGCCAGTCCGTTACCTATTATCGGTAAAGGTATGATGGAAAGGGCACTGAAAGCCCGCCGTAACCAGCCAATGTTGCTGGTGGATATTGCCGTTCCCCGTGATGTGGAACCTGAAGTCGGCAAACTGCCGAATGCTTATTTATATACGGTTGACGACCTGCAAACCATTATCGAGCAGAATATGGCTCAGCGTCAGGCGGCTGCCGTGGAAGCAGAAAATATTGTCGTTTATGAAAGCGGCGAGTTTATGTCCTGGTTGCGTTCACAGGCCGCGGTCACGACTATCCGTGATTACCGTTCGCACGCGGATCTCATTCGTGAGGAGCTGGAATCCCGGGCCTTGCAGGCATTACAGCAAGGGCAGGATGCGACTAAAGTGCTGCACGACCTGGCACACAAACTGACCAATCGTTTGATCCATGCCCCGACCAAATCCCTTCAGCAGGCAGCCCGCGATGGCGATGGCGAACGCCTGCAAATTTTACGCGACAGCCTTGGCATTGAATAATGCCGGGTTGCCCTTTTCAGTTATCGGATAAACCTCAAATACATGAAGACATCAATTGTTGCTAAACTCGAAGCGCTGCAGGAACGTCATGAAGAAGTGGAAGCGTTACTGGGTGATGCCGGCGTTATCTCCGACCAGGAGCGTTTCCGGGCCTTATCGCGTGAATATTCACAGCTGACTGATGTGACGAAATGCTTCCGTGAGTGGCAGCAAGTTCAGGAAGATATCGAAACCGCAACCCTGATGCTGGACGACCCGGAAATGCGGGAAATGGCCTCGGATGAATTACAGCAGGCAAAGGCTCAAAGTCTGGAGCTGGAACAGGATCTGCAGGTGCTGTTACTGCCTAAAGATCCTGATGATGAACGTCCGTGCTTTGTTGAAGTCCGTGCCGGTACCGGCGGGGATGAAGCGGCACTCTTTGCCGGTGATTTGTTCCGTATGTACAGCCGTTATGCTGAAACCCGCCGCTGGCGGGTAGAGATTGTCAGCGCCAGTGAGGGTGAACACGGGGGTTATAAAGAAGTGATCGCCAAAATCGTCGGTGAGGGGGCTTACGGACGACTGAAATTTGAATCCGGAGGGCACCGTGTACAGCGTGTGCCGGAAACCGAATCACAGGGGCGTATCCATACCTCTGCCTGCACGGTGGCCATCATGCCGGAAATCCCGGACGCTGAATTACCGGAAATCAATCCGTCGGATCTGAAAATCGATACCTTCCGTTCTTCCGGCGCCGGCGGACAGCACGTTAACACCACCGATTCAGCCATCCGTATCACCCACTTACCGACCGGGATCGTGGTGGAATGTCAGGACGAGCGTTCACAGCATAAAAACAAAGCGAAAGCATTGTCGGTGCTGGGTGCTCGTATTCATGCCGCTGAAATGGCCAAACGTCACGAAGCTGAGGCCTCTGCGCGCCGTAACCTGCTGGGTAGCGGTGATCGTTCTGACCGTATCCGCACCTATAACTTCCCGCAGGGCCGTGTGACCGACCACCGTATTAACCTGACTATCTACCGTCTGGATGAAACGATGGAAGGGAAACTCGATAGCCTGATAGAACCGATTGTTCAGGAATATCAGGCCGATCAGCTGGCCGCACTGGCAGGCCAGGACTAATGCTTGTACGTGAGTGGCTGACACAGAGCCGGACCGTTTTAGCTCAGAGTGACAGCCCGAAACGGGATGCTGAAATCCTGCTGGGCTTTGTGCTCGGCAAACCCCGTAGCTGGATTATCGCGTTTGACGATACCCGGCTGACGGACGCGCAGTTATCCGTGCTGGCGGGGCTGTTGCAGCGCCGCCAGGCCGGGGAACCGGTAGCGCACCTGCTGGGGGAACGCGAATTCTGGTCACTGCCGCTAAAAGTGAATAACAGCACTCTGATCCCCCGCCCGGACACGGAAGTCCTGGTCGAGGTTGCGCTTGAACTTATCCCGGAGTCTCCGTCGCCGCTGCTTGACCTGGGGACCGGGACCGGTGCTATCGCCCTGGCGTTGGGCAAAGAGCGGGGGGATTGTCAGGTCACCGGCGTGGATCGTGTTGCGGAAGCCGTTGCGCTGGCGCAGGAGAATGCGGCCCTGCTGTCGCTTGCCAATTGCCGGTTTCTGCAAAGTCACTGGTTTGATGCCCTGACAGCCAGTCGGTTTGCCGTGATTGTCAGTAATCCCCCGTATATCGATGCGACGGATGAACATCTGCAGCAAGGGGATGTCCGTTTTGAACCTCTGAGTGCGCTGGTCGCCGATGAGGGGGGACTGGCAGATTTACGGATTATTATCGATAAGAGCCGCGACTGGCTCCTTCCCGAAGGCTGGCTGGTACTGGAACACGGCTGGCAGCAGGATGCTGCGGTCAGAGCATTACTGACAGACGCCGGGTTCCGCCAGGTGAGCACACGCGCCGATTATGGCGGTAATCCCCGTGTCACCTATGGACAGTATATTAAACCGACTACAATGAGCTGATATGTACACTCTTTTTCCGTTAGTTAAATCTATTCACCTGCTGACAGTGTTTCTCTCTGTTGCGCTTTTTATTCTGCGCTTTTACTGGAAAGCGGCACATTCTGCCATGTCAGATCGTCGCTGGGTAAAAATAGTGCCCCATATCGTTGATACCTTTTTGTTACTGAGCGGCATACTGCTGGTGCTGATCACCCATCAGTATCCGTTTACCGAAGGCAACGGCTGGCTGACTGAGAAGCTTTTTGCCGTGGTGCTGTATATCGGCCTTGGGTTTATCGCCTTCGGTCGTCGCCAGTATTCACTCCCGGTCAGGGGCGTTGCCTTTATCGCGGCACTGATTATGGTCGGGATCATTGTCAGCCTGGCAACACAAAAAATGCTGCTGGCGGTGTGATAATGAGTACGACAATGAATTACGATTTCAGTGAATGTTCCCTGTGTGAAGCCATGATGACGGTAATGGCCGGTGTTCGCCCGGATTTCCCGACGCAGGAAGTGCACACCCGGCTGGCAGAGATGGTGGCTGAGGCCAGAACGCATGTCTCAACCGATGTGGACCAGGAACAGCAGCTGGAACAGCTGATGGATCTCTTCTATCGGGAGTGGGGGTTTACCGGGGCCAGCGGGATTTACCGTTTGTCTGATGCCCTGTGGCTGGATAATGTGTTAAAAACCCGTCAGGGAACGGCGGTTTCTCTCGGTGCTTTATTACTGTTCATTGCCGGAGAACTTTCATTACCCCTGTTACCGGTTATTTTCCCGACCCAGCTGATTGCGCGGGCCGACTGGGTCGACGGAGAGATGTGGCTGATCAATCCCTTTAACGGCGAGACGCTGGACGAACATACGCTCGACGTCTGGGTTAAGGGCACTCTGGGGCCGACCTCCGGGTTATACGATGAAGACCTGGAGGAGGCAGATAATGCCACGGTGGTCCGCAAGATGCTGGATACGCTGAAAGCCTCTCTGATGGCAGAGCAGCAGCTGGAACTGGCCTTACAGGTCAGTGAAGTGCTGTTAAACATGGACCCGGAAGATCCCTACGAAATCCGTGACCGGGGCCTGATTTACGCACAACTGGAATGTGAACATATTGCGTTAAATGATTTAACGTATTTTATAGAGCAGTGTCCTGAAGATCCGGTCAGTGAGATGATTAAAGTTCAAATCCACGCGATTGAGAATAAACAAGTGACGTTGCACTGAGCAGCGCATCAGTAACTATAGGAACAACAGTATGACAGAGAAAGTCGTCGCCATCGGTGACATCAAGGTAGCTAATGATCTGCCGTTTGTGCTGTTCGGCGGTATGAACGTGCTGGAGTCCCGCGACCTGGCCATGCGTATCTGCGAACACTACGTCAAAGTGACAGATAAGCTGGGGATCCCTTATGTGTTTAAGGCCTCGTTTGATAAGGCAAACCGTTCTTCAATCCATTCTTACCGTGGCCCGGGCCTGGAAGAAGGGATGAAGATTTTTGCTGAACTGAAAGCCGCTTTTGGCGTAAAAATTATTACTGATGTGCATGAAGCAGCACAGGCGCAGCCGGTTGCCGAAGTGGTTGATGTGATCCAGTTACCGGCCTTTTTAGCCCGCCAGACTGATCTGGTTGAAGCGATGGCAAAAACCGGTGCGGTTATCAACGTTAAAAAACCGCAGTTTATCAGCCCGGGTCAGATGGGCAATATCGTCGATAAGTTTGCTGAAGGTGGTAACGATAAAGTTATCCTGTGTGATCGTGGCAGTAACTTTGGCTATGACAATCTGGTCGTGGATATGCTGGGCTTTAATGTAATGAAAAAAGTCTCCAGCAATTCCCCGGTGATTTTTGACGTGACTCACGCGCTGCAAACCCGTGACCCCTTCGGTGCGGCATCCGGCGGGCGTCGTGCACAGGTTGCTGAACTGGCTCGCGCCGGAATGGCGGTGGGGATTGCCGGTCTGTTTATTGAAGCGCATCCGGACCCGGTGAACGCGAAATGTGACGGTCCTTCGGCATTACCGCTGGATAAACTGGAGCCTCTCCTGGTCCAGATGAAAGCTATTGATGATGTGGTGAAATCTTTCCCGGCGCTGGATACCAGCAAATAAGCGGGTCAGAGGCCATAAAAAACGCTGTCAGATGACAGCGTTTTTTTTGCGTTATTCCGGAGGAGTACCGGACGCGATAGCGGACTACAGCATGACGGTAATCAGATAACCGACAAACAGAGCCAGGTGGGCAGCACCGTTAAGAACATTGGTCCGGCCGGTAGAAAAGGAAATCTGACTCAGTAGCAACACACTGCACATGATAATCATCTGCGGGGCTTCCAGCCCGAAAATCAGCGACTGACCGGTGATCACCGATATCAGCGTCACAACCGGCACGGTCAGCGAGATGGTGGCCAGTACCGACCCGAAGAAAAGGTTCATCGCCCGCTGAACCTGGTTGGCCAGGACGGCTTTTATCGCGCCTAACCCTTCAGGAGAGAGGATCAGCAAGGCAATCAGGAACCCGGTAAACTGCTGCGGTGCGTGTAAATCGCCCAGCAGTTGTTCAAGGACCGGCGCATTCATTTTAGTCACGCTGATCACCGCCAGCAGGTGGATGACCAGCCACAGACCATGCCATCCGCTGCTATGGGCAGAGGGCTTGCCGTGATGCGGGTCACCGTCGTCGCTGTCATCTTCATGCTCATAGATAAACAGGCTCTGATGCGTTTTCGTCTGGATCAGCAGGAAAACGCCATACATCGCAGCAGAGACCAGCGCAATAAGCAGTGCCTGTCCGGTGCTGAAGTTACCGCCCGGTAAGGCATTCGGAAACACCAGCACCAGAATGGCCAGCGGGAAAATCGCAATCAGGTACTGCTTTACGCCCGCGAGGTTGACATATTGGGTGGCAAACTTACGGCCACCGAGCAGCAGAGCAAAACCGACCAGCCCGCCGGTCACAATCATAATGATTGAATACAGCGTATCGCGCATCAGGCCCGGAGTCGCGCCACCGGTCGCCATTAATGCCGAAATCAGACTCACTTCCAGGATAACCACCGACAGCGTCAGGATCAGCGAGCCGAAAGGCTCACCCAGCCGGTGTGCCAGTACGTCGGCATGACGTACCACGCTGAAAGCGCTGCACAGGATAGCGACAAGTGTCAGCAGGTTGATAGCGATCACAATAGGTAATGAAGTCTGATGACTAAAAAACCAAAGTACGATCAATGCCACTATCGGGAAAATAAGAGAATATTCCGTGTGTCGGGTTTTTTCATGCGCTGGCATTCTGTTTCCTCACGCGTTAAAAATGAACTATCTTCTTAGGGGGTAAGGCTGTCGGATAAAACGTATGCGGCATAGTAACTGTCAATAATAGTATCATTTATCTGTAGTATTGATAGGTTTTTTTACGGTATTTTACCTTATTACAGTGTTGTCTTCTTTTTCAGGAGATATTCTTCTGAGGTGACTGTTTATTCTTAATTTTTATAAATCATTAACCCATAATATTTTATGGTTTGTTTACCTTTCATTGGTGTTTTGCTGTGTTTTATAGGATTAACCTCTCTGTTCCGGGTTGAGGTTTTCATTTAAGGCTTCTTTTCGGGGAGAACCCGGGGAAAGACGTTCAATGAATCTGATTTGTTGTCAGGATAAAGAGTTATTATTTGTGAAGCACTTCACATAACTGGCTGTTTGCTGTAATGATAACACCGGGTTTCACTGAAAAAGCAGAACGAGAAGGGAGGGAATGTGCTGACCCGGGATTTTTTGATTAATGCTGATTGCCAGTCGTCGTTTGGCAGTATTGAGCCGCATCTGGTACTGAGTACGGAACAGCGGAAAGCCTCTCTGAGCCGTTTTCTGGCAGAACTCCCTCCCCGCGAGCCGATTTGGGTCTTCGGTTACGGTTCACTGATGTGGAATCCGGTACTTGACTACCGTGAAGTTCAACCGGCGCAGCTGGACGGCTGGCAGCGTGCCTTTTGTATTCGTTTGATTGCCGGGCGGGGTACCGGTTGTACCCCTGGCCGTATGCTGGCCTTAAAGGCCGGAGGACAAACCCGCGGGTTGGTGTTCCGCCTGAATGAGACGACCCGGGCCACAGAACTGGAATTACTCTGGAAGCGGGAGATGATCACCGGTTGTTACTGCCCGCGCTGGCAGAAAGTGACACTGGACAATGGCCGTGAGATCACGGCACTGGTATTTACCATTAATACTGAACATCCTTTGTATGAACCGGATGACTCGCCTGCCATTATCGCACCGCTGATCGCTGCAGCCCGGGGGCCACTCGGCACCAATGCCCGCTACCTTTATGAACTGGTCAACAGTCTGGCCGCGCTCGGTGCACCGGATGAGAAACTGAACATGCTTGCCTCGCAGGTCAGAGCCTGTTGTCCGGAACAGGACGCGTACTGACCTGCCGCCGATGGCCTCATTGTGCGGGAATTGCGCTGAACGTTATACCTTCCGGCAGGCTATGATATACTGTGCGTTCACACTGATCAGAGTATTCAGGTTGTTCATCGTCAGAGAATCTTTCTACCGGAAGCTGTTAATATTATTTATGCCCTTAAACAGATCCCGTCTCCTTTGCTGTTTCGTCACACTGCTTCTTTCAGCACAATTCACTGCCAGGGCTGACAGTGACCCGACCCTCTCAGAAACACCGTTTGATGATTCTGCAGCCCGCTTTGCCAAAGAAGCCGATCAGCTTCCTGATTTAGGCAGCAGTGCGGTAAGCAACGATTTTTCACGCCAGCTGGCTGAAATTGCTCAGGCTATTGCTGCCGCGAATAATAGTGATACTGATACCAGTCTCGGACATAGCGCCGGACTCTGGGCGTTTGATCATTTCCGCGACCAATTGGGGAAGCGGCTGAACCAGGAAAGCCAGTCTCTGCTCTCGCCTTACGGTCATGCCAGTGTGGATCTGAATGTGGATATCGACGGGAATTTTGACGGAACTTCAGCCTCACTGCTTAGCCCGCTGGCAGAAAATGATCGCTACCTGACATTCAGTGAAGTGGTACTCAGCGACAGCTCACCCGGGACGACAGGCAGTGTCGGACTGGGACAGCGCTGGGGAGCCGGTGACTGGCTGTTTGGTTATAATGCCTTCCTCGATCACCTGTTTAATAAGGCGCTGAACCGGGCCTCAGTCGGTTCGGAAGCCTGGGGAAGTTTTCTCCGTTTTTCTGCAAACTACTATCAGCCACTGTCCGGCTGGCGTGATGTCAATGCCACACAGATGGCCCGAATGGCACGCGGTTATGATATTAACAGTCAGGGATATCTGCCCTTTTACCGGCAACTCGGCGTCACGGTAAGCTGGCAGCAATATCTGGGGGATAATATCGATGCCTTCGATAGTGGTAACTATTACCATAATCCTTCCGCGCTTTCGCTGGGGGTCACCTATACGCCGGTACCGCTGGTAACGTTTTCGGCCAGCCATAAAACGGGAACCGGTGGCGAGAGCCAGGATCTGTTTGGTCTGAAGTTTAATTACCATTTTGGCGAGTCGCTACGTGAGCAACTGTCACCGGATGCGGTGGCGGCGGCCCGTTCACTTCGGGGCAGCCGGTTTGATGTTGTCAGTCGTAATAACAGCCCGGTACTGAGTTATCGTAAACGCAGTTCACTGAGTGTGTTCCTCGCAACCCCTCCCTGGCAGTTATCCGCAGGGGAGAGCCTGATGCTGAAATTGCAGGTGACACCGGATAAAAACATCACATCGATCCACTGGGAAGGCGATACCCGTGCGCTCAGCCTGACACCACCAGCGGATGCCACAGGGACCCGGGGCTGGAGCATTATTATGCCGGCCTGGAATAATGACCCGCAGGCGACGAATGAATATCACCTCGCTGTTACGGTAACGAATAATCATAATACGGTGACGTCTAATACCATTACGCTGAAGCTGACCCCGCCTATGCAACTGGATGATACGGTCAATCCTGAACAGTATGATCTGATGGCACCTTGAGCCGTAGTGAGCGGATCGCTACCGGCCGGTGGCCCGATCTCAATCCGCTATCTGTACTGCAAATCTGTCCGTTTTCGTTCCCGCTGCCAGCCAGCGGCGGGGGGCCTGTGTGTTTATAGTGTGGGCGGTCGCACTGTTTTGGTTCACTGTTTGCCGGGGAAGGCAGCCACCTGCACCTGAAAGGTGCGCTGTCCGGTATTTTTTATTCCTGAAAGTGATAAAAATCAGCAAATAAATAATTTTTCCTTTTTTTGCATAAATCTGCTCTTCTCCGCTCGGCCTGTCTTATCCCGTCATCGTACTATTCATTTTTTATTCATAAAAAGTGAATACAGTAATAACGTAACCCATTGATTTATTTTAATGTTGATAATTTTATGCATTTTATGACGCTCTGGCACGTTAACTGCAATCTGTACTGAATCCAGCCTGTCTGAGGCTGACATGTAAATAATCGTTTTTGATATTCAGTCCGGAGACGCTCATGAGACCACACCCTATCCGCAACGAAGAAACCTCCGCCAGATATCCGGACGGTGACGGTATTGCCTTGCCGGGCCAGGCCGGTAAGCGTCTGCCCGCAATCGACGGTTCCGTTCTGTCAGGGAGGAATGACTGATGATGGTGATCCGTCCGGTATGCCATGCAGACCTGGCTGGCCTGATGAGGCTTGCTAAGAAAACCGGTGGGGGGCTGACGTCCCTGCCTCAGGATGAGAAGACCCTGGCAGAGCGTATTGAGCGCTCAGTGGAGACATGGCAGGGAGAGCGATGCCGGGCGCAGCAGGGATACGTGTTTGTTCTGGAGGATACCGAAAACGGCGTGATTGCCGGGATCAGTGCGATAGAAGTCGCGGTCGGCCTGGAAGAGCCCTGGTACAACTACCGCGTAGGGTCGCTGGTTCATGCCTCACGCCAGCTGGATATTTATAATCCGCTGGCGACATTATCACTGAGTAATGACCACACCGGAGCGACCGAACTCTGTTCATTATTTCTGGACCCGGACTACCGGATCCGTAAGAACGGCCAATTGCTGTCGAAATCACGCTTTTTGTTTATGGCCTGCTTTCCGGAGGCGTTCTCTCCGCAGGTCGTCGCGGAGATGCGCGGGGTACTCGATGACGCCGGTAATTCACCGTTCTGGGACAGTGTCGGCAGCCATTTTTTTTCGATGGATTTCAGCCGGGCAGATTTTCTCAGCGGTACCGGGCATAAAGCGTTTATTGCAGAGCTGATGCCAAAACACCCGCTATATATCCACTACCTGAGCGCAGAGGCTCAGGCGGTCATAGGTAAGGTTCATGAGCAGACGGCACCGGCCAGGGCGTTACTGGAAGCTGAAGGGTTCCGCTATCAGAACTATGTGGATATTTTTGATGGCGGCCCGACGCTGGAATGTGAGTTACCGGCAATCCGTGCGGTTAATCAGAGCAGGGTGATGTCTGCCGTCACAGGGACACCCGGCGAACAGCATCCGCTTTGTCTGGTCGCCGGTATGGACTACCACCATTTCCGGGCCATGCTGCTGCCCGTCGACCCGCAGGCTGAAACGCTGTTGATCCCGCCTGCCTGCGCTGCCCGGTTACAGATAGCTGCCGGTGACCCGGTACGCGTAGTCTCTCTTAACCCGCAAGGAGCCCGTTTATGACATTACTGATCAATGGCCAATGGCTGACCGGCCGGGGTAGCACTCTGACAAAATATGACCCGGTCAGCGGTGAGGTTATCTGGCAGGGACACTGTGCGGCACAAGAAGACGTTGCCGCGGCCTGTCAGGCCGCCGCTGAGGTATTCGACGACTGGGCCGCACGGGAATTCAGTGAGCGGCTGGCGGTGGTTAACCGTTTCGGAAAAGAACTCGAAAAACATCAGGAATCGCTGGCCGCCTGCATAGGCAGGGAAACCGGAAAACCCCGCCGTGAGGCCGCCAGTGAAGTGACCTCCATGATCAACAAGATCGACATCTCGGTACGGTCATGGCATCAGCGGACCGGCGACATCGAAACGCAGGACAGCAGTTTGCATCACCGTCCCCATGGCGTGATGGCGGTGTTCGGCCCCTATAACTTTCCGGGCCATCTGCCGAACGGACATATTATTCCTGCCCTGCTGGCCGGGAATACCGTGGTATTCAAACCCAGTGAACTGACGCCTGCGACGGCTCAACTGACGCTGGAGTGCTGGCTGAAAGCCGGACTCCCCGCCGGGGTCATTAACCTGATCCAGGGAGGTAAAGAAACGGGGCAGGCACTACTGGCGCAGCCTTCGCTGGCCGGGGTACTTTTTACCGGCAGTGCCGCCACCGGCTATCAGATCCATCGCCAGTTTGCGGGACGACCGGAGGTGATTCTGGCGCTGGAGATGGGGGGGAATAATGCACTGATCGTCGAAGATCCTGCGGATATTGATGCCGCGGTCAACATTACCCTGCAATCTGCTTTTATCAGCGCCGGTCAGCGATGCACCTGTGCCCGCCGCCTGCTGGTCAGGCGGGGTCCGCAGGGGGACCGTTTTCTCGCCAGGCTCACAGAGGTCGCCGGAAAAATTGTCCCGGCCGCCTGGGATGCCCTGCCTGAACCCTTTATGGGCAGCGTGATCTCACCCGCCGCGGCCGCTCATATCTGGCAGCACTGGCAGCAGACCGAACAGGCCGGAGGGGAGGTCTTGCTCAGGATGCGCTGGCCGGACCCGGACTCTGCGTTGATTTATCCGGGGATCATCGATATCACGGGTCTGCCAGCGGCGGAGGATGAGGAAGTCTTCGGGCCGTTACTGAACGTTATCCGTTATGACGACTTTGAACAAGCGATCACCCTGGCTAACCGCAGCCGCTATGGCCTTTCCTGCGGGCTGATCTCAGCGGATCGCCGGCAGTTTTTATTGCTGCAAAAACGGGCGCGGGCAGGGATCGTTAACTGGAATAAACCGCTGACCGGGGCTGCAAGTAATGCACCTTTCGGCGGGGTAGGCGCGTCCGGTAATCACCGTCCCGGCGCTTTTTATGCGGCAGACTATTGCGCCTGGCCGATGGCCTCACTGGAAAGCCCGCAGTTAACATTACCGGAAACACTGCCGCCGGGTCTCGATTTTTCACGTTAAGGATACGCAATGAACAGAGATATGCAGGTGACAGAAGCCAATTTTGACGGCCTGGTGGGGCCGACACACCATTATGCCGGATTATCCTTCGGGAATGAGGCTTCTGCCCGTCATCAGTATCAGCCGTCCAATCCGCTGAAAGCCGTGCTGCAGGGGCTGGAGAAAATGAAAGCCCTCGCGGACCAGGGGTTTGTGCAGGGCGTGATCCCGCCAGTGGCTCGTCCGGATCTGCGCCTGCTGAGGCAGATAGGTTTTACCGGCAATGATGTACAGATACTGCAAAAAGCCCGTAAACAGGCCCCGGAGCTTTTATCCGCCGCCTGTTCTGCCTCCTCCATGTGGGTGGCAAATGCCGCCACCGTATCGCCTTCAGCAGATACTGCCGATAACCGAGTACATTTCACGGTCGCGAACCTGAATAATAAACTGCACCGGATGTCTGAAGCCCCGGGAACGACAGCAATACTGCGTGCGCTATTCGCCGATGAACGGCGGTTTATTGTTCATGACGCTTTACCCCAGACCCCGGCCTTCGGCGATGAAGGGGCGGCAAATCATAACCGTCTGTATCACCGCGCAGGCGATCCGGGGCTGGAGCTGTTTGTGTACGGTTATGATGCCGGAAAGCCATCCGACGGGCCGGTACGCTATCCTGCCCGACAGACCCGTCAGGCCAGTGAAGCGGTAGCGAGGCTGCACCAGTTGGATCCGCAAAGAACCCTTTATGCACAACAGAACCCCGCGGTGATCGATCAGGGAGTGTTTCATAATGATGTGATTGCCGTCAGTCACCGCGAAGTGCTTTTTTGTCATGAACATGCCTTTACCGGACAACAGGCACTTTTTGATACCCTCCGGGAACGCCTGCCTGAGTTTCATCCGCTGGTGGTGCCGGATGAGGCCGTGACGGTCAGTGATGCAGTAAAAACCTATCTCTTTAACAGCCAGTTACTGAGCCGGAAAGATGGCAGTATGTCGCTGGTGCTGCCGCAGGAAGCCCGTGAACATCCGGCAGTATGGCAATATCTGCAACAGCTGCTGGCCGATGACAATCCGGTCACCGATTTACAGGTCTTCGATCTGCGCGAAAGCATGCGTAATGGCGGCGGGCCTGCGTGTCTGCGTTTGCGGGTTACTCTGACAGAAGAAGAACGTCAGGCCGTCAACCCGGCTGTCATGATGAATGATGCACTCTATGCCCGGCTGACGGCCTGGGCACGGAAATTTTACCGTGACCGGCTGACGGCGGATGACCTGGCGGACCCGCAACTACTGACGGAAAATTATCAGGCTCTGGATGAACTGACGGGCATACTGAACCTCGGGGCGGTGTATGACTTCCGGCAATCACAGTAAGGATAAAAACGAATGACCGATTATCTTCAGGGCATGTTATCCGGGCAGCCGGCTCTGCCGGGAGAGGGAGAAAATGCCACACTTTACTGGCGTGAAACAGGGGAGGGGATACTGGAGTTTACCCCCCGCACACCCCGTGAGCCGGGATCGCTGATTATTTCTGCCGGGATCCACGGTAACGAAACCGCGCCAATAGAGATCCTGAATCAGCTGGTGACGGAATTACTGGCCGGCGAATGTCCGGTTGCGCAGCGATTGCTGGTGATCTTCGGGAATCCGCAGGCAATACGTCAGGGTGTGCGCTATATCGATTATGATCTGAATCGCCTGTTTTCAGGTTACCGGGACACATTACCCTCCTGCGATGAATCGCAGCGTGCAGCGCAGTTAGAGCAGGCGGTCTGTGACTTCCGTCGCGGGGATGAAGCACAGTCAGTCTGCTGGCATCTCGATTTGCATACGGCTATTCGCGGATCACTCTACCCGCAATTCGGATTGTTGCCGGCAAGCCCCCGACCACGGAATGCGCCCTTTATCGACTGGCTGGGCCGTGCCGGTCTGGAAGCGCTGGTTTTCCATCAGGCCCCGGGCGGGACCTTCAGCCACTATACCTGCCATATGACGGAAGCGGAGAGCTGTACCCTGGAGCTTGGGAAGGCACTGCCGTTTGGTTGTAATCAGCTGTCGGAATTTGATCGTGCCCGGAGGGCACTGCGGGCCAGGATCTGTGGTGATACCGGAACTCCGGAGGCGCCGGAAAGCCCGCCACGCTGTTTCCGGGTGATCAGGCAGTTAACCCGTACCGGCGAACATTTTCATCTGCATATGACAGACACGACGCCGAACTTTACATGGTTTCCTGCAGGGACGGTACTGACTGAAGACGGCGATCACACTGAGGTAGTGCAGCATCCGCAAGGCGAGCGGGTACTGTTTCCTAACCCCCGGGTGGCATTTGGCCTGCGGGCAGGGCTGATGCTGGAAGAAGAGCCATAAACCCGGAAAATCTCAGCCCGGAGGCGGTTTTGCCGGGCTGTTCCCCTTTCTGCCATACACTTTCTTATCACTCTGCTGCGGCTTCCTCATTTTTTCTCCACGATTGCGGATTTTTTCACATTTATGTTTTCAGTGTTTTACGCAGCCTCTGAATAATTGACGTTGGCAGGCGTAAAGTGGGTTCTGACGACGACAGTGTCAACAGACATCGTCAGACAACTAAAAACATTAAGGATATGACTCTATGCGTAAACTCACTTCACTGATCCTGGCAACATCACTGGCCTTTGGTGCTGCCAGTGTGGTACACGCGCAGGCCGAAAATCTGACGCCTCCTCCGGCTTCCCAGCACCGTCCGATGCATCCTCACGGACCTGACTTCTTCCATGGCATTAAGCTGACGGATGCCCAGAAACAGCAGGTGCGTGAGATCATGAAGCAGAGCCATCAGCAGATGAAACGTCCGTCAGTTGAGCAGCGCCGTGCGGCTCATCAGATAGTCGCATCAGACAGTTTCGATCAGGCAAAAGCAGAAGCTGAAGCGGCCAGCCAGGCCGCGGGTGCTAAAGATCGTGCATTCCAGCGGCTGCAGACAGAAAACAAACTGTACAACGTCCTGACTCCGGAACAGAAGAAACAGTACAACGAAGACTTTGAGCGTCATCTGACCGAAAAACATGACCATAAAGGACATGCGCCACAGAATTCCGCTGGCTAATTGCGGCACAACATAGATCCCCTGAGACCGCCCTGAGGGCTGACGGACAGGAAACGCCGTCAGCCATTATGGCGGTTTTATTATCATGAGGGGGCGTTGTTATCAGGCCACTCTGAGCGTACCGGCAGGAGACGGAATCAATACTATCAGGCCGATCCCGGTGGGCGACCGGAAAGTGACAGAGACCCCGCGCCGGAAGCATAAAAAAACCACCTTCTCAGAAGGTGGTTTTTGACGTTGTCCGCAAGGTGACTATTTTTTCCAGAAGTCGTCGAAGACCGTGATGGGTGGCTGACGTTTGTGTTCTGTTTTCAGGTACCAGCCTTCGATGATTTTCGCCGCTTCAGGCGCTATCGTTTTACCTTCCAGATAGGCATCGATCAGGGCATAAGTCACTCCCAGAGCTACCTCATCCTGCAGGCCCGGACGTCCGTCTTCCAGATCCGCTGTCGGATGTTTCAGGTAGAGGTGCTCAGGACAGCCAAGCTGCTTCAGCAGCTGTTTGCCCTGACCTTTGTTCAGGCGGAAGATAGGGTTGATATCGGTACCGCCGTCACCGTATTTGGTAAAAAAGCCGGTCACAGCTTCGGCGGCATGGTCGGTTCCCACAACCACACCGTGGGTCATCCCGGCAATACTGTATTGTGCTTTCATTCGTTCGCGGGCTTTTTCATTCCCCTTCACAAAATCAGATAACACAATTCCGGCCTCTTTCAGCGCGCGCTCGCTGGCCAGCACGGCTTCTTTAATGTTGACGGTCAGTGTTTTGTCCGGCTGGATAAAATGCAGCGCATCCTGACAATCCTGCTCGTCGGCCTGGTCGCCGTAAGGCAGACGCACAGCAATAAAACAGTAATCCTGATCACCGGTTTCAGCACGCAGTTCTGAAATTGCCGTCTGGCAAAGTTTACCGGTCAGGGTTGAATCCTGACCGCCGCTGATCCCTAATACCAGACTTTTTAGCCCGGGGTAGGTTTTCAGATAGGACTTGAGGAAATCCACACTGGTGCGTATTTCCTGTTGAACATCAATCACCGGTTTTACACCCAGTGCACGGATAATTTCTTGTTGTAATGTCATACAGGACTCCTCGGTTCAGGGGCGGTGCGGGACCGCCGTGTTACAACATTCCTTCTGTGCGGTCTGTTTATTTTACCGCGGCCACAGGTTTTTTTGCCACAAAGGTAAACATCAGTATCGCCAGCATAAAACAGCCAAAAATCGTCGATGTCATACTGATAACCGATGTTCCGCCCAGTCCTGTGACAGGAATACTCAGGGAACCCAGCGTGAACATCGTGACTCCGATCACCGCAGAGGCACTGCCGGCGCGTTTACCCTGACTCTGCATCGCCAGAGAAGATGCCGTGGTGGAAATGACGGCATTGCTGGCAATGCTGAAGAACAAGGTAAACAGTATCACCGGTAACGGCGCGTGCATAATGCCGGCAATCAACAGACTAAGAGACGCGACAAACGCCAGTGTCAGTCCGCCTTTCAGCACCCGGTATTCTCCCAGTCGCGGACTGAGACGGGCGCTGGTTTGTGAGGCAATCACCAGGCCCAGCCCGTTCAGTGCAAAGCAGTGGCTGAAGGTTTGCGGTGACATTCCGTAAATCTGTTGCAGGACAAACGGTGATGCGCCGATATAGGCAAACATACCCGCCATCATAAACCCCTGCGTCAGGCAAAAGCCCATAAACGGGCGGTGGGTGATCACCTTCCCCAGTGCACCCCAGGCAGAAAGCAGAGAACCCTGGCTACGTTTTTCCGGGTGCAGCGTTTCATGAATATGTAAACGACTGAGGGTCACCAGCAGAATGGCAATACCGGACAGAACCAGGAAAATTCCGCGCCAGTTCATAATGTTCATCAGTGCGCCGCCAATCACCGGAGCCGCAATCGGGGCCAGACCATTCACCAGCATCAGCATAGCAAAGAAGCGAGTCAGTTCATGACCACTGTACATATCCCGGGCGATGGCACGGGATAATACCGCCCCTCCGGCGCCACCCACCCCCTGGAACAGGCGGGCAATCAGTAGCTGATCCAGGCTATGAGCCATTGAACAGGCGATGGAGGCTAACAGCAGTAGCAGTAATGACAATGCCAGCGGCAACGTTCGCCCGTACTTATCACTCATCGGGCCAAAAAGCAGTTGCCCGAGCCCGAGGCCCAGCAGACCTGCGGTCAGGCTAAGCTGTGCGCTGGCCGTCGCAATATGCAGACTATCGGCCAGTTGTGGCAGCGCGGGGAGGTATAAATCAATACATAAAGGGCCGAGTCCGGCCATCAGGCCAAGGATCAGCACAAAAGAGAAACGGTGCGGGGGGGCTTTGTACATTTTTCCTCTGAATCTATGGTGTTTCCGTTGAGTAACATAAGTATGAAAATTAACAGATTATCTCTGTCAGAGGCCAGAGGCACGCTGGTTTCCCGCGATGGACTCTGCAAGAGAATATCGATTTAAGGCGCGTCAGTCCATGCTAACCATTTGTTTTATCGTTATTACCTATTACACTTTAAGGACGTCAGTTGAACAGCTCATCTGATCTCTTATTGTGTATTACGATTACAGTGAGGTAAATAATGCATAAATTCACCGGACTTATCGCAGCCGGCGCTGTCATGGCTATTCTTTCCGGCTGTACGACGTATCATCAGGCAGAAAGCTATGTCACCAAACCCGTGGTAAAAGACGTCAAAAAAGGAATGACACGTGACCAGGTTCGCCATATCGGCGGGCAACCGGCCTCCGTGATCACCATGATCCATGCCCGTGGAACCTGCGATACTTACATTATTGGTCAGAGCGAAGGTAAACCGCTGACCTATTTTGTCAGCTATAACGAGACCGGACATGTGATGAATTACGGCTTCCAGAGCTGCAGCGAATACGACACAGATCCCCAGGCACCGCAAGCGAACTGATCCTTCGCTAATACGACAAAAGGCCAGCATTATGACTGGCCTTTTGTCTGTTCAGGATGCTCTGTGGCTACAAACCATCAGGTCGCGGGACCTCGATATAATCACCGTCGATATTACGCTGATAATAATGGCCTGCCTGCACATAATAACGTTTACCGTTAAAGTCCAGCACCTGCAGATGTTGCGGTGTACTCTGTGGAGGCGGGTTGACCACGACATAGTCATTCCCCTGACGCTGATAATAAATACCGTTGAGAAGATAGTAGGTCAGGCCGCCTATCAGAACTCCGGTCGCTAAGTCAGGCAGAAAGCCGCCGCCAGGGCCGGGACCACCATGCCAGCCTGGCCCGCCACCGGGGCCAGGGCCGCCGAAACCAGGGCCGGGACCATGCGGGTAAGCCAGCGCTATACCTGGCATAGTCAGGGTTAACGCCAGCAGAGATGGGATAACTTTTTTCATATTCTATCTCCGACAATAATTGAGCAAATGATCGGCGCGCATACCCGAAAACTCAAGGGTTATAGCTCGGATTTTTCCTTCCATTACACTAATTAACGCTTTCTTAACGGGCTTCCCCGTTACGCCTGGCACTTCTTTACTCAACATTCACTATGCCGCCGTACAGCGGTTAATGCAGGGACTGCGTCAGCTGTTTTTGCCAATCGATAGCGGTTGAATAAATTTGTTTGCCGGTCGTGCTGACGACCTGTTTCGTCAGAGGACCTGGCAGTAATACCGCACAGGCAACCAAGGTGATACAGAACCATCGTTCCAGCAGATTACTTTTTTGCGGCTGTAACACCGGAAAACGAAACCGCCAGCGACAGGGCCATAGCAGAGGCACACCCGCGGGTGTCAGCATATCGGCGACAATATGGCTCAGATAACCCAGGACCATTCCCTGCATCACGTCAGCGGGCAGCCACAGAGCCTCCGGCAGTTTCAAATGCAACAACCACAATCCGGCGACGATGGCTATCAGGCTATGGGTAAATCCCCGGTGACCGAATGCACGGGAGACCGGGACAGAAATCCAGCGTAAACGTCTGCCGAGCAGGGACGAAGGGTGATCAATATCCGGCAGCAGACATGTCAGTAATGTTGCCGGGAGTAAATGCCACCAGTCTGCGTGGGCAATAACGGGGGTCAGATCGCTGCGTTTAGCAATAATGGCGCTGGCAACAGCGAAGAGAATATGGCCTTCGGCCGTCATGAGATATCCTGCAACTTCCTGATTAACTGTCAATGTATACAGTATAGGGATTTATACAGCGAAAAGGTATATGTGACGCTGTAACAAATAATAAATGACATTGACACAAGCAGAGAAAACTCCGCTCCTGCGGGGGCGATGAAGCGCAGGGAAAGGCCACGGAAATTTCTGCACAGGCGGCGCAGATAACAGAAAAGGATACCAACACTGCTGAGTCAGTGATGCTGGTTACGTCGGGAGCCGGGCGGAGAGTCGGAATTCCCCCCGGAAGTCATGATCCTCACGTGTGATCGTTCGTGCCCGGGAGAAGACCTTTAACGCGGCGTACAGAAGTCTGTCGTCTGACCGCAGGGAGCCTTGGCTCCCTGCACCGGCTCAGCGGATAGCCGGTAAGTAGCCCAACAGATCCGGTGTCAGATCATTAAGGGAGTCTACGCGGGCGTGTGCCAGACTCCAGACGGGCAAATGGGCTTCTGCAGCGGCAGGCACGACCAGCGTACGCATTCTTGCGGCTTTCGCCGCAACCATACCGTTAAGTGAGTCTTCCAGAGCCACGCAATGTAACGGGTCTGTCGCCAGTGCTGCTGCGGCATTCAGATACACCTGAGGATGAGGTTTGCTGTAAGGAAGTTCGCCTGCGGAAGCGACCGCGTCGAAATAAGGCTGCAGAGAAAATAGTTCGAGGACGCTCTGAATTAAACTCAGCGGAGAGGCGGAAGCGAGGCCGATTTTAAAACCACATTCGCGACACATCTCCAGAGCTTCACGGACACCCGGCATCAGCGGGCGCTGTTGGCGAATTTTCTCTGCCACCTCAGCGATAATCTGCTGTGTGATCTCTTCAGCATTCAGATGGCGGATATTGCCCGCATCAAACCAAAGTCTGACCACCTGGTCGATACGTAATCCTGTGGTTTCCGGTAAGGAGTCACGCAGGCTGATATCGATGCCAGCACGTGAGAATACGTCCAGTTCAGCCTGATGCCAGAACGGTTCCGAGTTGATCAGCAATCCGTCCATATCAAATATTGCTGCTTTGACCGGGCGATGATAGGCCATAAAACCCTCCGTGAATGGTTAAAACATTGCAAAAAACTAACAGGGTAACGAAAATTATGCGTCCGGTTGTATGAAATATCTCAGGAATTATTATTTTAGCGGTATAAAACAGGAAAAATAACCGGGGCGCAGGTAGACTTGTATCACAAAAACCGCTGCAGGAGAGAGCATGAATTATCAACAAACAGGCAGGATCGCCATCGGCAAAAAAGTTGCCGGCTGGTTGTTATTTATTCCTGCTGTGATATCGACCCTGATATCACTCATGAACTATTTGTACATCCACAGTGATAACCAACCCGGTATCGATGCGGTATTAACAGATTTCATTCATGTCATGATCAATATGGTGAAATTTAACACGCCGTTTCTGAGCTTTTTATGGCAGAACTCACCGGTCCCGGACTTCGGGACACAGGCCGATGTTTTGTTCTGGGTGATTTACTTCATGATTTTTGTCGGGCTGGCCTTACAGGCTTCGGGTGACCGCATGTGGCGCCAGTCCTGTTTTATTAAAGAAAGCATTGATGATCAGCTCATCCTTGAACAGGTTAAAGAAGGCGGTGGTCTGACCCGTAAGCAACTGACCGAAAAACTGCAGACACAAAATCACTCTATTTTCAGGCAGTATTTTCATTTGTACATTCTGCCGGTGATTGTGATTGTCATCGGGTACTTTGCCCTGCGACTCACCGGCTTCCTCTGAATTACCGCGATCAACGATAATCGCGCAACAGGTTATCAATCACCTGTTGCGCTTCTTCCTGCCAGGAGCCTCCGAAAGCACAGGCACGGTTCAGTAAATAGTATAACCGGTAGGCCGGTTGCCGGTCTGTATAGTCCTCAGGCAACGGGCTGATTTGCTGATAAGCATTGAGCAGCGGGGCAGTTAACACATTGTCCGTTTGCCACAAAGCGAGATCACACTCCCTGTCTCCCCAGTAACATGAGGGATTGAACAGCCAGGGCGCATTATGTGCTTCAGCGCAATGTCCCGGCCAGAGATCCCCATGCAATAAGGAGGGAGAGGGATGGTGATTTGCCAGACATCGCGACACACTGGCAATGATTTGTTCCGTATCGCCAAAGAATAACTTTTTCCCGGCAGCTATCTCCAGTTGCCAGCCGATGCGTTGTTGCGCGAAGAAAGAGGACCAGCGCTTCTGCCAGTGATTGGGCTGAGGTGACAGTGTCACTGAATTATCAAAATCAAGACCAAACTTGGGCTGTTCACCCCACTGATGGAGCCTGGCAAGTTGTTCACCGAGCAGGGACGCGGAAACTTTACTCAATGGCGCCGGAGGAAGATATTCCAGAATAAGAAAACTATGATGTCGCGAGGTACCGCTGCCGTAAACTTCGGGGACCCTGACGCACCCGGTCCGGGCCAGCAAAGCAAGCTGGTCTGCCTCTTCGATAAAGCGGGGAAGCATCTCGCGATGGTTGGATTTAATAAAATAGTGCGTATTGCCGCTTACCAGCTGCCAGGACTGGTTAACTTCACCTCCGTCGCATTGATGGTAATGAGATATTCCTGCAAAGTCGCGTTGTTGCTCTTCTAACAGTCGATGAATGGCTGACCACATAGTGTTGTCCTCACTTTTCGCTGTGTGGTCGAATTGTAACCTGCATTGAACCAGAGATTCCAGCAGCCGGATCTCACCGGTGTGAATTTTTTATTGCCGGCGGGGCGGATCGGTACATCAGCGGCTTAAGCATTAAATCTGTTTGCTAAAATTAATTTGTATTTAATTAACGTTATACTTAGCAACATTCCGGCCAGTATTTTCTATAAATATGCTTTCTATTTTTGTATTCGCGTCTATCATACCTGCTACTATTCAGATCACTCTGAATCACGCTAAGGCCTGTCACTTTTTTTTGACAAGTAAAGTGGATACATGCTTTTTTACAAACTCGGGTAAATAGCATGCCACGCTATTTAAAAGTGTTCAGACTTAGCTTTTAACAACGTCGTCAGTACAGGTTTTTCAATGAAAGCATTCAATAAAATCTCAGCAGCGCTGCTGCTTACCGCCGGAGTGTTCGCCCAGCAGGCATATGCTGATAACTCAGTATTTACGTCGATGGATGATCCTTCTACCGCAAAAACACCTTTTGATGGCTCAGCGTCTGCAGGCTATCTGGCCCAGAGCGGTAACACCAGAAGTTCCTCTCTGACGGCTCAGACCAATATGACCTGGTATCAGCAGGCGATGGCATACAGCCTGTGGGGTAATGCGTCGAATACCTCATCCAACGATCAACGTTCTTCTGAAACCTACTCTGTGGGTGGCCGTTCACGTTATAACCTGAACAGCAGCGATTACCTGTTCGGTCAGGCAACCTGGTTAAGTGATCGTTTTAACGGTTACGATAGCCGCGATACGCTGACTGCCGGTTACGGTCGTCAGATCCTTAACGGCCCTGTACATTCACTGCGTGCTGAATTGGGTCCGGGTGTACGTTATGATGACTATCATGATGGTGGTCACCAGACTAAAGCGCTGGCTTACGGTGCACTGAGCTACCAGTGGCAGCTGACAGATACGACCAAGTTTATTCAGGGTGTATCCGTACTGAGTACTCTGGGAAATGATACTACTCTGAACTCCGAAACCGGTTTACAGGTAGCGATTAACTCTCACTTCTCACTGAAAGTGGCCTATGATGTGACCTGGAACAACAATCCGCCATCTTCTGCGCCGGATCGTACCGACAGTAAAACGTCTGTCCTGCTGTCTTACGCGATGTAAGCCAACAGATGAGACAAAAAGGCCCGCATAGCGGGCCTTTTTACTTTCAGCGTTACCGGAGCCTGACCAGGGACAGGCCATCCCGGCGGATGCAGTGCGCTCAGTCTTTTCAGGGAATTCAGAGCAGTGCGCTGTCGATTTTTGCGACAATCTTCCGCAAGGCGGCCGGTGTGGTACAGGTACTCATCGGACGGTGAAGTTCCTGCGGGAAAATAATTGCCAGTTCACCGGCCTGTAGATGGATCAAAGTCTCTCCCGGGATGGCTGCACAGAACCCAAGGTCGTGTGCATCATTAAAAGGTTCACTCAGATCCAGTGGCAGTCCGCGAACGCCGGCACCAATCACTTCATTACCGTCCAGCACAATATGAATATCCAGATACTGGCGATGAAACTCAGGTTTCTGGTTTTCCAGTGGACGGGTTTCCCCTTCAGCGACATTAAAGAACATTTGTTTGCCCTGAACCTGATAATGGCCGGCAGGCAGGCTGTACGGGTCACTTTCGATAATGGTTGCCAGCATCTTACGAATGGCGGCAGGATAAAGCGGATTTCCAGCTGCGGCGGCTAAGGTATCAATGATCATAATATTCGTCTCTGAGTTCAGGCGGTGTGTTACCGCAAACAGGTCATATACTGGCTGACGATATTGTCCACCGGTGGCATGATACTTACTGCCATGACATCCGGCTCATCGTTCCCGGGGGCTTCCAGGTTGGAAAACTGGCTGCGAAGCAGCGTCTCCGGCATAAAATGACCTCTGCGCTGACGCATACGGGTCATTACCTGCTCGAAATCGCCTTGCAGCCATAAAAAACGCACATGCGGACTGCCCGCCCGTAGCTGATCCCGGTAAGACTTTTTAAGTGCAGAACAGACCAGCACGCCGGTTTCATTTTTCTGTTCCAGGCTGTAGATCACATCGGCCAGCCGGCAAAGCCAGGGCTGCCTGTCGGCATCATCCAGCGCCTGACCGGCCGCCATTTTGTCGATATTCTGTCGGGGATGAAGGTCATCCCCGTCAATAAATTTGGCGTTCAGGGCCCGCGAAAGCGCCTGGCCTACCGTAGATTTTCCGGTACCGGACACGCCCATCACGATAATGCACTGACCTGTCATAGTCATATTCCTCCAGGTTATCAACGGTATGCTGTTCTTCACTCAACGGCGGATTGTGGCTTTTGCCGGCCTGTCCAGGCCATGCTACAAGCGTCGTCACCGCAGTCTGGCTTCGGGAGAGTGTTCCGTCGCCGGCGCCTTGCTGAGGCTGAATGGGCCGCCCGGCCAGTGACTGACTTCTGTGCTGTGGGTTACAGAGCCTATCTCACGTTTTTCACGACGTTTAAACTGTGATGCTGATCACTAAAAAGTGATGTTACAAAACAACGTTACAAGTGCTGTGATCGATGACATAAAATCAGTGGGAGATCCCGACATTTACGGCCCGAAGCGAAGATTTTCATTTCGGATTCGGACAGGCATAATGACATTACCGCTTTCCGGTACTGACTGGCAGAATGAATGAAATTGCAACGCATCACACTGAATGATATTGCGACTCTCGCAGGCGTAACAAAAATGACCGTCAGCCGGTATTTACGTACGCCCGAAAAAGTGAAACCGGAAACGGCACGGCGTATTGCCAGCGTTATCGAAGAGGTGGGCTTTCAGACTGATCCTGATAATGCCGCCATGAACAGCAATGCGATTGCGCGCATTGGGGTGCTGGTACCTTCATTTCATAACCAGATTTTTGCTGATGTGCTGGCCGGGGTAGAAACCGCCGCGGCGGCCAGAGGCTACCAGACACTGGTGGTGAACTACGACTACAACAGCCAGAAAGAAGAAGAACAGATTGCGACTGTACTGGCGTTTAATGTTAAAGCTTTGTTGCTTACAGAAAGCGTGCACAGCATACGTGCAGAGAAGTATTTACGCTCGGCAAAAATCCCCGTGGCCGAAGTCATGGGGCTGACAGAAAACAGCGAACGGATTAATGTCGGTTTTGATAACCAGCGTGCCGGGCTGGACATGACACGTATGCTGCTGGCCAGTGGAAAAAAGCGAATTATCTATTTTGGTTCCATGGCTGATCTCCGGGATGAACAACGCTATGCCGGTTACTGTCAGGCGATGGCGGAGGCAGGTCTGCATCCCGGGCGTATTACCCCTGGCAAGGTCTCATCCGTCACCATCGGTGCGGGCATGATGACCCTCGCACGTCAGATGTATCCTGAGATGGACGGTATTTTGTGCACCAATGATGATCTCGCCGTAGGTGTACTGCGCGAATGCACCGCCTGCGGTATCCGTGTGCCGGAGCAGCTGGCCGTTGCCGGGTTCCACGGCCTGGAAATCGGTCAGGTGACGACCCCGAAACTTGCCAGCGTACTGACGCCGCGTTTTGAAATGGGCAAGGTTGCCACAGAGATCCTGATTAAAAAAATTCAGGGACTGCCCACCATCGAACGGGTCGATTTGCATTACCGGTTGTCGATGGGAGAAACCATTTAACCGACTGATTGACTCTTTTCTCTACTCTCCTGAGCCCATATCCCCCCGATACCCCTGTTACATGTCAGTAAAATGTCTGTCAGATCACGCCAGAAGTAACACAAATTTTTAACATTATCTGGCGTGACGGAGATCGCAACAATCAGCGGCAAAAACACGTTTGATACATAACACACGTTACAGGCTTATCAGACAGGACCGTTGCTATGCATACAAATACTCAACCCGTTATTTTGCTCATCGCACCGGTGATGGACGTCTTACAAACTTCTCTGGACGCCAGCTACCGGGTATTCCGTCTTTATGAGCAAACCGATACTACAGAATTTCTCAACCGTCACGGGGGAGAAGTTCAGGCCGTCGTCACCCGGGGCGATACAGGCGTCAGCCGTGACATCCTGGAGCAGTTGCCGCAGGCCGGTATGATCGCCGTGTTCGGCGTTGGCACCGATGCTATCGACCTCAGTTATACCCGGGAGCGGGGCATCCATGTCGGGATCACTGCCGGCGTACTGACCGATGATGTTGCTGACCTGGCGATGGGATTACTGCTGGCTGCCAGCCGCCGGCTGTGTCAGGGAGACCATTTCGTGCGTACCGGGCAGTGGGAAAAGACAGCACCGCCACTGGCGACCAAAGTCAGCACTAAGCGTCTCGGTATTCTGGGTATGGGGAACATTGGCCAGGCCATCGCCCGCCGGGCCAAAGGTTTTGATATGACCATTCTTTATCACAGCCGTCAGCGTAATGATGCGCTCGATGACCAGTGGTGTGAGGATTTGCACAGTCTGGCGAGTCAGAGTGATTTCCTGGTGATTGCCGCCTCGGGGAGCGCCGAAAACAGCGGCATCATTAATGCCGCTGTCTTTGAGGCGATGCCTGAACACGCCTGGCTGATTAATGTTGCCCGCGGCAGTCTGATTGATGAACCGGCACTGTTGCGGGCATTACAGGAAAAAGTGATTGCCGGGGCAGCGCTGGATGTGTTTGAGCACGAACCGCATGTGCCGGAGGCTTTCTTCGCACTCGATAATGTATTGCTGCAACCCCATGTGGCCAGTGCCACAGTGGAGACCCGCCAGGCAATGAGCCAGTCGGTGTCCGACAATCTGGCGGCTTACTTCTCAGGCCGGGCGATCCCGGGCTTAATTCAATAACAAAAGAGTACCGGTATTACGAGGGAACATGCCTTTTTCATTGATGATCAGCCTCTGCCAGACAGTCTCCGGGGGTGGCTGATGTAACCAGGACATTATTATGAACGATAAAATACCAGGAACCCGCTGGGTGCGGGTTATCGCACCGATCCTCATTGCCTGTATTATGTCATTTATGGACCGGGTCAATATCAGTTTTGCATTGCCTGGCGGAATGGAAAAAGATTTAGGGATCACCAGCCAGATGGCCGGTGTCGCCAGCGGAATATTTTTTATCGGTTATCTGTTTCTGCAAATTCCCGGTGGGCGTATTGCCGTGTACGGTAGTGGTAAACGCTTTATCGCCTGGTCTCTGTCGGCCTGGGCAATTGTCTCGATTGCAACCGGATTTGTCACCCATGAATATCAGTTACTGGCGCTGCGTTTTTTTCTCGGCGTCGCGGAAGGGGGGATGTTACCGGTCGTCCTGACCATGGTCAGCAACTGGTTTCCGGAAAAAGAACTGGGCCGGGCCAACGCATTTGTGATGATGTTTGCTCCCCTGGGAGGGATGCTTACCGCCCCGGTGTCCGGAGCTATTATCGCCGCGCTCGACTGGCGCTGGTTATTTTTTATCGAGGGCTTGCTGTCTGTGGTTGTTCTGGCGGTCTGGTGGCTTGTGATCAGTGACCGTCCGGAGGAAGCCCGCTGGCTGCCTGAAAAAGAACGGGAATATCTGCTGACCGTCCTGGGGCGCGAGCGTAAAGCACGTGAAGAACTGGCCCCGGTCGCTAAAGCGCCGTTAAAAGCGGTACTGAGGAATAAGGGGCTGATGCAGCTGGTGGCACTGAACTTCTTTTATCAGACCGGGGATTACGGTTATACCCTGTGGTTACCGAGCATTCTGAAAAACCTGACCGGCGGCAATATGGCCAGTGTCGGATTACTGGCGGTTCTGCCGTTCCTGGCGACTCTGGCGGGGATTTATGTGATTTCTATGCTCAGCGACCGCACAGGTAAACGCCGCTTATGGGTACGGGTTTCGCTTTACTGCTTTGCGGCAGCGCTGGTGGCATCAGTGATCCTGCGGGACCATGTGGTGGCAGCCTATATCGCGCTGGTTATCTGTGGTTTCTTCCTGAAAGCGGCGACCAGTCCTTTCTGGTCTATTCCCGGCCGTATTGCCTCTCCGGAAGTGGCTGGCAGCGCCCGTGGGGTGATCAACGGACTCGGTAATCTGGGCGGATTCTGCGGACCTTATCTGGTGGGGATCATGATTTATCTGTACGGACATAACGTCGCGGTATGTGCGCTGGCAGTATCGCTGTTAGTGGCCGGGACGATTACCTTCGTGTTGCCGAAAGAGTGTGACTTGTCCTCAGGAAAAAAGCCGGATGACCGCTCTGCGGACAAATCAGCGAAGGCACCGCTGCGCTCAGCTTCGCTGAAACGGGTCTGATCGCTTTGCATAAAGGGATATCACCTTACGGCCGGGAACATAGCAACTATGACTGTGTTCCCGGCAGAACATATTCGTTCTATGGTCAGACATTAGGGTCACAAGGCTGGCGACGGGATGAGCGCGACAGTATCGGCCCGTTTTACTGACCGACATGTAATGCCGACGAAATATAATTGTTTAGCGATAGAGAATACCTTTACGGAATTGACGGGTGCAGGCAGACGCGGAGGAATAAGATCCGTTGTGAATATCAGACACCGGTAAAGGTCACAATGAAGGGCAGAAAATCACGCAGGTGATACGGATGCCTGCAAGGAGTTTGCCGCAGAGGTGCAGGGGAACGCGAAGAACGGGCAATAAAAACAGCTCCCTGGATCCGGGAGCTGTAAACGCATGATTACTGATTGGCCTGCTGTGCTTCCTGCCGTTTTTCAGCAGCTGCGCGCTGGGCTGATTTTTTAGCCATGTGATGGCCCACAAAACAACCGGCCACTGCACCCGCAACCGCGTGATGATGAGCCAGATGACCCGCAACACCCCCGGCAACCGCGCCTTTGATGCAGCCTGCTGCCATCGCTGTCTGGGACAGCAGTAACGTACCGGCCAGTGCCAGTGCGGAAATACTTTTCTTCATAATAAAACTCTCCTGTTATTGCCGCATAAGAATAACATCCGCTGACAGAACCACGATGGACTAATTTATTAATTTAATTGTTAAATTGTTTCAGAACAGTAAGTTTGTAAAAGCAGACATAACGCTAAGCCGTGACGTGCCCGGTCAAGGCGACAGTGAAGCAGTACTTTTGCTGCTGAGCGATCCCTCCTGCAACGTCCTATAGCTTTGAAAAGAGCGTTGCACTAAAAAACGGAGTTTCCCCCGTGACAAAGTATCCTGCGGTTTTTTTGTACAGATCATGAGGCGGGTACTGATAAAATCCCTTTGATGTTAATCCCATTCTTTTCGTCAGGCGGATTAGCATGTACCATTACCAGACTGCAGCACATCAAAGAAAACATAGAGTTACTTTTGTGTACCTATGAGTGTACCAGACAGATAATTTTGTGTTGTGATGGTAGTGTAACTTACTGAATTTAAATAAAAATCAATATTTGCATGTAGCCTTTCGTGTGGGTTACCACTGCAATTAAGGATATGAAATGCCTGTTATTACTCTTCCTGATGGAAGTCAGCGTTCTTTTGACCATGCGGTCAGTGTCATGGATATTGCTCAGGATATCGGTCCGGGGCTTGCTAAAGCCTGTATCGCGGGTCGGGTAAACGGTGAGCTGGTGGATGCGGTTGATCCTATTACCGAAGATTCTGAGGTTGCGATCATTACCGCGAAAGATGAAGCCGGTCTGGAAATCCTTCGCCACTCCTGTGCTCACCTGTTGGGGCATGCTATCAAGCAACTGTGGCCGGATACCAAAATGGCTATCGGTCCGGTGATTGATAATGGTTTCTACTATGATGTGGATATGGATCACACCCTGACCCAGGAAGACATCGAGCGGCTCGAAAAACGTATGCACGAGCTGGCTGAAACTAATTATAACGTCATTAAAAAGAACGTTAGCTGGCAGGAAGCGCGGGATACCTTTGAGTCACGTGGCGAAAGCTACAAGATGGCGATTCTGGATGAGAACATCAGCCATGATGACCGTCCCGGCCTGTACCATCATGAAGAATATATCGATATGTGCCGCGGTCCGCACGTACCGAATATGCGTTTCTGTCATCACTTCAAATTACAGAAAATTTCCGGTGCTTATTGGCGCGGTGACAGCAATAACAAAATGCTGCAGCGTATCTACGGTACGGCCTGGGCCGATAAAAAACAGCTGGCTGCCTACCTGAAACGTCTGGAAGAAGCGGCGAAGCGTGACCACCGTAAAATCGGTAAACAGCTTGACCTGTATCATATGCAGGAAGAAGCGCCGGGTATGGTGTTCTGGCATAATGACGGCTGGACTATTTTCCGCGAACTGGAAGTCTTTGTCCGTACCAAGCTGAAAGAGTACCAGTATCAGGAAGTGAAAGGTCCGTTTATGATGGACCGGGTGTTATGGGAAAAAACAGGTCACTGGGAAAACTATAAAGAGGCGATGTTCACCACCTCTTCAGAGAACCGTGAATACTGTATTAAGCCAATGAACTGCCCGGGCCACGTGCAAATTTTCAATCAGGGTCTAAAATCTTACCGTGACCTGCCATTACGTATGGCGGAATTTGGTAGCTGCCACCGTAACGAACCGTCAGGGGCATTACATGGTCTGATGCGTGTCCGTGGGTTTACCCAGGACGATGCGCATATTTTCTGTACCGAAGACCAGATTCTGGATGAAGTGAATAGCTGTATCCGGATGATTTATGACATGTACGGCACCTTCGGCTTTGAAAAAATTGTCGTTAAGCTGTCTACCCGTCCTGAAAAACGTATCGGCAGCGACGAATTGTGGGACCGTGCGGAGCAGAATCTGGCCGAAGCACTGAAAGAAAACGACATTGAATTCGAGTACCAGCCGGGTGAAGGGGCGTTTTATGGCCCTAAAATTGAATTTACTTTGTATGATTGTCTGGATCGTGCGTGGCAGTGTGGTACAGTACAGCTCGATTTCTCATTACCGGGACGACTGGACGCTACCTATGTCGGCGAAAACAACGAACGCCAGACCCCGGTAATGATCCACCGTGCTATTCTTGGCTCTATGGAGCGCTTTATCGGTATTCTTACCGAAGAATATGCAGGTTTCTTCCCAAGCTGGCTGGCACCGTTACAGGTTGTCGTGATGAATATCACCGATAATCAGGCGGATTATGTCAACGAATTGACCCGTAAATTACAAAAAGCGGGTATTCGTGTAAAAGCAGACTTGAGAAACGAGAAGATTGGCTTTAAAATTCGTGAACACACATTACGTCGTGTCCCTTATATGCTTGTCTGCGGTGAAAAAGAAGTGGAGGCCGGTAAAGTTGCCGTGCGTACCCGCCGTGGAAAAGATTTAGGATCTATTGATGTCGACGTATTTATAGATAATCTGCAGCAGGAAATTCGCAGCAGAAATCTTAATCAATTGGAGGAGTAAGGTATTAAAGGCGGAAAAAGAGTACAACCAACACGTCCGAACCGTATCAATGGTGAAATCCGTGCAACAGAGGTACGTCTGACGGGTGTTGACGGTGAGCCGCTAGGCATTGTTAGCCTGCGCGAAGCTTTAGAAAAATCTGAAGAAGCAGGCGTGGATTTAGTTGAAATCAGCCCTAACGCCGAGCCGCCGGTTTGCCGAATTATGGATTACGGCAAATTCCTCTATGAAAAAAGCAAATCTTCTAAGGAACAGAAGAAAAAGCAAAAAATTGTCCAGGTTAAGGAAATTAAATTCCGTCCTGGTACAGATGAAGGCGACTATCAGGTCAAACTACGCAACCTGATTCGTTTTCTGGAAGAAGGCGATAAAGCCAAAATCACGCTGCGTTTCCGTGGTCGTGAGATGGCGCACCAGCAGATTGGTATGGAAGTGCTTAACCGCGTGAAAGAAGATCTGTCTGAACTGGCTGTTGTTGAATCCTTCCCATCAAGGATTGAAGGACGCCAGATGATTATGGTGCTCGCACCCAAGAAGAAGTAGCAGGCATTCAAGTAATACTGCCGCTCTGTCCGTTTACGGCTGAGCGGTTTTATTCGCCTGCTGGTTCATTTTATTAACAATGCGAAGTGGATATTTTTTAAAATGCCAAAGATTAAAACTGTACGTGGAGCGGCCAAGCGCTTCAAGAAGACCGCTTCTGGCGGCTTCAAGCGTAAACACGCTAACCTGCGCCATATTCTGACTAAAAAGTCTACTAAGCGTAAACGTCACCTGCGCCCTAAAGGCATGGTTTCTAAAGGCGATCTGGGTCTGGTTATTGCCTGCCTGCCATACGCATAAGTTAACTTTTTTTTTCACAGAATATAAAACAGGAGAGCTAATATGGCTCGTGTAAAACGTGGTGTAATTGCCCGCGCTCGTCACAAAAAAATCTTAAAACAAGCTAAAGGCTACTACGGTGCACGTTCACGTGTTTACCGCGTTGCCTTCCAGGCTGTCATCAAAGCTGGCCAGTACGCATACCGCGACCGTCGTCAACGTAAGCGTCAGTTCCGTCAGCTGTGGATTGCTCGTATCAACGCAGCAGCCCGTCAGAATGGCATGTCTTACAGCCGTTTCATTAATGGCCTGAAAAAAGCCTCTATTGAAATCGATCGTAAGATCCTGGCTGACATCGCAGTTTTCGACAAAGTAGCATTTACTGCTCTGGTCGAAAAAGCGAAATCAGTTCTGGCATAAGTCAGTTAGAAAAGGGAGCTTGCTCCCTTTTTTATTTCTGCTAAGAAAAGCTAACTCTCTGACTTTAATCTGTTATTATAGTAGTCCGTTTTCTTTCTCAGCAACTAAGGTAACGCAAGCATGAATGCTGCTATTTTCCGTTTCTTTTTTTACTTTAGCACCTGATGTCAGGGGCTTTTGCGCAGCAGAAAAGAAACGAAAAATCGCGCTAAAAGCCTCCCTGGTGGAGGCTTTTTTCGTTTTGGCGAAACAGCCCCGGGAGTCATCCCGGAGTGGAACAAATACCAGACTAACCGGAAGAAGAGGAAAACATGTCCCAACTCGCAGAATTAGTTGCCCGCGCCCGGGCTGCTATAGACGAGGCGACGGATATCGCCACCCTGGATGCAGTTCGCGTCGAATACCTGGGTAAAAAAGGCCATCTGACTCTGCAGATGATGACATTGCGCGAATTACCGGCCGAAGAACGTCCGGCAGCCGGTGCGGTGATCAATGAAGCTAAGCAGCAGGTTCAGGAACACTTAAATGAACGCAAACAGACGCTGGAGTCTGCTGCACTGAACGCGCGACTGGCGGAAGAGACCCTTGATGTTTCGCTGCCCGGACGTCGTATCGAAAACGGCGGTCTGCACCCGGTCACCCGGACCATCAACCGTATCGAAAGTTTCTTCGGTGAGCTGGGCTTCCGTGTGGCTAATGGCCCGGAAATTGAAGATGCATACTATAACTTTGATGCACTGAACATTCCGGGACACCATCCGGCTCGTGCGGATCACGATACTTTCTGGTTTGATGCAAAACGCTTACTGCGTACCCAGACCTCAGGGGTACAGATCCGTACCATGGAAAACAGCGCACCGCCTATCCGCGTTATCGTTCCGGGACGTGTGTATCGTAATGACTACGACCAGACTCACACACCGATGTTCCATCAGATGGAAGGCCTGATTGTTGATAAAGACATCAGCTTTACCAATCTGAAAGGGACGCTGCATGATTTCCTGAATAACTTCTTCGAAGAAGATCTGCAGGTACGCTTCCGCCCGTCTTATTTCCCGTTCACCGAGCCTTCTGCTGAAGTGGATGTGATGGGTAAAAACGGTAAGTGGCTGGAGGTTCTGGGCTGCGGTATGGTCCACCCGAACGTATTACGCAATGTCGGCATCGACCCGGAAGTTTACTCCGGTTTCGCCTTCGGCATGGGTATGGAGCGTCTGACCATGTTGCGTTATGGCGTGACCGACCTTCGTGCATTTTTTGAAAATGATCTTCGTTTCCTGAAACAGTTTAAATAAGGGCAGGTTATCCAATGAAATTCAGTGAACTCTGGTTACGTGAATGGGTAAATCCGGCCCTGAACAGTGAAGAACTTTCCGGACAAATCACCATGGCCGGTCTGGAAGTGGACGATGTTACCGCGGTTGCCGGGGCATTCCATGGCGTTGTGGTCGGTGAAGTGGTTGAATGCGGGCAGCACCCGAATGCCGATAAGTTACGTGTCACTAAAGTCAATGTCGGTGGTTCCCGTCTGCTGGATATCGTCTGTGGTGCGCCTAACTGCCGGCAGGGACTGAAAGTTGCTGTTGCGACCGTCGGTGCTGTATTGCCGGGTGATTTTAAAATTAAAGCCGCAAAACTGCGTGGTGAGCCGTCTGAAGGGATGTTGTGCTCGTACTCTGAACTGGGTATCAATGTAGAATCTGACGGTATTATGGAATTACCGGCAGATGCGGTGCCGGGCACTGACTTCCGTCAGTTTCTGAAACTGGATGACAACACCATTGAAATCAGCGTCACGCCTAACCGTGCTGACTGCCTGAGCATTATGGGGGTTGCCCGTGATGTTGCCGTTCTGAATGGTCTGCCACTGACGGAGCCGGAAATTGCGGCGGTCACACCTTCCACCGATAAAACATTCCCGGTTGAGGTTCAGGCTACCGATGCCTGTCCGCGCTACCTGGGTCGTGTTATTACCGGTATCGACGTCAGCGTGGAAAGTCCGCTGTGGATGAAAGAAAAATTACGTCGTTGCGGGATCCGTTCAGTCGATGCCGTGGTGGACATTACTAACTACGTCCTGATGGAACTGGGCCAGCCAATGCATGCCTTCGATCTCGACCGTGTGCAGGGCGGCATTGTTGTCCGTCAGGCCGTGGAAGGTGAAAAGCTGACACTGCTGGACGGTAACGAAGTCACGCTGACCTCAGATACTCTGGTGATCGCTGACCAGCAAAAAGCACTGGCGATGGCCGGTATCTTTGGCGGGGCAGACTCCGGGGTGAATGAAAGCACCACCAATATCCTGTTTGAAAGTGCGTACTTTGACCCGTTAGCGATCACCGGTCGTGCCCGTCGTTATGGTCTGCATACCGATGCTTCACACCGTTACGAGCGCGGTGTTGATTCTGCACTGCAGTACCGTGCTATCGAGCGTGCAACGGCGCTGTTGCTGGAAATCTGCGGCGGTGCAGCCGGTCCTGTGATTGACCGTAGCCATCAGGAAACACTGCCGGTACCGGCGACTATTACCCTGCGTCGTGAAAAACTGGACCGTCTGATCGGCCATCATATTGCAGATGAGCAGGTGACCGATATCCTGCAACGTCTGGGCTGCCATGTAGTCACCGCAGAAGGACAGTGGACGGCAACGGCACCGGCCTGGCGTTTCGATATGGCTATCGAAGAAGATCTGGTCGAAGAAGTCGCGCGTATTTACGGATATAACAATATCCCCGATGTCCCGGTCCGGGCTGATCTGGTGATGCCTCCGCACCGTGAAGCTAACCTGCCGCTGTCACGCGTGAAAGCCATGCTGGTTGATAAAGGTTACCAGGAAGCCATTACCTACAGTTTTGTGGATCCTAAACTGCAAAACCTGGTTCACCCGGGTGAAGAAGCCTTACTGCTGCCTAACCCGATCTCTGTCGATATGTCTGCGATGCGTCTGTCACTGCTGACCGGCTTACTGGGTGCGGTGGTGTATAACCAGAACCGCCAGCAGAGCCGTGTTCGTCTGTTCGAAAGCGGCTTACGTTTTGTTCCGGATACCGATGCTGAACTGGGGATCCGTCAGGAACTGATGCTGGCAGGGGTGATCACCGGGCCGCGTTTTGAAGAGCATTGGGATCAGGAACGTGCGACTGTCGATTATTTCGATCTGAAAGGTGACCTGGAGTCGGTACTGGACCTGACCGGAAAAGCTGCATCGATTGAGTTCCGTGCGGCACAGCATTCTGCGTTACATCCTGGCCAGAGCGCAGGGATTTATTTGCAGGATCAATACATTGGTTTTATTGGTGTTGTGCATCCGGAACTTGAACGTAAACTTGACCTGAACGGCCGGACAGTGGTATTTGAATTGCTGTGGGACAAGGTTGCAGACCGCTTGCTGCCTGCTGCGAAGGAGGTTTCCCGCTTCCCGGCAAACCGTCGTGATATTGCTGTGGTGGTTGCCGAAAACGTCCCTTCAGCGGATATCATCGCAGAGTGTAAGAAAGTTGGCGTAAATCAGATAGTTGGCGTAAACTTATTCGATGTGTACCGTGGTAAGGGTGTGAGTGAGGGTTATAAGAGCCTTGCGATCAGCCTGATTTTGCAGGATACCAGCCGGACACTCGAAGAAGAGGACATTGCCGCGACTGTAGCTAACTGTGTTGCGGCATTAAAAGAGCGATTCCAGGCAACCTTGAGGGATTGAACCTATGGCGCTTACAAAAGCTGAAATGTCAGAGTATCTGTTTGAAAAACTGGGTCTTAGCAAACGTGACGCGAAGGATCTTGTTGAACTGTTTTTTGAAGAAGTCCGTAGGGCGCTGGAAAATGGTGAGCAGGTAAAACTGTCAGGCTTTGGCAATTTTGACCTACGCGATAAGAATCAACGGCCGGGACGTAACCCGAAAACCGGGGAAGACATCCCGATTACAGCTCGCCGTGTTGTGACTTTCCGCCCGGGACAGAAATTGAAAAGTCGTGTCGAGAATGCTGCTCCGAAGCAAAGCTAAGCATTGTGACAGAGCATAGTGAAAAAGGTCGCGTTTGCGGCCTTTTTTTTATCCGCTGACCGGGGTGGGGAGCATGTCAGCGTCGTCTGTCGCCGGGGTAGTGAAGGGCCACACCCGGGGCTAATTAAAGTTACAGGTGGCCAGACTTGCTGATGTAGGGTAACCATTCTTTTCCTGATATTATCACCCTGAAGTTATCCTCCCCGACGCAGATAACCTCTGATGTCAGTTGCGCTGTAACCCTGAAAGTCATGACAGATAGCAGTTTACGGAGCTTGCTTATGGTACGGATAGTAATCGTCTTTCTGATAATGTTACTGGCGGGATGCAGCTCACATGCGCCTGCACCGAATGCAAATCTTTCTGATCCTGCTGTGGTCAGGGCCGTGCTTAATGAGCAGTTATCTCAGTGGCGGGGTACCCCGTACCGCTTTGGTGGTCTGAGCCGCCGGGGGGTTGATTGTTCCGGTTTCGTTTATCTGACATTCCGTGACCGTTTTGATATCCGTTTACCCCGAACGACCCGTGGCCAGAGTGACATCGGTACCCGGATCCGTAAAAGTGACCTGATGCCCGGTGACCTGGTGTTCTTTAAAACCGGCTGGGGAGGTGACGGCTTGCATGTGGGTATTTACGACAAAAATAATCAGTTCATTCATGCATCCACCAGCCGGGGGGTTATGCGCTCTTCACTGAATAATGTCTACTGGCGAAAAGTGTTCTGGCAGGCCCGACGCATTTAGCCGTTATCTGTTCGTGCGTTTCCGTTATTCTCCTTACGCATCCTGCCCGCAAGGCCGCGCGATGGCTGTTATCCTCGCTTCAGTCAGGTTACACTGCCGTCTTATCCTCTTATAAGATACTTGTCTGACACAGTACCCACCTGCGGAGTCCTTATGCAGTTTACGAATACCTGGTTCGACGAGCTACCTGATTTTTATCGTCGGGTGACTCCAACCCCGCTAAAACAGGGGCGTCTGCTCTACCACAACCAGCCTTTACGTCGGGAGTTACAGCTCGACGAACAACTCTTTGCCGGAACAGGGCACCCGGTGTTTTATGGGGGGGATGTGCTGTCCGGGATGTCACCGCTCGCTCAGGTCTACAGTGGTCATCAGTTTGGCGTATGGGCCGGTCAGTTGGGCGATGGGCGGGGTTTGTTACTGGGTGAGCAGCAACTGCCGGATGGCCGGAAATATGACTGGCATCTGAAAGGGGCCGGACTGACCCCTTATTCGCGTATGGGCGACGGGCGGGCGGTGGTGCGTTCGACGGTCAGAGAGTTTCTGGCCTCAGAGGCATTACATGGTCTGGGGATCCCGACAACCCGCGCACTGAGCCTGGCGGTGAGTGAAGAGCCGGTGCAGCGCGAGCAGACCGAGCAGGGCGCAATGCTGGTCCGTATTGCCGAAAGTCATCTGCGTTTTGGTCACTTTGAACACTTCTTTTACCGCAATCAACCGGATCAGGTCAGAGCGCTGGCCGATTATGCCATTCGCCATCACTGGCCTGAGCTGACAGATGCACCGGACCGTTATCTGCTGTGGTTCACCGATGTGGTGAAACGCACGGCCAGGCTGATAGCGCTCTGGCAGAGTGTTGGTTTTTCTCACGGAGTGATGAATACCGATAATATGTCGCTGCTGGGTCTGACCCTGGATTACGGTCCGTACGGGTTTATGGACGATTACAACCCCGGCTTTATCTGCAATCATAGTGACTATCAGGGGCGATACAGCTTCGAAAATCAGCCTTCCGCAGGGTTATGGAACCTTAACCGGCTGGCCCATGCGTTATCTCCCCTGTTATCTCTGCCGCAACTCAAGCAAGCACTCGGGGTTTATGAAGATGAGCTGATGAGTGTCTGGGGGCAACAGATGCGGCGAAAACTGGGGCTGTTTACGGCACAGCAGGATGACAATGACCTGCTCAGCGGGCTGCTGGCGCTGATGGCAGCCGAAGGCAGTGATTATACGCGCACATTCCGCTTGCTCAGTGAGACAGAACAACAACAGAGCCAGTCACCGCTCAGGGATGAATTCATTGATCGTGCGGCCTTCGATCACTGGTTCAGTCAGTACCGTAAGCGCCTGCTGGACGAACAGTACAGCGATGCGCAGCGCAGAGAGATGATGCAGGCAGCCAATCCGGCGCTGGTGCTAAGAAATTACCTGGCACAACAGGTGATAGACGAGACAGAAAAAGGCGGCACGGAGCAACTGGCGGGCCTGCATAACGCATTGCAAAACCCGTATCAGTTGTTGCCTGAACAACAGGCGCTGTTTAACCGGCCGCCGGAATGGGGGAAATCACTGGAGATCAGCTGTTCGAGCTGACCTCCGGTTACTGTCAGAGGGCGGAGACAGCTTCCGCCAGGTTTTCCAGGACTTTCTCAGTGTCCCCCCAACTGAGGCATGGGTCGGTGATGGACTGACCATAAACCAGAGGCTGCCCCGGGGTCATGTCCTGGCGGCCCTCTTCAAGGAAACTTTCAATCATCACCCCGGCGATAGCGGTTTCGCCATTACGCAGTTGCCGGGCCACATCCTGTGCCACCTGTAATTGCCGCTGATGCTGTTTCAGGCAGTTGCCATGACTGAAATCGATCACCAGCCGGGCGGGTAACCGGGATGCTTCCAGTAAGTTGCGGCTTTCGGCCACATGCTCAGCGGAATAATTCGGCGTCCGGCCACCCCGCAAAATGATGTGTCCGTCCGGATTACCCCGCGTCTGATAAATGGTCATTTGTCCCTGTTTATCGGGGGAGAGAAACCTGTGACTCGCCCGTGCGGCACGGATCGCATCGATAGCAATACGAATATTGCCGTCGGTGCCGTTCTTAAAGCCGACAGGACAGGAAAGCGCCGAAGCCATTTCCCGGTGGACCTGACTTTCTGTGGTTCGTGCGCCGATAGCCCCCCAGCTGATTAAATCGGCAATAAACTGCCCGGTCACTCTGTCCAGAAACTCTGTCGCCGTCGGCATCCCTAATGCGTTGATATCCAGCAGTAATTTACGGGCGATCGCCAGCCCTTCGTTAATATGATAACTGCCATCCAGCCAGGGGTCATTGATCAGGCCTTTCCAGCCGGTAACAGTACGGGGTTTTTCGAAATAGGTCCGCATAACAATTTCCAGCGGGCCCTGGTAGCGCTCACGGAGCAGATTCAGGCGCTGAGCATAGTCGAACGCAGATTGCGGGTCATGCAGCGAACAGGGGCCGATCACCACCAGTAAACGAGGGGTAGGGTGCTGCAGTATCTGGCTGATACGTTGCCGGGTGGCCAGAATATTGGCACTGATATCCTCTGAAACCGGATATTGTCGTGCCAGTTGTTCCGGAGTGACCAGGCGTGCCACCGGCGATGTTCGTAATTCATCGGTTTTATTCATGATAGTCTCGAAGTCATGCTGCTTACCGGAAAATGCCGGCAAGATATGGCCTCAACAATAGACGAATAGTGTGTGATTACAATCAACGGCAATGTAAAACAGGAGAGAAAGCGCGGAATTCAGAATAAAAAAATGCCCGTCCGGAGAAGGGCAAAGACTACACACAGCAATAGAGGGGTGGCATTCAGATGCCGCAACAAAATCCTAAGGGTTATCGTAAAGTTAAATTTGTATTGAATCTGTAAGAATCTTCCCATTCGGGATGGCGGGGCAGTAGGGAGGGAAAGCTCCCCTGACGTCGCCAGGGGAGAATGATCAGTGATGATTATTTTACAGGAGCCTGTGCCTGACGGGCATTACGCTCTTCTTCTGCCGTTTTACGGGCATCTTCCAGTAATTCTTCCACCACCAAATCCGGATTATCGTGCGGCTCCGGCGCTTCATGCATCCAGACCGACAACAGACGGTATGAGACCGCGAGTACTACCGGACCAATAAACAGGCCGATCATGCCGAAGGCTACCAGTCCGCCGATGACCCCGGAAAGGATGATCAGCATCGGTAAATCGGCTCCCAGCCGGATCAGCATCGGGCGAACAAAACTGTCCATGGTACCGACAACACAGCTCCAGACCAGCAGTACCGTCCCCCAGGTTGTGTCTCCGCTCCAGTACAGCCAGATAATCGCAGGGATCAGCACCAGCAATGGGCCGAGCTGGATCAGGCAACAGAGGATCATGACTACGGTCAGGATAGTCGCATAAGGAATACCGCAGAGTGCTAAGCCAATGCCCCCGATGACGCCCTGCAGTAATGCGGTCACGACGACGCCCAGAGCAACGGCACGAATAGCCTGACCTGCCAGTAATACCACTGCGTCACCCCGGCGTGAAGCCAGCCGGTAAGCGAAATGCCGTATTCCCTGGCCCACGCGCTCACCCCGCCAGTAGAGCAGAATACTGAACAGTAACATCAGCGTCAGATGCACCATCAGCCGGCCAAAATGGCCTGCCTGGGCAACAAAAAAGCTGGTGGTACGACCGATATAGGGCTGGACGCTGGTGATTAATGCGCTGCCACCGCCGGCGATCATTTTCTGATAGTACAGCGCCAGTTTGTTGCCGATATACGGAACATTGCTGAGCCACTCGAGTTTCGGTATCTGAATATGGCCGGAGGATAACCAGGCAATCACCGGCCCGCTGTTATCCAGCACACTGCTGATCAGCAGGGCGATCGGAATAATAAACACCAGTAATAAAATCAGTGTCATTGCCAGAACAGCCAGCGAACGGCGGCCCCAGAGAATTTTTTGTATACGCAGCATCAGTCCCCAGGTCGCGATAACGACCATGCCGGCCCAGGCAAAGCCAAGGATAAATGGCTGAACCACCCAGAAACAGGCGACCATCATTAATACAAAAAACATCAGTGTAAATAGCTTCTGAGGGAGATCCCTGTTTTCTGACCGTGCTTTCATAACACCTCTTTACCTCTTTGAATTCACCCAATGAGAGGGTTCCCGATAATGATGCGGTATTTCGGGCAATTACGACAGTAAATAAAAGCAAACTTTTTCATGCAGTAACAAAAGCGACATCTCATAAAATGTGGTAAAACAAAATATTCCTGAAAATTAAAATGACACGACATCCTGGTTTTTATCACATGATCCCAAAGATTCAGCAGGCCCCGGGACTCAGCCCGCAGGTGCTTTCCTATATTGAAACATTGACGATACAAGGTTTTACCGGTGATATCGCCACCGATTATGGCTCACGGCTCAGTATGTCGATAGATAACAGTATCTATCAGTGTCTGCCCGATGCCATCCTTTTTCCCCGTTCGGTTGCTGACGTTGCGCTGTTAAGTCGTATCGCTGATAGTGAGGCGTTCGCCGGCCTGACCTTTACTGCGCGAGGGGGCGGCACCGGTACCAATGGCCAGTCACTTAACCGCGGTGTGATTGTCGATATGTCCCGTTATATGAACCGGATCCTGGAAATCAATAGTGAGGAAGGCTGGGTCAGGGTAGAAGCGGGAGTGGTGAAAGATCAGCTGAACCAGTGGCTGAAACCTTATGGTTTTTTCTTTGCGCCGGAATTATCCACCAGTAACCGTGCCACACTGGGGGGAATGATTAATACCGATGCTTCCGGCCAGGGGTCGCTGGTGTATGGTAAAACGTCAGATCATGTGCTGGGATTGCGGGCGGTGCTGGTCAACGGGGACATTATTGATACCCGTGCGATGCCGATCAGTCTGGCAGAGCAGATTGCCGGCGAAAAGACGACGGAAGGGCATATCTATCAGCAGGTGCTCAGTAGCTGTCGGGATAACCGGCAGCTTGTGACAGATAATTTCCCGAAACTTAACCGTTTTCTGACCGGTTATGACATGCGTCATGTGCTCAGTGACGATCTGCAAACGTTCGACCTGACCCGTATCCTGTGCGGCTCTGAAGGAACACTGGCCTTTATTACTGAGGCCCGGCTGAATATTACGCCTATCCCGAAAGTCCGTCAGCTGGTCAACATTAAGTATGACAGCTTTGACTCGGCTCTGCGGAATGCCCCGTTTCTGGTTCAGGCCAGAGCACTGTCCGTGGAAACCGTAGACTCGACGGTACTGAACCTGGCCCGTGAAGATATTGTCTGGCATTCGGTCAGCGAACTGATCACCGACATCCCGGGCGAAGCGATGCTGGGGCTGAATCTGGTGGAATTTGCGGGGAACGACCGCGAACTGGCGGAAAAACAGGTGAGTGACCTGTGCCGCCGGCTGGATGAACTGATGGCCGCCAGAGAAGGCGGTATCATCGGCTATCAGCGATGCACGCAGCTTGATGAAGTTGAGCGGATCTATGCGATGCGTAAAAAAGCGGTAGGTTTGCTGGGAAATGCGAAAGGGCATGCTAAGCCGATCCCGTTTGTGGAAGATACCGCGGTTCCGCCGGAGCATCTGGCTGACTATATCGCTGATTTTCGCACCTTACTGGACAGTCATGGTCTGAAATACGGGATGTTCGGTCACGTGGATGCGGGGGTGTTACATGTGCGTCCGGCACTGGATATGTGTGACCCTCAGCAGGAAATGCTGATGAAGCAGATCTCCGACCAGGTCGTGGCGTTAACGGCCAGCTATGGCGGATTACTGTGGGGAGAACATGGAAAAGGCTATCGGGGCGCTTACACCGAAAACTTCTTCGGCCCGGCGTTATTCGGCGAATTGCGGCGCATTAAAGGGGCTTTCGACCCGGAGAACCGCCTTAACCCCGGTAAAATTTGTACCCCCGCGGGGAGCGATGCGCAACTTCTGCCGATAGAAAGCCCGACCCGGGGCAGTTTTGACCGTCAAATCCCGGTCTCGGTCAGAGAGGAATGGCGCGGCGCTATGGAGTGTAATGGCAACGGGTTATGCTTTAACTTTGATGTTAACAGCCCGATGTGCCCGTCGATGAAAATTACCCGTAACCGGCTGCACTCACCCAAAGGGCGGGCAACGCTGACCCGTGAATGGTTACGCTTACTGGCAGAGCAGGGGGTGGATCCACAACAACTGGAACGTGCGCTGCCACAGAACTCCCTCAGCCTGCGCGGTTTTATCAGTAAGCTGAAAAATACCCGCCAGGCCGCCCGGGGTGAATATGATTTTTCTCACGAAGTGAAAGAAGCCATGTCGGGGTGCCTGGCCTGTAAGGCCTGTTCGACACAGTGCCCGATTAAAATCGATGTCCCGTCGTTTCGTTCGCGTTTTCTGCAACTGTATCATAGCCGCTATCTGCGCCCGCTTAGCGATCATCTGGTTGCCTCTGTGGAAAGCTATACTCCCCTGATGGCAAAAGCCCCGCAGTTTTTTAACTTTTTTCTGACGCATCCCCGCATTCAGGCGTTAAGTAAAAAACATATCGGTATGGCTGACCTTCCGGCGCTGTCGTCGCCGGGCCTCAGACATCAGCTGGCCGGACACCGGGCACTGACGACGACGGTGGATGACCTACGCGGCATGACAGAAGCCGAACGCCGCGAGTATGTGCTGGTGGTGCAGGATCCTTTTACCAGCTATTACGAAGCCAGCCTGATCACTGACTTTATCCGGCTTATCGGTAAACTGGGTTATAAACCGGTATTGCTGCCATTCACACCCAACGGTAAGGCTCAGCATGTAAAAGGCTTCCTGCAACGGTTTGCCAGAACCGCACAGAAAAGCGCGGATATTCTGAATGATATAGCGACACTGGGTATTCCGATGGTCGGTACAGACCCCGCACTGGTGCTCTGCTACCGGGACGAATACCGTCAGATCCTCGGGGAGAAACGCGGTAACTTTAACGTGCTGCTTGCCCACGAATGGCTCGATAGTGTGACTTCTGACAGGGCAGAGCAGCAAACCCACGGAGAGGCCTGGTATCTGTTCCCGCACTGTACGGAAAGTACCGCATTGCCGCAGTCCCCGGCTCGCTGGAAAACCCTATTCGGTCGTTTCGGTGCTGAACTGCAGACAGTTAACGCCGGTTGTTGCGGTATGGCCGGGACTTATGGCCATGAAACCAAAAACCTGGATAACTCGCTGGGGATCTATGCACTGTCCTGGCAACCGCATCTGCAAAAACGGTCTCCTCAGCGTTGTCTGGCCACCGGTTATTCCTGCCGCAGCCAGGTGAAACGTGTCGAAGGGCAGGCGGTACGTCATCCGTTACAGGCATTGCTGGATATCATCAGCTGATAACGGCAACGGCAGAGGAACACTGGCTTCCTCTGCCTCCGGTCAGGGCAATTGTTCTGCATAACTGAAAAACTGCTCCTGAAGGCCACAAAACTGTTCCCATTCACCTTCCTGCATCAGGACATGACTCAGCCGGCCCAGAGACTCGCGTGCCAGTTGCAGCGCCTGTAAACGAAACATTGCCTCGCGTTGTTCATTGGCCATTTCGCTGATCAGCTGCTGGTGGAGTTCCAGTAACAAAGCAATATACCGTTCATCATCTCCCTGCTGATGACATCTGTCGGCCATACTCAGGCAGAGATCATTAAATTCCCGCAATTTTGTCAGTGAGCTGTCTGGATGTTTCAGTGCGGATTTACTGAGGTGAAACTCTGTGCACATGGCATTCAGTGCCTGGTAATATTCCTCAAGGTGCAATTCCAGCCATCCTGAAAATGAGATCATATCCGGCTCCTTTGTTAGTAATGATAATCATTATCATGCTTATAGCCGTGTAAAGGCAAGGGGGATCGTATTTATTAACGAAAATGATGAGAAGAAAGTGCCGTTTCCGGGATCGCTTAACCACGAATGTGAGCGGGTGAGAGTTTAGCGGGGGTATGAAATCCGGGCGTTATTATGAAGAGAAGTAAAAAGAGCCGTGCAGGACAGGGCTTGAGGAAAAGACAAAAAAAATGGTGCCCTTGGGGCACCATTTTCGTTACCAGAACGCTTACTTGCGGTATGCGTGAGCCTGGTTATCCAGACGCTGGTTAGCGCGAGCTGCGTCGTCTTTAGCAGCCTGAACGTCAGAACGCACTGCGTTCACGTCGTTGCTCAGCTGGTCAACTTTGGTGTTCAGAGTCTGAACATCGCTTGACAGTTGGTCGATTTTAGCGTTGCTAGAACAACCAGCCAGCAGAGTTGAACCCAGAATTACCGCGCCCAGTACCAGTTTAGTACGATTCATTATTTTACCCTCTAGATTGAGTTAATCTCCATGTAGCCCGGTAAGTATTACACAAAGTTTTTTGTGTTGAGAATATATTTTTTATGAGAAGATGCTTAAATTAACCTATTCGCTCAAAGAAACAGCGATTAATATTCGTTGATAAAGTTTTTAACAGAAATACAGGAATTTAATCGGATTTACCTTAATTTAAGATAGGGTCTTTAGTCGATTTTTATTTTTTTGGTTATCATTTAAAATAAAAAGGAATAAAAAAAGGCACCGGTGAAGGTGCCTTTTTAACGTTATTGATTAAATAACATGAACTGATGCAGTGTTTGTGGTTCCGCTCGGGACTAAAGCCCCGGAAACCATTACCACCACATCACCGGTTTGGGCATAACCGGCGCTTAATGCAAGCTCTTTACCGATACGATAGAAGTCATCCGTTGAACTAATTTTCTCAACCAGATGTGTTTCCACGCCTTTAGTTGCCAGCAACTGGCGTGCGGTCGTTTCATTGTTGGTTAATGCCAGAATGGTCGCGCCCGGGAAGTATTTACGGATAGATTTCGCTGATTTACCCCCCTGGGTTGCGACGATGATCACCGATGATTGCAGTTTTTCTGCCGTATCGACTGCGCCACGGCACACCGCTTCGGTAATACGTAATTTGTGACTTTCTTTCAGTTCATCAATACGGCTTCCCATGACGCGGTCAGTACGTTCGCAGATGGTGGCCATAATGGTGACGGCTTCCAGAGGATATTTCCCTTTCGCACTCTCACCTGACAGCATTACCGCATCGGTACCGTCAATGATGGCGTTGGCGACATCACCGGCTTCTGCACGGGTAGGGCGCGGGTTCTTGATCATTGAGTCCAGCATCTGGGTCGCGGTGATCACCAGTTTACGGGCCTTGTTACATTTTTTGATCATCATCTTCTGAGCGAAGATAACTTCTTCTACGGGGATTTCAACGCCGAGGTCACCACGGGCAACCATGATACCGTCGGATGCTTCCAGAATTTCGTCGAAATTATTCAGGCCTTCCTGATTTTCAATTTTGGAAATAATCTGGATGTTTTCGCCGCCGTGCTGTTTCAGGTGCTCGCGGATTTCAAGAACATCCGAACGCTTACGGATAAAAGAGGCTGCGACAAAATCGACGCCCTGTTCGCAACCAAAGATCAGGTCACGTTTATCTTTTTCCGCCAATGCCGGTAACTGGATGGAAACGCCTGGCAGGTTAACCCCTTTGTTCTCGCCAAGGTCGCCGTTGTTCAGAACTTTGCAGACAACGGTGTTTTCCGTCACTTCAACCACTTCCATTCCCAGAAGACCGTCATCAACCAGCACGGTATTACCGATAGCCAGATCAGCGGCAAACCCCTGGTAAGTCACAGCGACCTGCTGATTGTTACCGATAACTGACTGGTCAGTCGTAAAGGTGAACGTCTGTCCCGCCTGCAGTGAAACATCGTTTCCGCCTTCAAGCTTCATCGTACGGATTTCAGGGCCTTTGGTATCCAGCAGAATAGCGGCGTTATGACGGGTTTTACCCACCACTGAGCGCAGATTCGCAATACGCTGGCCATGCTCGGCATAATCACCATGAGAAAAATTGAGACGCATAACATTCATACCTGCATCAAGCAGGCTTTTCAGCATCTCTTCGGATTCAGTTTTTGGACCGATAGTACAGACGATTTTGGTTTTTTTCATGACGGGTTATCTACAAGTTGTAATGAATTTAGGAAACACGAACCACCGGAAGTATCTGCCGATGGCGGAAATTTGTGATTCAGATAATTTTGTAACTTAGATAATAATGCGTTACCGGAGCGATAACGAAGATAAGAAAGGCAAGGGCCATCTTGGACGTCGAAAGCCTGACGACGCGTATAAAGGCCGGATAGGTATGTTGCGCAAACTCTGTCAGTCAGGATTCTTATCACGTTATTCGCGGAAACCGTTCAAGTGGACAACAGGGTCAGTATAGTCACTAAGTGAACGGAAACCAAACATAATTCGGTTTACGGTCATGACGTACCGGCAAAATAATGATATTGCGCAACAGATAATCGTGTTTGCACAACTTCTGACCTGACTGCCTGCATTTTCCTGACAGGAGCCGAAAACGACAGTAAACCGCCGGATGACACCGGCTTTCAGCGGCGAAAGCCGGTCTCTTTTCTGCCGCCCGGCTCCTCACCGGGCAGAGGCTACCACCAGATTTCCATCTGTGCTCCGACACTGATTTCGTCGTTGCTGCCGCGACTGAATTTATGAGCATCGCTATCGCTGTAGGCGAGGCCGCTGACAAATCCGGGCAGGGTAGTGGATGCATATCCCCATTTTTCACGCCAGTTGGCATAGGTCGCATAAAACCGGAGTGCCGGGCGTGACCAGATGCTGCTTCCTGCCTGCCACTGCTGAGCCAGGGTAAGTTTCACCTGATGATTTTGCTGCCCGGTACGCTGGGATTTAACCTGATCATAGCCGGCCTCAAACAGGGTGCTCATTACCGGAGTCCACTGATACATCGGGCGAATACCGGCGGTAAACCAGCGTGATCCATTACCGTTATCCCGCCGGACATCCTGCAGCATAGCGACATACATCATGCGCCATGCCCCCTGCAGATCATAAGCCCCGTGGTCGATTATCCGTACCATCCGGCCATTATTCTCTGCCGAAGCACCTTCTCCACGGCCATTTCTTAATGACGTCATTGCATCGGTTGCGTATTGCAACACCAGCTTATTGTAGCCTTCCCCGGTTTCCAGAGTGTGTTCAACGGTCGCCATCCATCCCTGTTTACTGGCGGTCGGGGACAAGTGATACCCGTCACTGGCGCTGGCGCGCCCGTAATCCACACCCAGTTCCAGTGTGCCCGCCTTGCCAAGAGTGATACCGGCTAAACGAAGGTCAAAGGTATCCGTAATAGCCTCTTTGACCTTATGTTCATTATCGATATACCCCTGAGCACCACCGGCTTCACTGTTACGGGTGGCGGCGAGAGAGACTTTCCCCCAGTCTGTAGTAATATTTTCAAGCCCGGCACCGGGGCCTGAAATATCCCAATAGTAGAAATCGATCATATGCACATCATGGCGCTGATAAAATCGTTTCCCGGCCCAGAGTTTTGCCCCCGGTAATGCAGCGATAAGATTATCCCCCTGAATATTTACTTCGCGTAACGCCGGAGAAACCGCTTCAAAATCAGCCTGCTGAGAGACGGCATATGCCAGATTAGTATCAAAATAGAAGCCGGATGCTCCTTGTTGCCATACCTGCTGGCCCAGTTTCAGTTCGGCGTAGGTTTCACATTCATTGCCCAGACGGTATTTGCTTCCGCCGCCGGTCACAGCAGAGCACTGCTGCTCCCCGCCGCGGGTGCTCCAGCCAATACCGGAACGGGCATATCCGTGGAAGTCGAGTGCATAGGCGGAGGGTGCAGAGACGACAGCCAGCAACGTCAGTGTTGCTGCGACTCTTCCTTGAGTAGTCATAATGGATCTCCTGTTGATGTACAGCATCATGCCGTAGTATCGCGGGCCTGATCCCGCTCAGCCCGCGGGGGTGGTTATCCTCTCAGGGGGCGGGAGACGGGGCCGGGGTAAACAGCCACCAGGCCGCCTGGTAGGGGCTTAACTGACCGGGGCGGGGCACCCGGGGGGTATCCGGCATATTACTGATAATCAGAGTGTAAGTGCCTTCCTGTTCAACGCCGGGAGGCTGCCAGTCGCACGGATTGTCAGTGAGGTTCGCCACCACCAGCAGCATTTGCCCTTGCCAGCAACGGCGATAGCACCAGATGTCCGGACGATCCGGAGAAAGGTCATGGTAGTCCCCGTACTGCAGGAGGGTAAGTTGTTTACGTAAACGGATAAGTGAACGATAACAATACAGTACGGAGTGCGGGTCTCTCAGTGCAGACATAACATTGATCTGCCGGTGATTCACGTTACAGTCCAGCCATGGGGTACCCGTCGTAAAACCGGCATGTTTAGTGTCATCCCATTGCATTGGCGTGCGGCTATTATCGCGGGACTTCGCGCCAAGGATGGCGAGGATATCGGCCATGCTATGTCCCTGGCGATTGAGTATCCTGGCGATATTAAGGCTCTCCACATCCCGGTATTGCCCAAGATCGGTGAACCCGGCATTGGTCATGCCAATCTCTTCCCCCTGATAAAGGTAAGGGGTTCCCTGCATACCATAAAGCACCATCGCCAGCATTTTCGCAGAAATTTCACGATGTTTCCCCTCACATCCCAACCTTGACACCACGCGGGGTTGATCATGATTACACCAGAAAAGGGCCCCGTTGGCGCGCTGATGCATCCCCGATTGCCAAAGGGCGAAAATCTTTTTGAGCGCAATAACATCAGGAGCCATACGCGTCCATTTATCGCCGTCAGCATAATCGATTTTGAGGTGGTGGAAATTAAATACCATCGAAAGCTCAGTATTGTCACAGGAAGCATATTGCTGGCAGTGCTGCAGGCTGGTGGATGACATTTCACCGACAGTGATCAGGTTTAACGGGCGGAAAACATCACGGTTCATTTCCTGTAAAAATTCATGGACCCGCGGCCCGTCAGTATAAAAACGTCGTCCGTCACCGTCCGGGTCATCCCTGAACTGTTCCGGTTTGGAGATTAAGTTAACGACATCCAGCCGCAGGGCATCCACCCCTCTGGCTGCCCAGAACCGGCAGACATCTTTCAGGGCTTCACGGACCGGCGGGTGTTCCCAGTTAAGATCAGCCTGTTCCTTACTGAATAAATGCAGATAGTGTTGCCCGCATTCCGGTTGCCATTGCCAGGCCGGGCCGCCGAATTTCGACTGCCAGTTTGTCGGAGGAATATCCGGCGGGGAATCCCGCCAGATATAGTAAGGATGATAGGGGCTGTGCGGGTCACAGGCCTGGATAAACCACGGATGTTGTGTGGAAGTATGGTTAAACACCATATCCATCATTATCTTCAGGTTACGCTGATGTGCTTCAGCGACCAGTTGGTCAAAGTCATCCAGAGTGCCGTAGCGCGGATCAATGGCACAGTAATCAGCCACATCATAGCCATTGTCTACCTGCGGGGAAGGGTAAACTGGCGTCAGCCACAGGATATCTACGCCCAGAAAATGCAAATAATCCAGATGGGAAATAATGCCCTGCAGATCACCGGTACCTTTACCGGTGGTATCCTGAAAACTCTTCGGGTAAATCTGATAAACAACCTTGTCCTGCGTCCATGTCTTTTCCATTCTGGCAACCTTCGGTAGTCAATTTCATTCAGTCACTGATGTCGCGACAGCAGTGCGGGCAGCGAGTTCTTTACGGGCAAAATAGCGGGCCAGCATCAGGGTCAGTACCAGGGGTACGATGATGGCTATCAGGATGGCCACGGAATACACCGGCCAGAACTCAGGTTTTACAGAGAGGATGCCTGGCAGCCCGCCCACACCAATACCATTAGCCAGTACATGATTAAGGCCGCACAGCAGGCTGGCGAGGGCCGAGCCGATCATGGCGCAGAGCATCGGATAACGGTATTTGATATTTACCCCGTACATCGCCGGTTCAGTCACTCCGAGATAAGCGGCAACCGCGGCAGGGATGGCAATACCCCGTTCTTTCGGTGTCCGGCGGATCAGAATGATGGCCAGTACCGCAGAAGCCTGAGCAATGTTAGATAATGCGATCAGTGGCCAGACCGGGGTGCCGCCCAGTTTCTGGATCATCTGCATATCAATGGCCAGAGTGGTCTGATGGATCCCTGTGATCACCAGCGGGGCATACAGGAAGCCGAAAATGGCCGAGCCAATCGGCGCAAAGCTGCCGGTCATCACCAGGCTCACGATCCAGGCAACGCCATCTCCCAGCATACGGCCGAAGGGACCGATAAGACCGTGGGCCAGAGGAATGGCGATCAGCAGAGAAACGACCGGAATGATCACCATATTCAGGGCTGCCGGGACGATTTTCCGCAACTGACGCTCTATCAGTGCCAGCGCCATACCGGCAAGTACGGAGGGAATGACCTGCGCCTGATAACCGATTTTTTGTACTGAAAACCAGCCGAAATCCCAGATTTCAGGCAATTGTTGCCCCAGCTGATAAGCATTCATTAGTTGCGGTGACACCAGAGTAATTCCCAGTACGATACCGAGCACCGGTGTTCCGCCCATTTTGACGACGGCAGACCAGCAGACGGCGACCGGCAAGAACATAAAAATGGCCTCCCCGGGTAACCAAAGCAGGTCATACAGCGTCTGCCAGACAACAGAAGTCTGCGCCAGTGTTTTGCCGTCACCGAAAGGAATATCACCAATGACATTCCGAAACCCGAGGATCAGCCCGCCGCTTATCAGCGCGGGTAACAGCGGGAAAAAAATATCGGCGATATGAGAAAGGGCTTTTTCGCCGAAAGACATATTATTACGCGCGGCTTCACGCTGGCTTTCCCGGTCGTCACCCTGCCGTCCGAGGGTGGTAATCAATGCCTGGTAGTAATCGCCGACGTCCGGGCCAATAACGACCTGGAACTGTCCCGCATTGGTGAAGCAGCCTTTGACCATCGGCAGGTTTTCCAGGCCGGTAACACTGGCCAGCCCGGTATCACCCAACACCAGCCTCAGGCGGGTAATACAGTGCGTTACGCTAACGATATTCTCTCTGCCGCCGAGATATTTAATAAGATTATCAATAACCTGCTTATCTTTTTTTTTCATGGGAAGTCCTTGGGGTTGTCCCTGAAAGTCACACGTGAGGGGGTATAACTCATCCCGGAACAGAGCATAATCAATTTGCCAGTGACTGTGTCGGGAACGTTCCCGGAAATGGAGGTATGATCACAAAATAAATTGCCGTTAACCGGCAATCTCAGTATTCAGTTGACCGTTCAGCAGGTAAGTGCGGGCAGGGGCAGAATGTGCGAGGTGCGCAAGCAGTTGTCTGGCAGCCAGTTCACCGGCATTGGCATAGCCAAACTCCAGTGTGATCACCGCGGGAAAAAGGAACCCTAATAAGGGCGTATTACCGATAGCGGCGACGGTGATCTGTTGTGCCGGGTGTTCACCAAGATATTTATAAACCCCCAACGCCAGGGAGTCTGTTGCACAGATAACGGCGGTGATACCTTCGCCGCAGACCTCTCCGGCAAGGGTGTAACCACTGTGATATTCCAGTGTTCCCAGAGAGGCGTGCGGGGTTAACGAAAGTCTTTTACACGCCGTAAGATAAGCAAGATAGCGGTCTTCGCCGGTGGTTTTGTCGCTCTGATTAACCCCCAGATAACTTATCCGGCGATGGCCTTGCTGAAAAAGGTGATCAGCGAGCATCTGAACGGCCCCGGCATCGTCATAGCAGACAGATGAAAATCCGTCGCACGGATGCACCATCAGTACCATATGGGGTTCCCAGCCAGCGATCATTCCGGCTGTCAGTCCCGTAAAACTGAACAGGATGGCACCATCGACTTCACGCTGTTTCAGCACCGTTAAATGCTCAGTGACTTTATCGGTACTGAAGCGACTTTCCAGGATAAGAACATCATAGCCATGACGATAGAGCAGGGGCAACATGGCGCTGACCGCCTGATTCTCCGCGGCAGAGTCCAGCCTTGCCATAATGATCCCAATCACCCGGCTCTCTTTCACCCGCATGGAGCGTGCCGGGCGTGACGGAGTAAACTGGTATTCATTAATGACCGCTTCGATACGCTTGCGCGTTTCCGGGTGGACATCTCCCTGCTGGTTTAACACCCGGGAAACCGTGGATTTTCCGGTACCACTCAGGCGGGCGATATCTTTTATGGTCAGACGTTTCGGCATACAGAGGCTTCCATAAGCTTTCCGGGTAAACAGTAAGAGAATAATGCAGGAAAACGCAGAGTAAAAGAAACGTGAAGCCGTCGGGGAGAATATCGGGGGTATAGTGATGTAAATCAGAAACAGAAGAGATAATTCATGGTGCGTCCGAGTGGACTCGAACCACCGACCCCCACCATGTCAAGGTGGTGCTCTAACCAACTGAGCTACGGACGCAAATATGAATGCAGAATAAAGAATGGTGCGTCCGAGTGGACTCGAACCACCGACCCCCACCATGTCAAGGTGGTGCTCTAACCAACTGAGCTACGGACGCACTGGTGCGTTCTAGTGGACTCGAACCACCGACCCCCACCATGTCAAGGTGGTGCTCTAACCAACTGAGCTAAGAACGCTTTTGCTATCAATCTGCCTGACAGCGGGGACGAATATTAGCGGCACTCGTGGTCGCTGGCAAGAGGAAAAACTTATTTTTAATACTGACTGTGCAGCAACTGTGCTATACGGGCTATTTTTAAGCATCCGGGGCGTAAGAAATAGCCCCGGAGGTAATTATTTAGCCGAGCGATGCAGGATAACCGAGGCCGGTAAACGCTGTACCCGGATTATCCGCCAGATCATCATGATGGCCGCCGCGGTCAGACCGATAATAAAGCCACACCAGAAACCTGCCGGCCCCATCCGGGGGACGAACACATCCGTCAGTGCGAGCAGGTACCCGCCAGGCAAGCCCAGAACCCAGTAGGCCACCAGCGTAATAAAAAAGATGGAGCGGGTATCTTTGTAGCCCCGCAGGATACCGCTACCGATCACCTGTACACTGTCGGAAAACTGATAGATCCCTGCCAGTAACATCAGATGTGCGGCGAGCAACACCACCTGCGGGTCATCATTATATAACAGCGCAATTTTGTGGCGGAAAACGATGGTAAAAAACGCGGTGATACAGGCCAGACCTATTCCTACTCCCTGAGCCGTCCAGGCGGCAACCTTTGCTTGCGCCGCATCTCCCTGGCCCAGCCGGTAACCGACACGGATAGTCGCCGCGACGCCCATTGACATCGGCAAGACAAACATCAGTGAGCTGAAGTTGAGCGCTATCTGGTGACCCGCCACATCAACGATCCCCAGCGGGGAGACCAGTAAAGCCACCACGGCAAATAGTGTCACTTCAAAGAACAGTGCCAGCGCGACGGGTAATCCTAACCAGAACAGACGCATCAGAATTTTGCGGTCCGGAACGGAACGAACGTCAAGATGATTAACATCTTTCAGGGCAGGCATGCGTTTTACCCAGAATCGCATGACCAGAAACATTACCCAGTAGACTGACGCCGTCGCGACTCCGCATCCCACGCCTCCCAGTGCCGGCATACCGAAGTGACCGTAAATAAAGATATAGTTCAGCGGAATATTAAACAGCAGCCCGATGAAACCGAGCACCATACCGGGTTTAGTTCGGGAAAGTCCTTCACACTGATTGCGTAAGACCTGAAATAACAGATACCCCGGGGCTCCCCACATTAATGCATGCAGATAGCGGGCCGCTTTATCGGCCAGGAGTGGATCCATATCGGACATATGACGAAGCAGTAAACCGGCATTCCACAGAATAATCATGGTCAGTATTGACAGGAAAATGGCCAGCCAGATAGCCTGATGTACCTGAAAGATAATTTTATTGCGTCGTCCGGACCCGTTGAGATGAGCAACCGTCGGTGTCAGTGCCAGCAGTAATCCCTGTCCGAAGAGGATGACCGGTAGCCAGATGGAGGTACCGATGGCGACGGCTGCCATATCGGTGGCACTGACCGAACCGGCCATAATAGTATCCACAAACCCCATTGAGGTTTGTGCGACCTGAGCCAGGATCACGGGGATCGCGAGCCCCAGCAACTGGCGCGCTTCTGTAAAATACTTCTGCACGAATACACCTGTTTAAGAATTGAAGCAATGGAGGAGAACATCCTTTTCGTTGCTTAGTGTAACGGTGTCTGGAAACTTAGCAACCGGAGAAACAGAGACGCGGATAACGCTAACGCCGCATTTACGAATAAACAGCAGGAAACCTCTGTGGTACTCTGAACAAAATTGTAAGGGAGAGTTCATATGTTTACCGGTATTGTTCAGGGGATGGCAGAAGTCGTTGCCGTGGAAGAGAAACCTCTGTTCCGCACCCATACACTCAGATTTCCGCCGCAATGGTTAGAGGGTCTGGAAACGGGAGCGTCGGTGGCGCATAACGGATGCTGTCTGACAGTGACAGCGATTGACGGAGACCGGGTCAGTTTTGACCTGATCAAAGAGACGTTGCGTGTCACTAACCTTAATGACGTGACAGTCGGCAGCCTGGTCAATATTGAACGGGCCGCAAAGTTTTCAGATGAGATTGGCGGACATCTGATGTCCGGTCATATCATGACGACCGCAGAGATCGTTAAAATCATCAGTTCGGAAAACAATAAAGAAGTCTGGTTTAAACTGCAGGATCCTTCCCTCAGCAAATACGTTTTGCATAAAGGTTTTATCGGTATTGATGGTTGCAGTCTGACTATCGGGGATGTCCGCGCAAATAAGTTTTGTGTGCACCTGATCCCGGAGACACTGCAGCGCACCCTGCTGGGGGTTAAAAAAATCGGCAGTTGCGTAAACATTGAAATTGACCCGAATACCCAGGCCATTGTGGATACCGTCGAACGTGTTCTGGCAGCCAAAGCCTCACCATTAAGCTAAAAAAATGCAGCCACATGGGCTGCATTTTTCTTTGCCTCACACGCAGATCACCGTGCGACGCGTAAACCGCCATCAATACCGCGGCTGAACACTACCTGCCATAACTGAATATCACGTGAGCGGAAAGCCCCCGCACAGGCGTTCAGATAATAGGTGAACATCCGTTTGAAACGCTCGTCATAATTACTTTCCAGCTGTGGCCAGCTTTCCAGAAAACGCTCGTACCAGGCCATCAGAGTGGTGTCATAATCCACTCCGAAGTTATGCCAGTCTTCCATCACGAAATGAGGTTCGCTGGTCTGTGCAATATGCATCACCGAAGGCAGACAACCATTCGGGAAGATATATTTATCAATCCACGGGTCAACGTTCAGGTCAGTATGGTTTGAGCCAATGGTATGCAGTAAGAACAGTCCGTCCGGTTTCAGGTTACGGGCTACGACATCAAAATAGGTGGCATAGTTTTTCGGACCCACGTGCTCAAACATACCGACCGAAACAATACGATCAAAAGAAAGGTTCAGGTCGCGATAATCCTGAAGCAGGATAGTGACATCCAGGTCTTTACAGCGTTCCTGGGCCATTTTCTGCTGTTCTGCTGAAATAGTGACACCGTGGACACTGACGCCGTAATGACGGGCTGCAAACTCAGATAATCCTCCCCAGCCACACCCGATATCCAGCAAGGTCATTCCGGGTTTAAGTTCCAGTTTACGGCAGATCATATCCAGCTTCGCTTCCTGCGCAGCCTCCAGGGTGGTTGCGTCTTTCCAGTAACCACAGGAATATTGCATATACGGGTCGAGCATCAGACTGAATAAATCATTACCCAGATCGTAGTGTTCTTTACCGACGATCCAGGCACGTTTTTTAGACTGAAGGTTTTTAAGACGGGCAGTAGCGATGCGCAGGGTGTCTTTAAAATGATGGGGTAATTGTTTATCGAGTTTGTTTTTTAATACCCGGTAAAAGAACTGGTCCAGTCTTTCACACTCCCACCAGCCATCCATATAGCTTTCGCCTAACCCTAGCGAACCTTCCTGTAAAACCCGCTTAAAAAAGTCAGAGTTTTTTACCCGGATATCCCAGGGCCGGTCACCGTTGATACTGATATCTGCCATCGCCAGCATTTCAGTAGCGATACGATACCAATGACTTTCCTTGAGGCCCACTTCTGCTACACATGATGAACTCATACGCTTATTATCACCTGTTCTGTTTGAACCTGAAGAAAGAATAGACAACTTTCACTGGTCCGTGAGTAAACTCACAAAAACGTGTATTTATAATTAAAGACTAAGCAGAGGATAGTGTAACTATCGAAAAATGCGCATATGCCATTTAAGCACATTAAATTTTATTATAAATATAGTGACTTATTTTTATATTTTGTCACCCGGGTGATTATATGCCTTGCAAGCGCAATGTTCAATGATCGGCCATTAGTCTGCTAAGGATGAAATAAATTTTATCCTTAGCAGCGGGAGAACGGGGTGAAAAGGGCGGAGTCAGGCGTGTTTTTGCTGGCGGTAGCCCGCCAGTGCCAGCAGGACGGTCACTCCCATGGCGGTGACTGTGGTGATCAGCGGTTGCTCAGGATGGCCGGAGACCACCAGACTGAACAAAAAGCAAAGGCCCAGTTGTAAGGTATTCTGCAGCGCCGCGGCCTTACCGCTGGCGGAAGGGAATTGCTGCAGAGCCGCCGAGACCACAACCGGATAAATAGCACCGTTCGCCATTGCCATGCCGCAGAAGGGTAAAAGCAATGAAAGTAACGAAGCCTGGCCGGAGTATGCGGCGAGCATGGTGCCAATAATGCTGACGGTATACAGCGCCAGTAGCCAGGGAAGCAGGCGTGATGCGCTGAAATGGTTCATCAGTAACCGGCAGCCGAACCCGCCAATCAGAAATGTCACGGTCTGCGGGATATAACTCAGCCCGATATCCGCCGGTGTTAAGCCCAGTCCGGACAAAATAAAAGGAGAGCCAGTCAGCCAGGCGAAAAAACTGGCAGAGCAGGCCGAGTAAATCAGCACATTGCCGCGATAGACGCGATCAGCCAGCAGCCCGGTAAACCTGACTTTATCCGTCGTTTTGCCCGGGGGGGGGACGGAGGTACGTGAGGCTGCCGGCACAAACAGGGTTGAAGCCATTAAAGCGACGGTGATCAACGTTAGCACCAGAAAAACCGAACGCCAGTGATAATGTGCCAGCAGCCAGGAGCCCAGCAACGGGGCCAGTGCCGGTGACAGTGCGACCAGGGGCATGATGGTGGCAAAAATCTTCTGACTACGTGAAGCCGGATAATGGTCCAGCACCAGTGACTGCCAACTGACGGCGGCGGCACAGACACCGATGGCCTGGATAAAACGCAGGGCCAGTAACATCACCGGAGATGTCACCCATAGCATGGCCAGGCAACTGGCCGCGAAAATTCCCAGCCCGCACAGTAATACCGGTTTCCGTCCTGTCACATCAGACAGGGGGCCCCACAGCAACTGACCGCAGGCAAAACCGGCCAGAAACAGGCTCAGGCTGGCGCTGATCACCCCGGCGCTGGTGCCCAGGTCCTGTTTCATTGCACCAAAGGCAGGTAAATACATATCCGTAGCCAGAAAGCCCAGCATACTGAGTAAGGCCAGATAAATTAAAAACAACACCGGATGCCTCATGACATCTCCTCTGATAAAAATTTCGCGCAAAGTGTAAAAGGGTGCATTGCTTGTTGTGAATCGGTAATATTTGAGATTAACGTTTAAAAAATTTGAAAGGTCATTATGTGGTCTGAATATGCACTCGAAGTCGTCGATGCGGTATCAAGGAATGGCAGCTTCAGTGCAGCGGCCAGAGAGCTTCATCGCGTGCCTTCGGCGATCAGTTATACGGTCAGGCAGCTTGAGGAGTGGCTGGCGGTGCCTTTATTTGAGCGTCAGCACCGGGACGTCGTTCTCACTCCGGCAGGTGAACATTTTGTCCGTGAAAGCCGCGGGGTTATCAAAAAAATGCAATCCACCCGTCGGCAATGTCAGCAACTGGCGAATGGCTGGCGGGGGCAGGTAAGCATTGCCGTGGACAGGATTGTTAAACGACAACGTATGCAGCAACTGGTGACCGATTTTTATCGTCATTTCTCTGATATCGAACTGCACATCAGCGAAGAAGTCTTCAACGGGGTATGGGATGCGCTGGCTGATGGCAGGGTGGACATGGCTATCGGTGCAACCCGGGCCGTACCGGTGACCGGGCGTTTTGATTTCCGTGATATGGGCCACCTGAACTGGCGGTGCATTGTCAGTGCCGACCACCCCCTGGCTAACGGCGGCCCGCCGGGAGAGGAGAGGTTACGTGCCTGGCCCTCACTGATGCTGGAAGATACCTCCCGGGCATTGCCACGACGTATCACCTGGTCGCTGGATAACCAGCGGCGTATGCCGGTGCCGGACTGGCAGACCGGGCTCGACTGCGTGAGGGCCGGGTTATGTGTAGCCATGGTACCTGGCCACCTGGCCAGGCCACTGCTATCCCGGGGGGAAGTCAGGGAATTACAGTTACCTGCACCGTTTCCGGAAAGCCCCTGTTGTGTCAGTTGGGCCGGGGAGCGGAGTTCACCGGCCCTGCGGTGGATTCTGGACTACCTCGGGGATACCGACACACTGAACCAGGAATGGCTGAGGGAATAAAAGGTGTGCTTAACGACGATAATCGACAAAAGGACCATCAATCACCGAGCGACGTTCAATCAGTCGCGGGTTCACCTCAATGGTTTGGGGTTCATCGCGTTTATTGACGATACGATCCAGCAACATTTCCAGGGCTTTTTCACCCAGTTCACGTTTAGGCTGGTGAATAGTGGTCAGCGCCGGGCTGAAGTAACGTGAATTACGTACGTTGTCATAGCCGATCACTGATATATCCTGCGGTACGCGTAATCCCTGTTCGTCAGCCGCACAAATGGCACCCATCGCCATAATATCGCCACCGCAGAACACGGCGGTAGGCAGTTGCGGTTGCGAAAGCAACTGCTGCATCGCCTGATAGCCGGACTCCGGTTCGAAATCACCCTGTACCAGCCATTCATCACGCAGGGTGATACCGGCTTCCTGTAACGCTTTCAAAAAGCCTGACAGGCGTCCGCCGCCGGTGTTGCGTTCCATCTGGCCCGGGATACAGCCGATATCACGATGGCCACGTTCTATCAGGTAGCGTCCGGCCATATATCCGCCCCGGAAGGCATTATCCAGGATGGTGTCGGTAAAGTCCCCACGGGAAACTCCCCAGTCCATAACGACCATCGGAATATTACGGTTCTGTTCCAGCATATCCAGCAGATCCTGTGGGTATTCTGCACACATAACCAGCAGACCATCGACACGCTTTTGTGCCATCATCGACAGATAGGCACGCTGTTTTTTCAGATCATTATCGGCATTGCCGAGGATCAGGGTATAACCGTGCTCAAAGCATTTCTTTTCGATAACTTCGATGATCTCTGCAAAATAAGGAGCTTCCAGAGAGGTCGACAGCAATCCTATGGTCCGGGTGTTATTCACTTTCAGACTTCTGGCGACGGCACTCGGGGAATAATGCAATTCATTAATTGCCTCCCGGACGGCCTTACAGGTGTCTTCCGCAACAAAGCGGGTCTGATTAATGACATGTGAAACAGTGGTGGTGGAAACCCCTGCTCGCTTCGCCACGTCTTTAATAGTTGCCATTCAATTCTTACTCCGGGTTTATCATTATTCTGTGCTGGCTGAGTTAATCGTTTGCGTTTACCCTGACTCCGGCAATCGTTCGTAGTGTAGGGGGGACGATTTACCTGTGACGGGACGATAATAGCGCTTGAAATTTCAGCACGCATCATCGTTGCGCAACGAAGGGCGGCAATTCTAGCAAGGTCAGGACAATAAAACGAGATTTTTGCGCAACAGTGTGGTAATTATAATAATATCCATACAGTTATTGTGCTTATGAGAAGGGGGACGCATGGATACTGATCTTAAACTGGCACTGACCACCACGATTGTTGCTTTACTGATGATTTCTGCATTCAGTTTTACAGCAATTCTGCATTAACCGGGGTCTCCCGGCTTGCGGGACTGCAGTGCTGTCCCGCAACAGATAATAAAAAAAGCT
>NZ_JMPR01000036.1 GCF_000735525.1 Tatumella ptyseos ATCC 33301 | reverse complement strand
TTTTATGCTTTCGGCCCGGGAAGGGGCAGTAGCCGGTACTCTCTTAACGAACGGTACTCGGGGTCATTACCCGGCGGGCACCGATGTAGTGGCTCTGCCAGTATTCGTTGCTCAGGGCACTGATTTGAATATCTTTGCCGGTGCGGGGGGACTGAATAAATTTCCCGTCACCCAGGTAGACTCCCACATGGTCAGCTTTTTCACGGCCATGAATATGGAAGAAGACCAGGTCACCTTTTTCCAGCTGATTACGTTTAACCGGTGCGGCATCACGCAGGTGGAACATTTCGTTAGCGGTGCGCGGAATTCTGTAATTCACCAGATCTTTATAGGCGTAGTAGACAAGCCCGCTGCAATCAAAACCGGTGTAGGGCGAAGAACCTCCCCATTGGTACGGTTTCCCTAATTGGTCCATCAGCTTAATCATCGCGATTTTTCGGGCTTTCTGGTAACGCTGACGGTGTGTACTGCTCATACGTATCGCGGTCAGTTTCTCTGACGGGCGAGCGGTCGATTTACGGGCAAGGGGGCGATGATGTCCGTAAATTTTCTTTTCAGTACGATGATGCTCCGGGGTGCGGTGTTTTTCTTCGCGGGAAGGTCGTTCTTTTAACTTACGGTGGCTGGCTAAGGCTTTTACACGGTGGCTTAGGGGCTGACGTGTTTTATGCCGTGAACTGGTGGCTTTCACCGGTCTGCGCTTTCTGCGCATATCTTCGGTGACATTTTTCCTTGTCGCTTTGTGATGAGAGACATTAATAGCAGAACGTGGCGCGGCTTCCGCGACGTTAAAAAACAGCTGTGCAACAGCAAGAATAAAAAGCGTGATAAGTAAACGCATAGTTGTCAGGTTACAGGTTAAATGTTCCGGTAAAAGAGAACATAATTAAAAAATAACATCTGACCTTTCAGCCAGCCCCAAACGCATTCTAATCCAGATATTTATCAAATGTTAAGGTCTTTTTTTCTGAATCTGTTACGAGAAGTTTTTTGACGAAAAATTGAGCGCAAACAGGTAATTAACGCGTCAGTTTTACCGAATCCAGCCTCTTGTGATGTGATTGTTGTCACAAAACGGTCATTTGACGTGTTGTGCTGAGATGACCGTTTAACGGTTGTCATCATGAAATGTCGTTTTTATTAATTCGCCGTTATCGCTTACAATAGGCAGACATGTCGTTTTGTTGCAAAGGAAGTATGATGAGCACGTTAGAAAAAATTCAGACTCAGATTTCAGAAAACCCTATTCTTCTGTATATGAAAGGTTCACCTAAGCTGCCAAGTTGTGGTTTTTCAGCCCAGGCAGTACAGGCACTTTCTGCGTGTGGTCAGCGTTTTGCTTATGTCGATATCCTGCAAAACCCGGATATTCGCGCAGAACTGCCGAAATACGCTAACTGGCCAACTTTTCCGCAATTATGGGTAGACGGTGAACTGGTGGGGGGATGCGATATCATCATTGAAATGTATCAGCGTGGTGAATTACAGCAGCTGATCAAAGAAACGGCAGAAAAATATCCTGCCGCGGAATAATCTGACGTCCCGTCTTTCTGATGCCCGCGATGACTGCGGGCATTTTTTTTGTCAGTGTATTACCGGAATAAGACGTAACGAAAAAGGTTATACCGGTTCAGGTCCGGTGTCATCCTCTCCCGGGGGCACCGGGAGTGGCCAGCCGCCTAAACGCTTCCAGCGGTTAACCAGTTCACAAAACAGGGTAGCCGTTTGCTGTGTATCGTACAGGGCAGAATGGGCCTGATGGCTATCAAATTCCATTCCTGCAGCCTTACAGGCTTTCGCCAGCACTGTCTGGCCAAGGACCAACCCGCTAAGTGCAGCGGTATCAAAGGTCGCAAAAGGGTGGAAAGGATTCCGTTTCAGATGGCTGCGTTGCGCAGCTGCCATCACAAAACTGTGGTCGAAATTAGCATTATGCGCCACGATAACGGCCCGGGCACAGTCGCTGTCTTTCATACCTTTACGAACCATTTTGAAGATAGCGTGTAACGCATCATGTTCGCTGACGGCATTTCTGTCCGGGTCATCCGGATTGATGCCGGTGAAGGCCAGTGCCTCAGGATTCAGGATGGCACCTTCGAACGGCCTGACATTAAAGTGCAGTGTCTGGTCAGGCTGCAGCCAGCCATCCTCATCCATTTTTACGCTGATAGCAGCAATTTCCAGTAACGCGTCAGTATCGGCGTTAAAACCCGCGGTTTCCACATCAATAACAACAGGAAAGAAACCACGAAAACGTTGGTTCAAAGCATTAGGGGAAGAAGTTTCGGACATCAGGATCTCATCGGACGAAAATTGCAGCGGCTAGTATCGCAAAAAAACGCCTGTGATGCAGCTGCGGCATACAGGCTTTGGCAGGAAAGCCTGCCGGAAAAGGCAGGCCGACGATCAGTGACCCAGCCCCTGACCGGCATGTTTATTCTCAATCAGCTCAATTTTGTAGCCATCCGGGTCTTCGACAAAGGCGATCACGGTGGTACCACCTTTAACCGGGCCGGCTTCCCGTGTCACGTTACCGCCACTCTGGCGAATATTTTCACAGGTTGCGGCAACATCATCCACACCCAGAGCTATATGACCGTAGGCATTACCGTGATCATAGCTTTCAACACCCCAGTTGTAGGTCAGTTCGATGACGGCACCGTCGCTTTCGTCGGTATAGCCCACAAAGGCCAGTGAATATTTATATTCCGTATTCTCACTCTGACGCAGCAGTTTCATGCCTAATACACGGGTATAAAAATCGAGCGAACGTTGCAGGTCGCCGACACGCAGCATGGTATGAAGTAAACGCATATCATCCTCTTAGCATTTTAAAAAGGGCCAGCAGGAGATCGTGCTGGCCTGTCAGTCATTGAGTCAGTGTAACAGGGAAAAGCGTTGGGGTAATCTCAGTTCTGCCGGAGAAACGGGTAATCGGTGTATCCTTCAGCACCCCCGCCGTAAAAACTTTCCGGACGCTGTGGGTTCAGCGGCGCGTTGGTTTCCAGGCGCAGGACCAGGTCCGGGTTTGCAATATAATCCCGTCCGAACGCCACGGCATCAATCAGGCCACGGCCGATTAAATCTTCGGCTTTTTCTTTCGTATAGCCTCCGGCCCCGATGATCACGCCCGGGAAGATTTCACGGACTTTCTCGCGGAATGCGTCAGGATACGAGTCGCCACCGGTCCAGTCCGGTTCAGAAAGATGGAGATAGGCAATCTTTCTGGCGGCCAGTTCTTTGATAACGCTCAGTGCATCCTCTTCTTCGTTCGGGCCATTGGTCAGAGCCTGGAAAGTACCTACCGGGGAGAGGCGGACGCCAATATGCTCAGCCCCGCGAACCTCGATGGTCGCATCTACCACTTCCAGTAATAAACGGGCCCGATTTTCGACGCTGCCGCCGTAGTTATCGGTACGGATATTGGACTCCGGCGATAAAAACTCATGCAGCAGATAACCATGTGCACCGTGGATTTCGACCAGATCAAAACCAGCCGTTGCAGAGTTCACCGCGGCCTGGCGGAAATCATCGATCACCTGCCGGATCTGCGCCTGTGTGATTTCCCGGGGCGGGGTCGTCTCTTCGCGGTAAACCTGGCCCTCAGCATCTTTCAGTGTGGTACGGGTATGGGAAGGCAGCGATGAAGGGGCCAGCGGAGGCTGACCGTCCGGCTGTAAGGACGCATGAGAGATCCGCCCGGTATGCCAGAGTTGTACGGCAATATGGCCACCGGCCTGATGAACGGACCGGGTGATATCACTCCAGGCGGTGATCTGCTCCGGCGTATGCAACCCGGGTGCCCCGGCATACCCTTTGGACTGGAATGAGATCTGTGTTGCTTCGGTGATGATCAGGCCGGCAGTCGCACGCTGCTGATAATACTCCTGCATCAGTGGGGTCGGAATATCGCCGGGTTCAATACTGCGTAAGCGGGTTAACGGTGCCATAAAGATCCGGTTAGGGACAGTAATGCTGCCAAGAGTAAGCGGCTTAAAAAGAACGCTGTCAGTCATAATTTATCTCCGGAGGATCGAGGGGTTATCGTCATGCTCTTACTGCAGGCAAGAGATAAAAATTATTTTTTATTCACCTCAGCAAGAGTAATTAGCGCTCAGCAGGCTGACAAGGTTGCTCATGGAGTAACGCACAAACAGACAACCTGCCGCTATACTCACAGACAGGCTTGCTTTCAGATGAGTTTAAAAAGTGATCAATGCTTTGACTTTATAGTCTCCGCAGAAAAGGGACAACAGACCCGCGACCTGACAGGGAGAACCCCGAACGATGGCTGAACAACTTGAGTTTTTTCCTGTACCGAGTCCCTGCCGTGGCTTATGTCAGGCCGATAAGCGTGGCTATTGCGTGGGCTGCCTGCGCAGCAGGGAAGAGCGTTTCGGGTGGATGTCTTGCACTGATGCTCAGAAACGCAATATCATCCGGTTATGCCAGCAACGTCGTCTGCGCGGGCAAAAATCTTCGGCAGCTCCGGAGGACGAAGCCCCGGGACAACCGTCACTTTTCTGACCCATGCGACGGCGTAACTGATCCAGAAAAGCCAGTCTGAGTGCCCGGATGTGGCGGCGGCTTTTACGGTGACCCGCAACGCCCCTTTTATGCACATACGGGTTATCACTCACCGCCACTGAAACCATCCGTCCGGAGACTTCCGGGGTGATATTTGACCAGCTCCGCATGCGCTTTTCCGTCACGTGTCCGGGAGGACTGCATATAGTAGTTCCACATCCACCAACCGGCGTTCAGGGCAATAGCAAAGATAAATAACGCTGAAAAGTACTTCAGCAGATCCACTTTCACTTTCATGGGGAATTATCTCAGGTTCAGTAGCCCAAAAGAGGAAAAGACACACAGTATAAATACGGAGAAATCCGGCAGCATCGGGTGCCAGAAACGGACGGAATAGATGCGTGATCTGATTAGCGGGTGGATGATCAGCCACACGAAAAAGCCAGCCAGTGCCGATTAAAAGATTGGCGGAAAAAAAGAGAGTCCTCTGCCACCAGTTCAGTGAGTGCGGCAAAGGTGCGGTCCGAATCATAACGGTTTATCCCCGGGGCCTGATCACGGAAATGAAAAATGTGTAAAAAACGCGCTTTTCATCAGGTATTTGTATTTGTTCCCTAAAAAACGCAAAATAGTGCGAGAAAGACGACATTGCTTAGCAAGCTAACTATAAGGAGCTTATATGGAATCTTCGTTGGGCACTGATCTGGCGAGACTGGTTCGTATGTGGCGTGCAGTTATTGATAACAGGCTGAAGCCTCTGGGTCTTACCCAGACGCTGTGGGTCACTTTGCACAATATTCATCAGTTACCGCCGGATCAGTCACAAATCCAGCTGGCCAAAGCGATTGGGATAGAACAGCCGTCACTGGTCAGAACCCTGGATCAACTGGAAAAAAAAGGTCTTATCAGCCGGACTCCCTGTGCAGATGATCGCCGCGCAAAACGTATTACTCTGACAGAGGCTGCCACCCCGATCATTGAACAGCTGGAAAGGGTGATTAACCGCAGTCGCGAAGATATCCTGGATGGAATCTCTGCAGAGGAAATCGATTCAATCGTCAATGTTATCGCCAGACTGGAAAAAAACATTGTCGAACTGCAAGGAAAGGAAGCTTAAGTGGCAGGGTGATTTGCAAATGGCCTGGTGCGAAAAAAAGTAAAAAACCCGTCATCGTGACGGGTTTTTTTAACTACCCCTTGTTGTAAGGGATGCGGTCAGCCTGACTTCCCTGGCACATTCAGGTGCCCGGGAGTGCTTAACGTGGGGAAACGGTGACCTGGCTTCCGTTAGAGACTAAAGCAACACGCATGCCGGCAGAATAACGGCTGGCAGCCTGTTTCTGGACGACCATAATAGTATTGCCGTCATCTTTACGGATTTCCAGTTCAACACCGTTGGACTCATTCAGGTTGCTCTGCACACCTTGTCCGGCCAGCCCGCCAAGGACTGCGCCACCTGCGGTTGCCAGACTACGGCCTGCGCCGCCACCGATAGTATTACCCAGGAAGCCCCCGAGCACAGCACCACCAATCGCGCCCAGCATGCTGTCGTTGTCACCGCCCTGAATTTTGACTGCACGGACAGAAACCAATGTGCCGTAGGATACACTCTGGACCTGTTTAGCTTCGCTGGCGCTATAAACATCACCGGAAAGTGAGTTATCGTTCACGCATCCTGTGAGGACACAGGCGGCTACCGCTAAAGTCGTTAAACGTTTAATCATCTGAAACTCCTTTCAAAAATCAGCGCGATAAGCGCACCCTTTATAACGTTGTTTCTCCAGTATAAAGCAAATTGTGCATACCGAAGTGATTTTTGCAAACTATCAACACGGCATGTTAAGACCGGCAGGCTAAACAATAATTCAATCATCAGGTATTCATTCAGGAGAAATTCAACGATGATCACTCTTTTATTCATAGTATTAGCCGCCAGGATTTGCCAGACTGATAGCTGAATGGTGGAGTGCTGAGTTGAGGTTAAGATGAAGTCAGGACGTTATATCGGAGTCATGTCGGGAACCAGTCTTGATGGTGTGGATGTGGTGCTGGCGGCCATTGATGAGCATATCGTGGCACAGCAAGCCAGCTATTGTCACCCGATGCCACTGGAAATCCGGCAGAAGGTCCTGGATGTTTGTCAGGGTCAGCCCGTGACACTGTCACAATTGGGGCGTCTGGATACCCATCTCGGCCGTCTGTTCAGCGAAGCAATAGAAACACTTATGCAACGGGAATCGCTGAGTGCCGAAGATATCGTCGGCATCGGTTGCCACGGACAAACGGTCTGGCATGAACCGGAAGGGGAAGCACCTTTTAGCATGCAGTTGGGGGATAATAATCAGATAGTCGCTCGTACCGGTATTACGGTCGTTGGCGATTTCCGCCGCCGTGATATGGCGATGGGCGGTCAGGGCGCACCGCTGGTGCCTGCTTTTCACCGTGCTGTGCTTATGCATCCGTTGGAGCGGCGCGTTGTGCTTAATATTGGCGGTATTGCAAATGTTTCCCTGCTGTTTCCTGGCCAGAATATCCGGGGGTTCGACACCGGGCCTGGCAATATCCTGATGGATGCCTGGATTTGGCAACAACGTGAGCAGCGCTTCGATAAAGACGGCCAGTGGGCAAGTCAGGGAAATGTCGTACCGGTATTGCTGAAACAGATGCTGGACGACCCGTGGTTTGCCTTACCGGCCCCGAAAAGTACCGGTCGTGAATATTTTAATTTATCCTGGATTGAAAAGCAGTTGCAGCGCTTCCCGGGCCTCAATGCCTGTGACATTCAGGCCACACTGCTGGAACTGACGGCCTCGACAATCGTGCAGCAGATACAACTCAGTGGCCACTGTGACCGGTTACTGGTGTGCGGCGGAGGCAGCCATAACCGGGCATTGATGCAGCGAATATCGGCTCTGATGCCGGGTACAGAAGTCGGAAAAACGGATGATGCGGGGATCAGCAGTGACGATATGGAAGGACTGGCCTTCGCCTGGCTGGCGTTCCGTACGCTCTCGGGATTACCCGGGAACCTGCCTGCGGTCACGGGGGCCCGTGATTTTACTACCCTGGGGGCCATTTTTCCGGCCAGCCTCCCTGCGGGAAGACATGTTGTAAGCGGTAAAAGATAAAAGGGGACAGTGCTAGCCTGCAGCAACACTGTCGGTGGTGAAGTGCTTTGATGAGTTATAAACAATGACTATCCAACAGGAACCTGTAAAAAATATCGCTGACCTGCGACGGGAATATACCCGTGGCGGCCTCAGACGTAAGGATTTACCCGATGCCCCAATGACGTTGTTCACCCAGTGGCTCAGTCAGGCCTGTGAAGCACAACTGCCGGATCCGACGGCAATGTGTGTCGCGACCGTGGACGAGAAGGGGCAGCCGTATCAGCGTATTGTCTTACTGAAGGAATACGATGATAACAGTATGATCTTTTACACCAACCTCGGCAGCCGGAAGGCGCAGCACCTGAGTCATAACCCGAAAATATCGCTGCACTTTCCCTGGCATACGCTGGAACGTCAGGTGATGGTGCTGGGCGAAGCCGAAAAACTGAGTGCCAAAGAGGTGATTAAATATTTCCATAGCCGTCCGCGTGACAGTCAGATAGGGGCCTGGGTCTCCAGACAGTCCAGCAGGATCTCTGCCCGTGGGGTTCTGGAAGGCAAGTTTCTGGAAATCAGTCAGAAATTTATGCGTGGTGAAGTCCCGCTACCCGATTTCTGGGGAGGATACCGGGTCCGCTTTCATACCATGGAGTTCTGGCAGGGCGGCGAAAAACGTCTGCACGACAGATTCATCTATCAGAAAGAGGGTGACTGCTGGAAAATTGATCGCCTGGCTCCCTGATTTGGTAAAATAAGCTATATCAATACTGGAACAGTTCGCCGCACCGTTTTATTCTATGCATCTGATTTTTTTCCGCGACTGCGCGGAAAGCTGCATTGCAGCAAAGGTGCAGTCTGTTCAATTTGGAGTCGTTGATGACCAGCAGTAACCTGATACAACAATTACAGGAAAGGGGCCTGATCGCCCAGGTAACGGACGAAGAAGCGTTATCAGAGCGACTGGCACAAGGGCCGATTGCGCTGTATTGCGGCTTTGATCCTACCGCAGATAGCTTACATCTGGGCCATCTGGTACCGTTACTTTGCCTGAAACGTTTTCAGGATGCTGGCCACAAGCCAGTGGCATTAGTCGGCGGCGCGACCGGGCTTATCGGGGATCCGAGTTTTAAAGCCAGTGAGCGTAAGCTGAATACTGCCGACACGGTCGGTGAGTGGGTGGAGAAAATCCGTCACCAGGTTGCGCCTTTCCTGAATTTTGATTGCGGTGACAACAGCGCCATTGCCGCGAATAACTACGACTGGTTTGGCGGCATGAATGTGCTGACCTTCCTGCGGGATATCGGTAAGCACTTCTCAGTTAATCAGATGATTAATAAAGAAGCGGTAAAGCAGCGTCTTAACCGTGATGACCAGGGGATTTCTTTCACCGAATTCTCCTACAACCTGCTGCAAGGCTATGATTTTGCCTGCCTGAACGAGCGTCACGAGGTATGTCTGCAGATAGGCGGTTCCGATCAGTGGGGGAATATTACCTCGGGTATCGATCTGACCCGCAGACTGCATCAGAATCAGGTGTTTGGCCTGACGGTTCCGTTGATCACTAAATCGGATGGTACTAAATTCGGTAAAACCGAAGGTGGCGCTGTCTGGCTTGACGCTAAGAAAACCAGCCCGTACAAATTCTACCAGTTCTGGATCAACACAGCAGATGCGGATGTTTATCGTTTCCTGAAATTCTTCACCTTTATGAGCATTGAAGAGATCAACGCCCTGCAGGCGGAAGATGAACAGAGCGGTAAAGCACCGCGTGCACAGTATGTTCTGGCTGAACAGGTGACACGACTGGTTCACGGCGAAGAAGGTCTGAACGCCGCGAAACGTATCACCGCAAGCCTGTTTGCCGGGACCCTGAGTGACCTCAGCGAGGCAGACCTGGAACAACTGGCCCAGGATGGCATGCCAGCCATCACTCTGTCACAGGGCGATGACCTGCAACAGGCGTTGGTTACCGCTGAGCTGGTACCTTCCCGTGGTCAGGCCCGGACACTGATTTCATCGAATGCGGTGGCGATTAACGGCCAGAAGCAAGCCGATGCTGAGTATCGTTTCAGTGAGGACGACAAACTCTTCGGTCGTTATACCGTCCTGCGCCGTGGTAAAAAACATTACTGCCTGATCAACTGGCAATAACACGTTTATGATAAAGGCCGGTTTCCGGCCTTTTTTACATTTCCAATAAGATAAAGACGTCGTCGGATAATGAAAAATATTCTTGCAATACAATCACATGTTGTCTACGGCCATGCGGGAAATGCGGCCGCTGAGTTTCCGATGCGCAGGATGGGCGCTAATGTCTGGCCGTTAAACACGGTACAGTTTTCTAACCATACGCAATACGGTCACTGGACAGGGACGGTCATGCCGGCCTCACATCTGACCGACATTGTGAAAGGTATTGCAGAAATTGATCGCCTGAAAACCTGCGATGCGGTGCTGAGTGGTTACCTCGGTTCCGCAGAACAGGGCGAAAAGATCCTGGAAATTGTCCGTGAAGTTAAAGCAGCCAATCCTCAGGCCTGGTATTTCTGTGATCCGGTGATGGGGCATCCTGAAAAAGGGTGTATCGTCGCGCCGGGCGTCGCCGAATTCCATTGCCGCTACGCACTGCCTGCCAGTGATATTATTGCCCCGAATCTGCTGGAGCTGGAAATGCTCAGTGAGCGTCAGTTGCACACCATTGATGAGTGTATTGATGCCTGTCGTGAGCTGATCTCCCGGGGGCCCCGGGTGGTACTGGTGAAACATTTATCCCGGGCCGGACGTCGCAGTGATCAGTTTGAGATGCTGCTGGTCACTGCCGATGAAGCCTGGCATATCCAGCGTCCGCTGGTGGATTTTGGTGTTCGTCAACCGGTCGGTGTCGGTGACCTGACCAGCGGGCTGTTGCTGGTGGATCTGTTACAGGGTAAATCCTTACCGGATGCCCTTGAACATGTGACGGCAGCGGTCTACGAAGTCATGATCAAAACCCATCAGATGGGCGAATACGAACTGCAGCTGGTGGCCGCGCAGGATCAGATTGCCCGACCTGAGCAGCATTTCCCGGCGGAAAAAATCCGTTAACCGGTACCGCCGGCCGGTCTGTTGCCGGCCGGCGGTCCTTTTGGCCTACCGGTGTTACCCTGTCACGTCAGAGCGCTAACCCCCCCGACACTTCAATGCGTTGTGCATTGATCCAGCCGCTCTCATCACTCAGCACCATGGCGATAGCATCCCCTATATCATCAGGTAAGCCAACGCGCCCCAGCGCAGTTTGCGAGGCAATGGCCGCGTTAACCTGCTGATTATCACGGGTACGTCCGCCACCAAAATCAGTTTCCACCGCGCCCGGAGCCAGTACGTTTACTCTGATACGCCTCCCGCCCAGTTCTTTAGCCTGATAACGGGTGAGGACTTCCATTGCACCTTTGACTGCCGCATAAGTCGCCGATCCCGGGAAAGTGACGCGTGTCAGGCCACTGGAAATATTCAAAATACGACCGCCGTCCCGGAGTAATGGCAGTAATTTCTGTGTGAGGAAATACGGACCTTTAAGGTGGACATTGACCAGTGCATCGAAGTCCTCTTCCCGCGTTTCAGAAAATAACTGATAGTGACCATGTCCGGCATTATTGATCAACATATCGAAATCCTGACGTTGCCAGACTTGCTGTAACACCGTGCGAAGTTGCTCAGTAAACCGGTCAAATTGTGCAGTCATCCCTACGTCCAGAGGCAAGGCGACAGCATTAACGCCAAGGTCACGGATCTCTCTGACAACGGCTTCTGCTTCTTCGGCATGCGAGCGGTAGGTCAGGACAATCCCGATGCCACGGGCGGCAAGTTTCAGTGCTCCGTTTTTACCCAGGCCACGATTGCCCCCGGTGATGACTGCGATACTGTTTTTCATCATTTTTCTCCGCCGATAAAAGGATTAACGGAATCCATCATATTGATCGCCAGCGATGTGATAAAGTTGGCAAAACAGATATCACTGTTTCAATATCAACAACAATCGGCAGGGTTATGGATAAAATACAGGCAATGCAGGTATTTGTCCGCGTTGCGGAAGCAAACAGTTTTACGGTGGCCGCGGACAGTCTGGGGATACCGAAGGGCAGTGTTTCCAGGCAGATACAGGCACTGGAAAAAAATACCGGCACCCGTTTGTTACAGCGCACGACACGGCGTGTCTGCCTGACGCGGGACGGGGAACTCTATTACCACCGCTGCCTTGAACTACTGGGTATGCTGGAGGATATGGACACACTGTTCCGGCAGGAACCGTCCACACTGAACGGAACGGTGAGGGCTGATATGTCGGTGGCGCTGGCGACCGGATTTGTGCTCCCCCGGTTACCTGAATTTCTGCAGCGCTACCCCGGGTTGCGGGTTGAACTGAGCAGCAGTGACAGCCAGGCCGATTTGATCCGTGACGGACTTGACTGTGTGGTCAGGGCAGGAGAACTGGCAGATTCAGGGATGATGGTACGTCATATCGGGTATCATCGAATGGTTAACTGTGCCAGCCCTGATTACCTTGCCCGCTTTGGGTTGCCTTTGTCACCGCAAGCCCTGTCACAGCATACGATGGTGCATTACACACAATACCTGGGTAAACCACCGTCAGGATTTGAATATTACGACGGCAAAAAAAGCCATTATTTCCCGGTCCCGGGAGCACTCACAGTAAACAGTACCGAAACTTACCGCGCAGCCTGTATTGCCGGCCTGGGGATCATTCAGGTACCGGCAGGCAGTGTAAAGGCATTACTGGCTCAGGGAGCATTACTGGAAGTGCTCGCAGACTATCCGGCCAGACCTATGCCTGTGTCGCTGCTGTATCCCTATCGCCGGAATGTTCCACCGCGGGTGCAGGTATTTATGGACTGGCTGAGCGGTATTTTACAGGAATATACGGACTGACTGCTCACCAGGGCCGCAGTCAATGGTGTACCGGGTTGAGAGTGGTCAAAAGGCTGTGTATTGCGTGAATACCGTGGCCGGTAAGAGATACCCGACAAATGGCAGGGCAAACATCAGGCCAGGATCACCGGGGAAATCCCCTGTAAACGGATAAAAAAAAGCCAGTCAGCAATGCTGACTGGCCTGGCAGGATCCGGACGGGTTTAGTCGCGGATCATTTTATTCAGCAGCGGGGCTGAAATCAGCATAATCACAGCAATCACTAAGGTATAAATCCCGATCTCTTTAAAGACGTGGCTGTATACACTCAGGGACATCAGTGGATCAGTCACATCTTCAGGCACAGCCATCAGACCAGCGACTTTACCTGAAATCACCGCGGCACAGGCCGTCGTCAGGAACCATGAACCCATGATGAAGCCCATCAGACGCTGAGGAACCAGCTGAGCGACCATGGCCAGACCCAGGCCTGAAATCATCAGTTCACCGACGCTCTGCAATGCGTAGCTGAGGATCAGCCAGTTTACAGAAACAATCCCTTGCTGAGTCGCATACTGTGCACCCAGTGGCAGTACCAGGAAGGCCGCAGAACACAGGAACATACCGATAGCAAATTTCAGCGGCATCGGCAGGCTGTTACCCAGTTTATTGTAAGCTGCTGCCAGAAGCGGGCTGGCAACCATGATCCAGAACGGGTTCAGTGCCTGGAACTGTTCCGGCTCAAAATGGATACCCATAATTTCATGCTGGACGTTACGGATAGCAAAGAAGTTCAGTGATGTTGGCATTTGCATATACAGGACAAAGAAGACAATGGCTTCCAGCATCATGATAAATGCAACGATCATTTTACGACGAGCAGCACCTTTCAGAGCAAACGTTTCTTTCGCAAAGACCAGCAGAATACCGATAGCAATGACCAGAAGTGCCATACGGGCAATGCTCTGGTGATGCAGCAGCATAGTGGCAACAGCAACCAGCACGACCACGCTGACCAGGGTCGCAACCAGCTTACCGAAATGCAGAGGCGCGAAGTCCGGTGCAGAACCATAATTCTTCACCAGGGACTTCATGCTAAGGAAGTTAATCAGGGTGATCGCCAGTCCCACTACAGACAGAGAGAACGCAACGCTCCAGCCGTATTTCGTCGCCAGCCAGGGGGTCAGCATCATTGAGAACAGTGAACCGATGTTAATGGACATATAGAACATCGTGAACGCACCGTCGAGGCGGGAGTCGCCTTTCTCATAGCAGGTTGACAGCAGAGAAGACGGGTTGGCTTTAAACAGTCCGCTACCGACGGCAATGGTCGCCATGCCGACATAAACCATTGCGACATTGTGGCCGGAGAAGGTAATAAAGGCATAACCCAGAGCCAGTACAATCACCCCGAGGGTGATCACGCGTTTGGTCCCGAGGACTTTATCCCCCAGCCATCCACCGATAGCCACCATGCCATAAACCATGGCACTGAACGAAGAGAACAGGGTGATGGAATCAGCTTCTGACATCCCCAGTTGTTTGACCAGGTATACAGCCAGGATAGCCTGTAGCCCGTAAAATCCGAAACGTTCCCACAATTCAATGGAGAAAATCAGGTAGAACGCTTTCGGTTGCCTGAATGCGTTCAGGCTGACGGATTCATTATGTTTGTTTGCAGCAGACACTTTAACCTCGGTGTGTTTTAACCCTGTTTAACGTCAGGAATTAAGTGCTTTTCATGCGTAACTTTTCACATGATTTTGTTATGTATTGAATAGCCTGAGTCAGAAAGTGACAATAAATCAGGCAGAGCAGGAGTATGGTGAAATAGCATACAGACTACGTTGCGTAGATTTTAAAGTTGTTAACCCGGCGATCAATGTTATTAAATATTGGAAAATCGTGAATTTTCCTAAAAAGAGAATAATAAATTCCCCCGCATAATGCAAAATAATGTTTCTGTGGTATTGATCCCGCAGGCGAACGGATAAGCAGAAGTAAAAGTTATCAAAACACCCATAAGCAATATCTGTTGCTATAGAGGGCGATAAATCCGGATTATCAGGCTGTTAGGCTTTTTCAGAAACGTGATACTAACCGGATAAATAGTAGCCCGGGGAAGGGCTTTTGCTGACGGGAATAAGAGGAAGCCAATAAACTGATGTCCGGAAGAGTTTCTCAGCCCTGATGTATGACAGAGCTGAGGCTCTCCCGGACCCCGGGGTTATTCGGTCTTTTCGCGATATTCACATAAATCTTCGATAAGGCAGGAACCACACCGGGGCTTACGGGCAATACAGGTATAACGGCCATGAAGGATCAGCCAGTGGTGGCAGTCGACCTTGAATTCTGCGGGAACAACTTTCAGCAGTTTTGCTTCCACCTGGTCTACATTTTTACCTGGTGCAAACCCCGTACGGTTGGATACCCGAAAAATATGGGTATCTACAGCGATAGTAGGCCAGCCAAATGCGGTATTCAGTACCACGTTGGCGGTTTTACGTCCGACGCCCGGCAGTGCTTCCAGCGCTTCGCGGTTTTCCGGGACCTGTCCCTGATGTTTTTCTGTCAGTATCTGACAGGTTTTAATCACATTGGCTGCTTTGGTATTAAACAGGCCGATGGTCTTAATGGCTTCACGGACACCTTCAACCCCCAGTTCCAGCATTTTCTGCGGGGTCGGGGCCGCAGCAAATAATCCGACAGTCGCCTTATTAACACTCACATCAGTGGCTTGTGCCGAAAGTAAAACCGCAATCAGTAATTCGAACGGGGAGGTAAAATTAAGCTCCGTGGTCGGGTGAGGGTTGTTATCCCGCAACCGGCTGAGTATCTGATAACGTTTCTCTTTATTCACTACACTTTCCCTGCAGATACCTGAGCTGCTGTCACTGTCTGTCCGGTTACTGTCACGGCAGCCTGTTCAGCTTTACGCTCTGCACGCTGACGGGTACGTTGATCTATCAGGTATTTCGCGGCCAGTAACATGCCCAGACCGATAAACGCGCCAGGAGGCAGCATCGCCAGTAACATCGGGGAATCGAAGTGAAACACCTGAACGCGTAGCACTTTTGCCCACGGGCCAAGCAACTGGTCGGCACCATTAAAGATAGTCCCGTTACCGATAATTTCCCTCAGTGAACCCAGCGTAACCATCGCGCAGGTGGCACCCATGCCGATAGAAAAACCGTCCAGTGCTGACAACGCAACATTTGATTTTGACGCGACGGCTTCGGCGCGACCGACCACAATACAGTTGGTGACAATAAGAGGAATAAATATCCCTAATGACTGGTACAGACTATGCGCATAGGCACTGATCAGCATCTGCACGCAACTGACGACAGAGGCGATAATCATTACGTAAATCGGAATACGGATTTCTGAAGGCATCCAGCGGCGTGATAACGAGATAGCGCTATTGGTAATGGTCAGCACCAGTGTGGTTGCCAGCCCGAGTCCCAGGGCATTGGTCGCTGTTGATGTTACTGCCAGTAACGGGCATAGCCCCAGTAACTGCACCAGAGCCGAGTTGTTTTTCCAGAGGCCTCCGACCAGTAGTTTTTTAGCTTCACTCATGGGTTTTCTCCACAATCAGGCAGTGATGAAAGTTGTGATGGCAATGTTTCAATATACAGGGTAGTGCGTTTTGTCGCATTCACCACCGCACGGGGTGTGATGGTCGCCCCGGTAAACTGGTCAAAATCACCCCCGTCTTTCTTCACCGCAAAATGTTTATCATCAGCACCGTGCAGAACCACACCGGAGAAGTGGGTGATCCAGTCAGAAATACGTAGCTCAATTTTATCACCCAGGCCCGGCGTTTCATGTTGTTCGGTGACCCTCACCCCCAGAACTTTACCGTTAAAATCGGCACCGACCAGCATCTGGATATTACCGGAATAGCCATCCGGGGCTGTGGTTTCCAGTGCTACGGCAACGGGCTTTCCGTCCTTACGGGCCACATAGAGGTGGTGGGGATCCATATTTCCCAGCGCCTGATTGCGTACGATGTAGCACTCCTGCTGTAATTTATTGTTATACAGTGAAGGAGGAACCACCTGATCGAGCAAGGTCTTTTGTTCCAGCGCCATCTGATGCTCAACCGTTGGTTTGGTCACCAGGTTAATGACTGCCGTCATCCCGGTGGTGACCGCAGCAAAGACGGCCAGAGTAATGCCATTTTTCCGGATAGTATCGAGCATCGGTTATTCCTTACGATGGCCATACACCCGTGGCTGAGTGTAATAATCAATTAACGGGACACAGATATTTGCCAGTAACACGGCGAAAGCCACACCATCGGGATAGCCGCCAAAGCTGCGGATAAGCCAGGTCAGTAACCCGATCAGCGCACCGTAAATCAGGCGGCCTTTATCCGTTGTGGAGGCCGAAATCGGGTCGGTTGCAATAAAAAAAGCACACAGCATAGTGCCACCGGAAAACAGGTGCATCATCGGTGAGGCAAGATGGCCTGGTGAGAACCACCAGCCAAGGGTGGCACAAACAGCCAGCGAGGCCAGAAAACTCACCGGGATATGCCAGCGGATAGTCCGGTTGGCCAGCATAAACAGCCCGCCTGCCAGGAACGCTACATTTACCCACTGCCAGCCGAGGCCAGCCAGGATGCCTTTAAACGCAGGTTCAGACAATAACTGTGCCGCGGTATGCCCGGCACGCAGTCCGGTTTTAAAACCATCCAGAGGTGTGGCCTGGCTGATACCGTCTACCCCAAGCTGCAGGGCCTGCATTGACAGACCGCCGGTAGTATGGGCGGTGAAGATCATACTGAGACAGTCAATAAAACCGGGTCGTACCGATTGCAGTGTCTCCGGGGGAAGCCAGCTGGTCATTTGCACCGGGAATGAGATAAGCAACACCACATAACCGACCATGGCCGGGTTAAACGGGTTCTGACCCAGTCCGCCATACAACTGTTTCGCGATAATAATAGCGAAGGTGGTACCAATGACGATCAGCCACCAGGGGGCCAGCGGAGGTAAACTCACACCGAGTAGCAGGGCGGTTAACAACGCTGAGTTATCAGAAAGTACCGGCAGCACCGGCTGACGGCGTAAGCGCAGGACGAGGCCTTCTGCCACCCAGGCGGTGATAGCCGCCAGAGCGACCTGAATCAGGTTACCGTAGCCAAAATAATACCATTGGGTCATCAGGCCCGGCACGGCAGCCAGCAATACCAGTGTCATTATCCGGTTAGTGCTGCGCCGGTTGTGAGTATAAGGGGAACTTGCGATACGAAAAGCCATTTAATCCTCGGTGGTCGAATTCTGCAACACAGGCGTCGCGGGCTGTTGATTTTCAGAACCGGAGGTTCCGGCGGCGGCTTGTGTGGCCTTTTTTGCTTTGGCGCGGGCAATGGCAGCGGCGACAGCGGCTTTACGCGGGTCTTCAGCAGCGGTTTCGGCAGCCGGTGCAGCCGTCACCGGCTCAGCGGCGGTATCCGCAGCCTGGGCGGCTTTCTTCGCTTTAGCGCGGGCAATAGCAGCGGCGACAGCGGCTTTACGCGGGTCTTCAGCAC